>DASWLZ010000039.1:0-49171 GCA_036399975.1 Allosphingosinicella sp.
GCGAAGGCTGGGGACCCAGGGGGTGAAAAGCCCGGCGTTCTTCACCCGCCGGGGCCCCAGCCTTCGCTGGGGCGACGATTTCACGCCTCCTCGTACAGGCTCAGCCCGGCCGGCAGCCTTCCGACCTTCTTGCCCGACAGCTTCCGGTCAAGCGCCTCGAGCGCGTTCTTCATCACCTTGTCGCTATAGGGCTTGGCAAGGCAGCCGAGGCCGAGGCCGCGCGCTTCGATCGGGCAATTGGCGGTGACGAACAGCACCGGCACCTGCCTCGCCCCGGCGGCGCGGGCGACATCCATGCCGTCGCCGTCGCCGTTCAATTGGATATCGCTGAGCACGAGATCGACCGGCTCCTCGCCGAGCACCCGGACCGCGTCCGCCAGCGTGTCGACGGTGGCGACGACCTCATAGCCGCACTCGCGAAGCAGATGCTCGTTGTCGAAGGCGACGAGCGGCTCGTCCTCGACGATGAGGATCCGGCGGATCGCCCTTTCGCGTTTGCCGAACAACATCTAATGCGCGCCCTTGCCCACCGGGGATCGGTTTCTCTTGCGTAACGAGCGCCGGAGTGTCCGGTGCCATGGCGGGCGGATCGACTGAGCGCATATTTCCGCCCGTCCGGCTAGTTGAGGAGGACAAGCTGCCCCCGCCCGCACCCCCCAAGAATTCCCCCGGGGATTCCCAGCGCATCGCGAAGCTTCTCGCCCGCGCCGGAATAGCCTCGCGTCGCGAGATCGAGCGGATGATCGCCGAGGGCCGGATCGCCATCGGCGGCAAGGTGGTCGAGACTCCGGCGACCCTTCTGACCTCGCTCCAGGGAGTCACCGTCGACGGCAAGCCGGTGAAGGCGCCGGCGCCGGCGCGCCTCTTCCGCTACCACAAGCCGGTCGGCCTGCTGACGACGGAGCGCGACCCGAAGGGCCGGCCCACCATTTACGACCGGCTCCCGGCCGGCCTTCCGCGGGTGATGCCGGTCGGCCGGCTCGACCTCAACACCGAGGGCCTCCTCCTCCTCACCACCGACGGCGAATTGAAGCGCCAGCTCGAGCTTCCCTCCTCCGGGGTCGAGCGCACCTATCGGGCCCGGGTGTTCGGCGAGATCAGCCAGGAGCGGCTCGAGGAGCTCATCCAGGGCGTCGAGATAGAGGGCGTGCGCTACGGCTCGATCGACGCCAATCTGGAGCGCCGGACCGGCCGCAACGCCTGGATCGAGCTGAGGCTCACCGAAGGCAAGAACCGCGAGGTCCGGCGGGTGCTCGAGCATCTCGGCCTCCAGGTCTCACGGCTGCTGCGGACTTCATACGGCCCCTTCCCCTTGGCCGATTTGCCCGGCGGGGCGGTCGACGAGGTTCGCCAGCACGACCTGGCTTCCTTCCGGAAGGGGCTGAAGGGCGGAAAATCCTCCCCGGCTTTTGCCGGGGAGGGGGACCAGGCGAAGCCTGGTGGAGGGGTTCTTCGGGGCCGTCGAAAAGAGCCCCACCACCGCCCTTCGGGCGGTCCCCCTCCCCGGCGAAAGCCGGGGAGGATCTAGAAGATGCGCATCATCGCCGGCCGATGGCGGGGGCGGCCGCTCCTCGCGCCGCCCGGAAGCGCCACCCGCCCGACCTCCGACCGGGCCCGCGAGGGCCTGTTCTCGATGCTCGCCAGCCGCCTCGGAAGCTTCGAGGGGATCCGCGCCGCCGATCTCTTCGCCGGCACCGGGGCGCTGGGCCTCGAGGCGCTGTCGCGGGGCGCGGCGCATTGCACCTTCATCGAGCGGGACCGGGCCGCGCTGGCGACGATCGAGCGCAATATCGCCAAGCTCGGCGCGGCTGCGCTCAGCGAAGTCCGGTCCGGCGCCGTCGAGCGCTCCGCCCGCCCGCGCCAGCCATTCCACCTCATCTTCATGGATCCGCCCTATGGCGAAGAGCTTGCCCAGGCCGCGCTCGACCGGATCGCGCGCGACGGCTGGGCCGCCCCGGGCGGCTGGATCAGCGTCGAGAAAGGCGCGGAACCCCTGCAACTCCCCGAGGGCCTCGAGCTCGAGGCGGAGCGCCGCTTCGGCAAGGCCCACCTGCTGCTCCTCCGGCAGGCTGCCGCGGCCGCCGCCGCTTGAGCCTTGGAATGGGGAACCCCACCCACTCGCCCACGCCGCTCGGATCGCTGCTCCGCTCGGCCCGCGAGCTGAACGGCGCGGGGCGCTTCCGCGAGGCCCTGGAGGCGGCCCGGTCTGCCTTGCTCCAGGCCCCGGACGATTCGGACGCCAGGCGGCTCGGGGCGCGCCTGCTCCTCGGCCACCCCGCCGCCGCCGGGCCCGAGTGGCGCGACCCGATCACCCGGCTGCTCGCAGACCCGGCCGTGGACCCGATGATGGTGGCGCCGGCCGGCTGGCACCTGCTGCTCGCGCCCGGCGGGAGCCTCGGCGCCCAGGGCGGAAACGGTTCGGCGCTCGCCCGCTCGCTGGAAACCGACGAATTCGCCCTCGCCCTGCTCCGCGAGGCCTATGTCACCCGGCTCGATGCCGAGCGCATCCTTACCGGCCTCCGCCGATGGCTCCTCCTCTCGGGTGAATGGCCGGCCTTTCCCCGGCTCGTCGCCGCATTGGCGGCCCAGGCGGCGCACAATGGCGGCGCCTGGCTTTTCGACACGGAAGAGCGGCGGAAGCTCGAATCCGCCCCCGCCGCCGTGATCGCCGCCGCCTATCGGCCCGACTCCGCCGCCCCCGGGGCCTCCGCCCATCCGGCCGCCGACGCCGTCGCCGACCAGTATCGCCGCTGGCCCTATCCCGCCTGGAGCCGGGTCACCGTCCCGCAGCCCATAACGATCCCGGCGGAAGTGGAATCGGTGGATCAGGGACGCCCGTCGGGGCTGCCGGTCGAGGTGGAGATGCTCGTCGCCGGCTGCGGAACCGGCCGCGAGGCGGCGCTCGCCGCCTTCCGCTATCCGGAGGCGAGGATCACGGCGATCGACCTCAGTGAGACGTCCATCGCCTATGCGGCCGAGCGCTGCCGCGACGGGCCGCCGGCGCGGATCGACTTCCGGGCCCTCGACCTCCATCGGGTCGCGGAGCTTGGGAAGCGCTTCCACTTCATCGCCTGCAGCGGAGTGCTCCATCACCTCCCCGATCCGGAGGCCGGCTGGGCCGCTCTGGCGGACGTGCTCGAGCCCGGCGGAGTGATGCGGCTGATGCTCTACAGCAAGCCCGCGCGTGCCGAGATCCGCTCGGCCCAGGCGGACCTTGCCGACCTTCGCGGGCGCCCCGTCAACTCCGACCTGCTTCGCGAGGCCCGCCGCCGGCTGATCGCCGCGCCTCCCGCGACGGTCGGAGGGGCGATCGATTTCTACACTCTGCAGGGGATATTCGACCTCCTCCTCCACCCGCACGAGGACTCGTTCGACGTCCCCCGGATCGGCCGGGCCCTCGACTCGCTCGGGCTCGAGCTGCTCGCCTTCGACCTGCCCTCCCCCGCCCTTCGGGCCCGCTATCGCTGGGACCATCCCGGCGACCCCGCGATGCGCGACCTCGACGCCTGGGCCGAGCTCGAGCGGGAGAGCCCCTCCCTCTTCCGCTCGATGCACAAATTCTGGTGCCGCAAGCCCGCGCGGTGAAGGCTCAGCCGGGGTAGCGCTCGAAGCTCGGCAGCTCGTGCGCCCGCTCCATCCAGCCGATCCGCTCCGCCACCTGGATCTGGGCCTGCGGCGGGATCGCATCGGGATCGTCGAGTGTGCAGACCTGGACGTCGATCGTGCCCGGGAAGATGACTTCGTTGGTGTAGAAGAGCGCCGTCCCGCAGGTCCCGCAGAAATGCCGGCGGCCGTGCTCCGACGAGGCGTAGGTCCTGGTCTCGCCTTCCACCTTCAGCTTGTCCTGCGGCACAAGGCCCCAGGCTACCATCGGCGCTCCGGAATGGAGCCGGCAGTCCCGGCAGTGGCAGAGCGCCTGATGGATCGCCTCCGCCGGCATCTCGTAACGGACCGCGCCGCAATGGCAGCCCCCTTCAGGCATGTTCGACCTCTCTTTGTTCCGACCCCGATACGATGCTCCAGCAAGGCGTGCAAGTCCAAGCTTCGCTTGCTCCTGCCCCTTATGTTCCCTACCTCCGGAACGTGACTCTCCCGCAGACCCAGACGCCGGAGGCCCCCTATCTTCGCGGGCTCAACGCGCCCCAGCGCGAGGCGGTGCTGACGACGGACGGGCCGGTGCTGGTGCTCGCCGGCGCCGGAACCGGCAAGACCGCCGCCCTGACCGCCCGCCTGGCGCATCTCGTCTACACGAGGCTCGCCTGGCCGTCGGAAATCCTCGCCGTCACCTTCACCAACAAGGCGGCGCGCGAGATGAAGGAGCGGGTCGGCCGGCAGGTCGGCGACGCCGTCGAGGGCATGCCCTGGCTCGGCACCTTCCATTCGGTCGCCGCCCGGATGCTCCGCCGCCACGCCGAGCTGGTCGGCCTTCAGTCCAACTTCACCATCCTCGACACCGACGACCAGCTCCGGCTCCTCAAGCAGCTCATCTCCGCCAACGACATTGACGAGAAGCGCTGGCCGGCCCGGATGCTCGGCGGGCTGATCGACCGCTGGAAGAATCGGGGCTGGACCCCGACGCAGATCGACGCCGCAGAGAGCGAGGCCTATGCCAACGGCAAGGGCGCCGAGCTCTACGCCCTCTACCAGGCGAGGCTTAAGGCGCTGAACGCCTGCGACTTCGGCGACCTGCTGCTCCACATGCTGGTGATCCTCAAGGAGCATCGCGACGTGCTGGCGCACTACCAGCAGCGCTTCAAATATATCCTGGTCGACGAATATCAGGACACCAACCAGAGCCAGTATCTGTGGCTCCGGCTTCTCGCCCAGGAGCGCAAGAACATCTGCTGCGTCGGCGACGACGACCAGAGCATCTATTCCTGGCGAGGCGCGGAGATCGCCAACATCCTTCGCTTCGAGAAGGATTTCCCCGGCGCCAAGATCGTCCGGCTCGAGCAGAATTACCGCTCCACCCCGCACATCCTCGCCGCCGCCTCGGGCCTCATCGCCCACAACGGCGGCCGCCTCGGCAAGACGCTGTGGACCGAGCATGACGGCGGCGGCAAGGTCCGGGTCGTCGGAGTGTGGGACGGGCCCGAGGAAGCGCGGCGGATCGGCGAGGAGATCGAGTCGGTCCAGCGCCGCGGCGGCCGGATCGACGACACCGCCATCCTCGTCCGCGCCCAGTTCCAGACCCGCGAGTTCGAGGACCGCTTCATCGCCATCGGCCTGCCCTACCGGATCGTCGGCGGCTTCCGCTTCTACGAGCGCGCCGAGATACGCGACGCCCTCGCCTACCTTCGAATCATCGCTCAGCCGTCAGACGACCTCGCCTTCGAGCGGATCGTCAACACGCCCAAGCGCGGCCTCGGCGACAAGGCGGTGGCCAAAATCCACTCGCTGGCCCGGGCCGAGGGCGTGCCCTTGCTGATGGCCGCCGCGGTCATCCTCGACACGGACGAGCTCACCCCGCAGGCCCGGCGCCAGCTCGGCAACCTCGTCGGCGACTTCGCCCGCTGGCGAGCCCGCCTGAACGAGCTGCCCCATGCCGAGCTGGCCCGGCTGGTCCTGGACGAGAGCGGCTACACCGCCATGCTCCAGGCCGACCGCTCCGCCGAGAGCGCCGGCCGACTCGAGAACCTCGCCGAGCTGACCCGGGCGATGGAAGAATATGAGACCCTCGGCGGCTTCCTCGAGCACGTCTCCCTGGTCATGGAGAACGACGCCGAGCGCGACACGGAGAAGGTCACCATCATGACCATCCACGCCGCCAAGGGCCTCGAATATGAGACAATCTTCCTCGCCGGCTGGGAGGAAGGGGTCTTCCCCTCCCAGCGCTCGCTCGACGAAGGCGGCCAGGCCAGCCTCGAGGAGGAAAGGCGTTTGGCCTACGTCGCCATCACCAGGGCCCGCCGCAATTGCTTCATCTTCCACGCCGCCAACCGCCGCATCTACGGCCAGTGGACGAGCAGCATCCCGAGCCGCTTCATCGCCGAGCTCCCCGACGCCCATATCGAGCAGGAGCAGACCATGTCGGGCGGCGAGAGCCTGTGGCGGGCGAACTGGTCGGAGCGCGCCGACCCGTTCGCCGACGTGGCGAGGGGCTCCGGCCGAGGCCCCGGCTGGCGCCGCGCGGTGACCGGCGGCTTCGAACGCACTCCGCCGCGGGTGATGGAGGCCCGGGCCTCGGCGGTGAGCCTCGGCAACCCCGGCAGGAGCGACGTCGCGGTTGGCCAACGCGTGTTCCACGCCAAGTTCGGCTACGGCCTGGTGGCCGAGATCGAAGGCAACAAGCTCGAGATCGATTTCGAGCATGCGGGGCGCAAGCGAGTGCTGGATAGTTTCGTGGATCTGGCGTGAGAGGCTTCATCGATGGCCGAAGGCACCTGCGCACTCACCGGCGCGAGCGGCAAGCTGGTTCGATCACACATACTCCCCCAAGCGCTGACACGTCACAGCATCCCAGGTGAACACTTCATTCAAGCTGGAGAAGGGGAGCGACCAGTCAGGCGCTGGAGCAGCTGGTACGATCTATCCCTGGTAACCCGCGAAGGCGAAGACATACTCGCGCGGCACGACGAGCAAGGGATAGCGGTGCTCCGAAAGCACAAGCTCATCTGGAGCTCTTGGGGGAGCGACGATTCTCCGACGTTCGACGATCTGACACCTACTTCTCCGGCTGGCCATGGCGTGCGCATTATCAAGGACGTCGACGGTGCCACTCTGCGCCTTTTTTTCCTTAGCATCCTCTGGCGAGCGGCCGCTTCAACGCTTCAGGAGTTCAAAAAGATTACTCTTAGGCCGGGCCAAATGAACCGGCTGCGGGAGATGGTGCGCACCGGCGATCCGAAGCCGCAGTTTTTATTTCCTATGAACCTTGTTCAATTAACCACCCGAGGACCTCATCATAATGCCTCGCCAATCACGGCGAAGAAGCCACTGGGCATGAACAAGGGTACCTCACACATCAGAATTTTTCGCTTTTATCTCGACGGTCTCTTGATACATTTCCATCGCGACACCGATATAAAGAGTTGGCGCGAGATGGGTGACTTGACCGTAGGGCGTAGCGAGCAACTGGGGGTAATTACGATGCCCTACGAAGTATCTCTGGAATGTGAGAACGTCGAGCTAGTAGGTGCACAGGCGCAAAAGCAATGGCCGCATGTTTTCCAAAGGCTTACCGAATAAGCGCTGGTCGTATAGCGAAAGTACAAGTTTCGAGAATGCTCTTGCCGATAGACGTAACCAACCTACTCCGCGGCCCGCGTCTCCCGGCTCTTCGCCTGCTCGCGCCTGATGCGGAACAGCACCGACCAGCCGTAGGCGAGGATCGCAAGGCCGCCGAGCGCCGGTGCGAGATCGTTCAACCGGTCCATCTCAGCCTTCAGCCTCCAGCATCGTGAGCGCCGTCACACCCGTCCATATAAGTCCGGCTCCCGCGAGAAGCCACAACATCACGTAGCCGTCGACGCCCTAGGAACCAGCGGCCGAGAGCCGCTGCCACAAGCGCCAGGCCGGCATTGCCCATCAGGCTCGACACCGCCTTGACCTGCTCGTTGCGCCTGACGAGTTCGGAGCGACTCTTCTCGTTCATGCGCCCGCCAAGGTGCTTCGCCAAAGCTGCGACTGTCCAGCGCAATTCAATGGCGACAGCAGCTTATGCGAAGATCGTATGCGGCGGCGCAGTCTAAACCAACTTCCGCGAACAACTTGTTCGTGCTATGTTCCGTTGGAGGAGCAGCGTCATGGACAATGTGCGGAAGCCGGTCCCTTTTCGCGCCTGCCCGCGAACCGGCTGGGAAGGAGGCAGGACGTTTGAGCGAGCTGTGTCGGCTCCGGAGCACGCCCGCAAGTCGGGCTTCGATGCCGTGCATCCGGGCGGCCGCCAGTGGGTGGTGGCGCGCCGGCGCTCAAGCTCAAGCTCAAGCCGGATGGAGGCGGCCGCCGGGAAGTTCACAAAAAATGCGGGAGATCGTGAACTTCGTGAACTTCACCTCAGAAAACCGCCTTCGCCGCGCCTCCCAGCATCTGCGCCCGAACGAGCGGAATGGGCGGGCCGCCATAGCTCAGGAATTTGTCGTGGAACGCCTTCCACGCCCGGCGCCCGCCCCTCGTTGCGGTCCAGTCGTCCCTCAGCTTGCGGATCAGCAGCTTGCCCATCGTATAGTTCAGATAGGCCGGATCGTACGTCCCCCGGGCGCTCTGCTGCCTGGCATTGCCCTCGTCCTGATAGCATTGCTCGAGGAACAGCCGCCTCGACTGCTCCTGGGTCATCCGCCCGGTGTGCATCCCGATCGCCGAGAGGTAGCGGCAGTCGCGGAGCAGGGCATTGGAGATCTGGCCGATGTGGGTCTCGAGGTCGCCGTCGCGGAGGCCCGCATCCCACATCATCTCCTCCGTGTAGTGGGCGAAGCCTTCGGCGAAGGCGTAGCCGACGAACACCCGGCCGAAGGTGAAGGGCGAGCGGTTGGCGTGGAGGAAGTTGAGGAAGTGGCCGGGCCAGACCTCGTGGACCGAGGTGAAGAGCAATGCCGCCTCGCCCTGGACGAAGCCGGCCTGCACCTCGGCCGGCCAGGAGGGATCGGGCGGGGCGATGTAATAGACGGACGGGAGGCCGCGCTCGAACGGCCCGGGGATATCGATATAGGCGAAATTCTGCCGGTTGTAGGGCGGCGATTCCTCGACCTTCGCCTCCTCGGTGCCAGGGATCGAGACCAGGTCCTTCTCCTGGATAAAGCGCCTCAACCCGACGAGCTGGGCCCGGGCGGCCGCGACTGCGCCGCCCTTGGGCTTGTTCGCGGCCATCTTGTTCATGCAGGCCTGCAAGGTCGCTCCGGGCGCATAGCGGGCGCAGGAGGTGCGCAAAGCATCCTGGTTGCGCTTGAGGTCGGCGCGGCCGATCGCCTCCAGCTCGGCGAGCGGGACGTCGACCATCTCGGTGTCGCGGAGCATCTGGGCGAACCTGTCGGCGCCGAGCGCGAAATCCTGGGTGGCGTTCGGCCGCTGCGCCTCGAGCCAGTCGGCGAGCCCCTGCATCGCCCGCGCCGCCTCCGTCGCCGCCGAGTCGAGCTCGGCCTGGAGCGCCGGGTCGCGAACTTCGGCGAAGGCGGCCTTGCCGTCCCTGGGATAATATTCCGCGAAGCCGCCGAAGCCCGCCTTGCCGTAATTGATGAAGCTCAGCGGCAGCGGGGTCCTGAGATTGGCGCGGATCTGCTGCGCGGCCCGGGGCACGTTCTTCAGATAGGCGATGAACGCCCTCAGCCGGGTCTCGGCCGGCGCGTAGGGCCTGGTGACGTAGACCGACGGGTCGAGCCCGTTGCCCATGTAATAAGCCGGGTTGCGGTGCGGCTGGTCGGCGGTCTCGAGCCAGAACAGGTCGCCCCGGGCCCGCGCGATCAGATAGTCGCGCTCGAACCGCTCGGCCTTGCTGAGATGCCGGGAGTCGAACGCCTCTGCCGCGGCGATCGAGCTGCGCAGGAACTCCCTGGCATTGGCCAGCCCCGTCTCGCTCCAATCGGGGAGCCGGCCGTCATATTCGTGCTTCCCCTGGCCGACCGCGAAGGCCGGGCTGACCTGGAAATAGCCGTCGATGAAGCGTTGCGAGAAAGCGGGCCACGACGAGGGCAGCGCCTGGGCCGTCTGCGTCTCGCCCAACCCGGTGGAGGCGCAGCCGGAGAGCGCGAGCGCGACGGCGGCAGTGGCGGCGAGCAGGGACTTGGGCATGGCGCATCTCCTCGTATGGAAGGAGGGTTAGCGTTCCGAAGGCGCCAAGACGAGAGCGGCGTTTGCTCGAAAACTTCCTCCCCGAGCTTGCCTCGGGGAGGGGGACCGCGGCGCGAAGCGCCGTGGTGGAGGGGAAATCCAGAGTCAGAATCGCCCCTCCACCAGCCTTCGGCTGGTCCCCCTTCCCGAGCAAGCTCGGGGAGGAATGGGAATTGCCGCGGCCTGCGCTCCCCCCTAAGCGCCCGCCATGGCCACCGCCCCCCACCCCTTCCGCATCGCCAATTTCCGCTATTACTGGGCGGCCCGGCTGACCGCGACCCTGGCGCAGGCGGCGATGATGCTGATCATCGGCTGGCAGGTCTACAATATCGCCCGGGCCGACGGGCTCGGGGTCGCCGCCGCCTCGGCCCGGCTCGGCCTCATCGGCCTGATCCAGTTCCTGCCGCTGTTCGCCCTCACGCCGGTCACCGGCTGGGTCGCGGACCGGATCGACCGGCGGCAGATCGCCCGGGCCACCATCGCCCTCCAGGTGCTCTGCGCCGCCGCCCTCGCCTATGCGACCTGGGCGGAAACGGTGGACCTCCTCATCCTCTATTCGGTCGCCTTCCTGCTCGGCATCGCCCGCGCATTCTCCGGACCCGCGCTGGGCGCCCTGGCGCCAAACCTGGTGCCGCGCGAGAGCCTGCCCAACGCCATCGCTTTGTCCTCCATCTCGTGGCAGGCGGGAATGGTCGCCGGCCCCGGCCTCGGCGGCTATCTCTACGCCTGGGTTCCGGAGGCCTCTTATATCGGCGCGGCCCTGCTCTTCGCCGTCTCGCTCCTCTGCCTGTTCCTGATCGGGCCGGTGACTCGCCCGGAGGTGGACCGCAGCCGCCACCCGATCCGGCAGATGGTCGACGGCCTCGCCTATGTTCGGACCAACCGCCTGGTGCTCGCCGCCATCACTCTCGATCTCTTCGCCGTCTTCCTCGCCGGTGCGACGGCGCTTCTTCCCGTCTATGCCCGCGACATCCTCCAGGTCGGGCCGGAAGGCCTCGCCCAGCTCGGCGCCGCGCCCGCGCTCGGAGCGACGCTCACCGCGATCCTCTTCTCGTTCCGGCCGCTCAGGACCAATGTCGGGACCAAGATGCTCTGGGCGGTGATCGTCTTCGGGGTCGCCACCATCGCCTTCGGGCTTTCGACCTGGATGCCACTGTCGCTCGCCGCCTTGTTCGTGGTCGGGGCGTCCGACATGTTCTCCGTGTACGTCCGCCAGTCGCTGATCCAGCTCTCCACGCCCGACGCGATGCGCGGCCGGGTCGGCGCCGTCTCCCAGCTCACCATCTCCGCCTCGAATGAGCTCGGCGAGGCCGAATCGGGATTTCTCGCCGCTTTGGTCGGCCCGGTCGTCGCGGTAGTCGCCGGCGGAATCGGGGCGATCGCGGTGACCTTGCTCTGGGCGCGCTGGTACCCGGAGCTTCGGCGGGCCCGAACCTTCGACGCCCCGGACGATTTACGGGCATGAGCGGAATTGCCGCCGCTAGCGCGCGCCGCGCAGAATCGATAGCTGGGGTTGGAGCGGGTTTCGGAACCCACCAACGCCGAACCGCAAAAGGAGGCCACCAATGAGAGCGGGCAGCATATTGGAGACGATCGGGCGGACCCCCCATATCCGCCTCAACCGACTGTTCGGCGAGGCGGAGGTCTGGGTTAAGTCGGAGCGGGCCAATCCCGGTGGGTCGATCAAGGACCGGATCGCCTTGTCGATGATCGAGGCGGCCGAGCGTTCGGGCGCCCTCAAGCCCGGCGGCACCATCATCGAGCCGACGTCCGGAAACACGGGCGTAGGCCTCGCCATGGTCGCGGCGGTGAAGGGCTACAAGCTGATCCTCGTCATGCCCGAAAGCATGTCGCTCGAGCGCCGCCGGCTGATGCTCGCCTCCGGCGCGAGCTTCGACCTCACCCCGCGCGAAGGCGGGATGAAGGCCGCGATCGCCAGGGCCCAGGAGCTGGCTTCGCAGACGCAAGGCGCCTGGATCCCGCAGCAGTTCGAGAACGAGGCCAATATCGAGGTTCATCTGCGCACGACGGCGCAGGAGATACTCGAGGATTTCCGCGACTCGCCGATCGACGTCCTGATCACCGGGGTCGGCACCGGCGGCCACATCACCGCCTGCGCCCAGGTGCTGAAGAAGGAATGGCCGGGGCTCCAGGTGTTCGCGGTCGAGCCGACCCTGTCGCCGGTCATCTCCGGCGGCCAGCCGGGACCCCACCCGATCCAGGGCATCGGCGCCGGCTTCATCCCCGCCAACCTCCACACCGACGTCCTCGACGGAGTCATCCAGGTCGATCCCTCCGACGCCAAGGAGATGGCGCGCCGGGCTGCGCGCGAGGAAGGAATCCTGGTCGGGATAAGCTCCGGCGCGAGCCTCGCCGCAGTGCGCCAGAAGCTCCACGAGATCGGCCCGGGCAAGCGGGTCCTCACCTTCAATTACGACACCGGCGAGCGCTACCTCTCGGTGCCTGACTTCCTTCCGGAGGCCTGAGGCTCACCCGTTATTGCGAGGAGCGCAGCGACGAAGCAATCCAGCGGGCGGATGCGCAGCGCTGGATCGCTTCGCTTCGCTCGCAATAACGGAACGCAGCTTCGAGATCTCGGCCGCCAGAGCCTCCGCCGCCTCGTCGCGAAGGTCGACGATGCGGGGCGCGTTGATCATCGAGGCTCCCGCGGTATCGATCGCCAAGGTGGCGAGCCCGAGGCGGCGCTGGATGGGCCCGCGGCTCAGGCTCAGCGACTGGACGTTGCGCAAGGGGATGAGCCAGAGCCGCTGACGCCACACGCCGCGGCTGACGAACAGGAGATCGTCGGCGAGGGCGTAACGGTGGAAGCGCCGCTCGAGCGCGGCCGCGCCGGCGAGCAGCGGCAGTGCCGCCAGCAGCGCCGGGGCCAGAGGCAGCCAGTAGGAGAGCGCCGCGATCCCGGCGAGCGCCGGAAGCAGGGTGGCCGCGACGCTGCGCAGGATGTGGCGTCTCGACACCTGCACCAGCGCGGGCGGCGGCGGCAGGCGAAGCGGCGCGACTTCGGCCAGCACCGCCTCGATCTCGCCCCGCTTCGCGAAGGGCGCGGCGCTCTGGTGACCCCCCCGGTCGGTGCCGGCGCCGAGGGTCTGGAAGGACAGGCCCGACCAGCCGAACAGCCGACGCACCGGACCGCCGCTGACCTGTGCGAGCTGCACCCGGCGCCGCGAGATCACCGCCTCCTTGCGGGTGAACAGGCCCTGCTCGCGGCGCAGCCGGTCGCCTTCCAGCGACAGCCGGAAGCCGAAGTCGCGCGAGGCGGTCCGAAGCACGCCCGCCACCGCCCCGAGCGCCGCGGCCAGGAACAGGACCGCCGCAATCGCTCCGAAGGTCCAGCGGGCCGGAAGGTATTCGTCGACCAGGCCGATCCAGCGGGCGGGATCGTAAATGTCGAAGGGCAGGAAACCGTCGAACGTCTGGAGGATCGCGAACAGCCCGGCGATGTAGACCAGGGAGAAGTTGAACAGCCCGGACAGGAGCAGACGCGGCGGATCCATCGCGAAGAGGGTTCGCGCGGGCGGCGCGTCCGCATCCTGTGAACCGGCGGCGGGAGTGGCCCCGGCCCGGCCGGCTCGAACCGTTTCCCTGAGCCGGTGAGCCTCGGCGAGGGACACGCTGTCGAGCAGGCCTTCGTCCTTGCCGCCCGCACCGGTCTCGATCCGGACTTTGGCCAGGCCGAACAGCCGGGCGAGGAAGGTCCGCTCGATGTCGACGTCCTGGACCCGGTCGAAGGGGATGCTCCGCCGGTTGCGGTTGAGGATGCCGCTCTCGATGACGATCTCCGCCGCCCCCACGCCATATTTGAAGCGCCGCCACGCCAGCCATTTCGCCGCCAGCAGGACGACCCCGAGCGCCGCCGCCAGATACAGGGCGCCGGTGAGGCCGCTCCGCGAGGAGAAGGCCAAAGCGGCCGGCAGCGCCAGCAGCGTCTGCGGCGCTTCCTTGATGAAGCGAAGCGCGATCGTGCCGGGATGGAGACGGCGGTCGGCGCCGTCGCTCATGCCGGCTCCTCCCGGATGCGGCCGCGAATCTCGTCGCGGATCCCCTCGGCGGTGCGCCGGGTGAGGCCGGGCAGGACGATCTGGCTGTGCAGAGTCCCCGCGGTGTGGAGGACGAGGCTGCAAATGCCGAAGGCGCGCTCGAGCGGGCCCTGGCTGACGTCGATATGCTGGACCCGGTCGAGCGGAACCACCGTGTGGACCCGGGTCCACACGCCGCGCCGGACCTGAAGCTCTTCCGAGTCCAGGCCATAGCCCCAGGCGCGATAACGGCGCGGCGGCGCCAGCGCCGCCAGATAGAGCAGGATCAGAAGCGCAGCGCCGAGCAGCAGGCCGTTGGGGACGGGAGCCAGCTGCCCGACGAAAACCTCTCCCACCCCGGCCGCCGCCAGGAGGAAACAGCCCGCGATCGCCCCTCGTACCTGCATCAGCCGAAGCAGGCCCCGGTCCATCGGCGTCAGCGACATGGTGTCCATGGCTCAACCATAAGGCGCGGCCATGCTATACGTCCACCATGTCCCCGCTCGAGCAGTCGCTGATCGCCTTCACCGTCGCGGCCGCGCTGCTCACGATCACCCCGGGGCTGGACACCGCCCTGGTGCTTCGGACCGCCGCCGCCGAGGGCGCCCGGCGCGCCTTTGCCGCGGCACTCGGAATCTGCCTGGGCTGCCTCGCCTGGGGCGTACTGGTCGCGGTCGGCCTCGGAATGCTGCTCCAGGCGTCGGAGCTTGCCTATCTGGCGCTGAAATGGGCCGGGGCCGCCTATCTGCTCTATCTCGGCACCCGGCTGATCTTCGCCCGACGCCCGGAAGCCGAGGATGAGGAGCCGGCGCCGCGGGGCAACTGGCTGCTTCGCGGCCTGCTCACCAACCTCCTCAACCCGAAGGTCGGCGCCTTCTACGTCTCCTTCCTGCCGCAGTTCATTCCGGCCGGGGCGGACGTGGCGGCGCTGACCCTCCTTCTGACCGCGGTCCACGCCGGGCTCGGGCTTCTCTGGTTCCTGCTCCTCATCGCGGCTACCCGGCCGCTGGCCAAGGCCCTGCGCAACCCGGGGCTGGTCCGCGGCCTCGACCGCGCGACCGGCGCAGTGCTCATCTTCTTCGGCCTGCGGCTGGCGTTCGGCCGCCAGTGACCCGCGGCGCGAGGAACCCGCCATGCAACGCAGCGTTGAGGCTCCGAAACAAAGCGGAGACACATAATGACCGAGCCTGTCCGGGAGCGCGAGACGACCGTCGTCCATACCGACACCGGAGGCGGCGGAGGCGGGACGATCATCGCCGTGGTCCTCCTGATCGCCGTCCTCGCCCTGCTCTTCTACCTGTTCGGTGGCCAGCTTCTCGGCGGCGCCGATAAGACGACCGACGTCAAGGTCGACGTCACCGCGCCCGCCAAGACCAGCTGATCGCAATCGCGGCCATCGCGGAGGGCCCAATCCCGGGCCCTACGCCTGTAATTTACGGAGTTTGAGATGACCGATCCCCACCGCGAGCGCGAAATCCCACGCGACACCGTGCGCGACACCGAGCGTACCACCATCATCCAGACGGACGGCGGCCGCGACCGCGGCGGCGGCGGGGTGATCCTCGCGGTTGTCCTGATCCTGGCGCTTCTCGCCTTGCTTTATTTCCTCTTCAGCGGAAGCTTCAACCGCGCCGCCGACGAGGTCGGGGTCAATGTCAACGTCGAGGCGCCGAAGATCGACATGCCCAACGTCGAGATGCCGGACAAGATCGAGGTGAAAGTCCCCGAGCAGATCGACGTCACCACCGACGGCAACAAGGCCGATTAGCGGCCTGGCCGGGTGAATGGCGGCTGACAGACCCATTCAGAGATTCCTAAACCGAATCAAGGCATAAGCTCAGGGTCGGTCCGCGGATCGACCCCTCGAGTCGCGTAACGAGGGAGGGGCCGGCAGCCGAAAGGCCGCCGGCCCCTTAGCTTTTGTCGCACCCATCGGAGATTGGGGAGACTAGGTTACTCGTCTTTCGCCGGAGCGTTGGGATTGTCGCCGGTATCGTCCTCGCCGAGCTGGCCGTGGCCGTGATAGGGCATTTCGGTCTGGCCGCCGCGGCCGGTGAAGCCCTCCTTGCCGCCGCCTTCCTTGCCGCTGTGCGGATTGGGATAGGCGCCGCCGCCCGAATCGCCCCCGCCCTGCCGTCCGTTGAGCTTGTCGTCGTTCATGGCGCGCTCCTTCCGCGGCCTGAATGAGCCGCGGCGCGCGAGGTTCCGAAGCTCAATAGGCGGTGCGCGCCAGCCGCCGCCCCTCGAAAGGCGAGGTGCTCCGGCCCTGCGCCACGGGCCGGAGCACCGAAGCGACGGGCATGCGCTGGGCGATGGGGAGACCGGCGTGGGTCGCCATCACCGCCGCTTCGGCGATGCTCTTCACCCCCAGCTTGGCCATGATGTGCGCCCGGTGCATCTCCACCGTCCGCACGCTGATTCCGAGCTCATGCGCCACCGCCTTGTTGGAGCGGCCGCCGAACAAGGCGAGGGAGATGTCGAGCTCGCGAGCGGTGAGCCGCGCCAGCCGGTCCTGGGCGATGCGACGCGCCTCGCCCCGCTCCAGCGACGCTTCGAGCGCATTCCAGGCGGGGACGAGAGCGGCGGCGAGCTTCGTGCCCTCGATCGGCTTCTGGAGAAAGTCGAGCGCTCCAAGCTTCATCGCCGCGACGGCGATCTCGACCTTGGGAACGGCGCTCATGGCGAGGATCGGCCACCCGGTCTCGCGCTGCATCAGGGATTCCAATATGTCGAGACTGTCCCCGGCATCCATGTCGAGCAGGACGCAGCCGGGCATGAGATGCCCGAGGATCTCAAGAAACTCGCCTCCGCCGCCGAACGGCCAGGCTTCCGCCCCGATCGACGCCAGGTTGATCGTCAGCGACCTCCTCGTCTCGAGGTCGTTGTCCACCACATACACGGTGCGTTGGTGCGACATAAGCCCGCCCCCCCAATGCCAAAAACACACGGCCACGCACAGTCAACTGTCTGAGTCGACTGGTTAATGTACAACCTAGGAGAATTACGGTGAACGGCAGATGACCCGGTTCGCCAAGTGTCTGGCATTGTGGACCTTTCTCCACAAGGGGCGCCACACCGAAGTAAGTCCGAAGTGACATAATGTAGGTTAGACTCGCGAAGATCTTGCGATACTTGGGCCTCGTAGTGTCCATGGCGAATCACGGTATCATTACCGGTGTACAAATCCGATCTGAGCCTCGCTTCCGTTAACCATTAAGCTCCGGACCAGCACCAGCCTGCGGCGGTGCGGATTGGGATTGCGGGGGACGAACGGGGCCGTGGAAGTCACGCACATCTTCAGCGGAAGCGCGCTAGGGGCGGTCGACGAAGAAGGCCGAGTCCGTCTCCCGCCTTTCATCCTTCGCGAAATGGCCCGCCACGGCGACGGCCGGGTGCTGCTCGGGCCGCATGAGAGCGATCGCTGCGTGACCGGCTACGGCTCGGCGCTTCGGCCGAGGCTCGAGGCGGAGCTGGAGCGGCGCCGGCTCCGGGACGAGGCGCTCGGTCGGCCGGTGCACGATCATCACGCCAGGGCCCGGCGCACGTTCGGCATGGTCGAGGAAGCCACCTACGACGAGGCCGGTCGGCTGACCCTGCCGCCGCTGGCCCGGCGCCGCGGCGGGCTCGACCGGGCCATATTGTTCATCGGCGCAGGCAGCCATTTCGAGATCTGGGACCCGTCGCTGGCGATCGCCGAAGGCGACGAGGAGCTGCGCTTCGTCGCCGAATACCGGCTCGGTGCCGGACAATCGTTCGAAGAGGAGGAGGAAGAGGGATGAGCCTGTTATGCGCCCTGGGCGGCCACGAGGCGGCGGCCGGCGAAGTCTATAATGGCGGCTATTATTTCGCCCGCTGCCGGCGCTGCGAGCGCGACATGATCAGGAGCGGCGCCGCGTGGCAGATGGTCCCGAGCGGCCACCGGGTCGTCTGGAGGTCCGGCCGCCACCACCATTCGGTGGAGCCGAGCTTCGCGGGGGTGCTTCCGGTCCTTCACCGCGATGCGAACCTTCCGGCGGTCCGCCCGCCTTTCGCCTCCTGGAGCCGGGACGTGGTGCGGCTGGGGCGCAGCTCCGCCACCGAGGCGGGCGCGGCCCAAGCCGCTCTAGAGCTGGAGGAGCCGCAATATCCCAAGCTGCTGGTCATCGCGGCGCTGGTAGGCGCCGGCCTTCACCTCATCTTCAGCCTCGGGACGGGACGGGGCGGATTGGGCTAGGTTCGCCTTCCCGACGAAGGCCGGGATCGCGTCGGGTGAAACGAACCAGCGCTTTTCACCTGCCGGGGCCCCGGCCTTCGCCGGCGTGGCGTGTGTCGCGGACCCTTGCGCGCCGCCGAGCATTTGGTGCCATGTCGCGAGGCAAGGAGGCGCCACCCAATGAAGCCGATGGGCGAGCAGCACCTGGCCCTGCTGAGGCGCCACATGGTCGAGATCGTCGACCTTCATTTCGATCTCGCCAGCGACGAGATCGGCAAGGACGCGCTCGACCCCAACCTTCGCGCGGCCCTGCTTCGGGTGCCGCGCCACCTGTTCGTCCCGCACCAGCTGGCCGTCGCCGCCTATCAGGATACGCCGCTCCCGATCGGCTTCGACAAGACCATCTCGCAGCCCTTCATCGGCGCCCTGATGCTCGACCTGCTCGACCTCGCTCCTGGCCATGAGGTGCTCGAGGTCGGCACCGGCCTGGGCTGGCAGGCTGCGGTGATGACCGCGCTCGGCGCCCTGGTGCGGAGCGTCGAGATCGTCGAGGAGTTCGCCGAAGGCGCCCGGCTGCGGCTCGAGGCGGAGGGCCGGGACGTCGACATCCGGGTCGGCGACGGCTCCCGCGGCTGGCCCGAGCACGCGCCGTTCGACCGGATCCTCGTCACCGCCGCGGCCCCCGCCCCGCCCCAGGCCCTGGCCGATCAGCTCGCCCCGGGCGGCCTCATGGTGATCCCGCTCGGCGGCAAGGAGGTCCAGCAGCTCAGCGTCGCGACGAAGTCGCGGGACGGGAGCGTGACCGTGCGCGAGGTCCTCCCGGTGCGCTTCACGCAATTGGAGACGGCGATCTGAACACCGCCGTCATCCCGGACCGGCAAGCCTACCCAAAACCCTCGCAAGCGCCTATCTGCCCCCCTCCCCATCCCGACGCCGGCGCCGCAGGGCCGCGTCTCCCGGAGTTTTTGCATGAGCCAAGCGGCCCTCGAGCGGCGCACGTTCGCGATCATCTCGCATCCCGACGCCGGCAAGACGACCCTGACCGAGAAGCTGCTCTACGCGGCCGGCGCGATCCACGAGGCCGGCGAGGTGCGGGCGCGCGGCGATCGCCGCCGGGCCCGCTCGGACTGGATGGCGATCGAGCAGCAGCGCGGAATCTCGGTGACCTCGTCGGTGATGACGTTCGAGCGGTCCGGAATCCTCTTCAACCTGCTCGACACGCCGGGGCACCAGGATTTCTCGGAAGACACGTACCGGACCCTGACGGCGGTCGACAGCGCGATCATGGTGATCGACGCGGCCAAGGGCATCGAGGCCCAGACCCGGAAGCTGTTCGAGGTCTGCCGGCTTCGCAACATCCCGATCGTCACCTTCGTCAACAAGGTCGACCGGGAGGGGCTCAGCCCCTTCGCCCTGCTCGACGAGATCGCCGAGACGCTCCAGCTCGACGTCTGTCCGCGCAACTGGCCGGTCGGGATGGGGGGCCTCTTCCACGGCCTCTACGACCTCGCCGATCCCCGCCTGCTTCTCGCCGACAGAAGCGACGGAATCGCCCCGGCCGAGGCGGTCGACGTCACCGGCCTGGACGACCCCGCGCTCGACCGCGCCCTCCCCGAGCAGGCGGCGGACCGACTGCGCGAGGAAGCGGGACTCGCGCTCGCCGCCTATCCCGAATGGGATCTCGAGGCGTTCCTGGCCGGCGACCTCACGCCCGTCTTCTTCGGCTCCGCGCTCCGCGAGTTCGGCACAGGCGAGCTGCTCGACGGCCTTGCCGACTTCGCTCCGCCGCCGGGCGCCCAGCCCGCCCGCTCCGGGCCGGTCTCGGCGGACTCGCCGCTTTGCTCGGGCTTCGTCTTCAAGGTCCAGGCGAACATGGATCCGAATCATCGCGACCGCGTGGCTTTCCTGCGCATCTGCTCGGGGAGCCTCAGGCGCGGGATGAAGCTCGCCAACCCGCGGCTGGGCAAGTCGATCTCGATCCAGAACCCGATCACCTTCTTCGCCCGCGACCGCGAGCTGGCGGAGCTGGCCCGCCCCGGCGACATCGTCGGGATCCCCAATCACGGCACGTTGAGAGTGGGCGACACCCTCTCGGAGAACGGCGACATCGCCTTCACCGGCCTGCCCGATTTCGCGCCGGAGATATTGCGCCGGGTCCGCCTCGACGATCCGATGAAGTCCAAGCAGATGCGCCGCGGCCTCCAGGACCTCGCCGAGGAAGGCGTCGTCCGGATCTTCAAGCCGGCGATCGGCACCGGCTGGATCGTCGGGGTTGTCGGAGCGCTCCAGCTCGACGTCCTGGCGACCCGGATGGAGGCGGAATATTCCTTGAAGCTCGGCTTCGAGCCGAGCCCCTGGGAGATCGCCCGCTGGGTCTCCGCCGATCCGGCGCAGATGAAGCGCCTCGCCGAGAGCCATCGCGCCAGCCTTGCCGAGGATGCCGACGGAGAAACGGTCATGCTCATCCGCAACGACTGGGAGCTGGGCCGATTCCAGCAGGACTGGCCCGACGTCACCTTCGCCGCGATCCGGGAGCGGCATTAGGGCTTCCCGTCATCCCCCATGCTTTACCCCTTCTTCACCAAACCCGCCGCATAAGCGTCGCCTCACTGGGCGGGTCAACTTATGCTTCGGGTCTATGCCTGCATCTCGGGCGAGCATGATGTCCGGCTGGTGCTCGCCGCCGGCACCCTCTGCCTGCTCGCCGCCTTCACCGCTTTCTCGATCTTCGAGCAAGCCCGGCGGGCGGAGCGGCGGGCGCAAGGCTGGGCGGCTCTCGCCGGCTTCGTCGCCGGCACCGGCATCTGGGCCACCCATTTCATCGCCATGCTCGCCTGGCGGCCCAATCTCCCGGTCGGCTACGATCTCGGGCTGACCCTGCTCTCGATCGGCGCGGCGATCCTGATCACCGGCGCCGGCTGGACCGCGGCGCTTCGCGGAGGCCGCTTCGCGCCGCTGTGGGGGGGAGCTCTGATCGCCGCCGGGATCGCCTCCATGCACTCTATCGGCATGACCGCCGTCGAGCTGCCCGGCCGCTTCGCCTGGGACCAGGGCCTGCTCGCAGTCTCGATCCTGCTCGGCACGGCGCTCAGCGCCGCGGCCCTGGCCGAGCACCGCCGCAGGCCCCGGGCGCTGCCGTGGCGACCCGCCCTGCTCCTCGCCCTCGCCATTTGCGGGCTGCATTTCACCGCCATGGCGGCAACCTCGGTCGTGCCGGATTCCCGACTGGCGGTCCCGGCCGCGGCGATCGACGGCAAGCTGCTGACCCTCGCCGTCGCGGCCATGGCCCTGGTCATCCTCGCCATCGGCTTCATGATGGTCCTGTTCGACCGCAAGCTCGCCCGCAACGCCATCGAGGAGGCTCACCGGCTCCGCACCTTCGCCGACGCGGCGGTCGAGGGCTTGGTGGTGATCGACGGAGAGCGGATCGTCGATGCCAACCGAAGCTTCCTCAGGCTCGCCGGCTTCGAAGCCCTCGGCGACACGCCCGAACGGCTTTCCGACCTGCTTATCGAGGCCAATCTCGCCTCCCTGCCCATGGCGCCGGACGCACCGCCCGCCGAGTGCCGGCTCCTTCGCTCCGACGGCGAGACCCGCGAGGTCGAGCTTCTTCTCCGCCCGCTCGCCTGGCGCGGCGCCGAGCTTCGGATCCTCGCCGTGCGCGACATCTCCGAGCGCAAGGAGGCGGCTGAGCGGATCGCCCACCTCGCCTTCCATGACGCTCTGACCGGCCTGCCCAACCGCTCGGTGTTCGCGGACCATCTCGAGCGAACCGTCGCCAAGGCCTCGGACTCGGCCGATTGCGTCGCCGTCCTGTGCGTCGACCTCGACGGCTTCAAGGCGGTCAACGACATCTACGGCCACCCCGCCGGCGACGCGCTGCTCGTCGCCGCGGCTCAGCGGCTGCGGGCCTCGGTTCGCGGGCACGAGCTGGTCGCCCGGCTGGGCGGCGACGAGTTCGCGGTGGTCCAGTCGGGGGGGCAGCAGCCCGATCATGCCGGCCTGCTCGCCGCCCGGATCCTCGAGGCGCTCGCCGAGCCTTTCGCGATCGGCCAGGACATGGTCCGGATCAGCGCCAGCGTCGGGGTCGCCTTGTTCCCGGCCGACGCCGTCGAGCGCGAGAGCCTGGTCAAGAATGCCGACATGGCCCTCTATCGCGCCAAGTCCGACGGCCGCGGCACCGCCCGCTTCTACGAGGCGGCGATGGACGAGGCGCTTCGCCGGCGCCGCCAGCTCGAGGCCGACCTCAGGCAGGCGATCAGCCGCGGCGAGCTCGCCGTCCACTACCAGCCGCTCGCCGATCTGGAGAGCGGCTCGATCCTCGGCTTCGAGGCGCTGCTGCGCTGGACCCACGGCCGGCTCGGCGAGATCGGCCCGGCCACCTTCATCCCGCTCGCCGAGGAGAGCGGCCTGATCCTCAAGCTCGGCAGCTGGGTTCTTCGCGAGGCGTGCGCCGAGGCGGCGCGCTGGACCCCGGCCCTCAAGCTCTCGGTCAACCTGTCGCCCATCCAGTTCACCCAGGGCAATCTCGCCGCCGAGGTCGAGGCGATCCTCGCCGAGACCGGCCTCGATCCGGCCCGGCTCGAGCTCGAGGTCACCGAGGGGCTTCTGATCAAGGATGCGGAGAAGGCGATCCTGATCCTCGAGCGGCTGAAGGCGCTCGGGGTGCAGATCTCGATGGACGATTTCGGCACCGGCTATTCGTCCTTGAGCTATTTCCGGATGTTCCCGTTCGACAAGGTCAAGATCGACCAGAGCTTCATCCACGACATGATCGACAACCCCCAGGCTCGCGCCATCATCCGCTCGGTGATCGGCCTCGGCCAGGGGCTGGGGATGCCGGTGGTCGCGGAAGGCGTGGAGACCGAGGCCCAGCTCGAGGCCCTTCGCGCCGAGGGCTGCGACCAGGTCCAGGGCTATTGGATCAGCCGGCCGGGGCCGATCTCCCATTTCGAGGGCGTGGTGATGGTGCGGAGTGGGCCGGAATCGGGGATGACGCGCAAAAAGGCGGGCTAGCCTCGGGTTACAGCGTCCGGATTCAGACGAAGTGGACGACCTGGACACGACCGGCCCCGCCGCGACGCGGCAACCACTTCTTTCTACGTCGCGCCTTCTCTCAAAAAACAGCCAGGTACATCGCTTGAGGAGGAGGCGGGATGCGCCGGCCTTGCACTCGGCCGAGCGCTTGCGGCTATCCGTCGGTCGTCCGGCCATCCGGTTTGAGGAAAGGCACGAAGGCACGAAGGCACGAAGGCACGAAGGTACAAGTCAGGAAGGAGGATAGCCGCTTCGCGGGTTGCTGGTCATCCGGCGGAAGCCGGAAAAGTCGGTGTCAGACGCCGATTCATTCGGCACGAGGTGTGGTGACGGCCCGGGTGGCGGCGGCGCATCAAGCGCGAAGTTCACGGCGAGCCTGAAAAAATTTCACTGTGACCTTTGGTTTTTGGGCCCGACCTGAGGCCTCGGGGAGAGCGCATGCCCAACCCCTCGGGGCGGTGCGGATCCGCGACTGTCCGCCACTCGCATTTTCTCACATTTAAAAGAGCCAGCTTAGCGCATATAGAACATAGCATGAACAGCGACTGTAGGCAAGGGGCGCGGGATTCGCTATCCCGCGGCCATGCTCCGTCGAGCCATCCTCGCTCCCGCATTTGCCGCCCTGCTCGGCGCCGCTGCGCCGCCTGTGTCCTTCACGCCGGTGGCGCCGGAATATGCCGACGCCGCGGACGAGTATCGCCGGCTGTGGCAGGCGGAAGGCTCCCGCATCGTCGCTGCGATGGAGGCCGCGACCGGACTCGCCTTCCCCGATTCGCGGGTTGACGCGATCGTCTCCGAAGGCCGCCCGATGGCGAGCTTCGACGGCCGCACCATCCGCCTCCGGGCGAGCTACTCCCCCGCCTACAAGAAGGCGACCCTGGCCCACGAGATCGGCCACCGCCTCACCTTCGCCATGCCGCGGAGCGCCGAGCCCGACGACCACCGCTTGCTCTACCTCTTCCTCTACGACGTCTGGACCGACCTCTATGGCTCGGCGTTCGCCGACCGGATGGTGAGCATCGAACGCCGGATCGGCCCCGCCTACGAGGCCGCCTGGACCTGGGCGCTGGCGATGACCCGGGAGGAGAGGCAGGCGCGGCTCAAGGCGCTACGGGCTTAACCGGCGGCACGAGCGGCTTGAGACCGGGCGCCGCTATCCTTCGTCGCGGCCGCGCGCCAGCGCCTACAGTTACGGCGCAACTCCAAGTCTTCAGGATCCTCCCGCATGATTGCGCGACAGGCCAGGCTCAGCAGAGCGGCGGCGATGCGACGGTTCGGATGCGGCTCATCGTTGCTCCGCGGACACCAGCCGGAGAGCGTCACGACCCGCCCCTGGCGGACCCGCTACGTCAAATATTCGGGCCCGTCCATGCAGACGATCATTTCGCTTTCCGCGGTCGGGCGCGGCCGATACGAGGCCAGAGCGGCATCGATGATCCCTGCGACGCCCCGATACTCCCCGGCCGGGAGTTCGCACCGGGCGCTCCCCGCGATTTTCCACCCCTGATAGGGATGACCATCGCCCCAGACGATGCGGGTGTGGCCGCGGCCTGCCGCGCTTCTCACCAGCTCGACGACGATCGCCCGCCCACCGAGTGAAGGCTGCGTCGAAAAGCGGATTGCATCGGCACCGAGAATCCCCGCCGGTGGTAGCCCCGCGCTCGTAAGGACGTCGTTCGGGCTGCGCTCCACTTCGCAGGCTTGGAGCTCCGGGTCGGAGCGGACTCGGCGGCAATCCGGCGGCGACTCGTCCGCCGTGACCAACAGAGCCGCAAGCCAGATCAAAAAGCCTCCGCCGGCAAAGCCATCAGCGTGTCCGAGCCGGCCTCGATCTGGCGCCTCAGCGCGCCCGTCTCCGGCATCATGCGCTGGGCGAAGAAGCGGGCGGTGAGGAGCTTGGCTTCGTGGAAGGCCTTGTCGCCGCCGCCGTTGCCCAGCGCCGCTTTGCTCGCCTTCGCCATGCGCAGCCACATCAGGCCGAGGCAGACGATTCCGGTCAGGGTCATGTAGGGATAGGCGGCGGCGCCGGCGTGGTTGGGGTTGGCCATTCCGTTCTGCATCAGCCACATTGTCGCGGTCTGGAGGTCGGCGACGCCCTTCTCCAGCGCGCTGGCGACTTCGGCGGCCTCGCCTTCCCCGGCCCTGGCATCGGCTATCTCCTCTGCGAGTAGCTTGAGGAAGGCCTGGATGGCGCGGCCGCCGTTGGCGCCCAGCTTGCGGCCGACCAGGTCGAGGGCCTGGATGCCGTTGGTGCCTTCGTAGATTTGCGCGATCCGGGCATCGCGGACGAACTGATCCATGCCCCATTCGCGAATGTAGCCGTGGCCGCCGTGGATCTGCTGGGCGTCGACCGCGACCTTGAAGCCCTGGTCGGTCATATAGCCCTTGATGACCGGGGTGAGCAGCCCGAGGAGGTCGGACGCGGCCTCGCGCTCCTCCTCCGTCTGAGCGCGGCGCGAAATGTCGACCTGGAGGGCGCCCCAAAGGACGAGCGCCCGGGCGGCCTCGTTGAAGGCCTTCATCTCCATCAGCATCCGGCGGACGTCCGGGTGGACGATGATCGGGTCGGCCTTCGCCTCCGGATCGCGCTGGTCGGGGACGAGGGCCCGGCCCTGGCGGCGGTCCTTCGCATAGGCGACGGCGTTCTGATAGGCGACCTCGCCCTGGGCCAGGCCCTGCAGGCCGACTCCCAGGCGGGCCGCGTTCATCATGATGAACATCGCGGCGAGGCCCTTCTCCGCCTCTCCGACCAGCCAGCCGACGGCGCCGTCGTAATTGAGCAGGCAGGTCGAGTTGCCGTGGATCCCCATCTTCTCCTCGATCGAGCCGCAGCTGACGCCGTTGCGTTCGCCCAGGGAGCCGTCCTCGTTCACAAGGAACTTGGGCACGATGAACAGCGAGATGCCTTTGACGGTGTCCGGGGCGCCCGTGATCTTGGCGAGGACGAGGTGAATAATGTTCTCGGAAAGGTCGTGCTCGCCGGACGAGATGAAGATCTTCGTCCCGCTGATCCGGTAGCTTCCGTCCGCCTGCGGCTCGGCCTTGGTGCGCAGGAGGCCGAGGTCGGTGCCGCAATGCGGCTCGGTGAGGTTCATCGTCCCGGTCCATTTGCCGGCGACCATGTTGGGCAGATATTTATCCTTCTGCTCGTCGGAGCCCTTGGTGAGTATCGAGGCGATCGCTCCGGCGGTGAGGCCGTGATACATTTCGAAGGCCTGGTTGGCGGAGAGCAGATATTCGGTGACCGCGGTCCCGACCGTCTGGGGCAGGCCCTGGCCGCCATATTGCTCGGGCGCCGAAAGCGTCGTCCAGCCGCCGGCGGTGAACTGGTCCCAGGCATGCTTGAAGCCGGGCGGGGTCGAGACGCTTCCGTCCTCGTGGCGGGTGCAGCCCTTCTCGTCGCCGATCCGGTTGAGCGGCGCCAGCACCTCGGAGGCGAATCGACCGCCCTCGGTGAGGATCGCCTCGATCATGTCCGGAGTGGCGTTCTCGAAGCCCGGCAGGTTCGAGTAGCGGTCGATCCCGAGCACCTCTTCGAGCACGTAGCGGGTCTCGCGGACGGGGGCGGTGTAGCTGGGCATTGGGATCCCTCTAATGCTTCGACAATTGAGTTGGACCGTCACCCCGGACTCGATCCGGGGTCCACCTTCCTCGAGCGATCGCCCGCGGAGAAGGTGGATGCCGGATCAAGTCCGGCATGACGAAGACGGATACAGGCAAATCCGCATCGCCTAATTCTCCCCCGAATCGGCCGCCTCGACCATGGCGATGAACTTTTCGAGCTCGGCGATGGTGGCGTCGATGTCGGCGCGCTGCTTGGTCAGAAGGTCGATCCGGCCGCGGCATTTCTCGAGAGTCACCCGGCGCTGCGAGGCGCGGCCGTCGCCGAGGTCGTAGAGGTCGATCATCTCCCTGATCTCGGCGAGGCTGAAGCCGACCCTTTTGCCGCGAAGGATCCAGGCCAGCCGCGCCCGGTCGCGCCAGCCGTAGACCCGCGACAGGCCCTGGCGGCTCGGCGAGATCAGACCCTCGTCCTCGTAGAAGCGCAGCGCCCTCGGAGTGACCCGGAACTCCTCGCAAAGATCGGTGATGGTGTAGGACTTGCCGCCGGATTCGGGCGTCGCGAAGTCCGAATGGAGGGCGTGGGGCATGGGCGCGGCGGTAGTTTACGTTCACGTCAACGTCAAGGGAGGCGGACCACGCTCGTCGCCCCAGCGCAGGCTGGGGCCCCGGGGTCATGACCTAGGCGCCTTTCACCCCCTGGGATCCCAGCCTTCGCTGGGATGACGGTCCTCCGGACCCGTCAATCGCAGAGCGGGTCGCCGGCTATGTCCCTCGCCTTTCTCACGTCTTCGCCGCTTCGGGTGAAGCGGGCTCCGGCGAAGGTGGCTCGGGCGCCGCAATAATAAGCGCAGCCGGTCGGGAGGGTCGCCGGCAGGGTTACGGTCCCGTCCTTAAGCGTGGCGTTGACGGTGCAGGTCTCGTCCCCGGTCATCGTCAGGGTCAGCCGCTCGCCGGAGCGGGCCGCCCGCCCGGCGCCCGAGCAGCTGTGCAGGTTGCCGCCCCAGACGATCAGCCCGAATTGGGCCTCGCGCCCCTTCTCGACGATGCACAGCTGGCTCTTCTCGGCCCCCGATCCGCCTTCGTAGAGGCCGGCGAGGCGAGCCCCCGAGCCTTTACCGGCGGCGGGGGGCGAGGCCGACGGCCCGGCGGCGGGACCGGCCGGGCCGGGCGCGGCCCGGTTGTCCGGCTGCGGGTCGTCGCGGCCGCAGCCGGCGGCGAGCAGGAGGAGGAAGGGGATGAGAAATCTCATGGCTGTCCCTGCCAAGATTCCCGACGGGGCGAGCCGTTCCATAATCCACATCAAAATCGTGCCGATGGGGGGACAAAGGCGGTTCGGCTGCCTATATGATTCGGGGGCAATCAGAACGAGCGAGCGGGCGTTTCTCACATGCTGACCACGCATCCTTTCGACACCGGTCTCGATGGGGACAAGCTCCGCGAGGAATGCGGGGTCTTCGGGATCTGGGGCTCGGACAGCGCTTCGGCGGTGGTCGCCCTAGGCCTCCACGCGCTCCAGCATCGCGGCCAGGAAGCAGCCGGCATCACCAGCTTCGACGGCCGGACCTTCCATTCCCACCGGGCGATGGGCCATGTCGCCGGCAATTTCGACAAGGACGAGATCATCCGCCGGCTCGCCGGGGCGGCGGCGATCGGCCACGTCCGCTATTCGACCGCCGGCGAGACGGCGCTTCGCAACGTCCAGCCCCTGTTCGCCGAGCTGGCCTCGGGCGGATTCGCGGTCGCCCATAACGGCAACATCTCCAACGCCGTGCGGCTCAGGCGCGACCTGAACCGCCGCGGCTCGATCTTCCAGTCGACCTCCGACACCGAGGTCATCATCCACCTCGTCGCCACCTCTACCTATCGAACCCTTCTCGACCGGCTGATCGACGCGATGAAGCAGGTCGAGGGCGCCTATTCGCTCATCTGCCTGACCGGCGAGGGCATGATCGCCTGCCGCGACCCGCTCGGCATCCGGCCGCTGGTGATGGGCCGGCTCGGCGATTCCTACATCTTCGCGTCGGAGACCGTGGCCCTCGACGTGGTCGGGGCGACCTATCTGCGCACCGTCGAGCCGGGCGAGATCGTCATCGTCTCCGCGCAGGGCGTCCGCTCGCACAAGCCGTTCCAGAGCGTCAGGCCCCGCCCCTGCATCTTCGAGCATATCTATTTCTCGAGGCCCGATTCGGTCCTCGACGGCGCCTCGGTCTACCAGGTCAGGAAGTCGATCGGCGCGGAGCTGGCGCGGGAGAATCCGGTCGAGGCCGATTATGTCGTCCCCGTGCCGGACAGCGGGGTTCCGGCCGCGATCGGCTATGCCCAGGCGAGCGGGATCCCGTTCGAGCTCGGGATCATCCGCTCCCATTATGTCGGGCGGACCTTCATCCAGCCGAGCGACGCCGTCCGCCACCTCGGCGTGAAGCTCAAGCACAATGCCAATTCGGCGCTGATCCAGGGCAAGAGGCTGGTGCTGATCGACGATTCGATCGTCCGGGGCACGACCAGCCTGAAGATCGTCCAGATGCTCCGCGAGGCCGGCGCGCGCGAGGTCCATATGCGGATCGCCTCGCCGCCGACCCGGCACAGCTGCTTCTACGGGGTGGACACTCCGGAGCGGGCGAAATTGCTCGCCGCGCAGATGAACGTCGCCCAGATGAACGACTATATCAAGGCCGACAGCCTCGCCTTCATCTCGATCGACGGACTGTACCGGGCGCTGGGCGAGGACCTTCGCGACGAGGCCCAGCCGCAATATTGCGACGCCTGCTTCACCGGCGCCTACCCGACCCGCCTCACGGACCAGGAGGATGTCGAGGCCCCCGACCAGCTCGCGCTGCTGGCGGAGAGATACGCCTGATCGTGGCCACGCCGTCACCCTGAACTTGTTTCAGGGCCCGGTTTCGAGCATCGCCGACCTTCATCGAACTGGATGCTGAAACAAGTTCAGCATGACGGGTAAGGGCTGCAATGACCGATCGTTTCCTCCAGGGCCGGATCGCCCTCGTCACCGGCGCCAGCCGAGGCATCGGCGCCGCCGCCGCCGAGGCGCTCGCAGCCGCGGGAGCGCACGCCATCCTCACCGCCCGCACCGCTGCGGACCTGGAGCAGGTCGAGGAGCGGATCCACCGGGCCGGCGGCACCGCCACCATCGCCCCCCTCGACCTCACCGAATCCGACAGCATCGCAAGGCTCGCCGCCGCGGTGGCGGAACGGTGGGGAAGGCTCGACCTGCTGGTGCTCAACGCCGCGACGCTCGGCTCGCTGACCCCGGTGGCGCAGGTCGACGGCAAGGAGTTCAACCGGGTCCTCACCTTGAACCTGCTCGCCAACCAGATTTTGATCGCCGCCTTCGACCCGCTTCTGAGGAAGAGCGAGGCGGGCCGCCTGGTCGCCGTCACCTCGAGCGTCGGCCGCTCTCCGCGCGCCTATTGGGGCGCCTACGGGGCCTCCAAGGCTGCCCTCGAGACCCTGGTGCTGAGCTACGCCGAGGAGGTCCGCAACCTCTCGGCGGTGAAGGTCGCCATCCTCGACCCCGGCGCCACCGCCACCACGATGCGGGCCCGCGCCTTCCCCGGCGAGGATCCGGCGACCCTGAAGCCGCCCGCAGCAGTCGCCGAGGCGCTTGCGAAGCTGCTCGCGGCCGACTTCGAGACCGGGCACCGGCTCGACGTGGCGCCCTGATCCCCTATGATCGGGCGATGATCCGTCGCCTCTCGATCCTCGCGCTCGCCCTCGCCGCCGCCGCTCCGGCCTGGGCGCAGGGCAATCGCTCCGGTTCCCCGGCCCCGGCTTTCTCTCCGGCGCAGAACGCCCGGATCGATTCGCTTGCGGCGCGGGCGGTGGCCGAGTTCGAGACGGTGCCGGCCGAGAAGCGGCGTTTCGCGGCAAGCCTGCTCGTGAACGATCTCGTCCTGCTCGGCCGCTGCAGCCTGGCCGATCCGCTGCTTCGCGCCGAGCCCTTTGCGGCACGAGGCATCGCGATCCTTCCCTATCCCGACATGCTCGACGGCGACCGGCCGTGCGCCGACCGGCTGATCGCCCTTTACGCCAATGCGCTCCCGCCCGGGCGGACGGAGCGCGAACCCTGGCACCTCTACACCGCCGGGGCGCTCTGGCGCAGGATCGGCGAGTATGACAAGGCCAGCGAGGCGATCGAGGAGGCCGAGCGCCGCCTGGAGGAGAAGGAGGCGGCCGACCCCGGCGCCGGCTGGTCGTGCCACGGCGGCAATTGCATCAACGGCCTCTGGGAGACCCGCCTCTGGTCGTTGCGCCTGACCCGGGGAACGTACGTGCACCGTTCCGACCTCAGATGGGCCGCCACGCTCGCCCTCTCTCAGCACCATGCGCGCGAAGCGAGACGGGCGGGGCCGATGATCGGCCAGGCGGTGTTCGAGGAATTGCTCCCGCTCGCCGTCGAAGCCGGCGACGACCGGCTGGCGCAGCTGATCGGCGAGGAAACGACCTACGGCTATCCGGCCGCTATTGCCGGCGAGCGCATGCGGCTGCTCATCCGGCAGGGCCGGGTCGCGGAGGCGCTGGAGCTCTGGCCGACGGCCGGCGCCGCCTTCCAGGCGCCGATCACGCCGGCCCTGTTCCGGGCCAATCTTTCCCTCTTCCACCGCTGGCGCGAGCAGATCGGGACCCGCCACTGGCGCATTCCCGGCGAGTTGCTCTCGCTGCTCGCCTCGGCCTGGCTCGAGCGCGGCGATCCCGAGCGGGCGCGAGAGGCGCTGGTCACCGCCCGAGCCCAGCATGCCCGCAAAGGCCATGACTGGGACCCGCAACATGTCCGGCGGCTGGTCGCGGTCGAGGCGATGCTCGAAGGTGGCGGGGATCCCGTAGCCTGGCTCGCCCGACGGAACCCTCCGGCCGGGAAGCCTTCGCTGGAGCGCGACTACTCCTTCCTGGAGCTAGCTTCGCTGCTTGCCGCGACCGGCCGGCGAACCGAGACCCGGCGGGCCCTGACCGCGATCGGCGAGCCCCTGATCCGGCGCCGGATCCTGATCGATCTGCCCTGCCGGGCGGCCTATGGCGGGGAAGCCGCCGCGGCCTTCGCGGTCTCCGTGGCCCGAGGCCACCTCCACACCGGCACCCCGCGGGAGGAGAAGGAAAACGCGTTCGCCGACATCGCCTACCAGACCTTCGTCTGCCTGATGCAGGCCGGTCGCGGAGAGGCCGCGATAGCCTATGCCCAGGCGGTGGAGGATCCCGACGAGCGCCTGACGCTGCTGGCCGCTATCCCGACCGATCGCGGCATCCCCTACGAGGCGGCGCCCAGGCTCCGGAAGGCCTCGCTCGGCCTCGCGATGGTCGAGGCCCGCGGCCTCTGGGGCGATGAGCGGCTCCCTTATATCGCGGGCGAGCTCGAGCGGGCGGGCGAATTCGCGCGGGCGGATCGAATCCTCAAGCGCGCTCGCGGGGCCGAGCTCAGGATGAAGGCGTATGACCGCCTGCTGAGCGCCTATTTGCCAAGCCCCGCTTATTAGGCGGCCTTGCCGTCCCTCACCAAAGTGACCTGGGCCACGTCGATCCCCCCGCCCCGGAAGCCGCCTTCGCAATACATGAGATAATAGCGCCACAGCCGGTGGAAGGGCTCGTCGAAGCCTTGCGGCAGCCGGCCCTCGGCCACCGCATCGTCGAAACGAAGGCGCCAGCGCCGGAGGGTCTCGGCATAATGGAGGCCGAAGCCCTCCCGATCGGTCCAGGCGAGCCCCGCCTCCCGCGCCAGCGCCTCGAGCCTCGCCTCGCTGATCAGCATCCCGCCAGGGAAGATGTAGGTCTGGATGAAGTCGGCATTGGCCGCATAGCCCTCGAAAAGCGGCTCGCGGATCGAGATGAACTGGATCGCCGCTCGCCCGCCCGGCTTCAACACCCGGGCGATGCTTTCCAGATAGGTCGGCCAATATTCCTGGCCGACCGCTTCCGCCATCTCGACGCTCGCGACGGCGTCATATTGCCCGCCCGCGTCGCGATAGTCGGTCAGCTCGATCGAGCAGCGCTCCGCCAGCCCCGCAGCCGCCAGCCGCCGCTCGGCATAAGCCTTCTGCTCCTCCGACAGGGTGAGGCCGGTGACCTGGGCGCCATGATCGCGGGCGGCCGCCTCGGCGAGCGAGCCCCAGCCGCAGCCGATGTCGAGCAGGCGCTGACCCGGCTTCAGCTCGAGCCGGCCGAGCAGCCGCTCGAGCTTCCGCGACTGCGCCGCCTCGAGCGGCTCGTCGGCGGAAACCGGCCCGGCGAAGATCGCGCTGGAATAGGTCATGCCCTCGTCCAGCCAGGCCCGGTAGAAGTCGTTGCCGAGGTCGTAATGATGCGAGATATTCTCGCGCGCCCCTTCCTTGTCGTTGCCGCGGAAGCGATGGGCGATGCTGTTGACGAGCCGGAACAGCCCCTTGGCCCGGCCGGTGTTCCCGAGGGTCTCGGCGTTGAGCATGAACAGCTCGAACAAGGGCACCGGGTCGGGCGAGGACCATTCGCCGAGCTCCCAGGCCTTATACCAGCCGACCGAGCCGGAGGTGATCAGCCGCGCGAGCCCACGCCAGCTGTGCAGGCGCACGATCGGGCGCGGCCCCGGCCTTCGATCCCCGAGCAGCCGGCGCGCCCCGTCCGGAAGAGTCGCGTCGATCGCGCCCTGCTCCAGGCCGCGGTCGATCCGGTCGAGGATCCGCGAGAAGCTCCCCGACAGCAGATGCGCGAGCAGCCCGCCGCCGGTGGCGAAACGGCGGTCGGCGGCGACGAGATGGCGCCCGCGGGGATGGTCGTTCATGCCGCGCTTGGTGGCGGGTTAGGCGGTTGGAGGCAAGCGCGTCATCCCAGCGAAGGCTGGGATCCCGGCGGGTGAGGAAAGCCGGCGCCTTTCACCCCCTGGGGCCCCAGCCCTCGCTGGGGCGACGATTCGACGCACGGCGGCCGCCTTGCTATTCCGTTGCGACGGGTTTGGGAGGGGAGACATCGACATGGCGAGAACCAAGAGAACCATCATCGCGCTGGTGCTGCTCGAGATCTTCCTCGCCGGCCTCTGGTATTATCTGGCCGGCGCGCCAGGGGCCGGCCCAGATACGGCGCGGGTGCTGGGCCAGACGATGGGCACCGCGATGGGCGTCGTGCTCGGCCTCTCCCCCCTCCTCTACCTGCTGGCTCGGAGCAACGACCGCAAGGCGGCCGCGAAGAAGGGCGAATAGCCTCCCGTCATTCCGGCGAAGGCCGGACCTTTGCATAACCCCTCTCCCCAGCGGGGAGAGGGCAGGGTGAGGGGACTCGGCTTTCGAGGAAAACCCGCGGAGTCAGAGCCCCCTCACCCCAGCCCTCTCCCCGCTGGGGTGAGGGGGCTGCACCGAGCCGTCCGCTGAATGTGGCACTTGGTGACTTACGCAAAGGTCCCGGGATGACTCTGCGCGTCAGATGACGTGGGGCTCCTTGGTCACCATCCAGCTCTGGCCCTTGGAGACCAAAGCCTGGAGGTCCGCCTTCTTGCCGGCCGCCGCTTCCGCGTTCTGGCGAACCACGGCGCTCTCGAACGTCGGCGCCGGGTCCTCGTAAAGGACACCCAGAGCGGTCGGGAAGGCGCCGAACGGCATCTCGACCAGCATGTGCGCGACCGAGCGGTTGCTGGGGTCGTGGACGAGCACTCCGGCGGACTGCCAGTCGCCGCCCTCGACCTCGACCACCTTGAGAGCCAGCGCCTCGCGGTCCAGAGCGATGCCCTTCGTGCCGCCGGCGAACAGCATCGGCTGCCCCGCGGCGAGCCAGAGCTGGTTGCCCGAATTCTCCTTGGCGGTGAAAGGCGCGAAGACGTCGTCATTGTAGACGATGCAATTCTGATAGATCTCGACGAACGCCGCGCCCTTGTGGGCGTGAGCCGCCTTCAGAACCTCGGGCAAATTCTTGTGCACGTCGATGGCGCGGGCGATGAACCGGGCGCCCGAGCCGAGAGCGAAGGCGCAGGGGCTTGCCGGCCGGTCGACCGACCCGAACGGGGTCGAGGGCGAGCGGGTCCCGACCCGGCTGGTCGGCGAATATTGGCCCTTGGTGAGGCCGTATATCTCGTTGTTGAACAGCAGGATCTGGCAGTCGAGGTTGCGCCTCAGGACGTGCATCGTGTGGTTGCCGCCGATCGACAAAGCGTCGCCGTCGCCGGTGATGATCCAGACATCGAGCTCGGGCCGGGCCAGCTTGATGCCGGTGGCGAAGGTCGGCGCGCGGCCGTGGATGGTGTGGAAGCCGTAGGTCTCCATGTAATAGGGAAAGCGGCTCGAGCAGCCGATTCCAGAGACGAAGACGACGTTCTCGGGCCTGACGCCGAGCTCCGGCATCGTCCGCTGCACGGCTTTGAGCACCGCATAATCGCCGCAGCCCGGGCACCAGCGCACCTCCTGATCGGTGGCGAAATCCTTGGCGGTGAGCTTGGTCAGTTCGTTCATACTGTCCTCGTCGACCCAGCGCAGGCTGGGTCCCCAGGGGGTGAAAGGCGCAGGCGGGCAACCCTCGTCGCCCCAGCCCTTCGACGCCGCCTGCGGCGGCGCTCAGGATGAACTTCACCGTCGGTGAAGGCTGGGGCCCCGGCGGGTGAAAGACTCGGGCGGGGATGGCGCGCTCCATCGGCGGCGGCGCCCTTCACCCCCTGGGGTCCCAGCCTTCGCTGGGACGACGGTACCGGTCCGCTCACTTCGCCTCGCCTTCGTCGGCCGCGGCAATCGTCGCGCCGCCGAATATCTTCTCGGACACCTCGTCGCGAAGGCGTTGGGCGTCCTTGGGCTTGAAATAGGTGACGATGACGTTGAAGCGGTCCTCGCCGTCGATCACCGTCCAGGTCTGCTTGTAGCCGCTGCCGGTCTGATATTCGCCGTAGAAGGTTTCCGCCGACGGCCATTTGGGAGTGGTGAAGGCGGCTTCGCGGAGGATCTTGCGAAGCCCGGATTCGTGGAAGCTGCCGCGCACCTGCTCGCGAAGGTCGCCCTGTACCTGCACTTTCGCGCCGCGAGTCGCCATGATCCCGGCCATCGGGTCCTGGCCGAGGCGCTTGGGGAAATAGAGGACCAGCGGCGACCCCGGCAGCTTGATCGCCTTGGCGCCGACCAGAGTGTCGGGGAGCGCGGCGAGCAGCTCCGTCGCCGGCGGGATCCCAGGCTTTTCGGCCGGCGCGGGGGCCGGCGCGGGAGCGGCCGGCGCCTCCTGGGCCGTGGCGGGACAAGCTCCGGCCAAGGCGATGGCAAGCGCCAGCGCAATCTTCGTCGCCCCAGCGAAGGCTGGGGCCCCGGCGGGTGAAAAACTCGGGCGGGTGCGCAGCGCTCGGCGAACCGGGGCGCATTTCACCCCCTGAGGTCCCAGCCTTCGCTGGGACGACGGCCTCGGTCCATTCATGCCAGCGCCTCCTCGATCGCCTTCTCGATCTCGGCGATCTTGAAGGGTTGACCCGAAACCTTGTTCACCGGCCTCGCGTCGACCAGATACTGGTCGCGCAGCAGGGTCTTGAGCTGGCCCTTGTTCATCTCGGGAACGATGATCCGGTCGAAGGACCTGAGAAGCTCGCCCAGGTTCCTCGGCAGCGGCCAGATGTGGCGGATGTGGACATGGGCGATGTCGCGCCCCTGGCCGCGGGCCCGCCGCACCGCCTGGTGGATCGGTCCGAAGGTGGAGCCCCAACCGACCACCGCCAGCTTAGCGCCGGGCGCTCCCAGGCACACCTCCTGCTCCGGGATCGACTCCGCCACGCCCAGCACCTTGTCGGCGCGGATGTCGGACATCGCCTGGTGGTTGGCGGGGGCATAGTCGATATGGCCGGTGCCGACGTTCTTCTCGATCCCGCCGATCCGGTGGGTGAGGCCGGGGGTTCCCGGCTTCACCCAGATCCGCGCCAGCTTCCCGTCGCGGGCATAGGGGTTGAACCCCTCCCCTTCGGTCGGCGCATCCTCGAAGAAGCGAACCGGGAAGGGCTCGTAGCCGGCCATGTCCGGCACCTTCCAGGGCTCGGCGGCATTGGCGATATAGCCGTCGGTCAAAAGCATCACCGGGGTCATGTACTGGACGGCGATCCGGCAGGCCTCGATCGCGCAGTCGAACGCGTCGGCGGGCGAGCGGGCGGCGATCACCGGCAGCGGCGCGTCGCCGTTGCGGCCGTAGACCGCCTGGTAGAGGTCCGACTGCTCGGTTTTGGTCGGAAGGCCGGTCGAGGGGCCGCCGCGCTGCGAGTTGATGATGACGAGCGGAAGCTCGGCCATGATGGCGAGGCCCATCGCCTCCATCTTGAGCGCGATGCCCGGCCCCGACGAGGAGGTGACGCCGAGGCTGCCGGCATAGCTCGCCCCGATCGCGGAGCCTATTGCCGCGATCTCGTCCTCCGCCTGGAAGGTCGTCACGCCATATTCCTTGAGGCGCGAGAGATGGTGGAGGATGGCCGACGCCGGAGTGATCGGGTAGCCGCCGAAGAACATCGGCAGCCCCGCCAGCTGGGCGCCCGCGACGAGCCCGATCGAGATCGCCTCGGCGCCGGTGACGGTCCGATAGAGGCCCGGCTCGGCCGGCGCCGGGTCGATATGGCGCTGCGGGATCTGGCCGCCGATCTCGGCCGTCTCGCCATAGGCATGGCCGGCGTTCAAGGCGGCGATATTGGCTTCGGCGAGCTCGGCATTCCTGGCGAACTTGGAGCGGAGCCACTCGACGATCGGCTCGCGGTCGCGATCGAACATCCACAGCGCCAGACCCAAGGTCCACATGTTCTTGCAGCGGAGCGCCTCCTTGTTGCCTAGGCCGAAGGGCTTCACCGCGTCGAGGGTAAGCTGCGAGATGTTGAAGCGGATCACCTGCCACTTGCCGAGGCTTCCGTCGTCCAGCGGATTGGCCTCGTAGCCGGCCTTGGCCAAGTTGCGGGTCCCGAACTCGCCCTCGTCGGCGATGATCAGACCGCCGGGCTTCAGATCGTCGACGTTCACCTTGAGGGCTGCCGGGTTCATCGCAATGAGGACGTCGGGCGAGTCGCCGGCGGTCTCGATCGCGGCCGAGCCGAAATTGATCTGGAAGGCGGAGACCCCGAAGGTCGTGCCCTGCGGCGCCCTAATCTCGGCCGGGAAGTCCGGGAAGGTGGCGAGGTCGTTCCCGGCCAGTGCGGTGGAGAGGGTGAACTGGCCTCCGGTCAGCTGCATTCCGTCGCCGCTGTCGCCGGCGAAGCGGACGACGACCGCCTCGCACGGGGTGTCCGCGGCGGCTTCCTCCGGGGTCAGATAATGGGTGGCCGTCGCCAATCTGGCTTCCTTCGTAGCGGGTTGCGCGGCGACCCTAGCCCGATGGGCGCAAGGCGACAACTCGCGACGTTACCGCATCCGCCCCCCCTCCCTGCAAGGGAGGGGGGAAGGTGGATGCAAGGCCCAGGAGCTCAGTCGCGCTCCGTCTTGCCGCTCTCGCTGCGCGGGCTGCGTCGATCGTCCTGCGCCGTCTCGTCGCGCGGAACGATCCTGCAGACTCGCTTCGGCGTGATCCGGCCGGGCTCCTCGTAGGTGCGGCAGACCTTGCGCACCTTGGGCTGCTCCGGCTTGTCGTCAGAGGCCGCGGCCGAAGCGGCGATCAGGGCCGCGGCGCTCGCTGCCATGATGTTGAAGGTGAGCATTTTCCCTCCTGACGGCGGACGGCGGCCCGGCTCAGTTGCGGCCCGACGCCGAGCGGAGCGTCTTGGCGGCGTTGTTCTGGCTCTCGGCGTCGGCGGCTTCCCACTCGGCCTTGGACTTGCACTCGCGCTTCTCCGGGATCCGGCCGACGGCGGGCATCAGGGTGCGGCAGATTTTCTTTTCCGCGGAAGCGGCCGACTTTTCCTTGGCGACGGCGACGCCGCCGCTCATGGCGGCGGCAGCAACAACCGCCAGAACACTGATTATGCGCATTTTTCCCTCCGCTCCGGTTGACCGACCGAATGGTCGAGCGGCTCTGGAAAGTCAATCCTCGTAAGTGCTTAGTCCGATTTCGCGCAATTTCCGACCACCCGGTTGGCGTGGCGCGCCGAGCGCAATAAGGGATAGGGCCACGCCGAAGGAGAGACGATGAGCGACCTTCCCTACCGCCCGGCCGCCGGGGTGATGCTGATCAACGGCGAGGGGAAGGTCTGGGTCGGCCAGCGCCTCGACAGCAGTCTCGAGGCCTGGCAGATGCCGCAGGGCGGCCTCGACGCCGGCGAAGACCCGGAGCAGGGCGCGCTCCGCGAGCTGGAGGAGGAGACCGGAATCGGGCGCGACAAGGTGGAGATCGTCGCCCGCCACGGCGAGGAGCTCTATTACGATCTTCCCGGCGAGCTGGTCGGGAAGCTGTGGAAGGGCCGCTGGCGCGGGCAGCGCCAGACCTGGTTCCTCGCCCGCTTCCTCGGCACCGACGACGACGTGGACATCGCCACCAAGGAGCCGGAGTTCCGGGCCTGGAAATGGGCCGATCCCGGGGACCTGCCGGCGATGATCGTCCCCTTCAAGAGGAGGCTCTACGAGGAGGTTCTGGCAGCTTTCCGGGCGTGGCTGTGAGGCTCCGCTCCCTTCTGGGGAGGAGAGATTCGACGGTGTTGGCTTGGACCCCGAAGTCCGGCTAGAGCTTCCCCGATGCGGGGCCTCTCCAGAGACGAAGCGGCGGCGGTCGAGCGCTGCGCCGGCGAGCCGATGCTGGCGCAGGTCGAGGCCTGGGCGGCGGTGAACAGCGGCTCGCGCAACCTCGTCGGGCTCGGCCAGGTCGCGGCCCTCCTCGCCGACGCCTATTCGGCCCTTCCCGGCGAGCCGAGGCTCGAGGACCCCGCGGCCGTCGACTCGGTCACGCCCGAAGGCCGGCTGCTCCCGATCCGGCACGGCCGCAACCTCCACCTCGCGGTCCGCCCGGAAGCGCCGGTGCAATTGCTCTTCACCGGCCATATGGACACCGTCTTCGCCGCCGACCATTCGTTCCAGGACGTCTTCTGGCGCGAGGAAGGCGTGCTCGGCGGGCCGGGCGTGGCGGACATGAAGGGGGGGCTCGCGGTGCTTCTGGCGGCGCTGAAGTCGGTCGAGGCCTCGCCGCTCGCCGGCTCGCTCGGCTACGAGATCGTGATCAATTCCGACGAGGAGGTCGGCTCGCCCGGCTCGGCGCCGTTGATCGCCTCGGCGGCGAGGGGCAAGAAGGCCGCGCTGACCTACGAGCCGTCGGCCCTTCCAGACGGGACCTTGGCCGGGTCCCGGCCGGGAAGCGGCAATTTCTCGCTCATCGTCACCGGCCGAAGCGCCCATGCCGGCCGGAACCCGGAGGACGGCCGCAATGCCCTGCTCGCAGCGGCGGAGCTGGCGCTGATCCTGGAGCAGGCGAAGGCTGAAGGGCTGACGGTCAACCCGGCCCGGATCGACGGCGGCGGGCCGAACAACGTCGTCCCCGACCATGCCGTCCTGCGCGTGAATATGCGCCCGAGGACAGTCGCCGATCAGGGCCGGGCGCAGGCGGCCCTGGAGGAAGCGGTCGCGGCCGTGGCCGCCCGGCGCGACGTCTGCATAAACATCCACGGCGGCTGGGGCCGGCCGCCCAAGCCGATCGACCCGAAGGCGGCGAAGCTGTTCGCCCTGGTGAGGGATTGCGGCGCCGATCTCGGCCAGTCCTTCGGCTGGCGCGACAGCGGCGGGGTGTGCGACGGCAACAATATCGCCGCCTGCGGGGTGCCGGTGGTGGACACGATGGGCGTGCGCGGCGGCGCGATCCATTCGGACTCCGAATATCTGATCGCCGAAAGCCTGGTCGAGCGCGCGCAATTGTCGGCGCTGACGGTCCTGAGGCTGGCGCAGGGGGAGGGTTTGTGAGCTTTCGGATCAGGCCGGCGCGGAACGACGATTTCCAGGCCCTCTACGAGATGGCCAAGCTGACCGGCGGCGGCTTCACCAACCTACCCGCGGATCGCGGCGCGCTCGTGGACAAGCTGATCCGCTCCGAGAAGGGCTTCGCCGCCGAGGTGACCGAGGCCGGCGACCAGCTCTACGTCTTCATGCTCGAGAACGGCCAGACCGGCCAGATCCGGGGCACCTGCCAGGTGTTCGGGATGGTCGGGGTCGACACGCCTTTCTATTCCTACCGGATCAGCACCCTCACCCAGACATCCAAGGCCCTGGGCCAGACCTTTCGAAACGAGATGGTGACCCTGACCACGGACCTCGAAGGCTCGTCCGAGGTTGGCGGCCTCTTCCTCCATCCCGGCGAGCGCGCCGGCGGCCTCGGAATGCTTCTCGCCCGGAGCCGCTATCTGTTCATCAAGCTCCACCGCGAGCGCTTCGCCAAGCGGGTGATCGCGGAGCTCCGCGGAGTGATGGACGAGAAAGGCGGCTCGCCTTTCTGGGACGCGATCGCCGGCCGCTTCTTCGGGATGACCTTTCAGGAGGCGGACGAGTTCAACGGCGCCCACGGAACCCAGTTCATCGCCGACCTGATGCCCAAGACCCCGATCTACACGGCGATGCTCCCTGAGAGCGCCCGGGCCGTGATGGGAATCCCCCACCCTTCCGGGCGCGCGGCCATGAAGATGCTGGAGCGCGAAGGCTTCCAGTTCGACTGCTATGTCGACATTTTCGACGGGGGGCCGACCATGACCGCGCCCACCGACCAGATCCGCACCGTCCGCGAATCCCGCGAACTGGTGGTGGCGGAGGTGGCGGAGACGGTGGACGGGGTGAACATGATGCTGGCGCACGGGCGGCTCGAGGAATTCGCCGCCTGCTGCGGCGACGTCCGGATCGCGCCCGACGAGACGGCGACGATCACCCGCGAGACCGCCGCCCTGCTCGGGGTCGAGCCGGGCGACACCCTGCTCGCCATGGGGCGATAGATGCCGCTCCGGGAGATCAATTTCGACGGGATCATCGGCCCGAGCCACAATTATTCCGGCCTCAGCCTCGGCAACCTCGCCTCGGCGACCAACAAGGGGCTGGTCTCCCACCCGCGGGCCGCGGCGCTTCAGGGCCTGGCGAAGATGCGCCACAACCTCAGGCTCGGACTTCCGCAGGGGGTTCTGCTGCCGCATCGCCGGCCCGACCGCGCTTGGCTGGCGGAGCTCGGAACGAGCGTCGAGCAGGTGCCCGCCTCGCTCCGCCCCGCCGCTTTCTCCGCCTCGGCGATGTGGGCCGCGAATGCGGCGACGGTGTCCCCGGCCCCCGACACCGCCGACCGCCGCTGCCACCTCACCGCCGCCAACCTCCGGACCATGGCCCACCGAAGCCACGAATGGCCCGAGACCCTGGCCCAGCTCCGCCTGGCGTTCGCGGACGAGGCCCATTTCGCCGTGCACCCGCCGGTCCCGCCCACCTTCGGCGACGAAGGCGCGGCCAACCACATGCGGCTGTGCGCCGGCCATGGCGAGCCCGGGATCGAGGTGTTCGTCTACGGCCTGCGCGGCGGCCCCTTCCCGGTGCGTCAGCATGACGAGGCGGGCCGGGCGATCGAGAGGCTGCACGGCCTCGACCCCGACCGGAGCCTGTTCGTCGCCCAGTCCGAGCAGGCGATCGCCGCCGGCGCCTTCCACAACGACGTCGTCGCGGTCGCCAACGAGAGCCTCCTCTTCGCCCACGAGCAGGCCTTCGAGGACCGGCCAAGCTTCTACGCGGAGCTGAGACGCCTTCTGCCCGAGGTTGAGATCGTCGAGGTTCCGGCGAGCGCCGTCACGCTCGAGGATGCGATCCGCTCCTATCTGTTCAACGCCCAGCTGGTGACCCTGCCGGCCGGCGGAATGGCCCTGATCCTGCCCGAGGAAGCGCGCGAGACTCCCAGCGTCTGGGCGTGGCTGCAGGCGATGATCGCCGGCAACGGCCCGATCCGCGAGCTGCTCGTCGTCGACGTCCGTCAGTCCATGGCCAATGGCGGCGGCCCCGCCTGCCTGAGGCTGAGGGTGGTCGCCGATCCCGGGACGGTGGACCCGCGCTTCATGGTCGACGAGGCGAAGCTCGACCGGCTGGCGGCGGTCATCGACGCGGAATGGCCCGAGCGGATCGAGCCGGAGGATCTGCTCGACCCTCCCTTGTGGACCCGGATGGAGGGCGCTCGGGCGGCGCTGCTGGGGACGCTCGGCCTGGAGGAGCTGGTCTAACCCGTCGTCCCAGCGAAGGCTGGGACCCCAGGGGGTGAAAAGCGCGGTGGTCTTCACCCCCCGGGGCCCCAGCCTTCGCTGGGGCGACGGAGAGCTACCCCTCCACGCTCCAGAAGATGTCGATCGGCGAGTCGACGGCGGCGAGGAGGCGGCCGATCGGCGCCGCCGAGAGCGGACCCTCCTTGATCGCCTGCTCGAGCACCCGGCGCTTCTCGGCGCCGGCGATGACGATCATGATCGCCCGCGCCGAGGTCAGCGCGGGCGCCGTCAGGGTGACCCGGTCCGCCGGCGAGTCCTCGGGCATCGGATCGGGCCGAAGCCCGATCGCCCGCCGCTCGCGCGGGCCGGCGACGGCGCGCTCGAGATCCGGCCCCGGGAAGATCCCCGCACTGTGGCCGTCCGCGCCCATTCCGAGGCAGGCGAGGTCGAGCGGCCAGCCGACCAGCGACAGCCGGGCGTCCGCGAGCCTGCCCGCCTCCTGGCGGTCGCCGAGCGCGGCCTCGTCGACCAGCGAGACGAGGTTGGCGCCCTTCGCCGCGAACCAGCCTTCGAGCTTTCGATAGTTGCTGAGCGAGTCGCCGAGCGGGACCAGCCGGTCGTCGGTCGGCATGATCGTCACCTTCGACCAGTCGATCCCCTTCGATCTGGCGAGCTGGGCGAAGACGACGTCGGAGGTCGAGCCGCCCGGCAGCGCCAGGCGAGCGCCCTCATGCGCCTCGATCGCGCTCTCGATGACGAAACCGATGTCCCCCGCAGCCTGCTCGGCCAGCTCCCGGGCAGTGTCGAACTCCCACCATTCGATCTCGTCAACGTCCATGCTCAGGGTCTCTCTCGTTTTCCGGCATCAGGCGGCAAGGAACCCGCGCGGCGCGCAACCCGTTCCAGCCGCGTTTCGCCTTAGGGAGACAAACCATGCCTGCCAAATCGAAAGCGCAGCAGAAGGCCGCGGGCGCCGCTTTGTCCGCCAAGCGGGGCGACACGCCCAAGAGCAAGCTCCAGGGCGCCTCCAAGCAGATGGCCTCGTCGATGAGCGAGAAGCAGCTCGAGGAGCTCGCCTCGACCAAGCGCAAGGGCAAGCCGGAGCGGGTGAGCGGCTAACCTCCCCCCTGCGCCGTCATTGCGAGGAGCGGAGCGACGAAGCAATCCGGTTACCGGCGCCGCCGCCCATGGATTGCTTCGCTTCGCTCGCAATGACGGTCGGCGTCGGCCCGCGCCGACTGGATACGTGGCGAATCCGAATGGGTTATCGCGCCCTTCATCATGCCTGTTCACCGACCGGCAGCAGCCGCGGCCGCAAGGCGGATGCCTGGACAGCGGAGGCTATGATGGACGCGGTGGCGGGCTTGCCGGAGCAGGGTGCCGAGCAGTCGGACGATGATCGCCCGCGGATGCCGATCTGGGCGGAGCCGCGTGGCCTGTTCTTCTTCCGGCTGGGGACCCTGCTCGGCGACGGGGTGCGAAGGCAGGTCGAGATACTGGCGCTCGCGGAGAGCGGCGCGATCGTCCGCGCGGGCGAAAGCCTCGAAGCCGCCGAGGGGCTGGTCCTGGAGCTCAACTCGCAGCATCATTTCAACGCCCGCGTGGAATGGACGTCCGGCGACCTGGTCGGCCTGGAGTTCGAGGATCGCGGCCATGTCCGAGAGACCTTGGCGTCCCGGGACCGGGCGCATCCCTATCGGGCGCCGCGTCTCGCCATCGCCGCGGAGATCGTCCTTCGCCTCGGCGAGACCTGCCTCACCGCCCGGGCCACAGACGTCTCGGAAGGGGGGATCAAGGTCGAGCTCGACCAGCCGGAGCATGTCGGGCGCGAGGCCCGGGTGATCGTCCCGGGGATGCCGCCGATGTCGGGCCGGATCCTCTGGTGCCGGGGCGGGCTCGCCGGAATCTCCTTCGAGCGCCCGCTGCCCTTCGCCTGCCTCGCCGACTGCCTCAGCCGCCAGCAGGCGCCCCGGGCCGCGGCGTAACGCCGCGCAATCGCTCGAGAACCTCCAAGGTCCATCGCGCGGTGTCCTCGGGCAGCGCCTCCGGGTCGAACTCCCGCACCGCCTCAACCTCGAGGCTTCGGCGCGGCCGGTAGGCGACGGCCCGAACCAGGAAGAGGGCGGAGCGATCCTCAGGAATGTCGTCGAGCCGGTCGACCGCGCCGTGGGAGACGAGGCCGATCTCCTCGCGAAGCTCGCGAAGCATCGCCTCCTCGGGCGCTTCCGACCGCTTGCGGCCGCCGCCGGGGAGGCGCCAGCCGGGCGCGTAGGTCAGGCGGACCAGCACCACCCTGCCCTCGCCCGTCAGCGGCACCGCATGGACCCCTTCGCCGACCCGGCCGGCGGCGGACCGGGCGGAACGATAGAGGCCATGAAGGAAAGTGAAGACAATCCGGATCAACCGGCGCTGAAGTCTCATCCCGGCCGACCCGTCGTCCCGAACCGACACCGGCAGGGTTGGGCGGCGGCGAGGCCGCCTGTCACCTAGCGGTGGCCCTCATGGCCCTTCTTCGGATCGGGTCCCTGCCCGCTCTCCTGCCCCTTGCCCTTGTCGTGCTTCTCGCAGCACTCCATCTTGCGATCCATCTTCTCGCAGCAGCAGTCCATCCCGGCTTTCGGGGCCGGATCCGGCGCGGCGTGCGCGGCGGCGGGCAAGGCGAGCGCGAGCGCGAGGGCCGCAAGGTGGATCTTCATTGACCTGTCTCCTGAGCCGCCGGCGGGCGGGGTGCCGACAAGGCCCGGCGATAGGCCGCTCCCCTCCGGCTTGCAACGGCGGCCGCTTTCCCGCACCCAGCCTCGCTCGCGCCAGCGAAGGAGAGATCAAATGGCTGCCCCGGTCCGCCGAATCGTCACCGGCCACGATGCCCGCGGCCGCTCGGTCGTCCAGGAGGACGGGCCGCCCGCGCGGGTGGTCACCCTCGGCGGCGAGAGCGGCACGACCTTCCACGAAATCTGGAGCACGCGCTCCACCCCGGCGCCGATCGACCGCTCGTCCGGCGAGCCGGCCGAGCCCGGCCTCTCGCTCCTTCCGCCGGGCGGCGGCACGAGGATCCGGATCCTCGACATCCCGCCCGACGACGGCAGCGTGGCGGGCCTGCCGCGCGAGGCGGTGCGCGACTTGTTCGAGGCGATCGGCGCCGGCCACACTTTGCCGGAAGACCCGCCCCACCCGCTGATGCATCGAACGGAGACGATCGATTACGCCCTCGTCCTCCAAGGCGAGCTCGTCCTCGTCCTCGACGACAGCGAGACCGTCGTCAGGGCCGGGGACGTCATCGTCCAGCGCGGAACCAGCCATGCCTGGGCCAATCGCTCGGCCGCCAAGGCTCGGATCGCCTTCGTCCTCGTCGACGGCCGGTTCGAGGAGGGGCTGGGAAATTGAGCAAGACTCCGCCGCCCGGGTCGGCTTAGTCTCCACCGCACCGACGAGGCGAGGATCGGCGATGCTGGCGCATTATCTTGCTATGGGCTTCCGCTCGATGCGCCGGGAGCGCTTCCTCTCGGCGATCAACCTGATCGGCCTCGCCGCTGGGCTTGCCTCGGTCATCCTCATCTTCCTCCACGTCTCGTCGGAATATAGCCACGACCGCTGGATCGCCGGGCACGAGCGCCTCTACCGGATCGACACGGTCGAGACGGTGCCCGGGCAGGCGCCGAACGAGATCGCCAACGCCCCGGGGCCGCTTCGCGACGCCTTGCCCAGGGCCTTCCCTCAGGTGGAGGAGATCGCCCGGGCCTATAGCGCGGCGCTGACCGTCGAGCGCGGCGGCCAGCCCTTCGCCGAGAATATCCTCGTCGCCGACCCGAACTTCTTCACCCTTCTCGGCCTGCCCTTCCGGTCGGGCGACGGGGCCCGGGCGCTGGGCAGCCCGGCCTCGGTCGCCCTGAGCGCCCGGGCCGCCCGCAAATATTTCGGCGATTCCGATCCGGTCGGCCGGACCCTCGCCATCCTGACTCCCGAGCGTCGCAATTTCACGGTCAGCGCCGTCTTCGAGACGATCCCGCGCAACAGCCACATGAAATTCGACCTGGTCATTCCCCATCACGGCTATTTCCCGCTGGCCGACGAGGAGACCCGAAAGATCCCGGAAAGCTGGGCCGGCGCCTATTTCCACACCTATGCGCGGCTGAAGCCGGGGGCCGACCTGGCCGCGATCCAGCGGGGCCTCCCCGCCTTCGTCGACCGGAGCCTTCCGCAATGGCTCACCGGCCTCTTGAAGACCGCCCCGCACGACTTCTTCCAGTTCCGCTTCATCCCGATTCGCGACGTGCATTTCGATGGCGCCGCGATCGGGGCGATGAAGGCTCCGGCGAGCCGGGCCACGACGGTCGCGCTCTCCCTCGTCGCCCTGCTCATCCTCCTCATCGCCGCGATCAACTTCGCCAACCTCTCGGCGGCCCGCTCGACCTTGAGGGCCCGCGAGGTCGCCCTTCGCAAGACGGTCGGCGCCAGGGGCGGCCAGATCTTCGTCCAGTTCCTGGTCGAAGCCGCCCTCCTCACCGCCATCGCCGCGCTGCTCGGCGCCGCCGCGGCGGAGCTCGCCCTCCCCTGGCTGAGCGGCCTGCTCGGGCTTGAGCAGGGATCGGCGGTGACCAGCTACCCGGCCTTGTGGGCGCTGATCGGGGGGGCGATCGTCCTCGTCGCGCTCGGCTCCGGCCTCTACCCCTCGCTTGTGGCGGCGCGGATCCGCCCCGCCTCGGTCTTCGCCCGCGGCGCCGCCGGAGTGGCTGGCGGAGGCCTTCGAAGCGCTCTCGTCCTCGTCCAGTTCGCCATCTCGATCGCGCTGATCGCGACGACGACCGTCATCGTCATGCAGACCCGCTTCGCCGGCGAGGTTGATCTCGGCTTCGATCGGAGCGACATGCTGATCGTCCGGGCGCTGACCGGGCCGGAAGGCGCCGAGCTGGCCGCCGCCTTCAGGGACGAGGCGGCGCGGCATCCGGGAGTGGTCGCCGCCGCCCTGTCGTCGGCGGTGCCGTCGGACGCGTCGGAGGACAATATCTCGATCGTCCGGCCGGGCTCGGTGAAGCCCGTCCAGCTCGGCTTTCATAAGGTCGATCGCCACTTCTTCAGAACCTACGGCGTGAGGCCGCTTGCCGGGCGGACCGAGGGGGCGGAAGGAGCCGGCGCCGCGGTGATCAATGTCGCCGCGCTGAAATCCCTCGGCTTCGCGGATCGCGATCGCGCGCTCGGCGAGGTCGTGCGCGCCGGAGACAAGGCGTTCACCATCGTCGGCATCGTGCCCGACCTGCATTTCCGGTCGCTTCACCAACCGGTGCGCCAGGAGATCTACCTGCTCGACGAGTCTCCCGGCACCGCCGTCTCGATCCGCTACAGGGCCGCCGACCTGCCTGCGTTCACCGCCGCGATGGACCGCCTGTGGCAACGCCGCGCGCCGGGGCACGCCGTTCAGCGCGAGTTCCTCGACGATTCCATCCAGGCGCTCTACGCCCGGGAACGGGTCCAGGCGGCGCTCCTCAGCCTCTTCTCGGCGGTGGCGATCATCCTCTCCTGCCTCGGGCTGATCGCCATGGCCGCCTTCACCGTGCAGCGGCGGACCCGGGAGATCGCCATCCGCAAGGTGCTGGGGGCGCGCTCGAGGGACATTTTCCGGCTCCTCCTGTGGCAGTTCCTGAAGCCGGTCGCGGCCGCCAACCTGCTGGCCTGGCCGGCGGCCTTCCTGGTCGCCCGTCACTGGCTCGACCGCTTCGCCTACCGGATTGAGCTGCCGCTCTCGGCCTTCCTGCTGGCCAGCCTCGCCGCCGCCCTGGTCGCCTCCGCCGCGGTCGCCGCGCACAGCTTCAGGGTCGCCCGGGCGAACCCGGCGATCGCCCTTCGGCAGGAATGAGCGTCAGGCGGGAACGTAGGTCAGCCTGATCACGTCCTCCCCGATCCGGTCGTGGGAGCTGAGGCGGAGCGGCGGCCTCGGCCCGGCGAAATAGGGCGCGCCCCGGCCGAGCACCACCGGGTGAAGATAGATCCGATATTCGTCGATCAGGCCGAGCTCGGTGAGCCTTCGCGCCAAGTCGGGGCCGGCGACCTCGATCTCGCCGTCCCGCCCGGCCTTCAGCTCGCGGATCGCGGTCCCGAGATCGCCTTCGACCAGAGTGGCGTTCGGGCCGACCGACCGGAGCGAGCGCGAGACGACCCATTTCGGCTGGCGGCGCCACGCCGCCGCGAAAGCCCGTCTGTCGGAATCCCATTCGGGATGCTCGTCGTCCCAGTAGCGCATGATGTCGTACATCTTGCGGCCGTAGAGGCTTCCCGCCTGCCCCCGCGCCTCCTCGACGAAGTGGCGGAAGAGCGTCGGGTCGGGTCCGAACGCCATATGGTCGACATAGCCGTCCAGCGACTGGTTCATGCCGAACACGAGCCTCGCCATCCCCGCTTCCTTTCCCGACCGCCCGCCGCGCGTCTCGGCAGGGGATCGTGAAGTTTAGCCCAACCTCATTCACGAGTCGCCTTCGTCCTCAATCGACCGGGGCCGCCTTTATGAGCGAGGCTCCCGGAGCGAGCAGCGACTCAAGGCCGGGATCGGCGAGCCGGAGG
>DASWLZ010000040.1:0-23633 GCA_036399975.1 Allosphingosinicella sp.
ACGGACACCGACCCGCTGCTTCGCGTCCACCGCTGGCTCGGGACCGCAATTGGCCTCTCCGGGCTCGCGCTGGCGATCTGGGCCTGGAAGCGGCCCGAAGACGACCGGAAGCCGGGAATGATCGCGGCGCTCGCGGGCATCACGGCAGCGATCGTCGTCCAGGGATGGTTCGGCGGCGCGCTCGTCCATGGCATCGATCACATGGACTGGTGAAAACTGACTTTGAGTTGCGAAGGAGGAAGTGATGAAGACGATATCGAAACTGGGGCTGGGCGTTGCTCTGTTGGCGCTGACCGCGGGCTGCGGGAGTGAGGCGCCGTCCCATGACAATCATGCAGCGAACGAGCAGAACGTGGTCGACAACGGCATGATCGTGGATCCGGAGATCCCGAATGCGGCAGTTCAGGCGAACGTCGCCGCCGCGCCGGAGCCCGAGGTCGAGCCCGCGGCCGCCAGCGAGCCCTCGGCGGCGAAGATCGCACCTGTGCCGCCGGCGCCTCCGAAGGCCCCGCCCAAGGCGAAGGCCGACGCGCCGAAGGCAAAGGCCGAGGCTCCGAAGGCGGCGCCGAAGGCTGAGCTGTCTCCCCCGGCGAAAGCGGAGTGCTTGCCGGAGCACCGGGCGGCAGGTCACTGCTGATGTTCAGTGAGGGGCGGTCCGGGGCCGGATTGGTGGCCCCGGGCTGCGCTGAGTAGGCAGGCAGGAGCTTCAGGTTGGCGATATCGGCACCATTGCTGGCGAGAAGGACTCATAAGTGGCTGGCGCTCTTTGTCGGGCTCCAGGCGCTGATCTGGACCCTGACCGGCCTCTACATGACGGTCGTCCACATCGACATCATCCACGGCGACCACTTCATCCGCCACGCCGCGGCCCGCCCGATCGATCCGGCAAGGCTGATCGACCCGCTCGCGGCGGCGAGATCGGTGCCCGGGGCGGACGGCGTGCGGCTTCACTGGCTGCTCGACCGGCCGACCTACATCGTCTCGAGGAAGGGAGGAGCCTCGCTGGTCGACGCGACGACGGGCGAAAGGCTTCCGCCACCGTCGGCGGCGCAGGTCCGGCAGCTTGCCGATCACTGGTTCACCGGCGACGAGCGGCTGGCCAGGGTCGCGCTCCTCGACAAGATTCCCGGCGAGATCAGGTCCAGGAAGCCGCCTCTGTGGCGGGCGGACTTCGACGGCTGGAACAAGCCGACCTTGTATTTCTCGCCGCAAACGGGGGAGCTGGTGTCGCGCCGGCACGAGCTGTGGCGCGTGTTCGACTTCGCCTGGATGCTTCACATCATGGACTATGAGACGCGCGACAACGTCAACAACCCGCTGCTTCGGGTCTTCACCTGGGCCGCCGCCCTGATGGCCCTCTCCGGCGCCTGGCTGCTCGTCTACAGCTCCCCCGCCGCAGGCGCAGGAAGGCGTAGCCGTGAGCCTCTCAGCGCCTCTCCTGCGCCGAATCCATAAGTGGATCGGACTCATCGTTGGGCTCCAGTTCGTGATCTGGACAGTAAGCGGTGCAACGATGGCGCTTCTCGACATGGATACGGTCGCGGGAGGCAAGGCGCGGACTGCCGGGGCGCCACCGGCATTACCGCTCGGGGGCCCGGCATGGCGGCAGGTTCAGCGGTCCCTTAGAGGCCAGCCAGTCACCGGCGTGGCGGTTCACCCGCTTCTGGACCGGCAGGTCCTCGAGGTGGCAACGCCTGCAGGAGTTCGGCTTTTCGACGCCGCTGACGGGCGTCCGGTCCGGGTGGACGGGCCTCTCGCCAGAAAGGTGGCCGAGGCGAGCTACGCGGGCGACGGCAAGGTTTCGTCCGTGGCGCCGCTACGCGAGGTGGAACTCGCCGTGAGGGAGCACAAACTTCCGATCTGGCGGGTCCACTTCGCCGACGATGCGAATAGCAGCTTTTATGTTTCCGGCGAAACCGGAAAGCTGCTCGAGCGCCGCAATGACACCTGGAGGATCTGGGACTTCGTCTGGATGCTCCACAATATGGACTATGTGAACCGCACCAGCTTCAATCACCCGCTGATCATCGTGGTGGCGTTCGGCATCATCTGGCTCGCGATCACCGGTTTCTGGTTGCTCTTCAGAACAAAGTGGAAGCCGGATCTGCGGCGCCTGGCACGGCTTGGCGCGACCCGACGGTCCGAGTGAAAAGGCGCTGTAAGGCAAAAAGGCGGTTGCTTCCGTTCCGGCAAATGTCCGCTTTCCACCCGCAGCCGGTCTTCTACGCGCCAGCTCGAATGCACAATCCACTGTCCTCCCTGCGTAGACCGAGGAGGCATTGGATCTCGGAGCCTCACGCGAGCGACCCCGCACGCCACTAGCTGCGGCCCGCCGAGGTCTAACAGACTGGCACCGGCTTTTTGCTTTTACGCTTCGGAGGGCGGACCCTTATGTCCGCGACGATCCCGGCTCGGACCCGGGCATTCAGCGACCGGTTCGCGCGCAGTTCTTCCTCGCTGAAGATCTGGCGGTTCTGCCTGACGGTCACCTGGACGTGGCCGCTGCGCAGGGCTTCCGGCAACGTGGCCAGCATCGCCTTGATCGAGGCGGATCGAGTCTCGCCGAGCCGTCGATCGGCGGCCCGGGCGCTCTCGGGGGCTCTGTCCCAATCGGCGCCCTCGCCGATATCGCCCGAGGCCAGGACGGTGTAGGAGGACACGTATCTCCCGCCCGCGGTCGACGGGAGGAGTAGGGCCGAAAGCCGCGCGGGCAACGTCTCGTCGGGCTTCGCGCTTCCGTCGTCGAACTCGACGAAGAACACGCGCCGCTCGGAGCTTGAGCATAGGGCCTGAGCGGGGTTCGCAGAGGCGAAAAGCAGAGCGGCCAGGACACACGGAATCCCGGCGCTCCTAGCCCTGAGGCTGCCGGTCCGGCCCGTTCCGATCACATCGTAGCTCCTGCCGTTGCCCCGAGCGTCATTGCCGAATGATCCCTTGGGCTTCTGCCGCGGCGCCGAAGAGGCAGCCCAGTGCGATGGTCCGCTGTGTCGACCGCGACAACGCGGTGCCGAAGAGCGCCGCCTGCAAATCGATAGTGACCCGCTTGCTGGTCTTGCCGACATTTTTCGGATCGCTTCCGACGCAGAGCCAGGAGATACCCCCCTTCGCCGGTCGAGCCAGTACGACGACTGGCAGGGCCCGCCCGTCTATCGGGCTCGCCGCCACTTTTCCCGCGATACACGAAACGACGTCTCCGGCTTTGCCGAGACATTCGGCAACGGTCCGGCGAGGCATGGGCGGCCCCGCAACCAGGAAGTTCTCACCCGCGACGAGGAACTCGACATAGGAACGGCTCAGAGCTTCCGTGTGCGGATCGTCCGACAGGACGAGCAACGACAGCGACGGCGGGATCGAGGCGCGGGAGTCGGCAGGGTGGAGCAGCAACGCGGCCGCGGCGACCGCAACGCCGACCAGGGAGGTCGCCCGGCGCCTCACCAGCCGCTCTCCGAACCCGCGGCTGTCACGCACTGCGCTGCGGTGCTTCGGGCCTTCCGTCGCGCCTCGGCACTTCCGAACAGCCCGTCTTTGACGTCGACCTGCACGAGTTGGACGGCGGGGCTGGCGGGCTTGGCGCCGACTCCTATGCAGCGCCAGGTCCGAGCGTCCGGGCCGGAGACGATCACGACGACGGCGGCGCCGGAAGCCTTCCATTCCGGCTGCTTCCGAATGCACGCCTCCTGATCGGCCTTTCCGCGCAGGCACGGCCAAAGCGCGGTTCGCTCCAGGCTTGGGCTTTCGCGCGCGAAATAGCCATGCTCCCTGAGATAGGTCATGAACGCCTCGGCCAGGGCCTGAGCTTCCGCATCTTCGGATACCACGACGACCGGCAGTCGAAGCGGCGGCGGCATGGCGGCGACCGGAGCGGCGGCGGCCAGCGCCGCCAAGCCCAGCAGCGCCCGGCCGATGCCTTGCGAGATGATGCGGCCTGAGCTTCCTGGATCCATCAGCGATATCTGGCTGATCTGCTCCCTCACCGCAACGCCGAGAAGCGATCTGCGCGGAATGGGCCGGCGCGACCCTCCGTTTCTCTCCGCGAACCAGCCTCACAAGGATCAACGCATGGCCCCTCGGAGAAATTGAGGGCGCGTAAGGACTTCCGCAAACTTCTGACCGTAAGCCCGTCTCAGGGTCGGTGAGCGATCGGCCCGTCACAGGCTCGGAGACCAACGGATGGGCGCGGTCAGCATATATTCTCGGGACCAGCGGACGCTGGGCGCCGATCTTGCCGGGCGTGGACACCACGTCGTCTATCGGGCGGAGGAGACCAATCGATGCCCGGGCTGCGGGCGCGCTCAGTGGCATGTCGGACGGCAGACGGCGGAATGCGCGTTCTGCGGGACCGCGATCGCGCTCGCGGAGGCCAAATGGGTCGGCTCCGCGAAGTCCGCCGCGCCGGTCGAGACCAAAAAGAGCTCGAACAGGCGCCGGCACGAGCGCGTGCCGGTCGCCGACCGGACGCTGCAGCTTCTGATCGACGGCTCACCGCTCGAATTTGCGATCCACAACCTCTCCGCCGGCGGGCTGATGGGCGATGCTCCGGCGCAGCTTCAGGCCGGAGACAGCGTCCAGGTCCGGTTCGAGGGCGGCCTTCTCGTTCCCGCGACCGTGAAGTGGAGCGCCGACGGGCTGATCGGGCTGGCGTTCGATTCGCGAGTGCTGTTCGAGACCGCCGGAGCGGCCTGATTTCGGCCTTGGCAGCGGTCCGGAATGCCCTGCCGTCATGTCGGGTGACGGACGAATCGAGCCAGGGAAGCGGGCAAAGGAGGATAATGGCTGGTGACCGTGAGGTTGTTCCGGAATAGGAGCGATCGGCGGGGGACGAACAGGGATTTGTGGGCATGCGTGACGCTCCTACACTTCGGCGCCTGGCCGAAAACCTTCGAAAGCTGGCCGCGGACGCGGACGAATCGATAGCCGCCGAGATGCTCCAACACGCCGATGCCTACGAGACGGAGGCGCAGGCTTTGGAACCGGACGTCGAGCCGCCGATGCCGATGGCTTGACGCCACGCACGCGAGCCCGCTGGGATCTCGACGACGGACCAGGTGCAGCGAACCCCCTGACCTGTCCCCTCCACTTGCCCGGAACCCGGCTGTGCCCCCTGCATTGTGCTTCGCGGCAGCGTTCAAGCGACGTTGCTGGCGAGAGGCGTTCGGGGCAAGCAACCCGGGCGCCTCTCTTCACTCAGGAAGGATCCGGTCGTGGCTGCCAGAGAAATGATCGCCCTGGCCATCATCATCCTCGCTATCATTGCAGCACTGACCATGTGGGGAGCGCGGGGAAAGTGGCGACAGCAGCGCAAGGACCGCCATCGACGCGAGCGCATCGACTTGCTCCGCGATCCGCCCCCCGGCCCCTAGTTTGGCGGGCTCCTTGCGGCGTGAAGGAGTTGATTAAAGCTTTTGAGATAGCCCCGACGTTCAAATCGTTTGGAGGCACCCATGTCGGATTACCCATCGTCGATCGGCACCGGCGATGAAGTTCGGGGGGTTCTCCCGTCAGGCACTCGGCCGTGAAGCGGACCAGTCTTTCTTTTCGGCTCGCCCAGGCCCTGAACAAGGGCCGGGCGCCCGGCGCCCTCGCGAGCCGGGAGGCGATCCTGGCGGCCTTGCTTTCCAAGCGGGCGGCGGCCCGGCGCGCGGGCCTGAAGGATCAGGAGGCGTTGCTGCGCGGGCAGATCTTGTGGTCGCTCCCCGTCCATCATCCCGATGACGGGGAAGACGAGGACCCCGCCACATCGAACCCATAAGGCAGCGAGGATGCTTCTCTACCACTTTACCGAGCGCCGACACCTCCCGGCCATCCTTCGGGACGGCCTCCTTTACGGCCGGGTTCCCGTCGGCCCGGACCGCGCTGTGATGGCCATATGGCTGACTTCCGATCCGGGGCCGGACGGCCACGGCCTCGAGCAGGGCGGCCGGGTCATGACCGAGGACGAGCGGCTGCAGGCGCAGGAATGGAGCGCCGTACTTCCGCCGCCGGGAACGCGCCATGCCAAGGAGGCGTCGGTACGGATCACGGTGGATCTATCCGAGACGGACCGCAACCTGCACCAATGGCTGCCTTGGGCGCGCCGCAATCTGCCCCCGGATTTCCTCGCCGCGATCTACCCGGCGGGGACCAGTCTGCGTCAGGCCAAGACGTGGCGGCTCTATTCCGCGGCGATCCTGCCGGACGACTTCGTTGCCGTGGATATCCTCGACGGGGAGGAGCGGGGCGCGGCTTAGCGCGTGAGACAATCACGGACCACCGCGACATTCTGCGGTATCCGCGATCCGCACCGGCTGGCTATCGGACCCGAGTTGACGCCGATGCCGGCAGGACTTCATACGAACGCGGTCACAAGGAGGCTCAATGGTCGGCCGAGCATCGACGGGCAAGCGCCCCCGGGGCCGCCTGTTGCAACTGGCACTGCTTCCAGCGATCGTCATCGCTGGCCTGCTCTTCTGGCTCCGCGATGGATTTCTGAGCTGCGAAGGCGCTTTCGCCTGGGCCAGGGAGAGTGATTGCCGCTCCGTGACGCCGCTGACGATCGGTCTGCACGCGGAGCGAAGGCCGCTGGGCGGACAAACTGTCTTGTTCATCGTCTCGGGCCGCATCGAGAACCGCACCGGCCAAGCCCAGCGCGTGCCCGATATCTATTTCGACGTGGTCGGCGATTCGGGCGGCCGGGGCGGCACCGGCACCGTAGGCGACTGGAGACTGGCCCCTCCGGTTCCTTCGCTGGGCCCGGGCCACGCGGCCCGCTTCAGCGGAACCCTGCAGTGGGCGGACCAGGCGCATAGTTTGAAACTGGATTTCGGGGGCAGGTTCATCGACATCGATCTGGACCCCCGGCGTCCCTGGTTCGGAAGCGATCCCGAGGTCCGGCCACGCACGAAAGTGACCTGCTCGCCGACATGCGTGCCTTCCGACAGGCCTGCTTCTCGGTAGCGTAAGCGGTGCAGTTCCACGGTCAGCGGCGCAGAGCCATGGCTCGGCCGGGGGAGCCGCCTTCCCCTTACCTCTTCCGGTAACCGGCGGCGCCTGACGGCTCAGCGCGTCAGGGGAGCCCGAGCCGGAGGATAGCCGCCCCGGCGAAAATGATCAGCGCCCAGAGCCCGAAGCTCACGACCAAAGTGACAAGGGCAACGCCCTTCAAGCTCGACCTGTCCAACCTGCATGCCCCCGCAAAACCCCGGGCCAGCGGGCCATAATTCAGCGGGCGGGTCAATCCGGGGAATTGCGCCGTCTCAGTCTGGGAAATGAAGGCAGCGCTGGCCGAAGACGGTTTCCGCCGCCAGCCAACGAGGCCAGAAATCTAACACTCGTCGGTTAACCGAAGTGTCCGCCTTGTCCCAATTAGAGACCTCCGATTCTGCCCTATTGTCCAGCCCCGGGACCTTCGTCAGGACCTGTTCGACCGCACTGGAAGCGTCTTTCCCTGGGCGGCCCGAACGAGGTCAACAGGAGGTATTATGCGCGATCTTCACGAGTTCGAATTGCAGGCCGTCACCGGCGCCGGCAGCTCTCCGTCCGGCCCCTGCGGCTGCTACTGCCCGCCGCCGGAGTCCAGCCCGAAAAAGCAGAAGAAGGGCAATAACGGCTTCGGCAACGGCGCCGACGCCAACCTCGCCGCGCCGGGCAATTCCGGCAAGACCGGCGGCGGCAAGGAAGGCAGCGTCGGCGACAGCCGCGGCCCGCGCTAACGCACCAATAGAAAGGCGCCCCGGCTCCGAGGAGCCGGGGCGTTTTCCGTTTGGGTCTTACGCGCCGGACCCGCGCAGCCAACCCGTAACCGCGAACCGCCGATGCGGGGCCGAGGGGGTCACTTGCGAGACGCTGTGCTGCTGGGGCACGGTGAAAAGGTCGAGCGTGTTGAAGCGCGGCACCAAGCCGGTGGCGGTCCGGTCCATATGGCCGTGGAAGAGCAGCATCCCGCCCCATTCGAGCCGCCAGTTGGGGGTCAGGCCATAAACATAGGCGGCGAGCCGGTTCTTGCCGGCGACGGCGTCGTCATGTCCGGTCAGGAAGTCACCCGGCCCGTAAGCCGTCGCGTGGCCGTCGGTGAAGGCGACTCCGTCATGGCCGGTAACGGCCCGAAGCAGGTCGAGCATCGGCTTGCTTGTCATGAGCCGTGAAAATTCGCTGAGCAGGTCGTGCCGGCCGCCGCGCTCTTTCTCGTCCGGCACGCGCAGCCCGAAATAGCGGTACTGGAATCCGGTTCGGGCGCGGGCGTGGGCGGCGGCCTCGATCTCGGCCCAGCGGCGGGCGCTCAATTCCGCCCGCGCCTTGCGGTCGAGCTCGATCACCCCGTCCGCGCAGCTGATCAGGTGGATCCAGTCCTGTCGGGTTTCAAGCTGCTCGTGCAGCTCCACCACGCCCTCGGACAGCAGGCCGTAGATCCGGACCCTTTTCTCCGCCGCATAGGTTTGCGCCAGCGCTTCCAGGTCGAGATCGGGATTGATCCGAAGCCGCGGGGCGGGCGCCTCGCCTGCAGGGCTTTCAGCGCGCTGGTGAAGCATGATCGGCGGGCTCCGACTGATCTGGATAGTGTTGCGCAGTGAGACGCAGAGCGGGCGCGGCGGGGGCGCCGCCCAGCGCGCGATAGAGGTCGATCGCCGCTTCCAGCCGCTCCTGCTGGGCGATCGCGCGGGCGTCCTGGGCCTGGACGAGGCGCTGCTCGGCATCGAGAACCCACTGCAGATCGGCCGCGCCCTCGACATATTGGAGGCGGGCGAGGCGGGCGGTGGTCACCGCTTCCGAGACGATGGTGTCGAGCAGCGCCTCCCGGGCGCGGGATCGCTCGACGGCTTCCAGAGCGTCCTCGGCCTCGCCGAGCGCCGTGAGCAGCGCCTTTCGGTACAGCTCGACGCTTTCCACCTGCACGGCGCTCGCCATGTCCAGATTGCCGAGGAGGCGGGCCCGGTCGAAGATTGGTGCGAGCAGGCCGAGGCCGGCCGTGATCACGGTGCCGAGCGGCCCGCCCAAGGTGCCCGATTCCGCGATCCCGCTGGCGCTGAGCCTGAGCCGGGGAAGGAAAGCGGCCCGGGCCTGCTGGATGTCGCCTCGAGCAGCGGAGATCCTGGCTTCGGCGGCGAGGATGTCGGGACGGCGCACGAGCAGGTCGGCGGGCTGCGAAGGGGCGAGCGTCGGGACCTTCAGGACGGCGAGATCGGCCTCGGGCATGACGAACAGCGGCGCTTCTTCGCCGACGAGGACGGCGAGCGCGTTGACGGTGCGCGAGCGCGCCTCGAGCAGGCGCTCGCGCTCGACCTCGAGCTGGCGCAGCTGGATGGTCTGGAGTCCGGTGTCGACGCGCGTGGCTTCGCCGAGCCGGTGCCGCACCTCGATGATCCTGAGCAGCTCGCGTGCCTGGCCGATGTTGCGGTCGAGGAGGCCGAGGCGCTGGGACAGGGCCGCGTGCTGCACGAAGGCTCGCGCCACCTCGCCCTGCACGATCAGCGCCAGCGCCTGGCGGTCGAGCGACGCGGCCATATAGCGCGCGCGTGCCGACCGCTTGCCGGCCTTCAGCCTGCCGAACAGGTCGATCTCGAACGCGACGTCGAGGCCGGCATAGCCCTCGTTGAAGTCGAACGGCTTCACCCCGCCGCCGCCGGCGCGGCTGCCGGCGAGGCCGGCGGATGCGGACACGACCGGCAGCATCTCGGCGCGGGCGAGGCGCAGCTGTGCGCGCGCCTGGCCGATTCGGGCGGTGGAGACTCCGAGATCGGCGTTGGCCGCCAGCGCACGGGTGAGGAGGCCCTCCAGCTCGGGCGAGGCGAGCGCCACGCCCAGATTATCGGGGAGCGGCGCTGCGACCGACTGTGCGGTGGGACCGGCCCGCCACTCGGTCGACAGGACCTCGGGGGCGACCTGCAGCCGCGGAGTGGGTGCGCAAGCGGACGCGGCGGCCCCTAAGGCCGCGACGCAGCCGAGCTTCCGAGGCAGGCGACGCTTTGCGATCATCATGCGTCGTCTAAGGCGATCCGGTTAAGATTGGCTAAGCCACGTTCGCGGGACGGTTGAGGCGCGATTAACCGACCTTTCAGCCATTCCCGCTACCAGCCGGGCTTGAACCGAGGCGGGCGACGTCAAAGGCAGATGGCCACACAATTATTCCGGCAAGAAGTGATCGAGGCCGGCCGCGACCGCCTGGCGGGGACGGTCGTCGCCGCGACTCCGCCGCGCGGGCGGCTCTATGTCGCACTGGTCCTCGTCGTGGCCGCGATCTTCATCGCCTTCCTAATCTTCGGCCAATATGCGAGCAGCGCGCAGGTCCGGGGCGTCGTCGCCTTCGATGCCGGCATTGCCCGGGTTTACCCGTCCGCCCAGGGCGAGGTTCGCGCCATTCACGTTCGGACGGGCATGCGGGTCGCGGCCGGGGCCCCGCTGGTCACGCTCGGCCTGGCACAGGGGGCGGGCGGAGTCGGCGGCCAGCTCTCCGAAGTCGCCGTGCAGGACGCCGAGCTCGCCCGCCAGGAACAACTCGCTTCGATGCTCGGCTCCAGCGAGACCCAGGCCCTGCAGTCCCAGCGCAGCAATCTCGGCGCCGGAATCGCTTCGCTCGAGCGCCAGCGGACCATCGCCGCCGGCCAGATCCGGCTCGCCGAGGCCGCCGCGCGCCGGTCCGTCCAGCTTGCCCGCGAAGGCGCCGGCACCCAGCGCCAGGTCGAGGACGGGCGTGCCGCCCTGCTCGCCCGGCGCGCCGAGCTGGAAAGCCTGACCGAACGGATCATCACTCAGCGCGATGCTCTCAGCCAGGTCGAGGCCCGCATCGCCCAGCGCGGCATCGAGGCGGACCGCAGCCGTTCCGAGATCGTGGCTCGACGTGCCGCCCTCGCCGAGCAGGGCGCAGCCTTGAAGCGGACCGATCAGCTGGTGCTGACGGCCCCGGTGGCCGGTGAAGTGGGCGACGTCGCCACCGAGATCGGCCTGCGCGCCAAGCCCGACACGTCGCTCGTCACCATCGTCCCGGAGGGCAGCAGCCTCGAAGTGTGGCTCTATGCCCCGTCCCGCGCCATCGGCTTCGTCCGCCCCGGCCAGCAGGTCCGGCTGAACTTCGACGCCTTTCCCTATCAGCGCTTCGGGATCGGTCGAGGCACCGTCACCGCCGTTTCGCGAGTTCCCGTGGAGGCGAGCGCGATCGATTCGGACCTCGGCATCACCGAGCCGGTCTTCCGGATCCGGGTCCGGCTCGACCGGATGCCGCCCCGCGCCACCCAGGGCCAGGCGCTGAGGCCCGGAATGACGCTCTCGGCCAATCTCGTGCTGGAGCGCCGCAGCTTCTGGGAGATCATCTTCAACCCGGCGGTCATGGCGGCGGCATCGTGAGCATGGAATGGCCCTGGGCGCGCCAGACCCGTCCTATCCTGCAGGCGGAAGCCGCGGAATGCGGGCTGGCCTGCCTGGCGATGGTGGCGAACCGCCACGGCCATAAGGTCGATCTCGTCGGGCTGCGCCACCGCTATCCGACCTCGATCCAGGGCGCGACTCTCGCCCAGATGGTGACGATCGCCGCGGATCTCGGCCTCGCGCCTCGGGCGGTTCGGCTGGACCTCCCCGAGCTGGGCAAGCTCAAGCTGCCGGCGATCCTGCACTGGGACCTCAACCACTTCGTGGTCCTGGAGAGCGTCGGATCGGGCAAGGCGGTAATCCTCGATCCTTCGGCGGGACGCAAGACCGTCTCCACCCGCGAGCTCGACCGACACTTCACCGGAGTCGCCCTCGAGCTTTCCCCGGCGGTCGACTTCGATCCGCTCGAGATTCGGACGCGCGTCCGGCTTCGCGATCTGTGGAGCCGGCTGACCGGCTATGGCGGTGCGCTCACCCAGCTGATCGCCTTGTCGCTGGTCCTGCAGGCAGCGGTGCTGGTCGCGCCGCTCTTCCTCCAGCTGGTCGTGGACGAGGCGGTGGCGCAGGGGGACACCAGCCTTCTGCTCCTCCTCTTCCTCGGCTTCGGCTTCGTCTTCGCCTTGAACGGAGTCGTCGCGGCGCTGCGCTCCTGGGTGGTGCTCGTCCTCGGCCAGTCCCTCTCCTACCAGCTGGCCGGCAACGTCGTCCGGCACATGCTGGGGCTCCCGCTCGGCTTCTTCGAGCGGCGGCACATCGGCGACCTGATGTCGCGCCTGAGCTCGGTTCAGCCGATCCAGGCGCTTCTGACCCAGGGACTGGTCAACGTCGTCATCGACGCGGCACTCGCCGTCACCACGCTCGTCGTCATGCTGCTGATCAGCCCGCTTCTGACGGCGCTCGTCGTCGTCACGACGCTCCTCTATCTGGGCGTCAGCCTCGCCCTCTACCCGGCGCTCAGGCGGCGGACCGAGGAGGAGATCCTCGCCCGCGCCAACGAGGAGACTTATCTGCTCGAATCGATCCGTGCGATCCGGGCCGTCAAGCTGCACAGCCACGAGGCGATGCGCGAAAACGGCTGGCGCAACCGCTATGCCGAGGTGATCTCCGCCGGCTATCGCGCGCGGATCTTCGGGATCCAGCTCGACCTCGCCGAAAGCCTGCTGTTCGGTTTCCAGTTCCTGATCGTCGTCTATGCCGGGGCGCTCGCGGTGCTCGGCCAGCAGATGACCGTCGGCCTGCTGCTCGCCTTCCTCGCCTACCGGACCAACTTCACGACCAGCGCTATCGCCCTCATCGAGCAATTGCAGAGCTGGCGGCTGCTCGGCCTCCATCTCGAGCGCCTGTCCGACGTGGTCGCGGAGAAGCGCGAGGCGCTGAGGCTCACGCCGCGCCGCGGGCTGTTGCCGGCCCCCGCGATCCGTGCGGAAGGACTGAGCTTCGCCTACGGACCTGCCGAGGCTCCGATCTTCGAGAAGCTGGACTTCGAGGTCCCCGCCGGCGCGTTCGTTGCCATCGTCGGCCCGTCGGGGTCGGGCAAGACGACCCTGATGCGGATCCTGCTCGGCCTGCTGCAGCCTTCCTCCGGGCAGATCCTGATCGACAAGGTGCCGCTCGGCCCCGCCACCACCTCGGCCTGGCGCGGCCGGATCGGCGCGGTGATGCAGGACGATCACCTTCTCACCGGAACCCTCGCCGACAATATCGCCTTCTTCGATCCCACTGTCGACCAGGCGAATGTCGAGCAGGCGGCGAGAATGGCCCGGATCCACGACGACATCGTGCGGATGCCGATGGCCTATCAGAGCCTGATCGGCGACATGGGCTCCGCCCTGTCGGCCGGCCAGCGCCAGCGCATAATGCTCGCCCGGGCGCTCTACCGGGATCCGGACGCCCTGTTCCTCGACGAGGGTACCGCCAATCTCGACGACGCCAACGAGGCGGCGATCGCGGCCATGCTCGCGAGCCTCCCCGTCACCCGAGTGGTAATCGCCCACCGGCCAGCGCTGATCGCGAAGGCCGATCTGGTCCTCCGCCTCGAGGCGGGAAAGATCATCCGCGTGGAAGAGCCACGCAAGGCCTGCGCAGCCTAGGTCGAAATGGAGAGCGATCGATGACGTTCAAAGTGATGTGGATGAGAGGACCTCTGACGATGGGAGCCGAGGCGTTCGAAGACCTCCCCGCCGCGACCGCCTATGCCACCGATCACATGTCCGACATGCAGAGCCGGTTCGGGGCAACGGCGGTAAAGGTCATCGACGAGGCGGGAACGCCGCATTTCCTACGGTCGCTGAGCCGGACCTGATGTCACTTTTTTCGGTCGACGCTGAGTGCCGTTCTTCTCCGCCACGCTGTAGCCCTTGGGGAGGGTAAGTCGTTGCGAACGTCCGCGGTGCATTCGGCACACAAAGCAAAAGGCTGATCAGGTCAGCCGGTGATTGGCCGAGATGAAAGTGCCGTCGGTGCTCATGATGACGTAGAGCACGCGCTTGGCGCGGTTGCGTTCGGCAAGGTTCTGGAAGGTGACGACCCACTGCTGGGCTCCGGCGCGGGTGCGCAGCTCGCTTTTCACGACCTTCGCCTTCGACCAACTCACCGGCAGCTTCGCCTGGGTGACGAGCTTGACCACCGACTCCTGAGCGATCTCGGTGATTGGCCGACGCTCCGAGCGGTATTGGTCGTCGTGGCCGCCGGGGTGGGCGAGGGCGGGGGCGGTGAGGCTGCCGGCGGCAGCGGCAAGGGCGACGAGGGCGAGGCGCATACTGATCTCCTGGAAAGGCGTGTGTTCTTCTAGTCGGGCGGCGATGAACGGGTACTGAGGTTAGTCTCCGACCTTGGCGAACTTCTGGAAGGTGCCGGTGGCACTGACGGTGATGGTGACCGGCGCGTTCGTGTTGTTGCGCCAGTACCAGCCGTGGGTGCCGTTGAAGGGGGCGTGGAATTTGCCCTTCGCGCCTGCGGAAGATCCCTTCTCGAAGCTGGTAAATTCGTCGCCCTTGGCGGGGATCGGCTCGCCATGCAGTTCGAACCGGATCACGGGGCCGCCCGTCGACCATTCGTAGGCGAACTCGTCGCCGGCGTTCATCGTCGCCTTGACCTCCTCGCCCTGGCCGGGCGCGAGGGTGAGCTGGACGCGGCCCACCGACCCGCCGGCGGCCTGGGCCGTCGACGCGGGCTCCTCGTCCAGGAGGATATCGCCATTGTCTGTCGTCGCCGTCTCGGTTGCGGGAGCAGCCTCGGCTTCGGGCGCGGCGGCTGCGGCGCGCTTCATCTCACCCATGGGCGTCAGGCCGAGGACCCCGCCGATGCCGGTCGGATCGACGCCGTATTCGGCGGGAAGCACCGTCGTGACCAGCACCACCGCCGCGACGCCTGCGGCGATCAGGGTGGCGCGGTTGAGCTGCCGTTTCGAGGGGACCTCGTCAATGGCGGGGGCGTGGATCTGCTCTTCCATGTCTCTAAGCTCCATCGAGAACGAAATAACCGGCCAACTGGTAGCCGAAGAGTATGAAGCCGGCCGTCATCAGCACGGCGTTGGCCGTGAAGGCATGGCGGCGGAAGCTCGGGGTCCGGCGCCAGTAGCCCATGGCGATGAGGATCGCGCCGAGAGCGAGCATCTGGCCGAGCTCGACGCCGACGTTGAAGGCAATCAGGTTCGGGATGAGGCCGTCCTGCGAGAGAGAGAATTCCTGGAGCTTCGTCGCCAGGCCGAAGCCGTGGAAGAAGCCGAAGATCAGCACCGCCGCCTTCGTGTTCGGCTGGACGCCGAACCAGCGCTCATAGGCGCGCATGTTGTCGAGTGCTTTGTAGACCACCGAGAGGCCGATGATCGCGTCAACGAGGTGGGAGCTGACGTTGGTTCCGAGGAGAACGCCTGCGAGGAGGGTGGTGCTGTGGCCGATCGCGAAGAGCGTCACATAGGTCGCGACGTGCTTCATCCTGTAGAGGAAGAAGATGACCCCGAAGAGGAAGAGCAGATGGTCGTAGCCGGTGACCATGTGCTTGGCGCCGAGGTAGAGGAAGGCGCCGATCTGAGCGCCGCTGGTCTGCTCGATATAGCCCTTGTCCCCCTCGGCGACGCCGTGGGCGAGGGCATCGGCGGCCCCGAACAGTGCCAGGACCAGGATGCAGAGGAGCGGGAATAGCCGCCGCATTCGGACGTCGGGGCCTAGCCAGGGGAGCGCCGACATCATCACGTGAGGGCCTTTTCTGGAGAGCATGTTTTGTCCTCTCATGCGGCCACCGGGGCGGCCGCGTTCCGGCGGCGCCAGCCGCCTTGGGCAATGCGAAGGTATATTGCCGGCAGGACCAGCATGTTGAGCGCGGTCGAGCTGATCAGTCCGCAAAGGATCACGACGGCCATCGGCGCCTGAATCTCGCTGCCCGGCTCGCCCATCGCTAGTGCGAGCGGAACGAGCGCAAGGCCGGCGGCCAGCGCTGTCATCAGAATGGGGACCAGCCGCTCCTCCGAGGCGCGGCGCACGGCCGTTTCGAGATCGGTGACGCCTTCGACCTCCCGCAGATGCTTGATGTGTGAGATCAGCATGACACCGTTGCGGGTGGCAATGCCGAAGAGGGTGATGAACCCGACGATGGTCGCGACGGAAAGCACGCCTCCCGTCACCCACAGGCCAATGACTCCCCCGACGAGGGCGAGCGGCAGGTTGAGCATGACGATCCCCGCATCCCGGCTGGAGGCGAAAGCTTGGCGCAGCAGCAGGAACATGCCGAGCAGGACGACCAGGCCGAGGGCAAGCAGCGTCCGGGTGGCCGAGGACGCGCTTTCGAACTGGCCGCCAAGCTCGACCCGCGCACCCTGCGGCAGCGGCATCGGTGCGAGAGCGGCACGGATGTCGGTGACCACGCCGCCGAGGTCACGGCCGGAGACGTTGGCGAGGACAAGCTGGACCCGCTCGACGCTCTCGCGGGAGATGGCGTTCGGCCCCTGGTCTCGCACCACGTCGGCGACGGCGCCGAGCGGCAACAGGACGCCTTCGCTCGCCGCCAGCGGGAGGGTCTCGAAATTGGCCGCTTCGCCGACGACCGCGGGATCGTAGCGTACGACAACGTCGGTGATGACGGGGCGTTCGATCAAGGTGCCCACGGTCGCTCCGCCGATCGCGGCGCTCACGGCCTCGGCGGCATTCTCAACCGTCAGTCCCGCCTGGGCGAGCTCAGGGCGCCGGAAGCGAAGGCGGAGATAACCGACCTGCGACTGGGTGTCGGTCTGGACATCCACGGCGCCCGGCACCGCCTTCACTCGCGCCTGCACGTCGTTGGCGAGACGGCGCAGCGTGGGAGTGTCCGGGGCGAAGATCTTGATCGCGATGTTGGCCCGCGCGCCGGAGAGGATGTGGTCGACACGGTGCGAGATGGGCTGGCCGTAGATCGCCTGGACTCCGGGAATGCCGCCGACAGATTTGCGGAGGGCGTCGAGAAGCTCCTCGCGGTCGCGACCGCCCGGCTTCAGCGTCGCCTCGATCTCGGAGGCGAAGACCTCCTGGGCGTGCGGATCACCAGGCGCGCGTCCAGTCCGCCGAGCGGTCGTGCGCACTTCCGGCTGCGCCAGCATGGCGGCTTCCACTTCGGCGGCGGCCCGATCTGACGCCTCCAGCGAAGTGCCCGGCAACGTCGTGATGTTGACCGTGAGGCTGCCCTCGTTGAACTCCGGCAGGAAGGCTCGGCCCGACAGGGCGAGCCCAACGCCGGCGACGACCACCAGCGCGACGGAGCCGATGGCCAGCTTGCGCCAGTTGGGGAGGAGCCGCGAGAGAAGGCGCGAATAGCCTTCCTTCATCCGGTGGACCCATCGTGGCTCGCGGCCCAGCGCCTTCTCGCTGCGGGAGAGGACATCGAGGCCGAGCGCGGGGGTGAGGGTCAGCGCCACCACGAGGGAGGCCAGAAGGGCAACGCCGTAGGCCAGCGCCAGCGGCTGAAGCAGGCGGCCTTCGATGCCGCTGAGGCCGAAGATTGGGAGGAAGACGAGAAGGATGATGAGCGTGGCGAAGACGATCGATCCCTGGACCTCTACGGCCGCGTTGCCGACGCCCGTGACATAGGGCGCTCGCTCCGGCTCGGGGTTTTGCCGCTCGATTCGCAGGCGCCGGACGATGTTTTCGACGACGATGATCGCGTCGTCGACGAGGACGCCGAGCGCGATGGCCAGGCCGCCGAGCGTCATCGTGTTGATGGTGCCGCCGACCATGTTCACCGCCACCAGCGCCGCGACGACGGAGACGGGGATGGCGGCGAGCGTGACGAGGGTGGCACGCCAGGAGGCGAGGAAGAGCAGAACAATGATCGAAACGAGGATAAGCCCTTCCTGGAGCGCTCCGACCACATTGTCGACGGCCCGTTCGATGAAGTCGGCCTGACGGAAGACGTGCGTCTCCAGCACCATCCCACGCGGCAGCGTCTTCTGGAGGTCTGCGAAGACCTCATCCAGCCGCTCGGTCAGCTCGAGCGTGTTGGCGTTGGGCTGCTTCTGGATGGCGAGGATGACCGCCGGGCGGCCGTTGTAGGAGCCGGTGCCGCGCTTCAGTCCCTCGCCGACGCGAATGTCGCCTACGTCGCGGGCGACCACCGGGAGGCCGCCCTGCGAGCCGACGACGACGTCTCCGAACTCCTCGGGAGTACGGGCGCGGCCGACGCTCTCGACGAGCATCTCCTGCCCGCCCTCTACCAGCACACCTGCGGATTTGGTGGCGCTGGCCTGTCCGACCGCCTGGATGACCTCGTGCATGCCGACGCCGCGGGCGCTCATCCGGGCCGGGTCGAGCAGAAGCTGCACCTGACGCTCGTCGCCGCCGATCGTCATGACCTCGGCGATGCCGGGGACGGCGAGCAGGCGGCGGCGCACGGTCCAGTCGGCGACGCTCTTGGTTTCCATGCCGCTGTGACGCGGAGAGCGCAGGGCCGCGAACATGATCTCGCCCATGACCGAGGAGGCCGGGGCCATGACGGGCGGAGGCAGGTCCTCTGGCAGCCCGGCCGCCGCTGCCTGGAGGCGCTCTGACACGATTCGTCGGGCGTCGGCCGAAGGGGTCGACCAGCCGAACTCAAGGGTCACCACGGAGAGGCCGGTGGTGGAGTTGGAACGCACCCGTCTCAGGCCCGGTGCGCCGTTCAGCGAGGTTTCGAGCGGGATGGTGATGAGCTGCTCGACCTCGGTAGGCGTGTAGCCGCCCGCATCGACCACTACGACGACGGAGGGCGCGGTGAGGTCGGGCAGCACGTCGACGGGAGTCCTCAGCGCCAGGACGGTGCCGAACAAGGTCAGCAGAACCGCCAGCACGTAGACCACAGGCCGATTGGCGAGCGACCAGCGAACGAGACGTTCGATCATTTCCCGGCGCTCCTAATGTGCGTGGCCTTCGCCGAAGGCGCCGGGCGTTGCAGCGGCGCCGCGTACGGCTGCGGCGCCGACGGTGACCACCCGCTCGCCGGGCTTGAGGTCGCCGGTCACGGCGATGAAGTCACCGCTTCGGAGCCCCGTCTGGATCGGGCGGCGCTCGAATGCCTCGCCCTCGACCTGGACGTAGACGACCGTCTGGCCGCCCTCGTCGACGACGGCGGACGCTGGGACCGCCAGGGTCTCGCGGACGAAGCCGGTTCGCAGCCGCCCCTGCAGGCGCTGCCCGGGGCTGAGGCCGCCGATCGAGGTGGCGAATACCACGTCCATCGCTCTCGTTTTGGGATCGACGAAGCCCCCCGACTGGACGAGGCTGATGCCCCTGCCGTTGGTGAAGCTCGCGACGCCGCCCGAACGAACCAGGTCGATTCCGGTGGGCGCCACGACCCGCTGCGCCTGTCCTTCCGGTACTCGAGCGACCAGCCAGAGGCGCGATTGATCGCCGATTCGCAGCAACTCGGTGCCGGCCTGGACCGGCGCCCCTCGGAGCAGCGACGAGGAAAGGATTCGGCCGGAGATAGGCGCCACGAGCGCAACGCCCGACCCGCCACCGCTCAGGGTCGACCGGCGCCGGGTCGCAGCATTCAGCTCCGCCTGCGCCAGCCGAAGGGCGGTCTGCGCCTCCTGGAGCCGGCGTTGGGGCACCGCTTCGGCCCTGTAGAGGGAGCTCATGCGGGCGACTTCCCGCCGGCCGGCCTCGGCATTGATCCGGGCGCGGGCGATTGCAAGATCGAGAGAAGCGACATCCTCGCCGCCGCCAAGCTGGGCCGAGATCGTCGCGAGCGTCTGTCCCGCCTGCACGTTCATCCCTGCCGCCGGGACTCGACCTCCGGTGTGAACGATTCCGGCGACAGGAGCCGCGACGACGGCTTCGGCGTCGGGAGCGAGGCGGACGTCAATGGTGACCGGGAGGGTGTCCTCAAGCCTGCGCATCATCGCCGGGGCGGTAGCGAAGGGGATCTTCCACTGAATCTCCTTGGTGAAGGCGATCTTGCCGGAATCCTCCTCCTCTTCGGGATTGGCTTTGTTCGCCGCCTCCTGGGTTGGGTAGACCATGGCCGGCCCCAGATCGTGGACGAAGGACCGCCCGCGGGCGTCGAGGCGCATGACGAGCCGGGCGCGGCCTGCTTTGGCAGGAGTCATCTCCGGGCGGAAAATGCCGGGTGTGTCGGAGACGGGGGCCGCGATGCGCTGGGTGCCGTCGGGCCTCACCAGCTCGATCGTCAGCTGGCCTTCGTTGACGGCTTTGAAATTGTCCATCCAGCTCATGTGGGCGGCGAAGCGCGACGGTTGCCCCGCGACGAGGATGGGGAACTCGACGAACATTTCGGTGCCGTCGGTATAATGGGTGACGGCGGTGCGGGCGCGCTGGTCCTCCGCCGAGGCCTCGGTTGCCTCATTGTCGTGGGCATGGTCGGAGCAGGCGGCCAGCAAGAGCAGCCCTGCCAGGCTGACGTGTCTAAAGCCCCGCATTTTGAGCACTCCCCTGAGCAAGTTCGAGATCGATCCGGGCGCGCGCGGCGCGCTCCAGCAGGTCGATGATCTCCAGTTCCGCGTCGCGGGCGGTGCGATAGGCGTCGACCAGCTCGACGACCCCGCTCTCTCCGCCTTCGTAGGCAGCCTCGGCGATGGGCCCGAGCCTGGCGGCATCGCCGGCCGCCGCTTGAGCAGCGCGGGCCGCCGCGATCGCGGCATCCGTGCGAGCCTCGGCGACGGCAACGGCGGCTTCGGCTTCGCGTCGGGCCAAGCCCAGCTCGGCTTCACGGGCGCGCTGCCGGGCACGCGCTTCCGCGATGGCAGCCCCGCCACGGTCGAACAGTGGGATGCGGGCGCCCAGCGAGATCGCCGGTCCGCCGGCCGAGCCCTCATCCGCCGTAACGCGCTTGTAGCCGAGGCCGACTCCGATCTCCGGAAGGCGCGCTCGCTGCGCAGCCCTGACCTGCTGCGATGCCGCCAAGACCCGCTGCTCCCGCGCCACGATGTCGGGCCGGGTTTCAGGGGGACTGGTCGGTGTGGCTCGGAGGGCGATGGCCGCGATGGGCTCGGCGGGACGAGCGTCGGGCTCCCCGCTCAGCCTCGAAAGGGCCGCGCATTCGGCGGCGACCTCGCCGGCAGCGAGCTGCCCCTGAGCTTCGGCCGTCCTGGCTTCCACTCGCAGGCGCCGCAGGTCATACCCTGCCGTGTCGCCTGCCCGCGTCCGGGCAGTGACGATCCGCTCCGCTTCATGAAGCCGGCCTACGAAGGCGCTGCTGACCCGGACTTTCTCGGTTGCCGCGGCGCAGCCTGCGAAGGCCCGTCGCACCTCGGCGCTCCGCTCCTGCCGCCGTCGGGCAATGTCCGCATCCACGGCGGCGGCCTCTGCGCGAGCCGCGGCACGAAGGGCCGACCGTCTGCCTGAGAGATCGACCGGCTGGGTCACCCCCGCCTGCCACTCCGTCTCGCTTCGACCGGATCCTGAGACCTGCTCCCGGCTGAGGGATGCCTCCGGATTGTCGAACCGTCGGATGCCCCTGATCCGTGCCTGCGCCTCCTCCCGATTCGCTTCGCCGAGCGCGGTGAACTCCGGTTGTGCAAGGGCGCGGTCAACCGCTTCCGCCTCGGTGATAGGCGCCCCGGGCGCGGGTGCGGCGGCAAGCGCCAGCGCCGCGACTATTGCGGCGTGGCCGCCTCTGAGGCGGTAGAAGGACTTGGCTGGCATTGAACTGCTCCGGCTGAACGACAGGCGCCGGCCACCCATGGGGCAGCCGGTCTGGATCGATTCAGACGGAGCGCGGAGGTCGTGCGGGCGGGGGCTCGATGAGGTCGACAGGCACTTTGGCAGCGAAGCTTGGCGGTGAAATGCCGACGAGCATCGGGAAAATGGCGATCGGTCCATTGGCCGGGATAGCGCTGAGGGCCGCGGCGAGGCTCGGCATGTGGTCGTGCCCACCGCCGTCGTCTTGAGCAGGTGCCTGGTCGCCGTGGCCATGGGACGCCTGCACCCGATCGTCGTCGTGATGGTGATGCTCGTCGATGGCGACGGGATTGCTGATGTGGCTGATCTCGTGAGCATCCCAGGCGGTCGCCGGCGCGGTCATGCTGAACGCGACCACGGTGAAAGCGAGCAAGTTCCGGATGAGTCGAAGAGCGGGTACCACGGTGGCCGGTCCTAGCGCCGGACCAGCCAAACGGCAATCCTGTCGCTGGTCGCGGGACTGTTGATGAAGCCGACAAGGTAGCGCAATCGCTAAGGCGGTACCCGTGCCCACGGAGGTCGGTTGAAATGTATTATCTGCTGGTGAAGGCCCTCCTCTCAGGGGCCATAATCGCCGCCGTCTCGGAGATAGCAAAGCGGAGCCCGGGTTTCGGCGCCTTGGTGGCGTCGCTCCCGCTCGTCTCGCTCCTGGGCATGATCTGGCTATGGCGGGATACGAACGACCCGGTGAGGATGGCGGCACATGCGGAGGCGACCTTCTGGTTCGTGCTGCCGTCTCTGCCGATGTTCCTGCTAATCCCGATCATGCTCCGTCAGGGTTTCAGTTTCTGGGTAGCGCTCGTAGCCGGCTGCGCCCTGACCGTGCTTCTCTACCTGGTCATGACCTGGCTCGGACCTAAGGTGGGGTTGCGGCTTTGAGCCAGCGCCCGAGCCGCGGGGCGGAAGATGGTCCGTCCTAGGTCGAGCGCCAGCGGGCAGAGAGGAGGCTAGCTCAGAGTAGCCACCCCGGCGGCGGCCCCGATGGCGAGCACCAGCGGGGTCGCGAGCTTGCTCTTCCACCGGTACAGGATCGCGAGCGCAACCGTGGCGATCACTGCGCTCAGGATCAGATTGGGCGTCCGCGCGGCCGCGGCGCGAGTTAGCTCGAACAGAGTGACGGCGATCAGCCCGACCACGCCCGCGGCCACTCCGGCGAGGAACAGTTGCAGCCTCTTGTGCTCGGCGACGGCTTCCAGCCGCTCGTAGAAGACGAGCGAAAAGGCGAAGGCCGGCAGGAACATCCCCGCGGTGATCGCTAGGGCTCCGGCCGGGCCCCCGCTGATCCAGCCGACGAACGTCGCGAAAATGACGAGGGGCGCCGGGAGGACGCCGGAGAGGGCAAGGCCGTCGAGGAACTGGGCGTCGGTCATCCAGCCGCGTCCCACGGTGTCGCTGCGGACGAACGGGATGGCGGTATAGGCACCGCCAAAGGTGAGGAGGCCGCCTTTGAGCCCGGCCCAGAACAAGGCGATTGGGCCCGGGGCCGCCTGCCCGGCCGCGCCGATAACCCCGACCGCCGTGTTTTCCTCTAGCGTCAGCACTGCCAGCATGATCGCCGCGGCCAGCACGACCGCAGCGAGCGCATAGCGGCGGGTCGAGACAAGGGAGTAGGTCAACCCCGCAGCCGGGAGCACGATCCAGAAGCTGACGCCGAGAAACGAGGCCGCGGCCGCAGTTACGGCGACGCCCCAAAGCCATGGATCGAGAAGGATATGTTCGCCGATCCTGTGAACCGCGCGCAAGATCACGGCGAGTACGGCGGCCTGCACGCCCAGGAACATCGCACCGAGGAACGTGCCTTCGATGGGGAGGCGCGTGTAAGCCCAGGCGAGTGCAAGCATGAGGACGAAGCCCGGCAACATGAAACCGAGGCCGGCGAGGAGGCCGCCGAGGCGACCCTTCGCCCGGATTCCGAGATGAACGCAAAGCTCGTGCGCCTCGGGCCCGGGCAGCACCTGCATCACCGCGAGGAGCCTGTTAAAGCTGGCGCTGCCGATCCACTTTTCCTCGTCGACGAGCTCGCGGCGAATCATCGCGATCTGGGCGACCGGCCCGCCGAAGGCCAGCGCGCCGAAACGAAGGAAGCGGAGGAACAGGGCCGTGTAGCTCAGCTCCGGCGGTCGCGCCTCGTCTTGGTCGAACTCTGCCGGCAGCGCT
>DASWLZ010000041.1:0-17711 GCA_036399975.1 Allosphingosinicella sp.
GGAAGCGGAGGGCGAGGGCCGGGCTGAGCGCGAGCAGCTTCAGGGTGAGAAGCATCACCGCCCCGACCACCGCGGTGAGGTGGAGGCCGCTGACGGAGAGCAGATGCGCGAGCCCGGAGCGGCGCATCGCCTCCGCATCCTCCTCCGGGATTCCGCCCTGATCGCCGGTCGCGAGCGCCGCGGCGATCCCGCCCGCGCCGCCCGGAAGCCGGACCCGGACATGGTCGGCGAGGCTCTGTCGGGCATCGGCCAGCCGCGCCCGCCAGCCACGCTCTGCCGCGGGGGCAGCCACCCGAAGCACCGACACCCGGCCGGTTCCGCCTATCCCCTGGAACCAGGCGGCTCGGGCGAAATCGTAGGCGCCGGGAACCGCGGCCGGGGCCGGCGGCATCAGATAGCCGCGAAGCCGAACGGTCGCTCCGGGCTCAAGCCCTTCGGGGGCCTTGGCGGAATCGACATTGACCCTGAGCCTCGGCGGCAGACGGGAGCCTTCGGCGGGCCTGACCACCAGCCGCACGACCTCGCGCGCCGGCAGGCGCTGGAAGCTTTCGATCGCAGCGTCGAACTCGGCCGCCCGCGGCTCGGTCAGAACCGGCGCGGCGACCCGCTCGGACTTCCACCAGATGTTGCCGCAGCCGAGGATCGCGGCGAGGCAGAAGATCGAGACGGCCCGGCCCCAGCGCGTGCCGGGGACCAGCGCCTGCGGGGCCAGGCACAGCGCCGCGGCGAGGAGCAGGAACGCCGTCCAGGCCCGGCTGTCGGGCAGGGCGAACCAGGCGGCCGTGCCGAAGCCGAGGCCGACCGGGAGCCAGAGCGGCAGCTGGTCCCGCTCGGAGTCGGCGAGCGATTCGAGGCGGGCGTTCAGCCAGGTCATCCCGGCGAAGGCGGGGACCTCGGCGAGACCCGCCGGGATGACGCGCTTCACCGACGCCCCCTTTGTCGCGGCCTGCCCGCTATGCTAGGGGCGCTTGCCAAACCCGCCGTCATGGCCCGCATCCTTGGAGAAAAGGCGCTTGAGCGCAACCGCCCAGCCAGAGGTCGTCACCCGCTTTGCGCCCTCGCCCACCGGCTTCCTTCATATCGGCGGCGCCCGCACCGCCCTCTTCAGCTGGCTCTACGCCCGCCACCATGATGGCCGGTTCCTGCTTCGGATCGAGGATACCGACAAGGCGCGCTCGACCGGCGCCGCGATCGAGGCGATCCTCGAGGGCATGCGCTGGCTCGGCCTCGACTGGGACGGCCACGAATATTACCAGTCGCAATTCGCGGCCCGCCATGCCGAGGTCGCCAACGATCTGCTCGCCCGGGGCCACGCCTATCGCTGCTACATGACCGCGGAGGAGCTTTCCGCCGGACGCGAGCGGGCGCAGGCGGAGCGGCGCCCCTACCGGGTGGAGAGCCCTTGGCGGGAGCGGAGCGACGGCGACGCCGACAGGCCCTTCGTGGTCCGCCTCAAGGCGCCGCGCGAAGGCGAGACGGCAATCGAGGACCGGGTCCAGGGGCGGGTGGTCGTCCAGAATGGCGAACTGGACGACATGGTCCTCCTCCGCTCCGATGGAAGCCCGACCTACATGCTGGCGGTGGTGGTCGACGATCACGACATGGGCGTCACCCACGTCATCCGCGGCGACGACCATCTCAACAACGCCTTCCGCCAGCTCGGGATCATCCGTGCCATGGGCTGGCCGGAGCCGGTCTACGCCCATGTTCCGCTGATCCACGGCCAGGACGGCGCCAAGATGTCCAAACGCCACGGCGCTACGGGGGTAATGGACTATCACGAGCTCGGCTTCCTTCCCGAGGCCTTGTCCAACTATCTGCTCCGCCTCGGCTGGGGCCATGGCGACGAGGAGATCATCTCCCGCGAGGATGCGGTGCGTTGGTTCGACCTCGATCATGTCGGCAAGTCGCCCTCGCGCTTCGACACGAAGAAGCTCGAGAATCTCAACGGCCACTACATCCGCGAAGCCGATGACGGGCGCCTGGCCGGCCTGGTCGCGCCGAGGGTGGCGCCGCTGATCGGCCGCGACCTCTCGACGGCCGAGATCGAGCTTCTAGTCCGGGCCATGCCTGAGCTGAAGCCGCGCGCGAAGACCCTCAACGAACTCGCTGAGAATACGACCTTCCTGTACCGCTCACGCCCGCTGGACTTCGAGGAAAAAGCCGCTCAGCTGCTCGCCGGAGAGGCCCCTCGCCTGCTCGCCCGAGCCTGGGCCGCGCTCAATGCGCTTGACGAATGGTCGGCGCTCGCCACAGAGGCGGCGGTGCGCAGCACAGCGGAAGTTGCCGGGGTCAAGCTCGGCCAGGTGGCGCAGCCGCTTCGCGCCGCGCTGACCGGGCGGGCGACCTCGCCCGGCATATTCGATGTTCTGGCCCTGCTCGGGCGCGAGGAGAGCCTCGCCCGAATCGCGGACCGGATGGACGGAGCAGAATGAAATGACGGACGGACAGGCCACTCTCACCCTCGGCGCCAAAGCGGATGGGGGAAGCGAGGGGGGCAAAAGCCACGGCTTCCCCGTGCGCCAGGGCTCGGTCGGCCCCGACGTCATCGACATCCGCAAGCTCTATGCGGAGACGGGCGCCTTCACCTACGACCCGGGCTTCACCTCGACCGCGGCCTGCGAGAGCGCGATCACCTATATCGACGGCGACCAGGGCATCCTCCTCCACCGAGGCTATCCGATCGACCAGCTCGCCGAGCACTCGACCTTCATGGAGGTCTGCTACCTGCTCCTCAACGGCGAGCTTCCGAAGAAGGACACGCTCGACAATTTCACCCACACGATCATGCGCCACACCATGCTTCACGAGCAGCTGGCGACTTTCTATCGCGGCTTCAGGCGCGATGCGCACCCGATGGCCATCATGTGCGGAGTGGTCGGCGCGCTCAGCGCCTTCTACCACGACAGCACCGACATCACCGATCCCAAGCAGCGGATGATCGCCTCGCACCGGCTGATCGCCAAGATGCCGACGATCGCGGCCATGGCCTACAAATATTCGATCGGCCAGCCGTTCATGTACCCCCAGAACAACCTCACCTACACCGGCAACTTCCTGAGGATGACCTTCGGGGTCCCCGCCGAGAATTACGAGGTCAACCCGATCGTCGAGCGGGCGATGCGGCGGATCTTCATCCTTCACGCCGATCATGAGCAGAACGCCTCGACCTCGACGGTGCGCCTCGCCGGCTCGTCGGGCGCCAACCCCTTCGCCTGCATCGCCGCCGGAATCGCCTGCCTGTGGGGGCCCGCCCATGGCGGCGCCAATGAGGCGGCGCTCAACATGCTTCACGAGATCGGCCATCCGAGCCGGATCCCGGAGTTCATCGAGCGCGCCAAGGACAAGGACGACCCGTTCCGGCTGATGGGCTTCGGCCACCGGGTCTACAAGAATTACGACCCGCGCGCGAAGGTGATGCAGGCGACGGCGGCCGAGGTGCTCAAGGAGCTCGGGGTCAGCGATCCCGTCTTCGACGTCGCCCGCGAGCTCGAGCAGATCGCGCTCAGCGACGATTATTTCATCGAGAAGAAGCTCTACCCGAACGTCGACTTCTACTCGGGCGTGGTGCTCTCCGCGATCGGCTTCCCGACCTCGATGTTCACGGCCTTGTTCGCTCTTGCGCGGACCGTGGGCTGGGTCGCCCAGTGGAACGAGATGATCTCCGACCCCGAGCAGAAGATCGGCCGCCCGAGGCAGCTCTACACGGGGCCCACCCAGCGCGACTACGTGCCGGTGGATGAGCGTTGAAAATCCTCCCCGGCATTCGCCGGGGAGGGGGACCATGCGAAGCATGGTGGAGGGGTTCTTGCTGGCTCTGAAGAACCCCTCCACCGCGCTTCGCGCGGTCCCCCGCCCCCCGAAATCGCGGGGAGGAATTTTCGTCGGCGCTCTCCTTCTCCTCGCCGCCCCCGCTCCCGCCCAGCTTCCGGTCGATACCAAGGTCAGCGCGGCGGGCATCCCCCTCTCCTCCCCCTGGCGCGCGACCGTCTACGCTCATGCCCGCGAGAAACTGCTCCACCCCGCCTGGGGCTGGCGCCATTCGGAGCGCGACTTCCTGCTCGCCCGGCAGATCGCCCGCGAGGAAGGCCTGACGATCGACGAGGACGTCCTCTTCGCCGCCGCCTTCCTTCACGATTCGGGCGCCATCGCCCCCTTCGCGCGCGACGGCGTCGATCACTCCGTCCGCTCGGCCGAGCTGGCCGAGCCCCTGCTCCGCAAGTCCGGCTTCCCGATGGCGAAGCTCCCGGCGGTCAAGGCGGCGATCCTCGGCCACATGTTCGACAAGCAGGCCGGCGCCGGCGACGAGGCGATCGTCCTTCACGACGCCGATGCGCTCGACTTCCTCGGCGCCACCGGGATCGCCCGGAGGCTCTCGGCGACCGGCTCGGCTCCCGACATGGACTCCGCCTTCAAGCGCCTCGAGCAGGTCTATGAGGAGATTCCCGGCCGGCTCGTCACCGCCGCCGCCAAGCGCATGGCGATCCCGCGGCTGGTGGCGATGAGGGCCTTCTTCGATCAGCTGAGGCGCGAGACGCCGGGGCGGGCGCCGCTCTGATGCCGTCGTCCCAGCGAAGGCTGGGACCCCAGGGGGTGAAAAGCACGGCAGTCTTCACCCGCCATGGCCCCAGCCTTCGCTGGGGCGACGCGCTCACCCGAGCTTCGCCTTGAGATCTCGAAGCAGCTCCAGCGATGCGCAGACGTCGTCGAACATCAGCCTGACCCTCTCCTCCCCCGGGCGGAAGCGGAGCATGGAACCGGGCTCGAACCGGTCGTCGCCACTGGCGGCGACCAACGCTTCCTCGGGTCCGGCATAGACGAAGACCCGGCCCTTTTCGCGCAGCTCGAGCAGGCGGCCGCGGAAGGCCGAATCGAAGAGAAGCTCGCGCGCCTCCATCGGGTCGGTCGCATAGACCTCGAACTTGCTCTCGAACGCCTCGTCCCCGTCGATCCGGACCCGCTCCATGTCGCTCGCCGGCTTCCAGAAGTTGAGGATGCTCCGGTCGGGCACGATCGCGGTCTCCCCCTTCGCCCCGGGCCGGCGCTGGATGGCGTACATCTGGCCGCTGAAGACGCTGTAGGTGTTCTTGCCCGCGCGGCGCTGGAGGGTCGCCTCGTAGACGGCGAAGCCCCGCCCCTCCTCGTCAGTGCCGTTGAACAGGTCGGTATAGGTCTCGCTGCAGAACCCGCCGCCGCCGAACAGCAAGGCGCAGGCCGAGGGCAAGGCGGGCGGCGTGAACTCGCTCGGTATATATTCGAGGCCGGCCTTGCGGGCGACCTCCTCCAGCACCGGATGCTTCAGGCCCTCCTTGGCGGCCATCAGAGGCGCCGCGGCGGCGATGAAGGTCCCGACCAGGAAGACGGCGAAGACCAGGAAGGCGATCAATTGCCAGCCCGCGCCGAGCAGAGTCGCGAGCGCGGCTCCGGAGAGGACCAGGCCGATCGAGCCCCTCAGCCAGAATTTGCGCACCGCGGCGCTGCGCTCGCCCTCCAGCGCCCCGATCCGATCGCGCACCGTGCCGGCCGCGCACAGCGTCTCGAAATCGGTGTTGGTCAGCTGAATCATCGAGCACCCCCGGAAGCCGTAAGCGAGACTGCCAAGCCGGCTCCGAGCGCGCAACATTTGAAACACTCTTGCCCGCGGCGCGGCATCGGCCGGCAACGGGCCTACGCTAATCGCAACCGATCCTGTTCAACGATCGGAGTAGCTTATGTTGACGATCTTCGCCGCCGCTTTGGCCGCCGCCGCGCCCGGCCCGGGCGAGCCCACGCTCGACGAGGTGCGCGCCGGCACCGCCCGCTTCCGCAACGTCAAGGTCGCTCTGGCCGAAGGCTATGTCCGCGATCCGGGCAATATGTGCGAGACCGCCGGGATGATGGGCCGCCCCGCCGAAATGGGCGGGATGGGCATCCACTTCTTCCGCCCCGACCTGCTCGGGATCAAAGGCCCGCCCAACCCGCGGGTCGACGGGGACGGCACCCACACCGACTTCCGCAAGCCCTCGATCCTGATCTACGAGCCGGCTGCCGACGGAAGCCTGGAGCTGGTCGCGGTCGAGAACCTCGTCTTCAAGAAGGCTTGGCATGCGGCCGGGAACAAGGGCGCGCCGACCTTCCACGGAGTCGAGTATGACGACATGGCCGACGACCCGAAGACGGCGATCGACGAAGCCCATATGTTCGAGCCGCATTACGACCGCCACGTCTGGCTCTACCGGCCCAATTCCAACGGCATGTTCGCCCAGTTCAACCCGACCGTGACCTGCCGATTCCACAAGCCGCTCGTGGTCGCCGGGAAGGGCTCGGAGCATTCGGGGCACTGACGCCGGGGCGGGAAGGCCGTTTCGCCCGGTTCAGGCGCTTACATCTCGCCGCGAGCGCGCCTGATGGCGAACCATTTCTGGACGTTCGCCTGATGCTGAGCATAGGTGTCGGCGAAGACGTGGCCGCCGGTGCCGTCGGCGACGAAATAGAGCGCCTGGGTCGGCTCCGGGTTCAGGACCGCGGCGATCGACTCCTTGCCCGGATTGGCGATCGGGCCGGCCGGCAGCCCGGCCATGGCGTAGGTGTTGTAGCCGTTATTCGCCCGAAGCTCGGACTGGTTGATCCGCCGCCCCAGCGGACGCCCCTTGGTGATCGGGTAGATGACGGTCGGATCGGCATCGAGCTTCATCCCCTGCCGAAGCCGGTTGGAATAGACTCCCGCGATCATCCGCCGCTCGGACGCCTTGCCCGTCTCCTTCTCGACGATCGACGCGAGGATGATCGCCTCCTGCGGGCTCGTGACCACCGTTGCCGGGTTCCGCTTCGCCCAGAGTTCGGCGAGAGTCTTGGTCATCGCCGCCTGCATCCGCTTCAGCACCGCCGAGCGCGGTTCGCCGCGCTGGTAGCTGTAGCTGTTGGGAAGGACGCTCCCCTCCTCCGGCACCGGAGCCTCGCCGGTCAAGGCCGCGGCTTTCATCAGCCGCTCGTGCACCAGCACGGAGGGGAGGCCTTCAGGGATGGTGACCATGCGCTGAAGCGTCCTGGCGCCCTGGAGCAGGGCGAGGACGTCGGAGTGGCTGGCCCGGGCGGGGAATTCATATTCGCCCGCCTTGATCGACTTGCCGCCGCCGAAGATCTTGGCCTGGAAGAGGAAGCGCTTGGACGAGGCGATCACGCCCGCTTGCTCGAGCTGCCCGGCGGCCTCGATGAGGCTGGTTCCGGATTCGATCACCACCGGCGTGGGCTTCGTCGACGGGCCGGCGCCGCTCCAGCCCTGGATGAGCCAGAGGCCGACGGCGAGGCCCGCCAAGAGCAGTAGGACGAGCGCGAGGAGCTTCTTCATGGCGCCGTCAGACGGCCCGCATCACCAGGCTCGCATTGGTCCCGCCGAAGCCGAAGCTGTTGTTCAGGACCGCCTTGACCTGACGCTCCTTGGCGACGTGGGGCACCAGGTCCACCCCGGCCGTGCCGTCGCTGGGATTGTCGAGGTTGAGCGTAGGCGGGACGATCTGGTCCCGCATCGCGAGGATGCAGAAGATGGCCTCGACCGCCCCGGCGCCGCCGAGCAGATGCCCGATCGCCGATTTGGTCGAGCTCATCGACAGCTTGCCCACGGCGTTGCCGAAGAGCCGGCGAACCGCGCTGAGCTCCAGCTCGTCGCCGAGGGGGGTCGAGGTTCCGTGGGCGTTGATGTAGTCGATATCGCTGAGGTCGAGGCCGGAGCGCTTCATCGCGACTTCCATCGCGCGATAGCCGCCGGCGCCTTCAGGATGCGGCGCGGTGACGTGATAGGCGTCGCCCGACATTCCGTAGCCGACCAGCTCGGCGTAGATCTTGGCGCCCCGCTTCTTGGCTCTTTCATATTCCTCGAGCACGACGACTCCCGCGCCCTCGCCCATGACGAAGCCGTCGCGGTCCTTGTCGTAGGGACGGCTGCCGCGCTCGGGCTGGTCGTTGAAGTTCGTGGACAGGGCGCGGGCCTGGGCGAAGCCGGCAATGCCGAGGGGGCAGAGCGCGTCCTCGCTACCGCCGGCGAGCATCACGTCGGCGTCGTCGAGCGCCACCATTCGGGCGGCGTCGCCGATGGAGTGCGCGCCGGTCGAGCAGGCGGTGACGACCGCGTGGTTGGGGCCCATCAGCCCGTATTTGATCGAGACCTGGCCGGAGATCAGATTGATCAGCCGGCCATGGACGAAGTGCGGCGAGACCCGGCGAGGCCCTCTCTCGTGGAGGACGATCGCTTCTTTCTCGATGCCGGGCAGACCGCCGATGCCGGATCCGATCGAGACTCCGGCGCGGAACCGCTCCTCCTCGCTCATGTCGGTGAGGCCGGCATCCTCGAGCGCCTGGCCGGCCGCATCGAGGCCGTAGACGATGAACGGATCGACCTGGCGCTGGACCTTGTGATCGACCCGCTTGCCTGGGTCGAAGCCATATTCGTGCTCCGGCGGCTTCACTTCGCAGGCGATCTGGCAGGCATAATCGGTCGGATCGAACCGCGTGATGCGGGTCGCGCCGCTTTTCGACGCCAGGATGTTCCTCCAGCTGGTCTCGACGTCGCCACCGAGCGGCGACACCATCCCGAGACCCGTCACGACTACGCGGCGCATGCGAAGCTCCTATATGGGCAAAAAGACGAACGGCCCCCCGCCTTGGACGGGGAGCCGTTCATGTCAAGCGGCTCGGTCACCGCCGGGCCGGCGAACGAGGCCGCTAAGCTTTGTGGGCCTCGATATAGTCGATGGCGTCCTTGACCGTGCTGATCTTCTCGGCGGCGTCGTCCGGGATCTCGACCCCGAACTCCTCCTCGAAGGCCATGACCAGCTCGACGATGTCGAGGCTGTCGGCGCCGAGATCGTCGATGAAGCTCGCTTCCTCGGTGACCTTCTCGGCTTCGACGCCGAGGTGCTCGACGACGATTTTCTTCACGCGATCGGACGTCTCGCTCATGTGTGTGCCCTTCTTCCCTAGCGTAGTTTTGCGATGCCCTAGCCGCTCCCTGCCGGGGCTGGCAAGGGGGCGGCAATTCAAAGGGATCATTCCTCCCCCGTCACAGCATCGCCATTCCGCCGTTGACGTGGAGGGTCTGACCGGTGACGTAGGCGGCCTCCCGACTGGCGAGGTAAACGGCGGCCGCCGCCACGTCGTTCCCGGAGCCGAGCCTGCCGGCGGGGATGCGGCCGAGGAGCGTCTCCTTCTGGGCGTCCGGCAGAGCGTCGGTCATCGCCGACTGGATGAAGCCCGGGGCGATGCAGTTGACGGTGATGTTGCGGCTCGCGACTTCCTGGGCGAGCGCCTTGGAAAGGCCGACGAGACCCGCCTTCGACGCGGCATAATTGGCCTGCCCCGGATTGCCGGTCGCTCCCACCACCGAGGTGATCGAGATGATCCGGCCGTGCCGGGCGCGCATCATCGGCTTCAAGGCCGCCCGGGCAAGGCGGAAGGCGGCCTCCAGGTTGATTCGGATGACGTCGCTCCACTCCTCGTCCTTCATCCGCATGGCGAGATTGTCGCGAGTGACCCCGGCATTGTTGACGAGGATGTCGAGCTTCCCGCCGAGCGCCTCGACCGCCCGCGGCACGAGCGCATCGACGGCGGCGGAGTCGGAGAGGTTTGCGGCCAGCGCGACATGATCGCCGCCCAGCCCAGCCCGGAAAGCCTCCAGCTTCTCCGCATTGGACCCGGAGACGGCGAGCCGCGCCCCCCGCCCCGCCAGCGCCTCGGCGATCGCGGAGCCGATGCCGCCGGAGGCGCCCGTCACGAGCGCGGTCATTCCTGAAAGGTCGAACATGTTCACTCCGTAATTTGGATCGCGCAGAGACGCAGAGACGCAGAGGGGTGGTAGTCATTGACCAGGCGCCGGAACCCTTCCTTGAGGGTCGCGCCTCCGAAGTTCATCGGCAGCCCCACCGGCTGCTTGTCGAGAACATCTCCGGTGATCTGGTCCATGTCCCTCACGCGGGCTCCCTGCGTCTCTGCGTCTCTGCGCGAACCCTACAATTCCTTCACCAGAGCGTCGATGTCGTCCATCGACACCACGCTCGTCACCTTCGAGTCGGGAGCGATGCGCTTGACCATCGGGCCGAGCACCTTGCCGCCGAACTCGACGAAATGGTCGACCCCGGCCTCGGCCATCGCCGCCACGCTCTCGCGCCAGCGAACCATCCCGGTGACCTGCTCGACGAGGAGCCGGCGGATCTCGTCCGGTGCCTCCACCGGCGCGGCGGTGACGTTGGCGTAGAGCGGGACGCAGGGCTCGTCGAAGTCCACGTCCGCCAGCGCCTGCTCCATCTCCCGGGCGGCGGGCCCCATCAGCGGCGAGTGGAAGGGAGCGGAGACGGGGAGCAGGATTGCGCGCCTGGCGCCCTTCTCTTTCGCGATCTCGAGCGCCCGCTCGACCGCTCCGCGATGGCCGGAGAGGACGACCTGGGTGGGATCGTTGTCGTTGGCGATCACGCACACCTCGCTTTGCGCCGCCGAGTCCGCGACCGCCTGCGCGATCTCCACGCTGACGCCGAGCAGGGCAGCCATCGCCCCTTCCCCCACCGGAACGGACCGCTGCATCGCCTGGCCGCGGAGCCTGAGCAGCCGGGCCGTCGTTGCCACGTTGAACGCGAAGGCGGAGCACAGTGCGCTATACTCGCCGAGGCTGTGGCCGGCGACGAAATCGGCCCTGTCGAACGAGATTCCGGAGACCCGGAAGGTCGCGACGGCATTGGCCATGATCGCGGGCTGGGCATTCTCGGTGAGGGTGAGCTCCTCGGAGGGGCCCTCGACCATCAGCCGGAAGAGCTTCAGGCTCAGCGCCTCGTCCACCTCCTCGAACAGGTGGCGGGCGACGCTGCTCGCCTCGGCGAGCGCCTTGCCCATGCCGACCGACTGGCTCCCCTGCCCCGGGAAGATGAATGCGCGCATTGGTTTCTCCTGTCGGGCGGAGCGCCTAGGCCAGCGCGGCGCCGAGGGTCAACCAGCGGAACTTGTCCCAACCTTTCATGTTCTAGCGGCGACTTCCTCTTTACCGGAGAAAAACCCATGAAATACAAAACTTTACTTACATTAATAATGGCTCCCCTGGCCGCCACCGCGGCCCTTTCGGCGCCGCCGCAAACGTTCCTGCGGCAAGCCGCCCTGACCGACAACAGCGAGATCCAGCTCGGCCAGCTGGCGGAGCAGCGGGGCGCCTCGGACGCGACGCGCGAGGCCGGGCGCCGGCTCCAGGCGGATCACCGCGCCTCGCAGGCCAAGGCGGGGCCGCTCATGGCCCGCTACCGAGTCCGCCCGCCCGCCGGCGTGCTGCCCGAAGCCCGGGCGGAGATGCGCCGGCTCCAGCGCCTGTCGGGCCGGGCCTTCGACCGCGAGGTCGCGACGTTCAACGTCGCCGCTCACCAGCGCGCGATTTCGCTGTTCCAGGCGCAGGCACGCTCCGGGGACCGCGACACGGCCGCTTTCGCTCGAGAGCAGCTGCCGGTGCTTCGCCACCATCTGCAAATGGCCCGCGACCTGCTCAGGGCCACCCGCTAGAGCCCTAGGCGCTTGCGAAATGCCGGGCTTGAAGCTATGGAGCCCGCGACCGGGGCGGAAGCCATGCGCTTCCCGCCCCGGTTCAATTTTACGACGACAGCCGGAGGGGCGTCCGCAATGGGCGGCGTCAGCGATCGGCCAAAGACAAGGAAATGCGCTGCCATGCCGCTTTACGAGCATGTGTTCATCGCGCGTCAGGACCTGGCCCAGGCCCAGGTGGACGCGCTGGCGGAGACCGCCACCAGCATCATCGAGACCGCCGGCGGCAAGGTCGTCAAGACCGAGACCTGGGGCCTTCGCTCGCTCGCCTATCGCATCGCGAAGAACCGCAAGGGCCATTACGTGATGCTCGACTTCGACGCGCCCGCCCCGGCGGTCGCCGAGCTCGAGCGCCAGATCCAGATCAACGAGGACGTGATCCGCTACATGACCGTGCGCGTCGACGCCCACGAGCAGGGCCCGTCGGCGATGATGCGCCGCGGCGAGCGCGAGCGCGAGCGCGGAGACCGCGGCGACCGGGGAGATCGCGGCGGCCGCGACCGCGACCGCGGCGACCGCGCCCCCCGCCCCGACTTCGCCGACGCGTAACGAGAAAGGACCAGCAACATGGCACGCCCATTTTTCCGCCGCCGCAAGAGCTGCCCCTTCTCGGGCAAGGACGCTCCGGTCATCGACTATAAGGACGTCCGCCTGCTCCAGGGCTTCGTCTCCGAGCGGGGCAAGATCGTCCCCAGCCGGATCACCGCCGTCTCCGGCAAGAAGCAGCGCGAGCTGGCCACCGCGATCAAGCGCGCCCGCCACCTCGGCCTTCTCCCCTACGTCGTGAAATAAGGAGCTCGAGCAATGGATGTCATTCTCCTCGAGAGGATCGAGAAGCTCGGCGCCATCGGCGACGTGGTGAAGGTGAAGAACGGCTATGCCCGCAACTTCCTCCTTCCCAACGGCAAGGCGCTGAGGGCCAACGAATCGAACCGCAAGGTGTTCGAGAGCAACCGCGAGCGGATCGAGGCGACGAACGCCGAGCGCCGCGCCGCTGCCGAGACGGATTCGAAGGGCATTGACGGGATCACCGTCCAGCTCATCCGCCAGGCGTCGAACACCGGCCAGCTCTACGGTTCGGTCTCGGCACGGGACCTTTCCGAGCTGCTCGAAGCCGAAGGCCACAAGGTCGCCAAGAACCAGATCATCCTCGACCGCCCGATCAAGTCGATCGGCCTTCAGGACGTCCGGATCGCGCTCCATCCGGAGGTTTCGGTGACGATCAAGGTCAATGTCGCCCGCTCGCCCGAAGAGGCCGAGCTCCAGGCGCAGGGCGTGGACGTTATGGCCGACATGTTCGAGAAGGACAGCGCCGGCTTCACCGAGGATTACGATCCCAACGCCGAGCCGGGCGAGATCACGCCCGACGCAACGCCGACCGCGGATGCCGGCGACGGCGAAGTGGCGAGCGAGGGTGAGAAAGCGGACGAGGAATAGGATAGGGGAAGAAGGGCCTTCGACAGGCTCAGGCCGAACGGTGGTTTGGCCAAGCTCCCGAATCCGTTCGGGCCAAGCCTGTCGAAGCCCTCCCTTCCCTCTTCAGAAAAGGCCGCTGCCCTCCGAAGGCGGCGGCCTTTTTCTTTGTCTGCTGGACAGCGAGCCCAAGCTGATGTTGAGGAGCGGCGGCGCACAGGAGACGACATGCTGAAGCTCATCGTCGGCAACAAGGCTTACTCCTCCTGGTCGCTTCGCGGCTGGCTCGCGGTGAAGCAGTCGGGGCTCGGCTTCGAGGAGATCACCGTCCCGCTCTTCGATGAGGAATGGGAGAAGACCCGCGAGGGCAACGAGTTCGCGCCCTCGGGCGGCAAGGTGCCGGTGCTTTGGGACGACCAGGCGGTGATCTGGGATTCGCTCGCCATCGTCGAGTGGCTTTCCGACAAGACCGACCGGGACCGCTACTGGCCCAAGGACGAGGTCGCGCGGGGGATGGCGCGCTCGATGGCCGCGGAGATGCATTCGAGCTACGACAATCTGCGCCGCGAATGCCCGATGAACCTCAGGAAGCAATTCCCGCCCAAGGAGATGTCGGACAACGTCCGGGCCGAGGTGGTTCGGATCCTTGAGCTCTGGGCCCAGGCGAGGGCGCGCCACGGCGGCGGCGGCCCCTATCTCTTCGGCACCTTCGGGGCTGTCGACATCATGTTCGCCCCTGTCGTCACCCGCTTCGTCACTTACTCCATCCCCGTCCCCCGCTTCGCCGCCGCCTATATGGAGGGGATGCTCTCCCACCCCTGGCTTCGCGAATGGATCGAGGCCGCCCAGGAGGAGCCCTGGGTGATCGAGAGATACGAGAATATGGCCTCGGAATAACGCGTCGCCCCAGCGAAGGCTGGGGCCCCGGCGGGTGAAAGGCCCCGAGATTCTCACCCCATGGGGGTCCCAGCCTTCGCTGGGACGACGGGCTACTTCAATAAGGCGTGCCGTCCTTGCGGGTGAAGCGGCTGGTGGCGCCGTCGAGGTGGAGGTCGATGTCGGGATAGTGGCAGTCGGTCGTCGCCCACTTGCCGACGGCGATGAAAACGCAGGGCTCCTCGCTCCGGTTGACCAGGCGGTGGCCGTTGGCGACGCCTTTCGGGAAGGAGGCGCAGTCGCCCGCCCTCATCACCGTCTCGCCCCCCTCCTCCTCGAGCACCGCCTCGCCTTCCAGCATCACGACGAACTCGTCCTCGCCCTCGTGCCAGTGGCGTTGGCTGGAGAATCCGCCGGGCTCGAGCGTGACGTGGCTGACCCCGAAGTCGGAGAGGCCGGAGGCGGGGCCGAGGCGGCGGTAATGGCGCTTCGCCATCTCCTCGCGCCAGGGCGACGGATAGCCGGTGGCGTTGGTCTGGGTGACGGAGTCGAGGTCTAGCTTCGGCATTGAGGGCCTTTCGCTGGGCAAGGCGCAGGCCCCTTGCTAGGCGAATCCGCATGACCCGCGCAATCGACCCGGTGGAGCTGGCGTCCCGGCTCATCGCCTGCCCCAGCGTCACGCCCGCCGGGGGCGAGGTGTTCGACACGCTCGAGGCGGCGCTCGTTCCGCTCGGCTTCGAGGTCCATCGCTTCGTCGCCGGCGAGGTCGAGAACCTGTTCGCGACCCGAGGCGGCGGCAGCCCCCATTTCGGCTTCGCCGGCCATCTCGACGTGGTGCCTCCCGGCGAAGGCTGGAACGGCGATCCGTTCCTCCCCGAGATCCGCGGCGGCCTCCTCTACGGGCGGGGGGCCGTCGACATGAAGGGCGGGATCGCGGCCTTCGTCGCGGCGGCGGCCGAGGTGGCGGAGCATAGCGGGACCTTGAGCCTGCTCATCACCGGCGACGAGGAAGGCCCGGCGGTACACGGCACGAGAGCGATCATGGCCTGGATGGCGGAGCGCGGGGTCCGGCCCGACATGATCCTGATCGGCGAGCCGACCTCCGAGGCCCGGCTCGGCGACACCGTGAAGATCGGGCGTCGGGGGACCGTCAACATGTGGATCGACGTGCCCGGGCTTCAGGGGCATGTCGCCTATCCGCATCGCGCCGACAATCCGGTCCCGACGCTGGCGCGGATCGTCGGCGCCCTGGAGGCGCTTCACCTCGACGACGGCACGGAGGCCTTTCAGGCCTCGAACCTCGAGTTCACCGCAGTCGCCACGCCGACGCGAGCGACCAACATCATCCCCGGGGCCGCGACCGCTCAGCTCAACATCCGGTTCAACAATCTGCATCGCGGCGAGGAGTTGATCGAGCGGGTGCGGGAGGTGGTGAGGGCAATAGCGCCGGCCGCGACGGTCGAGGCGAAGGTCTCGGGCGAGGCCTTCCTGACTCCGCCGGGGCCGCTCTACGAGCTGGTGACCCGGGCGATCCGGGACGAGACGGGAGTCGAGGCGAATCTGTCGACGAGCGGCGGGACGTCCGACGGGCGGTTCCTGATCGAGCTGTGCCCGGTGGTCGACTTCGGCCTTCCCAACGCCACGATGCACAAGCTGGACGAGGCGGCGGCAGTCGAGGACCTCCGCGCTTTGACGCGGATCTACGCCCGCATCGTCAGGGGCGCGCTCGAATAGGCTTCGTGGGCGAGGCTTCGGGCGCAGTCCTGCGCCTCGGCCCAGGCGAGGAAGGCATCCTCCGGCATCGGTGCCACCCCGGGGAAGCCCTGGAGGCTGTCGCAGCCAAGCTGGCGAAGCACCTCGACCTGGTCCTGCCGCTCGACCCCGGCGGCCACGGCCTCGCAGCCGAGGCCGTGGACGAGCTGGATGAGCGACGCCGCGACGCTTCTCGCCCGCTCCGAGCGATCGATCTCGGCGACGATGCCGCGATCGAGCCGGACCCGGTGCATAGGCAGGCTGGCGAAGCCGGAAAGGCGCGCCCGCCCGGACCCGAAATCGCTGACGCAGAGCTCGACGCCGTCGCCGCGAAGCCGCTCGAGCTCGGCGGTGACCCATTTGTCGCATTCCGAGGCCGCGGCTTCGTTGAGCTCGATCTCGACTCCCCAGGGCGGCCTGCCCGCCCGGGCCAAAGCGCCGCGAAGGCGCTCGATGAAGTCCAGCCGCTCGAACTGGCGGGCGGCGACCGGGAAACACAGCCGATGGTCGAGCCCGGCGGCGCGCCAGCGGTCGAGCGCGCCCGAGACGGCATCGAGGGTCCAGTCGCCGAGACGGATGGCGAGGCCGGCCTCCTGGAGCATCCGATCCTCGCCGGACAGGAGCCGGCTCCCGCCCGGGCCGTTCCACCGGATCTGGGCCTCGGCGGCGATGATCGCCCCGGTCCGGAGGCACAGGCGCGGCTCGAAGACCAGCTCCAGCTCGTGGCGCTCGACCGCTTGGCGGACCGAGGCCTCGAGCGCGCTGCGCTCCTCGGAGGCGCGCGCCAGGCTCGGCTCGTAGCTGCACAGGCGCGACCGGCCCGACGCCTTGGCGTGGTACATGGCGATATCGGCCGCCTTCATCAATTCGGTGAGGTCGCCGCCGTGCTCGGGCGCCAGCGCGATCCCGATCGAGCCGCCGATGAGCACCGAGCCGCCCGGGGACTTGAACGGCTCGGCGAGAGCGGCGAGGGCGCGGGTCGCGATCCGCTCGGCCTCGTCGCGGGTGGAGACTTCCGGAAGGAGCATGGTGAACTCGTCGCCGGCGAGCCGTGCGAGCAAGGGCGGGGCCAGGGTGCCGTCGGCAACCTCGGCCTTCAGCACGACGCGCAGGCGGTTGGCGACCATGATCAGCACCTGATCGCCCTGGGCGTGGCCGAGACGGTCGTTGACCTCCTTGAAGCCGTCGAGGTCGATGAACAGCAGAGCCGCGCCGCTGTCGCGCGACGACAGGATGCGATCCGCCTCGCGGCGGAAATGGACCCGGTTGGGCAGGGCGGTGACCGGATCGTACAGGGCCATGGCCTGGGCATCGTCCAGGTTCGAGCGGACCTGCTCGAAAAGCCCTTCCACCGCCGCGGCTAGGGCCGGCATCTCGCGCTGGAGGGCCGCGGGCGCGGGTGAAGTCAGGTCGCCCCGGCTGACGGCGAGCAGCCGGTCGATGAGAGAGGCGACGGCGCGGGCATGGGCGCTGTTGGGCCGCTCGGCCGCCAGGTAGACGATGGTGAGGGCGAAAAGCCCGAAGACGACCGAGGCCGCGACCTGCTGGTTGAGGCTTCCGAGCAGAAGGAAGCCCAGAAGCGTCAGGACGAAGGCCGACAGGCCCGCCGTCACCGAGAGCACGCGATTGCTGATCCTTCCGACCGTCGAAGCCATTTCCGGCGGTGTTCCTGTCCGCTCTGCCGCTCCGCCCCCCACAGGCGCGCGTTGCTGATGCAGATTATGCCGCAGGCGTTACCATTTCGTATCTTTCAGGCCCGCGGGCGCCGAAGGACGATGTAGAGAGCGCCCGCGCCGCCGTGGCGGGGATGGGCGTTGCGGACGGCGGCGATCCGGCCCGAATGGCGCGAGGCCTGCAGCCAGTCGCCGACGGCGGCGCGAATCGCCCCGCGCCTCGCCGGACGGCCGGGCTCCGGCGGCTTGCCGGTGACGAGGAGCAGAAGCCTGGCCCCGTTCGCGATCGCCTCCTCGAGCCGCCGGTCGAGCAGATCGTAGGCGGTGGCAAGATTATGGCCATGAAGATCGAGCATCGCGTCGGGCGAGACCAGCCCGCGGCTGAGCCGCCGGTCCCAACTCCCGTCGAGGGTCTCGCCCGGCGGCCTCCGGGCCGGCGGGGGCGGCGGCGGG
>DASWLZ010000042.1:0-2146 GCA_036399975.1 Allosphingosinicella sp.
AAACCAGACCAATCATCAGACTTCCCAATCCTGCGGCTTGCCCCCGCCGCCGCCGCCTTCGACCCCCTCGCGCGGCGGCGAGGCGAGGTCGCGATGCTCGACCGTGGGCGAAAATCCCGCCTCGCGCAACCGGGCAGCGACCCGCTCCGCGACGTGCACCGAGCGGTGCCTTCCCCCGGTACAGCCGAACGCCATCGTCACATAGGATTTTCCTTCCGCGCCGTAGCGCGGGAGGAGGACGAGGAGGAGATCCTCGATTCGCCCGAGCGCTTCCGCATAGGCCTCGTCCCCGGCGATGTAGGCGCCGACGGCGGAATCCCGGCCGGTGAGGTCGCGAAGCGAATCGACCCAGTAGGGATTGCGCAGGAACCGAAGGTCGAAGACGTTGTCGGCGTTGCGCGGTATGCCGCGGGCGAAGCCGAACGACATGATCGTCAGGGTAGGCGTGAGACGGCCGCCGCCGAAGCGTTGGCGGATCTGCTGCTGAAGCGCGTTGGGCGCGGTGTCGGTGGTGTCGACGACATGATCCGCCCAGCGCCTCAGCGGCTCCATCAGCTCGCGCTCGGCGGCGATGCCGTCGGTTGCCGGGCGGTCGGGGGCGAGGGGGTGGCGGCGCCTTGTCTCGGAATAGCGGCGGATGAGCTCGGATCCGGCGCAGTCGAAATAGAGCGTCTCGACCGGCACGCTCTGCTCGCTGGCCAGCGCCTTGATCTGCTGGACGATGCGGTTGGCGTCGAAATCCCGGGTACGGCTGTCGACTCCGAGCGCCAGCGGCCGGCGCCGTCTCGAATTCCCCTTGCCGAGCGGGGTCTCGAGCAGGTCCTCGAGCAGCGACAAGGGCAGATTGTCGACCACCTCCCAGCCGAGGTCCTCGAGCGTCCTCAGCGCGGTCGACTTGCCGGCCCCGGACAGGCCGGTGACGAGCAATATCCGCTGCGGGGCCGAGCCGGCGGTCAAAGGGGAAGTCCGAAGCGCACGAGCGCATATTCTAGCTTGAGCGGCGCCGAAGGCTCAAGCGCCGCGAGCGCCACCCGCGGAATGTCCTCGCCGGCAAGCCGGATCATGCCCGCCTCGGGGAGCCGCTCCGGCCGCGCGTCGAGGTCGGCATAAAGGCAGACCGGCACGTCGCTGACCGGTTCCAGGTCGACGATGCCGACGCCCCGCACCTCAATCCTGCCCGCGATCGCCGCCGGCGCCCGCGCCAGCAGCCGTCCGCCCCACCGCCTGAGCTCGGTATAATCGTCGCTGACCAGGGCCGCTCCGCGGTCGACGAGGCGAAGCGCGAGGTCCGACTTGCCCGAGCCCGAGCGGCCCCCCAGCAGTACGGCTCGGCCGCCAATGGCGACGCACGAGGCGTGGACAAGGCCGTCCGGGGCATCGCTCATCGGGACGGCGCCTCCGGAAAGTGGAGCACGAAGCGGGCGCCGGTGCGGCCGTCGTGGCGGCTCTCCACCTCGATTCGCCCGTCATGGCCGTCGACGGTCGCCTTGGCGAGGGCGAGGCCGAGGCCGGAATGCCGGCCGAAGCCGTCCGCTTCGGGCCGGACGCTGTGAAAGCGGCGGAAGATGGCAGCTCGGGCTTCCTCGGGCACTCCGGGCCCCTCGTCCTCGACGGCGAGCACCACCTCGCCGCCGAACCGAGCCGCTCCGATCTCGACAAGGCCGCCGGGCGGCGAGAAGGAGATGGCGTTGTCGACGATATTGTCGATCGCCCGGGCGAGCCGGGATTCGTCGCCGAGGACGACGGCGCTGCCCACCCGCGGGCGGGCGAAGGCGACCCGCACCTGACGCTCCGCCGCCCGCGGCCGCCACAAGTCGAGAAGGGATTCGACCAGGCCGCCCAGATCGACCGGCTCGAAACGGGCTCGGCTCAGCTCGGCGTCGAGCCGCGAGGCTTCGGCGATGTCGACGATCAGCCGGTCGAGCCGAACCACGTCGCTTCGCACGATCTCGAGCAACTGCCGGCGAAGCGCGGGATCCTCGACCTTGTCCAGGCTGTCGACGGCGGAGCGGAGGGACGCGAGGGGGTTCTTGAGCTCGTGGGTGACGTCGGCGGCGAACGCCTCGGTGGCGTCGATCCGGTAGCGAAGCGACTGCGTCATGTCGCTCAAGGCGCGGGCGAGGAGGCCGATCTCGTCGCGGCAGAT
>DASWLZ010000043.1:0-3746 GCA_036399975.1 Allosphingosinicella sp.
CACTCCGGCCGAGCGCCGGCCGGCGCCGCCCGGCCGGTCTGCGCCATCCCCGCCGGCGATTCCTTCATGGACTCGATCCTTCGCCCGCTCGTCGAGAGCGCCGGCTATACCGTCGTCGCCAGCGGCGCCCCGGGCAGCGAGGCCGCCAGCGTCGTCATCACCAGCGCCGAGGCCGGCGAGGCGCCGTCGCCCGGGGGTGCCCGCCAGGTCCGGGTCCGCGCCTCGGCGGATGCCGGGCGCGACGACGGCAGCATCCATCGCTACGATCGCGAGGCCCTCCTCGCCGCCCTCGCCGGCGAAGCCCCGGCCAGGAGGAGGCGCCGCCGTGGCTGAGCTCCTGCTCATCGTCCGCCTCGCCGGGGAGCGGATCGCTCTTGCCGCCGCCGACGTCGAAGCCGTCGTCGAGATCGAGTCGCTCACCCGGGTGCCGGGCGCAGCCGGCCACGTCGCCGGCCTCGCCGCCCTGCGCAGCCGGGTGCTCACCGTCATCGATTGCCTGGCCTCGCTCGATCCTTCCGGCCGCCTTCCCGAAGGCAAAGCGGAGGCGGTGATGGCGGTGATCGACGGCCATCCCTACGCCCTGCTCGTCGAGGCGGTCGAGGACGTCGTCGAGGCGAGCTCGGAGCGCCGGCCGGCAACCGCCTCGCTGACGGGCGGCTGGCGCCGGATCGGCCTGGCGACGATCGAGGCGGAAGGGGATCTGCTGCTACTGGCCGACGTCGAGGCGCTGGTCGCCGGGCCCGTCCGCGAGGCGGCCTGAGGCTTGAGACCCCCGCTTAAGGCGCCGGTTAACGATTTGCGGCTAGGCGTTGGCGGAGCGGAAGAGCGGGAGCGAGCATGAAGAGCTGTCTGGTCGTCGACGATTCGAAGGTGATCCGGAAGGTCGCCCGCCATATCCTCGAGACGCTCGACTTCACGGTCGAGGAGGCGGAGGACGGCCGCGAGGCGCTGGTGCGCTGCGAGACGCGCATGCCCGACGTCGTCCTGCTCGACTGGAACATGCCGGTGATGGGCGGGATGGAGTTCCTCCGCACGCTGCGCCAGACGAAGTTCGAATCGCAGCCCAAGGTCGTCTTCTGCACCACCGAGAACGATGCCGCCCACATCCGCGCCGCGATCGATGCCGGCGCCGACGAATATGTCATGAAGCCCTTCGATCGCGAGACCCTCGCAAGCAAGCTGCAGATCGTCGGCGTCGCGTGATCCGGCCCGCCGCCCGGGCGGCGGCCGATACCGCCGCGGCCGCGCGCCCCTTGAGGCTGATGCCCCCCTTGAGGCTGATGCCCCCCTTGAGGCTGATGATCGTCGATGACTCCCAGGTCGCGAGGGCGGTGCTCTCGCGCATGCTCGCCGCTTTCCCCGAGTTCGAGATCGTCGCCACCGCCGGCGACTCCGGCGAGGCGCTCCGGCTGCTTGCGGGCGCGGCCGTCGACATCGTCCTGCTCGACGTCGAGATGCCCGGGGAGAGCGGGCTCAAGGCCTTGCCCGAGATCGTCCGGCTCGGCGCCCGCGTGCTCATCGTCTCGGCCTTCTGCGACGGGGCCGCCGACGAGGCGGTCCGAGCCCTCGCCCCCGGAGCCGCGGAAACCCTGGCCAAGCCGGGCGCCGAAGCGTTTAGCGGCCGCTTCTCCGATGTCCTCGCCGACCGCCTTCGCCGGATGGGCCGCCGCGAGGCCCGGCCCGAAGCCGCCGTGCCTGCCGCCCGCGGCGAGTCCAGGCTCGGCTGCCTCGCCGTCGGAGCCTCGACCGGGGGCCTCAACGCGGTCACCGCTTTCTTGAGCGCCTTGCCGGCCCGGATCGGCGCCCCGATCCTGATCACCCAGCATCTGCCCGCCGTCTTCATGCCCTTCTTCGCCCGCCAGGTGGAGGCCGCCTCCGGCCGCGCCACCCAGATCGCCGAGGACGGACTGGAGCTTCGCGCCGACGAGATAATCCTGGCGCCGGGCGATTCGCATATCGGCCTCGAGCAGAAGGGGGCGAGATTGCTCGTCCGGCTCGACCGGACCCTCGTCCGGGGCGCCTGCCTGCCCTCCGTCGACGTCATGCTCGATTCGGTCGCCGGCGCCTACGGCCGCTCCGCCCTCGGGGTGATGCTCAGCGGAATGGGCCGCGACGGGCTCGCCGGAAGCCGGGAGATCGTCGCCCGGGGCGGGACGATGCTGGCCCAGGATCGCCAGAGCTGCGCCGTCTGGGGGATGCCGCGAGTCGTCGTCGAAGCCGGGCTCGCCGAGGCGGTGCTTCCGCCCGCCGGCCTCGCCGCACGGGTCGCCGACCGGATCGCGGGCTCATCCAGGTGAACGACGCTTCCAGCCGAATCCTCGCCGGACTGCTCGAATCGCGGACCGGCCAGCAACTGACCATGAGCCGGCGCTGGCGGATCGAGACCGCCCTCCGGCCGCTGATGCGCGAGCGCGGCATCGGCTCGCTCGACGGCCTGGTCGCCGCGCTCGTCGCCCGCTGCGACGAAAGCCTCGCCGACTCGGTGGTCGAGGCGCTGCTCAACAACGAGACCTTCTTCTTCCGCGACCGCCAGTCGTTCGAGCAGCTGCTCGGGCCCACGCTCCAGCGGCTCGAAAAGGTCCGCCGCCGCGAGCGCCGGCTCGCCATCTGGTGCGCGGGCTGCTCGACGGGCCAGGAAGCCTATTCGATCGCGATGCATTTCGCCGAGCACAAGGCGCGCTGGAGCGGCTGGACGATCGACATCGTCGGCACCGACGTCTCCCGAGCCGCCGTCGAGCAGGCGCGAAGCGGCACCTATTCCCAGTTCGAGGTGCAGCGCGGCCTCGCCGTTATGCAGATGATGCGCTGGTTCCAGGAGCTTCCCGGCGCCGCCTGGCGGATCTCGGCGGACCTGAGGCGCTCCGTCCGCTTCGAGGTGGCCAGCCTCGTCGCCCCCTCCGCTCCGGCGGAGAAGTTCGACATCATCTTGTGCCGCAACGTCCTCCTCTATTTCTCGCCCGAGACGCGCCGGGCCGCCTTCGCCCGCCTCGCCGAGGCGGCCGCCGACGATGCGGCTCTGATGCTGGGCGCGGGCGAGACCGTGATCGGCCAGACCGACGCCTTCGCCTCCGATCCCGAGTGCCGGGGATTGTACCTTCGAACCTCGGCGCTGCCGGAGCGGCGGCGGGCCGCCTCCTGACACAGCCGCACCCGGACCGGCCTCTCGTCATCCCGGCGAAAGCCGGGATCTCGGGTCGATAGGGCGCCTTCATCTCGACGAGATCCCCGGCTTTCGCCGGGATGACGGGTTAGAGCGGATGGTTCTAAATCCGCATCGCTCGTCCCGCTCTTGACGCCGCGCCCTTTTTGGCGCGGGAAGAGCCGATGGACGGCATCGTCGACGCCCCCTCGCCCAACTTCGATGAGCGCGCGCTGCCCGTGTCGATGCTCGTCCTCCATTATACCGGGATGCGGGATTGCGCCTCGGCCGTCGCCCGCCTGAGGGACCCCGAGGCCAAGGTCTCGGCCCATTATCTGGTCGACGAGGACGGGCGGGTGCTTCGGATGGTCGGCGAGGAGAAGCGCGCCTGGCATGCCGGGCGGGCCTTCTGGCGGGGCCGCATCGACGTCAATTCGGCCAGCATCGGCATCGAGATCGTAAATCCCGGCCACGAATATGGCTACCGGCCCTTCCCCGAGCCGCAGATGGACGCGCTCATCCCGCTCGTCGCCGACATCGTCGCCCGCTACCGGATCCGCCCGCCTTACGTCGTCGGCCATTCCGACATCGCTCCGGCCCGCAAGCT
>DASWLZ010000044.1:0-17523 GCA_036399975.1 Allosphingosinicella sp.
GACGTCGGTCCGCACCTCGAAATTGGGCGCCGTGACGAAGCGAAGTGCGCCGGTGGCCGAGTTGATGGTGAACTTGGACGAATCGGCGCCGCCCGAGATGCTGTAGGTGAAGGTGGTCGGACCGTCGACGTCGGTCGCGGCGACGGTCGTGACGGCGGTTCCGTTCTCGGCGATCGAGACGGAAGCGGTGGCGCCGCCGCCGTTGGTCGTGATCACCGGCGCCTCGTTGACGTTGACGATGGTGAAGGTGACCGCCTGAGTGTCGGTGGAAACGCCGTCGCTTACCTGGAAGACGACCTCATAGACATTGTCCGCATTCAAATCGCCGGGGGCCTCGAAATTGGGGGCGGGCGAGAAGTTGAAATAGCCGTTCTTGCCGCTCGTGTAACTGAAGGCGAAGCGGCTCGCGTCCGCGCCTCCGACGATCGAGAAGCTGAGCGGCCCTGATCCCTCGGCGGTCGCGATCGTGATTCCGGCGCTGTTCTCGCCCCAATTCACCTGGGCGGTGTCGCCGCCGCCGAAGGAGATGATCGAAACCGGCTCGACCACGTTCGTCACCGCGATGGAGAGCGCCTGGGTGTCGCTGACCGAGCCGACGGCTGCGCGAACGGTCACTTCGTAGACATTGTTGAAATTCGAATCGATCGCGGCCTCGAAATTGGGCGCAGCGACGAAGCTCAGCACCCCGGTAGCGGCGTTGATCGAGAACTTCGAAGCGTCGGACCCGCCGGAGATGGAATAGACGACGCCGGCGCCGGGGGCGACGTCGGCGGACGTGACGGTCGTGGCGTAGGCCTGATTCTCGGCAACCGAGAAGGATGCGGTGGCGCCGCCGCCGTTCGAGCTGATGATCGGACCTTCAGCCACGTTGGCGATCGCGATCGCGAAGGTCCGGAGCGTGGAGACGTCGCCGTCGGTCACTCGGACGATCACGTCGTAAACCCGGTCGGCGCCGGCATCGCCCGGCGCCTCGTAATCCGGCGCGGTCGAGAAGGTCAGCACCCCGGTGCCGCCGACGATGAAGAATTTGCCGGAATCGGCGCCGCCTTCGATCCTGTAGCTGAGCGGATCGCCCTCCGGGTCGGAGGCCGAGATGGCCACCGTGGCGCTGTTCTCCGCGACGGTCAGGGCCGACGCGGTGACGAAGGCCGCGCCCTCGTTGACGTTGCGCACCGTCACCGCAAGCGCCTGCGCCGCCGTCTGGCCGGCGGCGCTGGCGGTCACTTCGACATCGTAGACGTTGTTCGCCCCCGAATCGGCCGGCATTTCGTAATTCGGAGCGGAGATGAAGCTGAGCGCTCCGGTCGCGGAGTCGATCGCGAAGAGCGCGGCATCGGCGCCGCCGGTGATTGCGAAGGTCGCCGCGGCATCGGTCGCCGACACCCGGGTCGCCGCCGCCTCGTTCTCGAAAGCGGCCACCGAGGCGCTCGAAGCGATCAGCAGGCCCCGCCCGGTGGCGCCGACGGTCACCGCCAGCGCCTGCGTGTCGCTCAGCTCGCCGTCGCCGGCGGAGACGATGACCTCGTAGACGTTGTCCGAGTCCGAATCGGCGGGCGTGCCGGTGTCGGGCGCCGTGAGGAAGGTCAGATGTCCGGTCGAATCGATCGCGAACAAGGCCGCGTCGGCGCCCCCGGAGATGACGTAGCTGACGGGGCTCGGGCCGATCCGGTCGGTGGCGACCACCTGGGTGACGACCAGCTGGCCTTCCGCCACGGTGAAGGCCGTCGAGGCGCCGCCGCCGTCGGACTGGATGACCGGCGCCTTGTTCAGGGCGTAGATCCGGGCGTTGACGTCGTTGTCGCTGAAATGGTGCGAGGAACCCCAGGCGGTGACGATGTCGCCGCCGGTGGTGACGAGGGTCCGGGAGGCCCCTTCGCTCTGGTCGCTGGCCGTATCGAGGAGGAAGCTGGCGCCCCCGACCCCCGATGAATCGTAACGCCGGCCGCGGATTTCCCCCGATCCGTAGCTGGTGCTGGGGGCCGACCAGGTGGCGACGAAGCCGCCGTCGGGCAGGGCCTCGAGCTGCGGAGCGTGGACCTGGCCGGGGCCGGCGTTGCTGATCAGGAATTCGCCGCCGATCTTCGTTCCCGAGGAGTCGAGTATCTGGCCCCTGATGGCCTGATCCATGAAGCCGGTGTCGGGGTAATTCTGCCACGCGACGACGATCCGCCCGTCCGCCAGGCCGATCACGCTCGATTCCGTCGGATAGCCCGCGCCCGCTCCGGCAAGGGCGAGCTCGCCGCCGACCTTGTTCCCGGCGGAGTCGAAGATCTGGCCGTGGAGCATCGTCGCCGTGCCGGTGCCGGACAGCCAGGTCGCGACGAAGCCGCCCGACGCGGTCGGCGTGAGGACCGAGGCGGACTGGGCGCCGAGTGTCGTCGTGTTGACGAGGAACTCCGCGCCGAGGGGCGCACCCGCGACGTCGAACAGCCTCGCCTTCACCTCGCTGAGCGTGCCCCCCGCGGCCGGTTGAGCGGTGGTCCAGCTGACCACGAACCGCCCGTCGGCGAGGGTGGCGACGGCCGCGCCGGACTGATTGCCGGCCGCCTCGTTGTTGACGACGAAGGCGGAGCCGACCGGCAGGCCCGAGGAGTTGAAGCGCTGGACCTCGATCGCCGAGCCGCTGCCGTCCCGCGCCGGATTGGCGTTCTCGAACGCGACGACGAACCCGCCGGCGAGCAGGCCCGCCGCTCCGGAGGACAGGCTCTGATAGCTGTTGCCGAGCGAGGCGACCGTGAACTCCTGGCCCACCGCGATCCCGGTCGAATCGTAGCGCTGCGCCTTGAGCGAATAAGCGGTGCCCACGGTCGAGCCCCAGATGAGGACGAAGCCCCCGTCCGCCAGGGCGGTCGATGAGGAGATGAACTGACTCCCCGTGCGCAGGGTGTTGACTCGGAACTGCTGGCCCGCGGGACCGTAGAAAGCCATGATTACCCCCTTCGTGCAAAGTGTTACGGCAGGAGGCTAGCAGTCGTTTCCGGCAAGGGAAGTGAATAAGGGTCCGTAACGACATGCTTCGCGCTCGAGTGCGCTCCTCTCGTTCCGGGCGGCGACTCGCGGCTGGCGAAATCGTGGCGACTGCGCGATGATGGACGGATGAAGTCCATGCTGAGCCTGCTTCCCCTGCTACTCATGGCCACCCCGACCGAGGCGGCGGAGCGGAGCCCGGCCGGCGCCTACCGGCTGGTCGGGGAGCAGGACGTCGCGTCCGGGCTGGTGCTTCGACGCGACGGCCGCTTCCAATATTTTCTCAGCGCCGGAGCGCTGGACGAGCGGGCGGAGGGGCGCTGGACGGCGCAGGGGCGAGTGGTCACGCTCGTCACCGAGCCCGCGCCGCGGCCTCCGGTCTTCGAGCAGGGTCCCTCCGGCAAGGCGCAGGACGGGGTGATGAGCGTCACGGTCGCCTCGCCCGAAGGCCGCGGTCTCGCCGGAGTGGACGTCCGGATCGGCTTCGACCAGGGAGAGCCGGTCGAAAGCTATACCCAGGAAGATGGCTGGGCCCTTCCGGCCGGGGAGACGAGACGGCCGCGCTGGATCGAGCTCGCTGTGCCGATGCACGGCCTCGCCTCGCCGCGCTTCCCGATCGACCTCGCCTCCGGCAATGCCCTCTCCTTCACCCTCGTCCCCAACGATCTCGGGGTGATCGACTTCGCCGACGTTCGAGTCGAGATCGCCGGCAAGGCGCTGATCGTCCACCGCGGCCCGGCCCGGCTTCGCTTCGAGCGGGTGCGGAAGTGAGGCTGCCGCCGCGATGAGCGAGTCGCCGCTCATCCTCGTCGACGCCGACGCCTGCCCGGTGAAGGAGGAGATCTACAAGGTCGCCTTCAGGCACGGAGCGCCGGTGAAGGTCGTCAGCAACGCCCATCTCAGGGTCCCGGCGCATCCGCTGATCGAGCGGGTCGTGGTCGGCGCCGGCTTCGACGCCGCCGACGACTGGATCGCCGACCGCTCCGGGCCCCGGACGGTGGTGGTGACCGGCGACATATTGCTCGCCGACCGCTGCCTGAAGGTCGGCGCCGCGGTGATCGGGCCCAACGGCAAGCCCTTCACTCCGGCGTCCATCGGTGCGGCGGTGGCCACCCGCGCGATCATGGCCGATCTTCGCGCCGGGATGGACGGGCCCGTCGGGGGACCCGCTCCTTTCGCGAGGGCCGACCGGTCGCGTTTCCTCTCGGCGCTGGACGAAGCGCTGGTGAAGCTCAAGCGGGCCTGAGCCCGGCGACGCCACTCAGCGGCCGAAGCTGCCGAGGCCCTGCCGGACGACGATGGGTTCCATGCAGTCGCCGACCCGGTTCACCACCGCGAGCGTGAGGTCCCCTCCGGGCAGCTCGCCGAGGCGTCTGGGCTTCGCCGCCCGGGGCGAATCGGCGGTGCGCGGCTTCATGTCGTCCCTGCAGAAACGCGACGGGACATTGGCGGCGGTTCCGGCCGACACCGGCCCCGGGGCCGTCGCGGCGGAAGGCCGGGCGGGCGACGAGACCGGCAGCGCGGAGGAGGCCGCCGGGAGGGTCAAAGCGAGTGCGGCGATGGCGAGGCGCATGATGTCTCCTTTCGGGCCGCCATGATAGCGCGATTCGCCCGGATTGGGGAGAGGGAGATGGATTCGGGCGGCGGCAAGCCAACGGCGCCGAGGTGGACTTGAACCCCTCCCCTCCCTAGATGGCGGCAACGATGAAGCGGCGGTTCCTGAAGATGCACGGGCTTGGCAACGACTTCGTCATCTTCGATTCGCGCGAGGCGCCGGTGGAGATGACCGAGGCGCGGGTGCGCGCGCTCGCCGACCGACGGACCGGGATCGGCTGCGACCAGCTGATCCTGCTGGAGCCGAGCAAGGTCGCCGACGTCAGGATGCGGATCTGGAACTCGGACGGCGGCGAGGTCGAATCCTGCGGCAACGCCACCCGTTGCGTCGCCCGGCTGCTCGGCGGCGCCGGATGGATCGAGACTGCCGGGGGGCTTCTCGCGGCGTCCGCCAAAGGCGAATCGGCGACGGTGGACATGGGAGAGCCGCGCTTCGGCTGGGACGAGATCCCGCTCGCCTTTCCGATGGACACGGCCCTGATGCCGGTCGGCTGGGAGGATCTCGTCGAGCCCTTCGCCGTCAACGTCGGCAACCCTCATGTCGTTTTCTTCGTCGACGATCCGGAGGCGGTCGAGCTCGAGCGGCTTGGCCCTCTGATCGAGAACGACCCGCTCTTCCCGGAGCGGATCAACGTCAGCGTCGCCGCCATCGAAGGCCGCGCCATCCGCCTGAAGGTCTGGGAGCGGGGCGCCGGCCTCACCCGGGCCTGCGGCACCGGCGCCTGTGCGACGGCGGTGGCGGCGGTCAGCCGAGGCCTCGTCTCGAGCCCAGTGGAAGTCCGCCTGCCCGGCGGGAGCCTGAGCATCGCCTGGGCGCCGGGAAACACGATCGCGATGAGCGGGCCCGCAACCCACGTCTTCGAAGGCGAGGTGGCGCTGTGACCGGCCCGGAGGTGATCACGCTGGGCTGCCGCCTCAATGCCGCGGAGAGCGAGGCCATGCGGCTTCTTACCGGGGGCGAGGACGATCTCGTCATCGTCAACAGCTGCGCCGTCACCAACGAGGCGGTTCGCCAGACCCGCCAGGCCATCCGCCGGGCGAAGCGGGCGAGGCCCGGCGCGCGGGTGGTGGTGACCGGCTGCGCCGCCCAGGTCGAGCCGGAGATGTTCGCGGCCATGCCCGAGGTCGACCGGGTGGTGGGCAATGCGGAGAAATTCGCCGCCTCGTCATTCCAGCGAAGGCTGGAACCCCAGGGGGTGAAGAGCTCGGCGGCCAATCCCGCTGGGGCCCCGGCCTTCGCCGGGGCGACGGTGAATGTCTCCGACATCATGCAGGTCCGCGAGACCGCCCCCCACCTCGCCGCCGGTTTCGCCGACCGATCGCGCGCCTTCGTCGAGGTCCAGAACGGGTGCGACCATCGCTGCACCTTCTGCATCATTCCCTACGGGCGCGGGAACAGCCGGAGCGTCCCGGCCGGCCTCGTGGTCGAGCGGGTGAGGGCGCTGGCCGACGAGGGCCTCGCGGAGGTGGTGCTGACCGGGGTCGACGTCACCAGCTACGGGCCAGACCTGCCCGGATCGCCCAATCTCGGCCTGCTGATCGAGCGGATCCTCCGCCACGTGCCGGAGCTGCCGAGGCTTCGCCTCTCCTCGCTGGACTGCATCGAGATCGACGATCGGCTGGAGGAGATCATCGCGGCCGAGCCCCGCTTCATGCCGCACCTCCACATGAGCTTCCAGGCCGGCGACGACTTGGTCCTGAAGCGGATGAAGCGGCGGCACAGCCGGGCCCAGGCCGTTGCGACGGTGGCGAGGCTGAAGTCGAGGCGCCCCGAGCTCGCCATCGGCGCCGACCTCATCGCCGGCTTCCCGACCGAGACGGACGAGATGCACTCGAACAGCCTTCGCCTGGTCGAGGAGTGCGACATCGTGATGGGCCATATCTTCCCTTACTCGCCCAAGAAGGGCACCCCGGCGGCCCGCATGCCGGCCGTGGAGCCGGCGGTGGTGAAGGATCGGGCCCGGCGGTTGCGAGAAGCCTGCGCCCGGCGAAGGGCGGCGTGGCTGGAAGGGCTGGTCGGCACCCGGCAGCGGGTGCTGGTGGAGAAGGACGGCCGCGGCCACGCGGAGAATTTCGCGCCGGTCATGATCCGTCGTCCCCGCGAAGGCGGGGACCCCAGCGAGAACTCGCACCGGGGCCCCAGCCTTCGCTGGGGCGACGGGCAAGTGGTCGAAGCCCGCATCACCCACGTCGAGAACGACACCCTCGTCGGGGCCGCCGAATGAGCGAGGCGACCTGGCTCGATCGGCTGCAATCGGGTTTCCGCAAGACGTCCGAGCGGCTCGGCGACCACCTCACCGGCCTGTTCACCAAGGCGGCGATGGACGAGGCGACCCTCGACGAGATCGAGGAGGCGCTGATCGCGTCCGACCTCGGCCCGGCGACCGCAGGCAGGATCCGGGCCCGGCTGGCCGGCGAGAGGTTCGAGCGCGGCCTTTCCGAATATGCGGTTCGCGAGATCATGGCCGAGGAGCTTGAGAAGATCCTCGCGCCGGTGGCGGTGCCGCTCCAGATCGACGCCTTCCCGCGGCCGCAGGTGATCCTGGTCGTGGGCGTGAACGGCTCCGGCAAGACGACGACCATCGCCAAGCTCGGCCATCTCCTGCTCGAGCAGGATTACGGGGTGCTCCTCGCCGCCGGCGACACCTTCCGGGCCGCGGCCATCGAGCAGCTGAGGATCTGGGCGGACCGCATCGGAGTGCCGGTGATCTCGGGTCCCGAAGGCGGCGACAGCTCGGCGATCGTCTTCGACGGGGTCAAGAAGGGCACGGCCGAAGGCATCGACACCCTGATCGTCGACACCGCCGGCCGGCTCCAGAACAAGAAGGGGCTGATGGACGAGCTGGCCAAGATCCGGCGCGTGCTCGGCCGCCTGAACCCGGAGGCGCCGCACAACGTCGTTCTCGTGCTCGACGCCACGACCGGGCAGAACGCCCTGAGCCAGATCGAGGTGTTCAGGGAGGTCGCCGGAGTCACCGGCCTCGTCATGACCAAGCTCGACGGAACGGCCCGAGGCGGCGTATTGGTCGCGGCGGCGGAGCGCTTCGGGCTTCCGATCCACGCGATCGGGATCGGCGAGGGCATCAACGATTTGCGGCCGTTCGACGCGCGCGAGACCGCGCGGGCGATCGCAGGGCTGGGAAGAGAGTGAGCGTGACGGCGGAGTCGGAAAAAAGAGAGCCTTCGGTCGGCGCCCGGCTGATGATAGACCTCGGGCCCCTGCTCGTCTTCTTCCTGGTGAACTTCTTCGCGCCGGTGCCGGACGTCCTCAGGATCTTCTACGCGACCGGCGCCTTCATGGCCGCGATGATCGTCGCGATGATGATCTCCTACCTGCGCTACAGGCACATCTCGCCAATGCTGTGGTTCTCGGGGATCATGGTGGTGATCCTCGGCGGGGTGACGATCTGGCTCCACAACGACACCTTCATCAAGATGAAGCCGACCGTCTATTACGTGCTGATCGCGAGCCTGCTGCTCTTCGGCCTCGCCACCGGGCGCAACCTCCTCAAGATGGTCCTCGGCTCGGCCTATCCCGGCCTTTCGGAGCAGGGCTGGAGGCTCCTCACCCGCAACTGGGCGATCTTCTTCGTCGTCATGGCCCTGGTCAACGAGGCGGTTTGGCGCAACAGCAGCACCAGTTTCTGGATCGGCTTCAAATTGTGGGGCTTCCTCCCCGCCACCTTCCTGTTCGCGATCCTCAACGTGCCGATGCTGATGAAGCACGGGATGCAGCTTGATAAAGGCCAGGAAGAGCCGCCGGTGCCCCCGGTCCAATGAGTGCGGGTTCCGTCATTGCGAGCGAAGCGAAGCAATCCAGCCCGGCGAGGGTCGCGAGCGCCGTTGCTGGATTGCTTCGTCGCTTCGCTTCTCGCAATGACCGGGGGTGAACGTTATGCCTGACACCGCCAGCACCCCCGTCGTCTCCATCCGCGGCCTCTCCAAGCGCTATGCCGGCGGGCACGAGGCGCTGAAGGACGTCAGCCTCGACATCGCCAAAGGCGAGATCTTCGCCCTGCTCGGCCCCAACGGCGCCGGCAAGACGACGCTGATCAGCATCGTCTGCGGAATCGTCACCGCCACCGGCGGCGCGGTCGAGGTCGACGGCCACGACATCGTGTCGGACTATAGGGCGGCCCGGACGAAGATCGGGCTGGTGCCGCAGGAGCTCCACACCGACGCCTTCGAGAGCGTGATTTCCACGGTCAGCTTCAGCCGCGGCCTGTTCGGTAAGGCGCCTTCACCCGCGCACATCGAGAAGGTGCTCAAGGACCTGTCGCTCTGGGACAAGCGCAAGTCGAAGATCATGGAATTGTCCGGCGGGATGAAGCGCCGGGTGATGATCGCCAAGGCGCTGAGCCACGAGCCGGACGTCCTGTTTCTCGACGAGCCCACCGCCGGAGTGGACGTCGAGCTGAGGCGGGACATGTGGGCTCTGGTCCGGCGGCTTCGCGACACCGGCGTCACCATCATCCTCACCACCCATTATATTGAGGAGGCCGAGGAGATGGCGGACCGGGTCGGGGTCATCTCCCGAGGCGAGCTGATCCTCGTCGAGCGCAAGGCCGAGCTGATGAAGAAGCTCGGCAAGAAGGAGCTGACCCTTCAGCTCGCCGAGCCGCTCGAGGCGGTGCCGGCCGAGCTGGCCGAATGGCAGCTCGAGCTTCGCGACGAAGGGAATGAGCTGCTCTACGTGTTCGACGGCACCGCGGAGCGCACCGGCATCCCCTCGCTGCTCGGCCGGATGCGTGACGTCGGCATCGCCTTCAAGGATCTGAACACCCGGCAGAGCTCGCTCGAGGACATCTTCGTCAGCCTGGTGCACGACCGATGAGCGCGCCCGCCTTCAACGGCTACGGAGTCTGGGCGATCTACCGCTTCGAGATGGCTCGGGCCCTTCGCACCCTTTGGCAAAGCCTGGTCACCCCGGTCATCACCACCTCACTCTATTTCGTCGTGTTCGGGGCGGCCATCGGGTCCCGGATGACGGAGGTTCAGGGCGTGCAGTACGGCGCCTTCATCGTCCCGGGGCTGATCATGCTGTCGCTGTTCACCCAGAGCATCTTCAACGCGTCGTTCGGGATCTTCTTCCCCAAGTTCACGGGCACGATCTACGAGATCCTCTCCGCTCCCATCTCCCCGCTAGAGATTGTCTTGGGCTATGTCGGCGCCGCGGCGACCAAGTCGATTGCGCTGGGGCTGGTCATCCTCGCCACCGCGGCCTTTTTCGTTCCGCTCCAGATCCTCCACCCGGTCTGGATGGTTGCCTTCCTGGTCCTGATCGCGACGACCTTCAGCCTGTTCGGCTTCATCATCGGCATCTGGGGCAAGAATTTCGAGCAGATCCAGTTCGTGCCGATGCTGATCGTGACCCCCCTCACCTTCCTCGGCGGCGCCTTCTACTCGGTCGATATGCTGCCCGAGCCGTGGCGCACGGTCACTTTGTTCAATCCGGTCGTCTATCTGATCAGCGGCTTCCGCTGGAGCTTCTACGGAGTCGGCGACGTCGGGGTCGCGATCAGCCTCGCGGCGACGCTCGGCTTCCTTCTGGTCTGCCTCGGCGTGGTCGCCTGGATCTTCCGGACCGGGTACCGGCTGAAGAGCTGATGGGGGGAAAATCCTCCCGAGATTTCTCGGGGAGGGGGACCATGCGAAGCATGGTGGAGGCGCCTTTCAGCGCTGGAGAACCCCTCCACCGCACTTCGTGCGGTCCCCCTCCCCCGCAAATGGGGGGGAGGAGTTTCCGAAGGTCAATTCACCTTGAACCGGGCCAGATCCGCCTTAGGCTGGCGCCATTTCGGGTCGAGCCGGCTCGCCTGGCGATAGTCGCGATAGGCGGCGCGGACCTCGCCGGTCAGCTCGTGGGCGACGGCGCGGCCGTAATAAGCCAGCTCGGGGCGCCGGGTCTTCTTCTCGAGCGCGAAGTCGAACATCGGCTTGGCCTGCTGCTCGGCCTCCGGGAGATGGAGAAGCGCGAAGCCCTTGTTGAGATAGGCTTCCGGCTCATTGGGGTCGCGGCTGAGGGCCTCGTCATAATCGGCGATTGCTCGCGCGACATCTCCGGCCCGGGCCTTGAGGATGCCGCGATTGACCAGGGTCGCGACCGTGTCGTCCCGGCTGAGCGCCTCCTGCAGAGCCACGTCGCAGCTTCGGATGGCTTCCGGGGTGGCCATGCTTCGCGCCTCGGCGGCCTCGTAGCAGCTGCGGGCGGACGTGCCGCCGATCACGGTGACCGCCGCGAAGGCGGGGGTAGCGGCGATCAGGGCGGCGGCGGCGAAGAGGAAATGAGTGCGCACGGCGAGTCCTCCTTCCAGTTGACGGCCCGTCTTAGCAGATTCCCGATCATTGCGCCAACGGGCGCTGGCGCCTTGGTCGCGGCAGTCGCCACTTTGGTCGATCCGCTCAGCCCTGCAGCTGGTGGCGCTTCATCGCGTGGCGGAGCTGGTCGTAGCTGAGGCTCAGGGCGGCGGCGGCGGCGCGCTGGTTCCAGCGGCATTTCTCGAGCGCGGCGGCGAGGATCGCCTTCTCATATTCGGCGATCGCGAGCCGGAAGTCCGCGCAGCTTTCCGGATCCCAGGCGTTGATCGGCGGCATGCCCGGCGCGGCCGCCGCGGGCGGAAGGATCTCGACGGTGGCGGACTGATCCCTGGGCTGCGGGCGCCAGGGGGATTCGAACGGGTCGAACTGGATCCGGTCGATCGGCCGCTCATGATCCTGCCAGCGGTAGACGGCCCGCTCGACGACGTTCCTCAATTCCCGGACGTTGCCGGGCCAGGTGTAGTTGAGCATCTTGTCCATCGCGCCGTTGCTGAAGCCCGGCCAGCTCGGCCATTCGAGCTCGAGCGCCATCCGCCGGGCGAAATGATCGGCGAGGACGGGGATGTCGCTGCTCCGGTGGCGGAGCGGCGGCAGAGTGACCACCTCGAAGGACAACCGGTCGAGCAGGTCGGCTCGGAAACGGTTGCGCTCGGCGAGGCGGGGAAGGTCCTCGTTGGTGGCGGCGACGATCCGCACGTCCACGTTGACCGGGCGCGACGCGCCGATCCGGGTCACCTCGCCATATTCGACGACCCGGAGCAGCCGTTCCTGCGCCGCCTGGCTGAGGGTGGCCAGCTCGTCGAGGAACAGAGTCCCTCCGTCGGCCTCCTCGAAGCGGCCGACCCGCGCCTTGGTGGCGCCGGTGAAGGCCCCGGCCTCGTGCCCGAACAGCTCCGCCTCGATCAGGGTCTCGGGCAAAGCGGCGCAGTTCATCGCGACCAGCGGCCCGTCCCAGCGGCTCGAGAGGTGGTGGAGCCGCTCGGCGATCAGCTCCTTGCCGGTGCCTCGCTCGCCGATCACCAGAACCGGCCGGTCGAGAGGCGCGGCCCGGCTCGCCCGCTCGACCGCATCGAGGAAGGAGGAGGATTGACCGACCAGCTGCGTATTGCGTTCCACCCCCAAAGATTGGGACGATTTCCCATGCTTTGGCAAGAACAAAGATGCCCGAGCACGGGCCCGACGGCCCGGAAATCGCAGTTTCCGGCCACTTTCGGCACTTGGCACGCCCTTTGTATTGTCTGGTGCATGCCGCCGAGGGGCGGAACGGAAATCAGGGAGGAAAAAAGATGATCGACATGGGCAAGCTGGGGCAGACGATCCTTGCGACGGTCGGGGCGATGGTCCTGACCGCGACCGCGGTGGGCGCGGCCGTCGGGCCGGCCCGGGCGATCGAGACCGCTCCGATCAGCCTTGTCGCGGCACCGGTTTCCGGCCAGTCTCTGGCCTGACCCGCGGACGGCGGCAGGGAGGGCGGCCCCCTCGCCTTCCCCCGCCGTCTCAACTTTGGCGTAGGAGTGTTTGAATGGGTATTTTCTCCCGCACGCGCGACATCGTCGCTGCGAACTTCGCGGATCTCCTCGACAAGGCGGAGGATCCGGCGAAGATGATCCGGATGATCATCCTGGAGATGGAGGAGACTCTGGTCGAGGTGCGCGCGAGCGCGGCTCGGACGATCGCCGACCAGAAGGAGATGCGCCGCCAGATCACACGGCTCGACAAGCTCCAGGAGAGCTGGACCGAGAAGGCCGAGCTGGCGCTCAGCAAGGACCGCGAGGACCTCGCCAAGGCGGCCCTGGTCGAGAAGCAGAAGGCGGCCGACCTCGCCGACAGCCTGAAGAGCGAGATCGAGGTTCTCGACGATGCCCTGAGGGCCTCCGAGGCCGACATCGCCAAGCTCCAGGGCAAGCTTCGCGAGGCTCGGACCCGGCAGAATGCGATCCAGAGCCGGCTCGAGAGCGCCAACCAGCGTGCCCGGCTTCGCGAGATGTACGCCGGCCCCAAGGTCGACGACGCCTTCTCGCGCTTCGACGTGCTCGAGCGGCGCGCCGACGACGCGGAAGGCCGCGCCGACGCGCTCGCGCTCGGCGCTCCGCCCAAGACGCTGGACGAGGAGATCGCCGAGCTTCGCAATTCCGAGAAGGTCGATGCCGAGCTCGAAGCGCTCAAGGCGCGCCTGAGCAAGAAGGAGGGCTGAGGCGATGGAAGCCATCATCATCGTTCCGATCGTGGTCATCGGCCTGCCCTGGCTGATCTTCCACTACATCACGCGCTGGAAAACGGCGGCGACGCTGACCAACGACGACGAGAAGCTCATGGAGGAGCTTTACGACCTCGCCCGCCGACTCGACGACCGCATGTGCTCGATCGAGCGCATCATGACCGCGGAGAACCCGAATTGGAGGGCGATCGCCTGCGATCCCGCCACCACCGGGATCGAGGACAGCCCCCTGACCAGCCCAATCCCCAGAAGGATCGGCCAATGAGCGCGCGCCACACCAAATTCTATCTCGACAAGGAAAATGGCAAGTTCATGGGCGTGTGCGCCGGCATCGCCGACTATACCGGGGTCGACGTGACCCTGGTGAGGATCGGCGCGGTGCTGTTCGCGCTGCTCGGCCAGGGCATCGGCCTCGTCGCCTATTTCGTGGTCGGCTGGATCGCCCCCAAGAAGCCGCGCGAGCTTCGCGAGGAGACTCCCGAGCAGACCAAATTCTGGCAGGGCGTGCGCGCTTCGCCGGCCCGGACGGTCCGCGACGTGCGCTCGCGGTTCCGCGAGATCGACCGCCGGCTGGCCGAGGTCGAGACCTATGTGACGAGCTCGAACAGCCGGCTGGCCCGCGAGATCGAGCAGCTTCGCTAGCCGCCGGTCGAAAAGGGGAAGAACATGAATTTCGGAATCCTGGTCCCGATCGTCGCCATCCTCGCGACGGCCGCCGTGGTGATCAAGCTCATCGCCTACCTGCAGTTCAAGCAGGTCGGCGGGGGTGCGTCGCCCGACGACGCCCAGGGGGCCAGGGAGAACGACCGCCTTGCCCGCGAGAACGAAGCCCTGAGGCGGACCGTCAGCCGGCTCGAGGAGCGGATGGCGGTGCTCGAGCGGATCGCGACCGATCCCGCCGAGCGCACCGCCCGCGAGATCGAGAGCCTGCGTTGATTTTTTGAGATTGGGGAGAGACGAACAATGTTGATCAGGGAACTCGCGCCGGTGATGGCCATCCTCGGGGTGCTGGCGATCGGGGGCTGGATTCTCACCACCTGGCTCAGGATCAAGCACGGCTACCCGCTAGACGGGGCGTGGGGACAGGCGGTCTACCCGAAATCGGGCGACGAGGCGATCGAGCGGATGAAGCTTCTCTCGTCGGAGAACGCGCAGCTTCGAGCCGAGCTCGGCTCGGTCAAGGACCGGCTCGCCACCGTCGAGCGGATCGTCACCGACGACGGTCACCGGCTGACGCAGGAGATCGAAGCCCTGCGCATCCCGAGAAATTGAGGATCGCGAGATGGACCTGCGAATGATGGTGCCGATCCTGGCCCTGCTGATCCCGATCGTGGCGATCCTCGCCGGAGTGATGAAGCATTATCTCAAGCTCAAGGAGCGGGAGATCGAGGCGGTGACGAAGCAATCCGTCGAGAAAGCCGCGCAATATGCCGCTCAGACCGAGCGCCTGGAGCAACGGGTGCGGGTGCTTGAGCGGATCGTCACCGACAAGGGCATCGACGTCGCCGATGAGATCGAGCGGCTGCGCGACCAGCGGCCGGTCAACTGAAGCGGCCTGAGCGCCTGGAGAAAAGCCGATGAACCAGTTCGAGATGATCGTTCTGATCGTTGCGATCGTGATGGTCGCAAGCGTCCTCAAGACCCGGATGGGCGGCGGCCGACGGCATCGGGCCCCTGGCCCCGCGCCCGAGGAGTCGGCTGAGAATCGCCGGCTCAAGGAGGAGGTGCGCGCTTTGCACGAGCGGATCGCGGTGCTGGAGCGGATCACGGTCGAGAAGGAGAGCAGCCTCGAGCGTGAGATCGAGAAGCTCCGCGATCGCTGAAGGGAGAGGGAAGATGACGGATCCCGAAAGCCTGCTGGCCTTGTCCGGATCGGTCCTGCTGGCGATCGGGCTGTCGAGCGCGGTGCTGCTCAAGGGTTGGCAGGGCTGGCTGGAGCTGAGGCGGAGCGAGCTTGCCGCACGCGACGGCGGCAGCCGGCGAGCCGGCTCCGGCACCGCCGAGGTTCGCGAGCTCAGGGAAAGGGTGAGACGCCTGGAGGCGATTGCCAGCGGCGGCGAGGTCTAGGAGCCTCAGACCGTCGCCCCAGCCACTGAAAGGCGCGGCGGTCTTCACCCCCGGGGCCCCAGCCTTCGCCGGGGGCGGCGGATCACGCCACCTCGTGGACTCCTGCCGCCACGGCCTCGAACTCGACCTCGGCCAGGAACTTCTCCGCGTCCAGGGCCGCCATGCAGCCGGTGCCGGCGGCGGTGACGGCCTGGCGGTAGATCTTGTCCATGACATCGCCGCAGGCGAAGACGCCCTCGACGCTGGTCCGGGTGCTGCCCGGCTCCACCTCTATGTAGCCGTCCTTGTCGAGGGTCAGCTTGTCCCTGAACAATTCGGTGGCCGGCGAGTGGCCGATGGCGACGAAGCCGCCCTCGACGTCGATATGCGACATCTCGCCGCTCTTCGTGTCGCGCAAGTCGAGCCCGACCAGCCCCTCCGGCTCGCCTCCGGCGACGAAGCGGTCGACCGCCTTGTTCCAAAGCACCTTGATCTTCGGGTTGGCGAACAATCGGTCCTGGAGGATCTTCTCGGCGCGAAGCGAATCGCGGCGGTGGATCAGGGTGACGTCGTGGCTGTGGTTGGTCATGTAGAGCGCTTCCTCGACCGCGGTGTTGCCGCCGCCGATCACCGCCACCTTGCGGCCGCGGTAGAAGAAGCCGTCGCAGGTCGCGCAGGCGGAGACGCCCTTCCCTTTCAGATGCTCCTCGCTGGGGAGGTTCAGCCACTTGGCCTGGGCGCCGGTCGCGATGACGAGGACGTCGCCCGTGTAGATCGTGCCGCCGTCGCCGACGAGGCGGAAGGGCCGCCGGCTGAGGTCGACCTCGACGATATGGTCCCACATCATCTGCGCGCCGACATGCTCGGCCTGGGCCTGCATCTCCTCCATCAGCCACGGGCCCTGGATGACGTCGCGGAAGCCGGGATAATTCTCGACGTCGGTGGTGGTGGTGAGCTGGCCGCCGGGCTGGATGCCCTGGACGACGATCGGGGCGAGGCCGGCGCGGGCGCCGTAAATCGCTGCGGAAAGCCCCGCCGGGCCTGAGCCGAGGATCAGCATGCGGGTGGAATGGGTTGCGGGCATGGAGGCGAGATATGGCTGGGACACCTCCGGCGCAACCCGCATTTGCCGCCCGGTGGGGGGCTTGGTAGAGAGTTGCCAGCTTCAGGAGTTTGAAGATGCCCCACGACAATCCGCTCGGCCTCGACGGCTTCGAGTTCGTCGAGTTCACCAGCCCCGATCCGGAGGCGCTTGGCGACCTGTTCCGCCGCCTCGGCTTCGCTCATCGAAGCGATCACAAGGCGAAGCGGGTCCGCCACTACGCCCAGGGGGACATCAACTTCCTGCTCAACATGGAAGCCTCGGGCCACGCCGAGAATTTCCGGGGCGCCCACGGCCCGTCGGCCAGCGCGATGGCCTTCCGGGTCGCCGACGCCGGAAAGGCGCTTGCCCTCGCCGTCGAGCGGGGCGCGACCCCGGTCGAGGGCGATTACGGCCTCCCCGCGATCGAGGGGATCGGCGGCTCCTTCCTTTATCTGGTCGACCGCTACGGGGCCGAGACCATCTACGACCGCGATTTCGAGCCGACCGGTGAGGATTTGACGCCGTCGGGCCTTCACACGCTCGACCACCTCACCCACAACGTCCACCGCGGCCGGATGGATCACTGGGCCCAATTCTACGAGCGGATCTTCAATTTCCGCCAGATCCGCTATTTCGACATCGAAGGGCAGCAGACCGCCCTCGTCTCCCGGGCGATGACCGCGCCCGACGACAAGATCCGGATCCCGCTCAACGAGAGCCAGGACGAGCACAGCCAGATCGAGGAGTTCCTGAGGGAATATAAAGGCGAGGGAATCCAGCACCTCGCTCTGGCCACCGACGACATCTTCGCCACGGTCGACTCGCTGCGCGCCAACGGCATCCGCTTCCAGGACAGTCCCGAAACCTATTACGACATGATCGACAAGCGCGTTCCCGGCCACGGCCATTCGATCGCCGAGATGCGCAAGCGCCGGATCCTGATCGACGGGTCGCCCGAGACCGGCGAGGGGCTTCTGCTCCAGATCTTCACCGAGAACATGATCGGCCCGATCTTCTTCGAGATCATCCAGCGCAAGGGCAATGAAGGCTTTGGCGAGGGCAATTTCAAGGCGCTGTTCGAATCGATCGAGCTCGACCAGATCCGCCGCGGAGTCATCCCCGCCGCCAGCGAGCACGCCTGATCCTTGCCTCCCCATCGAAGATGGGGAGGGGGACCATGTGAAACATGGTGGAGGGGTCGCTGGCGATGAAGCTGAGGGTTCGCACTGCAACCCCTTGAGCCGAGCCCTCTACCCCTCCACCACCCTACGGGCGG
>DASWLZ010000045.1:0-64274 GCA_036399975.1 Allosphingosinicella sp.
GGAGCCGGCGGGGGCGCGGCGATGGGCTGCACCCCACCACCACCACCGCCGCCGCCGCCCGCGCCGGTCGGTTTCAAGGACGCCGAATATGACCGCTCGAACGGCGGCGGCGCCCATTCCGCCATCTCCGCCTACAACAAGGGCGCGACCGGCCAAGGCGTGAAGATCGCGGTGGTCGACAGCGGCGTTAATCCGGCCCTTCCCGAATTCACCGGCAAGATCGACCCGGCCAGTCGCGACATCGCCGCCAACCGCGGGATCGTCGACGAGACCGGGCACGGCACCGCGGTCGCCTCGGTCGCGGCGGCTCGGCGCGACGGCCTCGGAACCATGGGAGTCGCCTTCGACTCGACCATCCTGTCCTTCAACACCTCGGATCCGACCGATTGCGACCCCGACGACGGCTGCTCGCACAGCGACCCCGACATCGCCGAGGCGATCGACGCCGCCCGGACCAACGGCGCCAAGGTGATAAACATCTCCCTCGGCGGGCCCGATCCGAGCGCCATTGTCAACGCGGCGATCGTTCGGGCGGCCTCGGCCGGGGTCCTCGTCGTCCTCTCGGCCGGCAACGACGGCAAGGAGCCGCACGGCGTCAATCCCGACGGCTTCGCTCTGTCGGCGGCGGCCGCGGGCAACGTCATCATCGCCGGAGCGATGAATTCCAGCCGGGCCATGGCCGACTTCTCGAACAAGGCCGGAACCGGCGCGGCCAGCTATCTCACCGCGCTCGGCGTGGGCGTGCGCGCTCCCGACCATACCGGCACGACCTTCCTGTGGTCGGGCACCTCCTTCTCGGCGCCGGTGGTCAGCGGCGCCGCCGCCCTGCTCGCGAGCGCCTTCCCCAATCTCACCGGCCAGCAGATCATGCAGATCCTGTTCACCAGCGCCGACGATGCCGGAGCCCCCGGAACCGACGTCATCTTCGGCCGCGGGATTCTCAACATCGACCGGGCCTTCCAGCCGCAGGGCGCTCTCAGCCTTCCCGGCGGCCAGGTGGTGGATCTCACCTCCGGCGGCGGGGAAGGCTCGACGGCGATGGGCGATGTTAAGGTGCCGGTCGCCGGGATGATCGTCCTCGACGGCTATTCGCGCGCCTACGCCATGTCCCTCGCCTCCGCGCTCGACCGGGCGGAGCAGGATCGGCCGCTCGGCCGGGCGCTCCAGCCGGGCCTCAGAACCGCGACCACCGCGGCCGGCGGGGTCGCGGTCTCGATCACGGTCGACCGCAAGCTCCACGGGCAGCCCGAGGTGGGCCTCGCGCAACTCGGCCTCACCTACGAGGACGGGCGCAAGGCCCGGGTGCTTTCCGGTATCGCCGTCAGCCGTCTGTCTCCCCGGCTCGCCGTGGCGATGGGCCTTTCGGAAAGCGCCAAGACGCTCGAGCGGCGCCTCACCGGCCATTATCAGGACGCCTTTCTGGTTGCCCGCGACCCGATGGGCCGGGTCGGCTTCCAGGGCGACGCTTCGGGGAGCCTGGGCGCGCGCCGCCGGGTCGGCGGGGTGGGGATGACCCTGACGGCGGAGCGCGGCGAGGTCTTTCAACCGGGCTTCGGCCGCTCGATCCAGCAGCCGCGCTATTCCATCGCCTCGCTGGGCCTCGACCGCCGCTTGGGCCGGGCCCGGATCAGCCTCGGCGCCAGCCGGCTCGACGAGGAGTCGACGACGCTTGGCGCCCGCTTCTCGCCGCTTCTCGGCGTCGGCGGAGGAACCAGCTGGTTCGCGGACGCGGCGGCGTCGCTCGACCTCGGCCGCGGCTGGGACGCCAATGCGGCCTACCGCCGCGGCCGGACCTCGGCCGCCGCCGGCGCCGGCCTCGCCCAGGGCGGGCGGTTCGCGACCGACGCCTGGTCTCTCCACCTCGGCAAGTCGAACGCGCTTCGTCCCGGCGACCGCTTCGCGTTGCGGCTGATGCAGCCGCTCAGGGTGCGCTCCGGCGGGCTCAGCCTCAGCGTCCCGGTCTCCTACAGCTACGATTCGCTCAGCGCGGGCTATGAGGACCGGTTCTTCAACCTCGCCCCCACGGGCCGCGAGATCGATGCCGAGGCGGCCTATGGCGTCGGCCTGTTCTCCGGAGCGGGCCATCTCAGCGCCAACGCCTTCGCCCGCCGCCATCCGGGCAACGTGGCCGAGATGGATCCGGACCTGGGGGCGGCGATCAGGTTCACTCTGGGCTTCTAGATCCGCTCAGCCGGCCATTCAGCGCGACTCCGCCTCCCCGGCCGTGCCCCGGCGCCGCCAGGGCCAGCGGCCTTCGATCTCGGTCTCGAGCGAGAAGCTGAGGAAGGTCCGGATGAGGACGATGAGGCCGAGCAGGCCGACGCTCCGGAAAGTGAGAGGCGCGGTCACGGTCGCGACGATGTCGGCACCGACCAGTATCTCGAGGCCGAGCAGGATTCCGCGGCCGAGATTGGCCCGGTAGCGCTCATAGGCCTTCACAGCGTCGCCGGCACGGAGGTCGCGAAGCAGGAACCGACCCGTCGCCCACAGGATCCCGGCGACGATGACCAAGACCCCGAATATCTCGAGCCCGATCGCCACCGGCTCCATCAGCCGGGTCAGGGAATCGGGATGGGCTTCCGGTGCGACCATGGTCATTCTCCCGGGGGCTGGGCTTGCACGATGAGGATCCTGAGATCCCGGTCCGGACGCCAGCTCTTCCTTCGAACCTCGAACCGGGTCGGGGAGATCTTGCGGACGCCCTGCGCGCAGAAGCTCACCAGGTTCGAAGGCGCGCCCTTGTCGACCACCAGCCGGAAGTCGCCGATCGGCGAGCGCCAGTTGCCGCCGGTGGTGAGGATGTAGCCGATCCTCTGCTCGGGCGTGGCCGAAGATCCGCGTCGCAGCCGGTCGAGGCCGGCGAGGAAGGCGGGGTCCACGCAATATTCGCGGATCATGGCCCGGCCTTCGGAACTGGCTCGGAACTCGGGGAAGCCGAGCGACGCGTCGACGCTTCCGCCTGTGCCGGGCCTGTAGCGATGCTCGACGGCGAGGTCGCGGCCGGCGGGGAAGACCTGCTGCCAATACCAGGTCTCCTTCACCGTCCACACCGGAACGAGCTGGCGCTGCCAGCCGCGGCCGGCATCAAATTCCTCGGTTTCGGCGAGGCCGAGCTTCACCAGCCGCGCCTTGTCCGCCGCCTTCAGCCGGTCGAGCATCTCGACTCCCGACTCGGGAGCGAGACCGAGACTGGCGAGCAAGGCGGTGCGGTCGACCCCGCTCAGCATCGCCTTGCGCTCCACCTTCATGGCGACCGGCCGCCGGTCTACGCGGGTCTGAAATCCGGAAGGATAGGCGACGTCCATCTCCCGCTCCTGCCTGAGGTCGCGGTCGGGCATCGGGAAGGCGACGGTCGTCCGGATGTCCCGCGCGCCTCGGTTGCGGAAGACGTAGCCCACCCGGATCTCGTCCGCGGAGACGAACAGGTCCTCGGAGACCATGTCGATGTCGGCGGTGCGGGTGAGGACGAGCCCGCCCGCGGCATGCTCGGCGGTGCTGTCGTTGGCCGCGGCGGGCGTCGCGAGCGCGGCGAGGATGGTGGTGGCGATGAGCTTCACGAGCCGGAGCTTACCCGCCGGCGCCGCAGTCGTCACCCCGGCGAAGGCCGGGGTCCCAGCGAGGAAAAGGCCTGCCGGACGCGCTGGGATCCCGGCCTCCGCCGGAATGACGCGTCGCGTCAGTTGATCGAGATCACGCCGTCGACGGCGCGCCATTCCGCCGGGCGGATGAGGTGCTGGTGGGCGACCCGGACGGAGTGGAGCACGGCTTCGATGTCGGTCCGCCAATGGTCGAGGAAGCGGTGGAGGGCCGGGAAGCGGGGGGCGATGTCATATTGCTGCCAGACGAACAGCTGGATGAGCTTGGGGTGGTCGGGCAGGTAATAGGCGACCTCGGCGGTCATCAGCCCATAGCCCTGGACCTGGAGCAGGAAATCGCGGTCGTTCATCGCGCCCTCCGAACGTTACGGGGGGAGCATAGCCGAACATGCTTAACGGCAAACTAACCATGTTAGCATGTGCCGTCCGTCGACACCTCGCCGTCATTCCGGCGAAGGCTGACGGGAACGTCAGACGGTGAAGCTCTCCCCGCAGCCGCACTGGCCCTTGGCGTTGGGATTCTCGAAGACGAAGCCGGCGGTGAAATCGTCCTCGCGCCAGTCCATCGTCGAGCCGATCAGGTAGAGGATCGAGGCGCCGTCGACGAAGAAGGGCCCGGCGGGCGTCTCGATCCGCTCGTCGAGCGGATTGGCCTGGGCGACATAGTCGACGCTGTAGGCAAGGCCGGAGCAGCCGCGGCGCGGGGTCGAAAGCTTGACCCCGACCGTATTCTCGGGCGCCCTCGCCATCAGCGCGGCCACGCGCGCCTCGGCGGCCGGGGTAAGGGTCAACGCGGCGCGGCGGGCGCGGCGGGGGGCGGTGGTGACTTCGCTCATAGCATTCCCAGTTCAAGCTTGGCTTCGTCGCTCATCTTCTGCGGGTCCCAGGGCGGGTCCCAGACCAGCTCGACCTCGGCATGGCCGATGCCGGGGACGGAGCCGATTCGCAGCTCCACCTCGCCGGGCATGGATTCGGCCACCGGGCAGTGCGGCGTGGTCAGGGTCATCTTCACCATCGCGTGGTGCTCGGGGGTGATCTCGACGTCGTAGATGAGGCCGAGATCGTAGATGTTGACCGGGATCTCGGGGTCGTAAATCTCCTTCAGGGCCTCGATCACGGCTTCGTGGAGGTCGCCGCCGGGGTCGCCCGCGGGCGGCTCGGACGGCTTCTGCTGGGCCAGGAAGCCCTCGAGATAGTCGCGCTTGCGCGAATATGTCTCCGAGGCGCCCGCGGAAAGCGGGCCGGGCGTCTCCACGGCATCGGAGACCCGCGCCTTGGGCGGCGGCTCCACGCCGTCCACTTCCTCGATCTCGATCCTGCGCTCCTCGTTCACCCGAAGATCCTTCTGACCCGTTCCAGCCCGCGCGCCAGGGCCGCCACGTCCCGGGGTCCGTTATAGACCCCGAAGCTCGCCCGGGCCGTGGCATCCACCCCGAGATGGGCCATCAGCGGCTGGGCGCAATGATGGCCGGCCCGGATGGCGACCCGGCTCTCGTCCAATATGGTGCCGACGTCGTGCGGATGCACCCCTTCGACGGCGAAGCTGACGATTCCGGCGCTGTCGTCGGGCCCGAGCAGCCTTACGCTGTCGAGGGACGACAAGGCCTCGCGGGTCTCGCGCACCAGCGCCCGCTCATGCGCTCCGATCGCCTCGAGGCCGATCCGCTCGACATAGCCGACCGCCGCTTCGAGCCCCAGCACCCCCACGACGTGCGGGGTCCCGGCCTCGAAGCGCGCCGGAGGGGGAGCCCAGCTGCTTCCCTCGAAGCTCACCTTGTCGATCATCGCCCCGCCGCCCTGCCAGGGAGGCATGGCCGCGAGCAGCTCGGTCCGGCCCCACAGAACGCCGATTCCGGTGGGGCCGTAGAGCTTGTGGCCGGAGAAGACGTAGAAGTCGCAGCCGAGCGCGGCGACATCGACGGGCATTCGCGGCACCGCCTGGCAGCCGTCGAGCAGGAGCAGGGCGCCGACCTTGTGGGCGAGCTCGGCGGCCCGACGGGCGTCGAGGACCGAGCCGAGCACGTTGGAGACATGGGCGAGGGCGACGATCCTGTGCCGCTCGGTGAGCATCGCGGCCATGGCGTCGAGGTCGATCCGGCCGTCCTCGGTGAGCGGGGCCACGTCGATCGCGGCACCGGCCCGCTCCGCGACCAGCTGCCACGGCACGATGTTCGAATGATGCTCGAGCATCGAGAGCATGATCCGGTCGCCTGGCCTCAGGCTGGCGCCTCCCCAGCTCTGGGCGACGAGGTTGATCCCCTCGGTCGCGCCGCGGACGAAGATCACCTCGTTGGGGGAAGGCGCTCCGATGAAGCCCGCCACCCGCCGCCGGGCCGCCTCGAAGGCGAGGGTCATCTCCGAAGAGCGCTGGTAGACGCCGCGGTGAACGGTCGCATAGGTTTCGGAATAGCCGCGGGCGATCGCCTCGATCACCGCCTGCGGCTTCTGCGCCGTGGCCGCCGTGTCGAGATAGGACCAGCCTTCGGGAATGGCCGGGAAGTCGGCGACATGGTCGAGCGGTTTTAAGCCCTCTCCCGTTGGGGGAGAGGGTTGGGTGAGGGGGTTCGGCGTCCGCGGAGAGCCTCCGGCGCCGAGCCCCCTCACCCCGGCCCTCTCCCCGCCGGGGAGAGGGAGATCAGCGGCGTCGCTCATGCTCCGCCTCCGAACCAGCCTTCAACGTCCAAGTGGAACGCCTCGCGCACCTTTTCCTCGCCGATCCGGTCGATCGCGTCGGCGACGAAGGCGCGGGTGAGCAACGCCTTGGCTTCCGCTTCCGGGACTCCGCGGCTCGCCATGTAGAAGAGCGCATCCCGGTCGAGCTCGCCGACGGTGGCGCCGTGGGCGCATTTGACGTCGTCGGCGAAGATCTCCAGCTCGGGCTTGGCATTGATCGTTGCGCTCCGTGAAAGCAGCAGGCCCTTGAGCGACTGCTCGCCGTCGGTCTTCTGGGCGCCGCGCGCGACCTCGACGCGGGCCGCCACCGAGCAGATCGCGCGGTCGTCCGCGACCGAGCGCCAGACCTGACGGCTGGTGCCGAGCGGCTGCTCGTGCCGGATCACGAAATTGGCGTCATGACGCTGCCGCCCCCCGGCCAGTAAGGCGCCGCCCGCCTCGGCGTAGGCGCCTTCTCCGGCGAGCGTGATCTCCCCGTCAAGCCTGGTGTCGGCGCCGCCCGCCGCGAGGGTGGTGGCGACGAGGCTGGCGCCTTCGCCGACCGTGGCCCGATCCGTGAAGCTTGCGAAGCCGACGCCTGCGAGCACGCGCCGGGCCAGCATCAGCCGGGCGCCCTTGAACAGCCTGATCCCGGTCAGGCGGTTGACCCAGCCTTCCCCGACATAGGTCTCCACGATTGAAGCCTGGGCATCGACGTCCAGCTCGATCTCGGCGGCCAGATGGTTGGCGCCGCCCGTCGCGACATGGACAATCTGGACCAGGCCCCCGGGCGAATGGTGGCGGCCGAGCTTCAGCTTCCAGCCGTCGCGGCCGGCGAGCCGGCCCAGCGCATGGTCGCCCGCCTGGACATCGACGGGGCCGATCTCGATCCCGGCAGGGCTGCTCTGGTCCGCGACCAGCTTGCCGTCGAGGAACAGCAGCCTCGGCCCCTCGACCTCGCAGTCGAGCCACGGCAGCGTCTCCGGGAGGGCGCCCGAAGGCGCTCGCGCGGCGATCCCGGGCAAAGCCGAAAGGTCGCTCCAGCGCCAGCCTTCAGCCCGATTCGAGGGGAGATCGAGCAGCATCAGGCGGCGGCTCCGCCTCGAGTCCGACCGGTGCGTCCCGCGGTGAAGTTCATGAAGTTCACGATGTCGCGGGTTTTGCGCTCCTTCCCTAAAATGATCGGGCGGCCGGGGCCGGATCGAGCGAATGGAGTCCCGGCGGGAGGGAGCGAGCGCATAGCGCAGAACATAGCACGAACAGATAGTTGAGTCACGCCGCGACCTCGGCATAGCCGTCGCGCTCGAGCTGGTGCGCGAGCTCGGGTCCGCCGGAGCGGACGATCCGTCCGCCGGCGAGCACGTGGACGAAGTCCGGGACGACGAGGTCGAGGAGGCGCTGGTAATGGGTGATCAGAAGCACCGCCTTGCCGGGTCGGCGCATGATCCTGTTGATGCCGTCCGCCACCACCCGAAGGGCGTCGATGTCGAGGCCGGAATCGGTCTCGTCGAGCACCGCCAGGCGGGGGTCGATGATGCCCATCTGGACCATCTCGTTGCGCTTCTTCTCGCCGCCCGAGAAGCCGACGTTCACGTTGCGCTTCATCATGTCCATCGACATGCCGAGCGAGTCCGACTGCTCGCGGGTCAGCCTGAGGAAATCGCCGGCCGAAATCTCCACCTCGCCGCGCGCGCGGCGCTGGGCGTTGAGGGCGGTGCGAAGGAACTGGACGTTGGAGACGCCGGGTATCTCGACCGGATATTGGAAGCCCAGGAACAGGCCCGCGGCGGCTCGCTCGTCGGGGGCCATGTCGAGCAGGTCGCGGCCGTCGAGGCTGACCGAGCCCTCCGTCACCTCGTAGCCCGGCCGGCCGCCGAGCACGTAGGCGAGGGTCGACTTGCCGGCGCCGTTCGGGCCCATGATCGCGTGGACTTCGCCCGCGTTCACCTCGAGGGTCAGGCCCTTGAGGATCGGCTTGTCCGCGACGGTGGCGTGGAGGTTTTCGATTTGGAGCATATTGTTCATTGGATCCGTGACGCTGGCGTGCGGACAGGCCCCACCCCCGGCCCCTCCCCTGAAGGGGAGGGGAGAAGTTGCGGCGACTCTAGGCCCTCCCCTTCAGGGGAGGGGTTGGGGTGGGGGTTGTTCCAGCGACGAGGCGCGTCGTCCAGAACGATCAGAATGTGCCGGGGCACTCCGTCCATATTGGTCATCACGTCGTCGTTGGTGACTCGCACGACGCGAAATCCCCGCTGGGCCAGAATATCGTCGCGCACCCTATCCTTGCCTTCGTCATGCGTGTCGCCGTCGACTTCGACGATCAGGGCCTTTTGCGGGCACAGGAAGTCGGCGATGAAGCAGCCGATTACGGACTGACGCCGGAATTTGTGGCCATGGAGCTGGCTGTTGGACGGATTCCGCCAAAGCCGCTTTTCGGGCTCGGTGGGATTGCGACGCCTCTCCGCGGCGCTGCGGTGAAGCTCCGTGAGTTGAGCGTTGGACAGGCCCCACCCCAAACCCCGCCCCTGAAGGGGAGGGGCTTCAGGGCGCCACCCCTTGTCACGGTACGGGGCACTCATCCCACCCTCCGCCTGGCGGCGATCAGGGCCGGGATCTGATTAAACCTCGGAGTCACGCAGGCGACCATGGCCGCCTGCGTGGTGGAGCTCATGCAGGCGCGCCCGGCATCGCAGGCGAGGCTGTCGATGTCCGGATCGCCGCTGCTGCGCTTGATCCGGCATACCGCCTGCCCGGCCTTGTTGGTCTTCACGGTGAATTTGATCTTCCGGACCCGCTGGCCGATGACGAGGATCTCGTTCTCGGCCGGGGACGGCTGCACGCCCGCCGCGGCGGCGGGCTGGGCGGCGAGCAGGAGCAGCGAGGCAATCATCGGGCGCTCGCCCCGCTCTGGCGGGCATGGGCGGCCCCCGCTGCGGCGAGCCATGCCCGGACCTTGGCCTCGAAGCCGGCGACCTCGGCCTCCGTCCGCGCCTTCAACTGCGCGCGCAGGCGCCGCGCCTGCCCGGAAGTCTTGGCCGTCGCGGCCCATCCGTGGCTGAGATTCTTGTAGACCTGCCCGGCCAGCTTCGAGCGCTCCCGAGCGCAGGTGCCGCGGCCGATCGCGCCGGCCTCGGCACCGGAGCGGCCTTTGCGCTCCGAAGCGATGCAGTCCCGGTAGGCGGCCGAGCGGGCGGCGGCCAGGGGAATGACCGGTGCTGGCAAGGGCGTGGCGGCGAGAAGGATTGCGGCGGCGATCATATGATGCACGCCTCCGCCCCGATTCCTTGGAGGTCCTGCCTCTTATAGCCCTCTCCCCGGCGCGGAGAGGGGGCTGTGGCGACGCTTCGGTTCATCCGACCGAGCCTTCCAGCGAAATCCCGAGCAATTTCTGCGCCTCGACCGCAAACTCCATCGGCAGCTGCTTCAGCACTTCCCGGGCGAAGCCGTTGACGATTAGGGCGACGCTATCCTCCTGGGAGAGGCCGCGCTGCATGGCGTAGAAGAGCTGGTCGTCGCTGATCTTCGACGTCGTCGCCTCATGCTCGATCTGGGCGCTGGGGTTGCGGACCTCGATGTAAGGCACCGTGTGGGCGCCGCACTGGTCGCCGAGCAGCAGCGAGTCGCACTGGGTGAAGTTGCGCACGTTCTCGGCGCCGGCGAGGACCCGGACGAGGCCCCGATAGGTGTTGTTCGAGCGGCCGGCGCTGATGCCCTTGGAGACGATCGTGGAGCGGCTGTTCCTGCCGATGTGGATCATCTTGGTGCCGGTGTCGGCCTGCTGGCGGTTGTTGGTCAGCGCGACCGAATAGAATTCGCCGACGCTCTCCTCGCCCTGGAGGATGCAGGAGGGGTATTTCCAGGTGATGGCCGAGCCGGTCTCGACCTGGGTCCAGCTGATCTTCGAGCGGGCGCCGCGGCACGCGCCGCGCTTCGTCACGAAATTGTAGATCCCGCCGACGCCGTTGGCGTCGCCCGGATACCAATTCTGGACGGTCGAATATTTGATCTCGGCGTCGTCGAGGGCGACCAGCTCGACCACGGCGGCGTGGAGCTGGTTCTCGTCGCGCATCGGCGCCGTGCAGCCCTCCAGATAGGAGACGTAGCTGCTCTTGTCGGCGACGATCAGGGTGCGCTCGAACTGGCCGGTGTTGGCGGCGTTGATCCGGAAATAGGTGGAGAGCTCCATCGGGCAGCGCACCCCTTCCGGGATGTAGACGAAGGTGCCGTCCGAGAAGACCGCGCTGTTCAGGCAGGCGAAGTAATTGTCGCGCTGGGGAACCACCGAGCCGAGATATTTGCGGACCAGGTCCGGATATTCCCGGACCGCCTCGGAGATGGAGAGGAAGATGACCCCGGCCCGCTTCAGCTCCTCGCGGAAGGTGGTGGCGACGGAAACGCTGTCGAACACCGCGTCCACGGCGACCTTGCGCGCGCCCTCCACCCCGGCGAGCACCTTCTGCTCCTCGATCGGGATCCCCAGCTTCTCGTAGGTGCGGCGGATCTCGGGGTCGAGCTCGTCCAAGGAGGCGAGGGTCGGCTTCGCCTTGGGCTCGGCATAATAATAAGCGTCCTGGAAATCGATCGCGGGGATGTCGAGCTTGGCCCAGCTGACCTCCTCCATGGTCAGCCAGGCGCGGTACGCCTTCAGGCGCCATTCGAGCATCCATTCGGGCTCGTTCTTCTTGGCCGAGATGAAGCGGACCGTGTCCTCATTGAGGCCCTTGGGCGCGAAATCCTGCTCGATATCGGAGCTGAAGCCCCATTCGTAATTCGAGGCGCGGTCCACCGCCTCCTGCGCTTCGCGGTTGCGGATATCGGTCATCGCACTTGTTCCCCGGCGGAGGCCGGGGCCCAGCCCGGCACTGCGCTATCCTGGGCCCCCGCCTTGGGTCCCATCAAAGTACGACTTTGATGGGCTCCCTTCGCCGGGGAACAGGCGAGCTGCTCCAGGCTGACGCCCTGCAGGGCGCCGCGAACCGCGTCGTTGGCGGCGTTGAGGTGCGGCTTGACCCGGCAGCTGCCCTCGAGCGCGCAATCGTGGATCGAGCCGGCGATGCAATTGGTCATCGCGATCGGCCCTTCGACCGCCTCGATGATGTCGGCGAGGCTGATCCCGCCGGCCGGCCGGGCGAGCCGGAAGCCGCCGCCGGCGCCGCGGGCGGATTCGAGCAGGCCCGCTCCGGCGAGCCGCCCCATCACCTTCTGGGCGGTCGGAACGGGCACCCCCGTCTCCCCGGCGAGCAGGCCCGCGGAGAGTCTAGCGCCCGCGGGGCGGCGGGCGGCGGCGGCCATCACGACGACGGCATAATCGGCAAGGGACGTGAGGCGCATGGCTAATCGGACCGTTTCGTTCCGATTGGCATGTGGCCGGGGAGGCCGCGGGAATCAAGCCCCTTGACCCCCCCGCCTCGACAACGAGTCATCGCGGCGGCCGAGTCACCGTCAGGCGCAGCTTCTGGATCGTCGCCGGGGTGGTCGGGGCGAGCAGGATCTCGCCGTCCACCGTGCCGCGCTCGCAGAGCCAGCGGAAGCTCGCGGACAGCGCGCCGAGGGCCTCGACCGGCAGGCCGCGCCCGCAGGCCCCGACCTGCGCCCTCATCGCCGCGAGGTCTCGGCGCCAGTCCGCCGCCGAGCGGTCCATCAGGAAATTTTCCGCCAGCCTCTCCCGGATCGCCAGGGCATCGCCTTTGCGGTACATCAGGCGGGCGGCGGCGTAGGCCTCGGCCAAAGCGGCGCTCACCGGTCTCGGCCGCTCGGGGAGCAGGCCGGCCCGCTTGAGCATGGACGCCGCCCGCCACAGCGCCTCGCTGCCCCCGCCATAGGTGCGGTTGCCGAGCACGAACAGGCCGACGCCTTGATCGGGCAGGAGCAGAACGCCGGAGCCGTAGCCCGGATAGCCGCCGCCGTGATTGAGCGCCGTCCCCAGCTCGCAGTCGGCGAACACCCGGAAGCCCATCCCATAGGTCATGGCCTGCCGGCACGGGCGCCCATCCGGAAGCACGCGCTCGCGCTGCTCCGCGAAGTTGGAGCCCTGGACGAGCTCGCGTACGGTCGAGCGGCCGAGAGGGCCCGCTTCCGCCTCGTCGCGCGGCGGCCAGGCGGAGAGCAGCCAGGCGACCCAGCGGGCATAATCGCCGGCGCTGGTCTGGAGACCGCCGATCGCCCCCAAAGGCGCCGTGGCGCATGGTCGGCTCCTCGCTCCAGCGGCCATTCTCCCAGCGATAGCCGATCGCCCGGCGCTCGACCGGCCACTCGCCGACCTCGAAGCCGCTCGACCGCATCCCGAGCGGCCGGAGCAGGGTGCGCTCGACAAAGGTGCGATAGGGCTGGCCCGAGACGTTGGAGACGACCCGCCCGAGCAGCGCATAGCCGAAATTGCTATACTCCATCCGCAGGCCCGGCGGCCGGTTGAAGGGGATTCCGGCGCGGAGAAGCGCGCTGAACTCGGCTTCCGGCATCGGCGTCTGCCGGTCGCCCCAGGGATCGTCGGTGACGAAGCCGGCCGTGTGGTGAAGGAGATCGCGGACCCGGAGCGGCCGCGAATCGGCCGTCGGATAGCGCCAGCGCTTCAGCTCGGGCACGTAGGCGTGGACGGGCGAGTCCAGAGTGAGCAGGCCCCGGTCGCGAAGCGCGAGGATGCCGAGCGCGGTGAAGGCCTTGGTCATGGAGGCAATTCGGAACAGGCTGTCGCGATCGACCGGCCGCCGGGTCTTCAGGTCCTGGACCCCGAAGCCTCGGACATGGACCAGCCGCCCGTCCACCACGACCCCGTAGACGAGGCCGGGGATATGGCTCTGCCGCTGGTAATCGGCGAAGATCGGATCGAGCTGCTCATAGGCGGGGGCCGGGGCGACGGCGACGGGCCCCTCTTCCTTCGCCTCCAGCGGCGCCGGAGCGGCCGCCAGGGCGAGCAGTGCGAAAGCGGCGAGGCTGCCAGGGACGTTCACTCGACCTCCTCCAGGCAGCGCCTGAGACGCTGCTTCATGCTCGGAACGGCATCCTCCAGCGCCACGAATTCGCGGGCCTCCATCAGTCGCCAGCGCTGCCCCTCGCAGCCGAACCTAATCTTCGCGACCTCGGCGGGCGTGACATAGGCGACGCAGAAATAAGTGGCCGGCCCGCCGGGAAGGCTGCTCTCGTAGCGGCGAAGCGAGCCGACCCGCTCCTCCTCCAGGGCGATCCCGAGCTCCTCTTCGACCTCGCGAAGCGCACAGGCTGCCGGGCTCTCGTCGCCCTCGCGCCCCCCGCCGGGCAGGTCCCACAGGCCGGGAAAGACTATGCCGGCCTTGTCGTCCCTCAGGCAGGCGACGATCCGGGACCCGCAGAGCAGGGCGATCTTGGCTCCTCCAAAGGGTTGGCCTTCCCACATCGTCCCGTCCATGTCGCAGCGCCTCATGCCCGGATGATACCGACACGCGATCCGCTTTCCAGCCCTCCCTGTCCGGTCCTCGAAACAGGTTCAGGATGAGGGGCGCCTATGCCATAGCCGCCGCTATGGCGCTCTATCCCCTGGTCCGCCCCCTCATCTTCGCGCTCGACGCGGAGCGAGCGCATCGATTGACGATCCGCGCGCTGAGGGCGGTGCCGGCGGGCGAGCCGGCGGAGGAGGATTCCCGCCTCGCCATCCGGGTCGCGGGGCTCGATTTCCCCAATCCGGTCGGGCTCGCCGCGGGCTTCGACAAGGATGCCGAGGTGCACGGGCAGATGCTCGGCCTCGGCTTCGGCTTCGTCGAGACCGGGACGCTGACTCCGCGGCCGCAGCCGGGCAATCCCCGGCCGAGGCTGTTCCGCCTGGCCGAGGATCGGGCGGTGATCAACCGGATGGGCTTCAACAATTGCGGCTTCGCGGCGGCGAAGGCGCGGCTGGCGGCGCGGCGTCGGCGCGGGATCGTCGGCGTCAATATCGGCGCCAACAAGGACAGCGAAGACCGCGCCGCCGACTATGTCGCGGGGATCCGGGAGATGGCGCCGGTCGCCGATTATCTGACGGTGAACGTCTCCTCGCCGAACACGCCCGGCCTTCGCCAGCTTCAGGATCCGAAGGCGCTGGCGGCGCTTCTGGCGGCGGTCCTCGACGCCCGCGGGCCGGCGGGGCCGCCGGTCTTCCTGAAGATCGCGCCGGACCTGGAAGCGGGCGAGGTCGACGGAATCGCCCGGGCGGCGATCGACTCCCGGGTGGATGGCCTGATCGTCTCCAACACCACCGTCTCGCGTCCGCCGCTTCGCTCGAGGCACGGGGGCGAGGGCGGCGGCCTGTCCGGAGCGCCGCTCAAAGGGCTCGCGCTGCAGCGGCTGAAGGACTTCCGGGCCGCCACCGGCGGGCGCCTGCCGCTGATCGCCGCCGGCGGGATCGAGGATGGCGTCGATGCCTTCGACCGGATCCGCGCGGGAGCCAGCCTGGTGCAGATCTATTCGGCCCTGGTCTATCAGGGGCCGGGGCTTGCCGGCCGGATCGCCGCCGAGCTCAGGGGGCTGCTGGAAAGGGAGGGGTTCCGGAGACTGGCCGAGGCCGTGGGCAGCGGAGGGGAGGATAACCGAGCGGCCCGAGCCATTTAGGGGAACCCCTGCCGTCGCCGGGGCATTCAGGTGCGGCCCGAAGGATCCCGACCATGCCGACCGACCTGATCAAGACCCTCACCTATCTGGCGATCCACCTGACGATCGGATTCACGGTCGCCTATCTGTTCACGGGCTCGGTCGCAATCGCCGGCGGCATCGCCCTGGTCGAGCCGTGCGTGAACGCCATCGCCTTCTTCTTCCACGAGAAAGCGTGGAAGCGCGGCTGGATGGGCTGGGCGAGCCGGCTGTTCGGCCGCCGGTCGCCCGGGCGCCTCGCCTCCTCTTAGGGGCTTGCCGCGCGCGGGAAGGGGCTTAGTGTCCCGGCCATGCTGACCCGCCTGTCCCGCTTCGCGCCCTTCGCCATCCTGCTTTTCCTCGCGACCGCCCCCGTGGACGGGCGCAGGCCGGCGCGCGCCGACGCTTCGGCCAAGGCGGCGCCGGGGATGGTCTCGGCCGCCGATCCGAGAGCGGCCGCGGCCGGGGTCGAGATCCTGCGCAAGGGGGGCAGCGCGACCGACGCCGCCATCGCCACCATGCTGGCGCTGAACGTCGTCGAGCCGCAGAGCGCCGGGATCGGCGGCGGCGCCTTCTTCGTGCGGCACGACGCGCGGAGCGGAGCGACGACGACGATCGACGGTCGCGAGGCCGCGCCGAAAGCCGCGGATGCGCGCTGGTTCTACGGTCCGGACGGAAAGCCGCTCCCGCACCGGGAAGCCGTGCCGGGCGGGCGAAGCGTCGGCGTGCCGGGAACCCTCCGGGCGATGGCGATGGCGCATCGGGACGGCGGGCGCCTGCCGTGGGCAGCGCTGTTCCAGCCCGCCATCCGGCTGGCGCGAGGCGGCTGGAGCCTCAGCCCGCGCTTCGCGAAGATGGTGTCGCAATATAGCGGCCTGCTCGACGCGGGAGCGGCGAAGGTCTTCCTGGACTCGAATGGAAAGGGGCTCCCGGCCGGGACCCATGTCCGCAATCTCGAGCAGGCGGCCCTGTTCGAGCGGATCGCGAGGGCCGGGCCCGACGCTTTCTATACCGGCGCGCAGGGCCGCAAGCTGGTGGCGACCGTGAACGGGGCGGCGCGCAATCCCTCGAAGATGACGCTCTCGGACCTCACCGCCTATCGGGCAAAGCCGAGGCCGCCGGTCTGCGGCACCTACCGGGTCTACAAAGTGTGCAGCATGGGGCCGCCTTCCTCGGGCGGGCTTACCGTGCTGACGATCCTCAAGCAGCTCGAGCGGTTCGACATGGCCGCCCTCGGGCCGCGCTCGCCCGTCGCCTGGCACCTCTTCGCCGAATCCTCCCGTCTCGCCTGGGCCGATCGCGACCTCTACATGGGCGACCCGGATTTCGTTCACGTGCCCGTCGCGGGGCTGCTCGACCCGGCCTATCTCGCCTCGCGCTCGGCGCTCATCTCGCCGGAGCGGACGATTGAGCGGGTGGCGGCGGGGAGTCCGCGCGGAGCGCCGGCGCGGATGCGCGCTCCGCCGGGCGAGCGGGCCGGGACGACGTCCCTCACCGTCGCCGACCGTCACGGCAACGTCGCCCAGGTGACGACCACCATCGAGAGCGTGTTCGGCTCCGGCCTCTCGGTCGACGGGACGATGCTCAACAACGAGCTCACGGATTTCGACACCGTGCCGGAGAAGGACGGCTATCTGGTCGCCAACCGGGTCGAGGGCGGCAAGCGTCCGCGCAGCTCGATGGCGCCGACCATCGTCTACGGGCCCGACGGGAAGGTCAGGATCGCGCTCGGCGCGGCGGGCGGCCCCACGATCATATCGCAGATCGCCAAGGCGCTGATCGGGGTGCTCGACTGGAAGATGAGCGCCCAGGACTCGATTGCTATGGGTCTCCTCTTCTCGCCCGGCGACACGGCGGTGCTGGAGAGGGGGACGGCGCTGGAGGCGCTGGCGCCGGCGCTCCGAGCGCTCGGGCACAAGGTCCAGGTGGCGCCGCTCGGCCTCAAGGCGAATGCGGTCGAGCGGGTGAACGGCCGCTGGGTCGGGGCGGCGGATCCCCGAAGCGAAGGGGTCGGTATGAGCGAGACGGGAGAGGTCACGAGCATCGTCCGCGCGGGGGCCGAGGAGCGCCCGCCGGAATGAGCCCGCCCGGGGACAGTGGGAGGTAAGGCATGCGCGAGCTCGAGCATTTCCCCAACCTGGTCGCGATGTTCTTCGCGCGCGCCTCGCAGAAAGGCGATGCTCCCTTCCTCTGGGCGAAGCGCGACGGGAGCTGGCGGCCGACCAGCTGGCGCGAGGCGGCCGACCAGGTCTGCTCGCTCGCTGCCGGGCTGAAGGCGATCGGGCTGAGGCCTGGCGACACAATCATGCTGGTCTCGGAGAACCGCCCCGAATGGTGCATCGCCGACCTCGCCATCATGACCGCCGGCTGCGTTACGGTGCCGGCCTACACGACCAACACCGAGCGCGACCATCAGCACATACTCGACGACAGCGGCGCCCGGGCCGTCATCGTCTCGACCCAGAAGCTGGCCCGGCCGCTGCTCCCGGCGGCGATACGGTCGAGCAATTGCGAGCATGTCATCGGCATCGAGCCGCTTCCCGGCGGGCAATCGGGCAATGTCGGCTTCCACGAATGGGCGAGGCTGATCGCCGACCATGCCCCCGACGTCGCCGCCTGCACCCGGGCGGCGGCCTCGGTCACCCGCGACGACCTCGCCTGCCTGATCTACACGTCGGGAACCGGCGGGGCGCCTCGCGGCGTGATGCAGCATCACGGCGCCATCCTCCACAATGTGGAGGGCTGCGTGGAGGTCATCTCCGAGGATTTCGGGGTGGCCGAGGAGGTGTTCCTCTCCTTCCTTCCGCCGAGCCATGCCTATGAGCATAGCGGCGGCCAATTCTTCCCGATCGGCATCGGGGCGCAGATCTATTATTCCGAGGGGCTGGAGAAGCTCGCCTCGAACATCGAGGAGACCCGGCCCACGCTGATGATCGTGGTGCCGAGGCTGTTCGAGGTGCTTAGGCAGCGAATCCTCAAGAATGTCGAGAAGCAGGGCAAGCTCGCCAACTACATGATGAAGCGGGCGCTGGAGATCGGCGCCCGCGACTATGCCGGCGCGAAGAGCCTTTGGGACGTGCCGATGGACCTGCTGCTCGACCGGCTGTTCCGGCCCAAGATCAGCGCTCGCTTCGGCGGCCGGGTGAAGGCGATGGTCTCGGGCGGCGCGCCGCTCAATCCCGATGTCGGCATCTTCTTCCATTCGATCGGGCTGACGGTCCTCCAGGGCTACGGGCAGACTGAGGCGGCGCCGGTGATCAGCTGCAACCGCCCCAAGGCGGGAATCAAGATGGACACGGTCGGGCCGCCGCTCCGCAACACGGAGGTCAGGATCGCGGAGGACGGCGAGATCCTGGTCCGCGGCGAGCTGGTCATGAAGGGCTATTGGCGCAACCCGGCGCAGACGGAGAAGGTGCTGGTGGGCGGCTGGCTCCATACCGGCGACGTCGGCCATATCGACGAGGCAGGGCGGATCGTCATCACCGACCGCAAGAAGGACCTGATCGTCAACGACAAGGGCGACAACGTCTCGCCGCAGAAGGTGGAGGGCATGCTGACCCTCCAGCCCGAGATATTGCAGGCGATGGTGGTCGGCGACCGGCGGCCCTATCTGGTCGGCCTCCTCGTCGCCGATCCCGAATGGGCGGCGGAATGGGCGGACGCGAACGGGAAGCCGAAGGATCCGGCGGGCCTTCGCGAGGATCCGGACTATCTCAGGGCGCTGTCGGCGGCGGTCGACCGGGTCAATGGCGATCTGTCGGTGATCGAGAAGGTCAGGCGCTTCGTCCTCGCCGACGAGCCCTTCTCGACCGGGAACGAGCAGCTCACCCCCTCGATCAAGATCCGCCGCCACGTCATCCGCGCCGTCTACGGCGAGAGGCTGGACGGGCTGTTCAAGAAATGACCCGTCGCCCCAGCGGAGGCTGGGGCCCCGGCGGGTGAAGGCCGCCGAGCTTTTCACCCACTGGGGCCCCAGCCTTCGCTGGGGCGACGACTAGCCCCTGACGCGCCGGTAGGGCTCGAAGTCGCCGAGGCCGCAGCCGCCGTAGCTGAACCCGGACACGGGGTCGAAGACGGTGGCGATATCGCCGCGGCACAGGCGGGTGCTGGGCGTCTGGGTCCTCAAGGCGCGGCTGAAGCCGAGATCGGGGCAGCCCGCCGCGGGGCGGTTGACCCATTTGCGGCCGCCCCGGCCCTCGAACACGATCGCCGTCTCGCCGGCGGACTTGTTGCCGAGAAGGTCGCGAGTGCTGACGCACTGGACCGGAGCGCCGGCGGGCTCGAAGCCGCTGAGCTGGGCGCTGAGCGTCGCCTCGTCATTGGCCGCCATGTCGACCCGTTCGCCTTCGTCGGTGGTGCAGCCTGCCGCGAGGCAGGCCGTTGCGAGCAATAGAAAATGTCTCATCCCTGAGCCTCCTGAGACCCTAAACGCCCGGCGCCCGGGACGGTCTCCTCAGCTGCGGAAATTATCCTTGGCCCGGCGCCGCTCAGCCAAGACCTCCGCCGATGAAGCGCGCATGAACGGGTTGGTGGCGAGCTCCAGGGCGATGGTGGTCGGGACCGTCGGCACCCCCGCGGCCCGCGCCGCCTCGACCTCCTCCATCCGCTCGGCCAGAGCCTCGTTGCCGGGCTCGATCGTGAGGGCGAAGCGGCCGTTGGAGAGCGTATATTCGTGCGCGCAATAGGCGCGGGTCTGGGGCGGGAGCGAGGCCAGCCGCTGGAGGTTGGAGTGCATCTGCTCGGCGGTTCCCTCGAAAAGCCGGCCGCAGCCCATGGCGAACAGGGTGTCGCCGACGAACAAGGTCTCTTCCGAGGGCAGATGATAGGCGATGTGGCCGGCGGTGTGGGCGGGGACTTCGAGCACTTCCGCCTCGACCCGGCCGAGCGCCACCCGGTCCCCTTCGCGGACCTGGCGGTCGAGGGTCGGGATCCGCTCCGCCTCGGCCGCCGGGCCGGTGACGAAGGCGCCGGTGGCGGCCTTGATCGCTTCATTGCCGCCGGTGTGATCGGGGTGCCAGTGGGTGTTCCAGATCTGGGTGATCCGCCAGCCCCGTGCCTCGGCCTCGGCGAGCACCGGCTCGGCGACGGCCGGGTCGATCACGACCGTCTCCCCCGATCCCGGCTCGTGGACGAGCCAGACGTAATTGTCGGAAAGGACGGGGATCCGGGCGATGTCGAGCATGAGGCGAGCCTAGCCCTTCCCGCCGATCCGCGCCAGCGCGGGCGGCGCTTCCGGGCGCACCGGCCCGAGCTCCTCCATCGGCGGGGTCCAGAGGCCTCGGGCGCGGCCGCCGCTGAACAGGTTGGTGAGCGCGAGCAGGACGGGGTGAGGGCTTCCGAGAAGCTCGGCGAATCGGCGGTCGGGCCGGAGCGCCTCAGGTGGCGAGGGCGTCATAGCCCGCGGGGTTGAACTCGATCAGGCAGAAGCCGTGGCCGAACGGGTCGGCGAACATGGCGAGCCGGCCGTAGGGCGCGTCGCAGGTCTCGCCTTCCTGGACGGCTCCGGCGGCGGTGGCGCGGGCGACGGCTTCGTCCATGTCGTCCACGACGAAGTCGGCATGGAGCGGGCTCCAGTGCCGCTCATAGCGCCTGGTGTCGCCTCCCTCCGGGCCGATCGGCGTCCCCGCCTTCTTGCACAGCAGGTAGATCGGCACGTCGCGGCCGAGCAGCTCGACGAAGCCCGAATCGAAGCGGCGGCCGACCTCGAGGCCGAGCGCCGCGGTGTAGAAAGCGATCCCCTCCTCCATGCCCGGAACGTCGATGTTGAGGAGGAGATCGGCCATCCGCTCTACCAGTGGCCGGTGTTGGGCATCGAAACCCAGGGCTCGGCGGGCGCAAGCGCCTCGCCGGCCTGGAGAAGCTCGATCGAGATGTTGTCCGGGCTGCGGACGAAGGCCATGCGCCCGTCGCGGGGCGGGCGGCTGATGGTCACCCCGCCTTCCATGAGCTTTCGGCAGCTCTCGTAGATATTGTCGACCCGGTAGGCGAGGTGGCCGAAATTGCGGCCTTCGCCATAGCCTTGCTCGTCCCAATTGTGGGTGAGCTCGACCTGGGCTTCCTCGTCGCCGGGCGCGGCGAGGAAGATGAGGGTGAATCGGCCGGCCTCGTTATCGTGGCGGCGCACCTCCTTCAGCCCGAGCAGATCGAAGAAGCGGAGGGTCTCGCCGGGGTCGGAGACGCGGATCATGGTATGGAGATATTTCATAAGTCGCCTTTCGAGGTGCATATATGGCGGCGGCAGCCTGATCGCCACAGGGGGCGTCGCTATGAAACGGATCGTTCCGCTGACCGCCTTCGGCCTGATCGCCGCCCGCGAGGCGCGGTGCTGAAGTGGCCTTGCGAACCGATCTCCGGAGAGAAGGCGCGAAGGCACGAGAAGGGTCGAGTCGCGAAGCGCCCTTAACTCACTCTTGTGCCTTCGTGCCTGCCCTTGAAAACACCCGCTCAGGGGGTCGGGGAAAACGCGCAAGATCGGCTTGGGTCACTGCGGTAATCTCAGTTTCCAATGAGCGAAGGAGAGCGACGATGATCCGGCCCCTGTCCCTCACGATCCTGGCGGTCGCCTGGTCCGCAGCGGCGACCGCGCAGCCGCCCGCCGCGCCGGTGCTGACCGCGTCGCTGGCCGAGGCGATCGTCGCCGGCTGCCGGGCCCATGCGGGTGCCAAGCGGCAGAGCCATGCCGTCGCAGTCGTCGATTCCGGCGGCCATCTCGTCGCCGCCTTGCGCATGGACGGCAACCGCTCCGGGATCATGGAATTCTCGATCGAGAAGGCGAGGGCGGTGGCCGCCTGGGGCTTTCCGACCGCCCAGATGGAGGAGGCGGCCAAAGGCACGCCGGGCTTCGCCCGCGCTCCGGGCGTGGTCACCGTCGCCGGGGGAGTGCCGGTCTTCGCGGCGGACGGGCGGACCCTGATCGGCGCCGCGGGTGCATCGGGGGAGGCGCCCGCGGACGACGCGGCCTGCGCCGAGGCGGGGATCAAGGCGGCGGGGCTGAGGTCGGAGCGGGCGCGCTAGACCGTCGCCCCAGGCGAAGGCTGGGGCCCCAGCCCGATCGGGCCCCGGTGTTTTTCACTCGCCGGGGCCCAAGCCTCCGCTGGGGCGACGGGTCAGCGCTATTTCGCTTCGTTCGCCGCGATCGCGGCCTGTGCGGCCTTGCCCGCGTCGGAGCCCGGGGCGGCCCGGGCCGCCCTGGCGAAGAGGCCGAGCGCGGCCTCCTTCTCGCCCGAGACCCCGGCGATGTTGCCCGCCTCGAGCAGGATGGCGGCGTCGTCGGGGGCGATTCCGACGGCCTTGGCGATATGCTCGCGCGCCTTGGCGAGGTCGTTCTGCTTCCTCGCCAAAGCGGCGGAGAGGTACCAGCCGAAGGCGTCGCCCGGAACCAGCTCCAGGCCCTTGTCGATATGGGTCCGTGCCGCCGCGGAATCGTTCAGGGCCGCCGCCGCCCGGCCGAGATCGAGATGGACCTCGCCCTGGAGCTGGGGGATGAGCTGGCCGCTGGCCAGCGCCGACTCGAACGCCTTGCGAGCGGCGGCGGCATCGCCCGCGGCCAGCCGGGCATTGCCCGCCTCGACCCAAAGGTCGCCGCGGCGGCGGTCCTGCTTCGCTTCGGCGTCCTTCGCCGCGGCTTCGAAAGCGGCCGCGGCCTCGGCCCATTTCTCCTGGGCCGACAAAGCGAGGCCCAGGCATTGCGCCGCCGGGATCCCGCCGCCGGAGCCCAGCCAGGCCTGAGCCTGACCGGCGGCGCGCGCCGGCGCCGCCCGGGTGAGGGCGAGGCAGGAGCGGTAGCGGTTCTCGGGCGTGTCGACGGGGCCGGCGACCTGGGCGGCGGCGAGCAGGAGCATGATCATGATCGCGCTCTAGCACCGGCGGCTGGACGGCGGGTGAACGGATCGTCGCCCCAGCGCAGGCTGGGGCCCCGGCGGGTGAAAGCCGGGGCGGTCTTCACCCGCTGGGGCCCCAGCCGGCGCTGGGACGACGAGCCAGGTCGGGCAGCAGGCCCTCCACCGTCTCGATCAGAAGCGCGATGTCCGATGGGCGGGAGAGGCGGTGGTCGCCGCCCTTGACGACGGTCGTGCGGACGTCGGCGGAGGCGAGGCGCTCGGCCAGCCGGAGCGAGACCCGCCAGGGCACGTCCTCGTCGTCGAGGCCGTGAAGCAGGCGCACGTGGCAGCGGATGTCGATGCGGCCGCCGAGCAGCTTCAGCGACTCGCCGCTCTCCCAGAAGACGCGCGTGGTGACGTAAGGCGCCTCGCCGTAAGGCGACGGCTCCTCCAGCCGGCCGTGCTCGCGGAGGGTGCGCTTCTGCGCCTCGTCGAAGCCCCATTCGGTGAAATCCGGCGCGGCCGCGATCCCGACGAGCCCGGCGACCCGCTCCGGCCGGGCCAGCGCCGCCAGAAGCATCAGCCACCCGCCCATGGAGGAGCCGACGAGGAGGACCGGCCCCTCGGTGGAGTCGATCATGGCGAGCGTGTCGTCGCGCCAGCCGGAGAGGGTCTGCTCGTCGAACGCGCCCTCGCTGAGCCCACAGCCGGAATAGTCGAAGCGGAGCATCGCCCGTCCTTCCGCCTGCGCCCAGGCGTCGAGTGCCGTGGCCTTGCCGCCGTCCATGTCCGACATGTAGCCGGGCAGGAAGATGAGGGTCGGGCCATCGCCGCGGCGGTCGCGGAAGGCGAGGCGTCGCCCTGGGCGGACCTCGAGATAGTCTGGCGCGTGCATGCGCCGCCTCTAGCAGAGCCGCCGGTCGAGCCTCAAACCCCTCTCCCGCGAAAAGCGGGACAGGAGCTTCGGCGGGGGCTGGAGATGGCGCGAGCGGACCGCTACATGCGCCCGGTCATGACCGAGCAATTCAAGATCAAGCTTCCCGACGGCTCCGTTCGCGAGGTCGAGGCCGGGACCACTCCGGCCGACATCGCCGCCGCGATCGGCCCCGGCCTCGCCAAGGCGGCCATGGCCGCGCGAGTCAACGGCGAGGTGCGCGACATCAACCGGCCGCTCGAGGGCGATTCGGAGCTTGCGCTGATCACCGCCCGCGACGAGGCGGACGCGCTCGAGCTCGTCCGGCACGATTATGCCCATATCCTCGCCGAGGCGGTGCAGAATTTGTTCCCGGGCACCCAGATCACCTTCGGCCCGGCCACGGACGACGGCTTCTATTACGATTTCGCGCCGGCGCCGGAGCGCGGGCCGTTCACCGAGGAGGACCTCCCCGTCATCGAGGAGGAGATGCGCCGCATCATCGCGCGCGACGAGCCGCTGGTCCGCGAGGTCTGGTCTCGCGAGGACGTGCGCAAGCTGTTCCTCGACCAGGGCGAGACGTTCAAGGCCGAATGGGTGATGGAGCTGCCCGAGAACGAGACCATCACCATGTACCGCTCGGGCAAGTGGCTCGACCTGTGCCGCGGGCCGCACCTCGCCTCGACAGGGAAGGTCGACCCGCAGGCGTTCAAGCTGACCAGGGTGTCCGGCGCCTATTGGCGCGGCGACCAGAAGAACGCGATGCTCTCGCGCATCTACGGCACGGGCTGGCTCAACCGGAAGCAGCTCGAGACTCACCTGACGAGGCTCGAGGAAGCGGCCAAGCGCGACCATCGCCGGATCGGTCAGGACATGGACCTGTTCCACCTCCAGCAGGAGGCGCACGGCTCCGTCTTCTGGCATCCGGCGGGCTTCGTCGTCTGGCGGCAGCTGGAGGCCTATATGCGCCGCCGCCTCGACGCGGCCGGCTATGCGGAGGTCAAGACCCCGCAGGTGATGGACGCCCGCCAGTGGGAGCAGTCCGGCCATTGGGGCAAATATCGCGAGAACATGTTCGTCATCCCCGACGAGGTGCCCAACACCGAGGACGAGGGGCCGATCGTCTCCGACGACGCGGAATGGATGGCCTTGAAGCCGATGAACTGCCCGGCCCACGTCCTCATCTTCCGCCAGGGCATCAAGTCCTATCGCGACCTGCCGATCCGGCTCGCCGAGATGGGCGTCTGCCACCGCAACGAGCCGCACGGCGCGCTTCACGGCATCCTTCGGGTCCGCCAGTTCACCCAGGACGACGCCCATATCTTCTGCCGCGAGGACCAGATCGTCGAGGAGGTGAGGCTGTTCCTCGACCTGCTCGACGTCGTCTACAAGGATCTCGGCTTCCCCGATTATGCGATCAAGCTGGCGCTCCGCCCCGAGAAGAGGTTCGGGAGCGAGGCGATGTGGGACTGGTCGGAGCAGTCGCTTCGCGACGCGGTCAAGGCGGCCGGGCGCGATACGGAAGAGTATGGCTGGGAGGAGCTTCCCGGCGAGGGCGCCTTCTACGCGCCCAAGCTCGAATTTCACCTCACCGACGCGATCGGCCGGACCTGGCAGGTGGGGACGATCCAGACCGACACGGTCCTGCCCGAGCGGCTCGACGCGTCCTTCGTCGCCGAGGACGGCCAGCGGCACCGGCCGGTCATGCTCCACCGGGCGATCCTCGGCTCGTTCGAGCGCTTCATCGGGATATTGATCGAGCATCATGCCGGCCGCTTCCCGCTGTGGCTCGCGCCGGTCCAGGCGGTGGTGGCGACGATCGTCTCCGAAGCCGACGATTATGCCCGCCAGGTCGCCGCCAGGCTGATGGCGGCGGGACTTCGCGTCGAGACCGACCTCAGGAACGAGAAGATCAATTACAAGGTGCGCGAGCACAGCCTCGCCAAGGTCCCCAATCTCCTCGTCGTCGGGAAGCGCGAGGCGGAGGAGGGGACGGTGGCCCTGAGGCCGCTCGGCGAGGGCGCGCGGCAGGAGGTGCTGGGGCTGGACGAGGTGGTGGCGAAGCTGGCCGAAGAGGGGTTGCCGCCGGACTTAGGATAGCCCGTCGCCCCAGCGGAGGCTGGGGCCCCAGCGGGTGAAGAATGCGGCGCCTTTCACCCCCTGGGGCCCCAGCCTTCGCTGGGACGACGTGCAAGCCCGCAACAGACGCTCCACAAAAGCGTTCGCGCTCCTCCCTCTCGTCTTTCATTCGCGGGCCGGAACCACTAGGTGAGGCGCTGAACTTCAACGTCAGGAGACATTGTTATACGTCCGCCCATGATCCGGCGCCCGCAGGCGCCGCCGCTGAACGGCCCCCGCTTCAACGAATTCATCTCCGTGCCCAAGGTGCGCGTGATCGATGAGAATGGCGAGAATATCGGGGTGCTCCTGACCGCCGAGGCGATCGAGCAGGCCGCCGAAGTGGGCCTCGACCTCGTCGAAGTCTCCCCCAACGCCGACCCGCCCGTCTGCAAGTTCCTGGACGTCGGCAAGTTCAAGTACGAGGCCCAGAAAAAGGCCAATCTGGCGCGGAAATCGCAAAAGACGCAGGAGATCAAAGAGATCAAGATGCGTCCGAACATCGACGACCACGATTACGACACCAAGATGAAGAAGGTCTTCGACTTCATCAAGGAAGGCGACAAGGTGAAGATCACCCTGCGCTTCCGTGGCCGCGAGCTGGCCCATGGCGAGCTCGGGATGCGGCTCCTGCAGCGGGTCCAGGCGGACGTCGCCGAGACCGCCAAGGTCGAGCAGCACCCGCGCATGGAAGGCCGCCAGATGCTGATGGTCCTGGCGCCGAAATAAGGGCGGGAGCCCTCGTCCTCCGTCATCCCGGCGAAAGCCGGGCTCCCAGGCCGAAAAGTCTCTGCGCGCCGCCCCGAGGCCCCCGGCTTTCGCCGGGGGTGAGTGGGTGAGCGCCTTTGCTTTACGCTTACGGAAAGGTCAGGTTTCCGTAACGGCAGCCGAAATCAGAAGTTTCAATTCGAAACCAAATTGTTGCGCGATTGCCATAAGGCTCGGAAACCCGCAGAAAAGTGCGGATTCCGGCTGGCAGGCGGTTCCCCTTTTCAGTAGCTGTGGCCCAAAGATAAGGGAGAGGGAAATGTCGAAGTCTCTTTGGCTCGTTTCGGCCGGCCTGTTCGCGCTGGCGACGACGCCCGCTTACGCCCAGGACCAGAGCACCCCCACCGGGGAGACGACCCCGACCGAGGAAGCGGCGGAGGTCAATCCGAACGCCGACGTGTCGCCGACCGACGATCTGGCCACGGGCGACGAGGGCGACATCGTCATCACCGCGCAGGGCCGCAACCAGATCCTCCAGGACGTCCCGCTCGCCGTCTCGGCGGTCTCCGGCGAGACGATGCAGAATACCGGCGGCACCGACATCCGCGCCCTCAACCAGCTTGCGCCCTCCCTCCTGGTCTCCTCGACCGGAAGCGAGGCGAACGGCTCCGCCCGGATCCGCGGCATCGGCACGGTCGGCGACAATCCCGGCCTCGAGAGCTCCGTCGCCGTCTTCGTCGACGGCGTCTATCGCTCGCGCACCGGCGTCGGGCTTAACGAGCTCGGCGAGATCGAGCGCGTCGAGGTCCTGCGCGGGCCCCAGGGCACCCTGTTCGGCCGCAACGCCTCGGCCGGCCTCATCCATATCATCAGCAAGAAGCCGAACATGGCCGATTTCGAGGGCTATGGGGAGGCGACCTACGGCAATTACGACTTCATGCGCGTGGCCGCCGGACTGACCGGGCCGATCGGCGACAGCGGCCTCGGCTTCCGGCTCGACGGAGTCTGGGTGCAGCGCGACGGCTTCCTCCGGGTCGATAATCCCACCGGCGGAACCGAGAGCCGGGTGAACGATCGCGACCGCTATTTCGTTCGCGGCCAGATCCTGTTCGAGCCGTCGGACAACCTCGAGGTCCGGCTGATCGGCGACTATACCAAGCGCAACGAATCCTGCTGCGGCGCCGTCTTCATCGAGACCCGCGAGACGTTCGACCCGACCCCCGCCGGAAGCGGCGACTTCGATTATGCGGCGAGCAACCGGATCGCCAGCATCCTGACCAGCCTCGGCGAGAGCAACGCGCTGCTGGTGCCCCGTCCGTTCGACCGGGTGATCTCGGTTTCGCCGGGCCGCACCTTCCGCAACAAGACGGTGGATTACGGGGTCTCGGGCCAGATCGACTGGGATTTCGGCGCCGCGTCGCTGACCTCGATCAGCGCGTACCGCAATTACAAGGCCGGAGGCGCGGCCGACATCGATTACGGACGGGTCGACATCGCCTACCGTGCCGACGACGGCAATGTCTTCCGCCGCTTCGAGACGCTGAGCCAGGAGTTCCGCCTGCAGGGCTCCGCCTTCAGCGACCGGCTCGACTGGCTGGTCGGCGCCTATTACGCGAAGGAAGACCTGCACGTCGCCGACAACACCCGCTTCGGCACCCAATATGGCGCCTTCGCCGCCTGCCGGATCGTTGCCACGGTCAACCCTGCGGCGGCGCTGCGCAACCCCGCCAATCCGGGCTGCCTCAGCCCGGCCGGGCGGGCGACCCTGACCGGCGCCTTCGCGCCTCTCGGGCCCGCCGGAACCGCGCTCATAGCCGGCATCGACCGGCTGAGCACGGTGAACAACGTCGGCGACGTCCGGGCGAATTATTACCAGGACAGCACGAACTACGCCTTCTTCACCCACAACATCATCAAGATCACTGATCAGCTGAGCCTCACCCTCGGCGCTCGGTACACGAGCGAGAGCAAGGATTTCAGCGCCGACTTCAACAACAACAACACCGTCTGCCCGGCCCAGCAGGCCGCGCTCGGACCGGTTCTCGCGGGTCTTCCCAACGTCCCGGCGACGGCGACGGCGCGCGCGCTGCTCGCCGGCGTGATCACCCTGACCTGCACGGGCAACAGCAGTTCGGCGCTCAACGGCCTCAACCTCCAAAGTGAACGCGACGAGGACGAATGGACCGGCACCGGCGTGCTTTCCTACAAGCCGAATGCGGACACCCTGCTCTACGCCAGCTATTCCAAGGGTTACAAAGCCGGCGGCTTCAACCTCGATCGCTCCGATCTCGGTTCGGCGCTTTCGCCGCGCAGCAACGCCGATGCGGCCAATCTGCAGTTCGCGGCCGAGAAGGTGGACGCCTATGAGATCGGCGCGAAGATCAGCGGGCCGAGCGGGCTGACGTTCAACGTCGTCGCGTTCCGGCAGGACTTCCAGGACTTCCAGCTGAACACGTTCAACGGCACCGTCTTCATCGTCCAGAACATCAATTCGTGCAGCACCGACCTGGGCGGCGCCGACCGGGATATCTCCGGGGCCACCGGAGCCTGCGCTCCCGGCAATGTGAAGCCGGGCGTCCGCTCGCAGGGCTTCGAGCTCGAGATGAGCGGCCGGATCGGGCGGGATCTCAGGTTCACCGGCGGCTACACCTTCGCGGACACCAAGTACCGCCGCAACCTCATCGGCAGCTCGAGCGGCGAGCCGCTCGATCCGTTCCTGTTCCTGCTCCCGGGCCAGAATCTCTCCAACGCCCCGGAGCATGTGCTGACGGGGTCGATGGCCTACACGCCGAGGTTCGGCAACAGCGGGCTCAGCGGCCTCTTCTACATCGACGCCCGCTACACGTCCGACTTCAACACCGGCTCGGACCTGTTCCCGGAGAAGGAGCAGCAAAGCTTCGCCTTGGTGAACGCCCGCGTCGGCATCCGCGGCCCCGAGGAGCGCTGGGCGGTGGAATTGTGGGCCCAGAACCTGTTCGACACCGACTATCGCCAGGTCGCGTTCAACACCCCTTTCCAGGGCGCCAACAGCCGCGCCCAGGTGGCGGCGTTCGGGGCGGCGCAGGGCTTCGGCACCGGCAACCAGCTATTCTCGGCCTTCCTCGCCGAGCCGCGCACCTTCGGGATCACCGGGCGGTTCCGGTTCTAAAGCATCCTCCCCATCGCAAGATGGGGAAGGGGGACCACCCGAAGGGTGGTGGAGGGGTAGGAGGCGCGGACGCTGCAGGTTCGCGCGATCCTCCCATGCCTGCGCCAGCTACCCCTCCACCAGGCTTCGCCTGGTCCCCCTCCCCATGCTTCGCACGGAGAGGATTTTCTACGTCGCGAAGCTCGGATCCAGCCGATAGGCCTTCCTCAGCAGCGCCGGCCAGGCAAGCGCGCCGGCGGCCAGCTTCAGCCCCATCCTGCCCTGCTGGGCGGTGACCTCCGGCGAGCCCTGGGGCGGGTTGTTGAGATTGCCCTCGCCGGCGGACAGAGCGAGGATCTGCGCCTCGCAGGCGCGCTCGAGGAAGTACATCTTGACGAAGGCCTCGCCGACGGTGTCGCCGACGGTGAGGGTGCCGTGGTTCCTGAGCAGCATCGCGCCCTTGCTCCCCAGGTCGGCGACGATCCGCTCGCGCTCGTCCAGGTCGACGGCGACGCCCTCATAATCGTGATAGGCGACCTCGTCGCGGATCAGCATCGCCGTCTGGGTGAGCGGGAGAAGCCCGTCATTGTGGGCGGAGACGGCCTGGCCGTTCGGCGTATGGAGGTGGATGACCGCCTGCGCGTCCGGCCGCGCCATGTGGATCGCGCTATGGATGGTGAAGCCGGCGGCGTTGGTGATGAACGGGGTCTCGCCGACCGGATTGCCGTCCATCCCGACCTTGACCAGGCTCGAGGCGGTCACCTCCTCGAACATCAGCTGATAGGGGTTGAGCAGGAAATGATGCTCCGGCCCCGGGACGCGCGCCGACAAATGGGTGAAGATGAGGTCGTCCCACCCGTAATGAGCGACCAGCCGGTAGGCGGCAGCGAGATCGACCCGGATCTTCCATTCCTCCGGGCCGACCTTGTCCTTCATCGGCGGGATATCCAGGTTCGCAAGCGGCGCCGCATCCGCCATGTTCGCCATCGCCTCGACTCTGCCCATGCTGGATCCTCCTATGCCCTGGGACCTATAGCGTCCGGATGCGCGGCCGCGAAGGCTTCAAGGCGGTTCGCCTCGGCCTCGACGCGCAGCAGGGTCGGGTAATCGTCCAGCGGCACCTCGAACCGGCGGGCGTTGAACAGCTGGGGGACGAGGCAGATGTCGGCGAGGCCGGGGGCGTCGCCATAAAGGAAGCGGCCGGCCCGCGGCGCCGCCATCGCCTCCAGCGCGGCCAGGCCCGCGCCCATCCAATGGTGGTACCAGGCATCGCGCGCCTCCTGCGGCTGGCCGAGCGGGCCGGACAGATATTTGAGGACCCGCAGATTGTTGAGCGGATGGATATCGCAGGCGACGACCAGCGCCAGAGCGCGGACGTGGGCCGCGTCGGCGGGGTCGGACGGAAGGAAAGGCGGATCGGGGCGGGTGGAGTCCAGATAGTCGACGATGGCGAGGCTCTGGATCAGAATCCGGCCGTCGATCTCCAGCGCCGGAACCAGCCCCTGCGGGTTTACCTCGCGGTATTCGGGCCCCTTCTGCCCCCCTTCGATGAGGTTGACGGAGACGCTTTCATGCTCGACGCCCTTGAGGTTGAGCGCGATCCGGACCCGATAGCTCGCGGAGGAGCGGAAATAATCGAACAGGATCGCATGGGCCATCCCACGATGCCTAAACCCTCCACCTCCCCGGTCAACTCGGCACCACCGCAGACGTGATGAATAGGAATATTGTAGGATACAGAGGAAAGTTCATATGCTCCAAGCATCGTCTCTTCAGACTCTGCAAAGGCGCTCGGCAATGACCGACTTCACCTACAGCCACCCGTCCCCGGACTCGATCGCCCGGGACGCCAGCGACAAGCTGATCGAGGTGATCTCCGTCCTCGATTTCATCCCGGCGACCTACCACTCGGCGATCCGCTCGCGGACCTCCACGATCGACGTGGCCGCCTACGTCCAGAACGCGATCGACTATATCGACTCGACCGCCAACGCGCCCTTCTACGGCGGTCAGCTCTTCTTCCCCCGCGGCAAATATATTCTCGGCTCCAAGCTGAACCTCTGCAAGGGCCTGAGTCTGGTCGGCGAGGGGCGTATCGCGACCTTCCTGGCCTGGACCCAGGCAGGCTCCAACCTCGCCACCGGAACCGGGCTAAGGATGTCGTCGCCGGTCAACAGCTCGACGAGCGTCTATCTGACCATCCGCGACATCAGCCTGCTCAACACGGCATCGTCACCTCAGGGGGCCGGCCTCTGGGACACGGGCGGAAGCCTGATCTCGGTCACGCGGGCGACCTTCTACGGCTTCAAATACGGGATCATCCTGGAACAGTCGGAACTGGTCGACATCTCCGAAAGTGAATTCTCCGCCATGGCCCACAGCGGTGTGTGGCTCGTCAACGGCAACGATCTCGGCACCGGCGGCGCCCCCGGCTACACCAACCGCATCTCGATCAAGAGCAGCCAGTTCAACGGCTGCACCCAGTTCGGCATCCTCGACGACGGCGGCACTTGCCACGCTTTCGTCGACAACAACTACAACGCCAACGGAGTCCATATCCGGGTGGCCGTGGCCGACGGGGTACGGATCGCCGGCGGGGAGTTCGAGGCCTCGACGACCAACCCCATCCAGCTGCGAGCGGCTTCGCTGAGCGCCGCCGTCAGCGGCGGCAACAGCGCGGTCCTAATCGAGGGCACGATCATCGCGCCCGGAAACCAGTCTGCGATTTCCTGCGCCGAGAGCGCAGGACAGCTCTGCCTGGTCGGCAATTTCTTCGCAAGTACCGGAAGCGGCGCCTTGCCGGAAGTAGACGGGCTCGAGGGGCTGTCGGGCTTCTATTCGATCGGCAACTCCTACACAACCAATGGCGGCACGATGATCGACGCCGAGGCGAACGACCAGCAGGTGTTCCTCGAAGGCGCCCGCCACGGCAGCGCGGCCTACGATCCGCCGAGCCTCGCCTTGGGTGCGTCGTCGCCGGTCCAGACGATGACGGTCAACCAGGTTGCGCTCGGCGACCAGGTCGAAAGCGCCAGCTTCTCCAACAACCTCGCCGGTGCGGTCCTCCATGCCTGGGTGAGCGGCACCAATACGGTGAGCTACTTCATCCACAACGTGAACGGCGCCAACCCGCTCAACCTCGCCTCCGGGGCCGTGCGGGTGCGGGTGATGAAGCGGATCTTCTGACGGCGCCAGTCGGGGCGGCCTTGCGCTCGCCCCGGCCGTCCGGTTACGGCGTGAGCTTCGCAAGAGGAGCGTACGTCTTGGCGGGGACCAACAGCAGAAAGACGGTCTTTTCCGGAGTTCAGCCGACCGGCGACCTCCACATCGGCAATCTGATCGGCGCGATTTCCCTGTGGGTCCGCGACCAGCATTTGCACGACAACATCTTCTGCGTCGTCGATCTCCACGCGCTCACCATCCCCGAGGCGATCGAGGCCAGGCAGCTGAGGGCCAACAGCCTCAACGTCGCCGCCCTCTACGTCGCCTGCGGGATCGATCCCGACACATCGATCATCTTCCTGCAGAGCCAGGTGCGCCAGCATAGCGAGCTCGCCTGGATCCTCACCTGCGTCACCCCGATGGGGTGGCTGAACCGGATGACCCAGTTCAAATCCAAGTCGGAGAAGGCGGATACGGTCGGCACCGGCCTCTACGCCTATCCGGTGCTCCAGGCGGCCGACATCCTGCTCTACCACGCGGACCTCGTCCCAGTCGGCGAGGACCAGCGCCAGCATATCGAGGTGACCCAGGACATCGCCCAGCGCTTCGAGGGGCTCTTCGGCTATGCCTTCACCCGGCCGGAGATCATGGTCCAGAAGGTCGGTGCCCGGGTCATGGGGCTGGACGATCCCGAGGCGAAGATGTCGAAAAGCTCTGCCAATCCGCGCCACGCCATCGGCATCCTCGACTCGCCGGGGACGATCCTCAAGAAGCTGAAATCCGCAAAGACCGACAGCCGAACCGCCGTCGACGCCGCCGATCCCGGCGCGGGCGTGAAGAACCTCCTCACCATCTACCACGCCTTCGCCGGCGGCAGCTGGGACGACGCGCTCCGCCGTTTCGACGGCCAGGGCTATGGGGCGCTGAAGACCGGGGTGGCGGACGCCGTGATCGCGGGCCTCGAGCCGATCCAGAGCCGCTATGCCGAGCTCCGCCGCGATGAGGGGGCCCTGACCGCCATGCTGACCCGCTCCGCCGAGGCCGCGGCCGATCGGGCGGAGCGCACGATGAAGGACGTGCGGGCGGCGGTGGGGGTGTGGTGAGGGTGTGGCCGGTCCTTCGATACGCCGGTTCGACAAGCTCACCGGCTACTCAGGATGAGCGGGGGGCTGCGATCGTCTCCCCGCACATCCTGAGTAGGGACTGAGCCTGGCGAAGGCCCGTATCGAAGGACCGACCATGGAGTTCGCCACTCGCGCCTGGAACCACAGCTTCCCGTTCGACCCGATCGTGCGATCGCTGCTCGACACCGATTTCTACAAGCTGCTGATGCAGCAGTTCATCTGGGAGCATTATCCCAACGAGCGGGTCACCTGGCGGATGACCAACCGGACGAAGTCGGTCCGGCTGGCGGACGAGGTGGAGCTCGACGCGGTGCGCGAGCAGCTCGACCATGCCCGGACGCTCCGCTTCACGCCGACCGAGATCGTCTATCTTCGCGGCCAGAGCTTCTACGGCCAGACCGGCATCTTCAAGCCGGGCTATCTCGACACTTTGCGCGCCTTCCACCTTCCCGATTACGAGCTGTCGAGGACCGGGGACGGACAGATCGAGCTCGTCTTCGACGGCCATTGGTGGGAGACGACGCTCTGGGAGATATACGCCCTCGCCATCGTCAACGAGCTCCGCTCGCGCGCCATGCTCAGGACCATGTCGAGGGGCCAGCTCGACATCCTCTATGCCCGGGCGAAGGTGAAGCTCTACGCCAAGCTCGAGCGGCTCAAGGCGCTCGAACGGCTCAACCTCTCGGACTTCGGGACCCGCCGCCGCCACGGCTTCCTGTGGCAGGAGCATTGTATCCTGACCGCCCGCGAGCTCCTCGGCGAGAGCTTCACCGGCACCTCCAACGTCTATCTGGCGATGAAGCACGGCCTCGAGGCTAAGGGGACCAACGCGCACGAGCTCCCGATGGTCTTCGCCGCCCTCGCCCGCCAGCGCTCCCCCGGCGACGAGGAGGCGCTCCGCCAGTCGCAATACAAGGTGCTCCAGCAATGGCAGAACCAGTATAGCGGCAACCTCCTCGTCTTCCTCCCCGACACCTACGGCACCACCCAGTTCCTGAAGGGGGCGCCGCAATGGGTGAGCTACTGGACCGGCGCCAGGCCCGACTCCAAGGAGCCGATCGCGGCGGGGGAGGAGCTTCTCGCCTTCTGGGACCGGGTCGGAGTGATGCCGGAGACGGTCGCCGCGAAGAAGCTGATCATCTTCGCCGACGGGCTCGACGTGGCGCTTCCGGGCGCGGAGCCGAACGGCGCCGACATTCCCGCGATCCAGCGCCACTTCGACGGGCGGGTCCAGGCGGGCTTCGGCTGGGGCACGAACTTCACCAACGACTTCATCGGCTGCCATCCGCTAGGGCCGGATCGGATGAAGCCGCTCTCCCTCGTCTGCAAGGTGGCGGCGGTGAACGGCGATCCGGCGGTGAAGCTCAGTGACAATTTCGGCAAGGCGACGGGGCCCGCCGAGGAGGTTGCCGCCTATCGCGCGGTGTTCGGAAGCGAGGGCATCAAGGACGCCCCGGTAAAGGTCTGAGGAGGACGAGGTGAACGGCTTCGAAGCGCAACCGGGCGACGCTCTGATCATCGTCGATCCGCAGCTCGACTTCTGCCCGGGCGGAGCGCTCGCCGTCGCGGGCGGCGACGAGATCATGCCCGGCATCGCCGCGCTCGCCTCGCGCTTCGAGCTGGTCGTGGTGACCCAGGACTGGCACCCGAAGGGCCACGCCTCCTTCGCCAGCAGCCATGAGGGCTCCTCGCCCTTCGCGACGACGCTCATGCCCTATGGCGAGCAGGTGCTGTGGCCCGACCATTGCGTCCAGGGCAGCGCCGGGGCCAACTTCCATCCGGCGCTGGCGCCGGCGGTGGAGCGGGCGCATCTCATCCTCCGCAAGGGCTATCATCCCGGCGTCGATTCCTATTCCGCTTTCTACGAGAACGACCGGACCACCCGGACGGGCCTCTCCGGCTATCTTCGCGAGAAGGCGGTGAGGCGCTGCGTGCTGGTAGGGCTCGCCTACGATTTCTGCGTCGCTTATTCGGCCGTCGACTCCGTCCGCGAGGGCTTCGAGGCAGTGGTCCTCAAGGAGCTTACCCGGGCCATCGCCATGCCTGCGGACGAAGGGACCACGGTTGATGAAGCCGAGGCAAATTTCCGCGAGGCAGGGGTGGCGGTGACCTGAATTCCTCCCCGGGCTTGCTCGGGGAGGGGGACCGCGCGAAGCGCGGTGGAGGGGAAGTTCGGAGTCAGATTTGCCCCTCCACCACGGCCTTCGCGCCGCGGTCCCTCCCCCAGGCAAGCTGGGGGAGGAGCTAGGAACCGCCAGCGCCTATTCGTCCTCCTCTTCCTCGAACTGGACGGCGACGTCGGCATTGGCGGAGAGCCGGACCTGGTCCCCCTCGACCGTGGCGACGAGGCCGAGCGAGATGTGGTGATGATGGCCCTCGTGCGAGCCCTGGCCGCTGTCGGCCTTGGTCAGCTTGATCCGCTTGCCGTCCACCTTGTCGACGGTCCCGACGTGGACCCCGTCGGCGCCGATCACTTCCATATGCTCTCTGATCGAATCGGCTGCGCTCATTCGAGGCTCCTTCTCAAACTGGCTGCGGGTGAATGCCGCCTCGGGCGGCGCAGGCCAAGGGGTAACGGGCCAGAGGCTCGGGAGTTGCCTGGTCCTCGACCGGGCGCGGCTGCCCGCCACCCGTTCAGCGGAGCGCCTTGTAACGGCGGGCAGCGAGACCGATTTCGGGGGAGAGCTTCGGGTCTCGCCCGATCGGATCGAGGAATTTCCAATGACCGCCGCAACTTCACGCTCAGGCTATGACATCGAGCCGCTCGCCGGCCCCCGCCGCGCCGCCGTCGCCGCCCGGCTCACGCAAGAGGAGCGGCGGGTCATCCTCGACCAGGGCACCGAGCCCGCCTTTTGCGGGACGCTGCTGAACAACAAGTCGGAGGGCATTTACGCCTGCAGGCTGTGCGGCCTTCCGCTGTTCAAATCGGAGGGCAAGTTCGAGAGCGGCACCGGCTGGCCGAGCTTCACCCGCCCGTTCGATCGGGAGCATGTCCTCGAGATCGAGGACCGCGCCTACGGAATGGTGCGCACCGAGATCCGCTGCGCCCGCTGCGACGGCCATCTCGGCCACGTCTTCCCGGATGGCCCGCCGCCTACGGGCCTTCGCTACTGCCTCAACTCGGTGTCGCTGGAGTTCTTCGAGGCGGAGGAGGAGATCGAGCAGCGCACCAGTTAAATAATCCCTCTCCCCAAGGGGGAGAGGGCAGGGTGAGGGGGCTCTGACTCCGCGAGAGCCTTCGGCGGCCGAGCCCCTCACCCCATCCCTCTCCCCGCTGGGGAGGGGGGGTTGCTCACGCCGCCTTCGATTTCTCCATCGCTTCCGATGCTTCCAGCCATCGCCGCTCCGCGTCGGCCAGCCTCGCCCCCGTTTCCGCGAGGAGCTTCATCAGCTCGCTCATCGTGCGCTTCGAATCGTCCACGGAAGCGGAGGCCGGATCGAACATCGCCCGCTCGATCTCGGTCTTGCGCTTCTCGAGCCTGGCGATCTCGGCCTCGGCCGACTGAGCCGTCCTGCGAAGCGACTGCCCCTGGGCGCGGGCCTCGGCCTCGGCGCGGCGCTCGTCCTTGCGGTTGCGCTTGCCGGCCGCCGCCCGCTCGCCGCCGCCCTCCTGGTTCCGGCCGAGGATGAGGTCGGTATAATCGTCGAGGCTGCCCGAATATTCGCGGGCGGTGCCGCCGTCGACCAGCACCAGCCGGTCGGTGGTGAGCTCCAGCATGTGGCGGTCGTGGCTGACCAGGACGACGGCGCCGCGATAGTCGTTCAGCGCCTGGACCAAAGCCTCGCGCGCATCGACGTCGAGATGGTTGGTCGGCTCGTCGAGGATGAGGAGGTGCGGCGCCTCGCGGGTGATGAGGGCGAGCGCCAGCCGGGCCCGCTCGCCGCCCGACATGTCGCCGACCCGCATCACCGCCTTGAGGCCTGAGAAGCCGAACCGGCCGAGCTGGGCGCGAACCGCCGCCGGAGTCGCCTTGGGCATGAGCCGGGCCATATGCTGGAGCGGGGTCTCGTCGCCGTTCAGCTCCTCGACCTGATATTGGGTGAAATAGCCCACCTTGAGCTTGCCCGAGGCGCGCATCTCCCCTTCCATTGCGGGCAGCTGAGCGGCGAGCAGGCGGGCCAGCGTCGTCTTGCCGTTGCCGTTGCGGCCGAGCAAAGCGAGCCGGTCGTCAGGGTCGAGGCGGAGGTCGAGGCGCTGGAGCACCGGCGTGCCGGGCGAGTAACCGACCGCGGCCATGTCGAGCTGGACGAGCGGCGGCTTCAGCTCGGCGGGGCTCGGAAAGTCGAAGGTCAGGCTCGGATCCTCGGCGACCGCGGCGATCGGCGCCATCCGGGCAAGCGCCTTGACCCGCGACTGGGCCTGCTTCGCCGTGCTCGCCCGGGCCGAGTTGCGGGCGATGTAATCCTGGAGCCGGGCGCGCTGCGCGGCCTGGTTGGCGCGCGCCGATTCGAGCTGGGCGAGACGCTCGGCGCGTTGCTTCTCGAATGCGTCATAGCCGCCGGGGTAGAGGGTCACCTTGCCCTGCTCGAGGTGGAGGATGTGGTCGGCGACGTTGTTGAGGAGGTCGCGCTCGTGGCTGACGATCAGCATCGTCGCCCGATAGCCCTTGAGGAAATTCTCGAGCCAGAGCGTGGCTTCGAGGTCGAGGTGGTTCGAAGGCTCGTCGAGCAGAAGCAGGTCGGGGCCGGAAAAGAGCAAGGCGGCGAGCGCGACGCGCATCCGCCAGCCGCCCGAGAAGCTGTCGAGCGGCCGCTGCTGCATCTCCTCGTCGAAGCCGAGCCCGACAAGGATCCGCGCCGCCTTGGCCGGCGCAGCGTGGGCGCCGATCGCGTTCAGCCGGTCGTGGATGTCGCCGAGGCGGTGGGCGTCGTCGGTCTCCTCCGCCTCGTGGAGGAGCCGCGCCCGCTCGACGTCGGCGGCGAGCACGGTCTCGAACGGAGTCGCGGCGCCGGCCGGGGTCTCCTGGGCGATATAGCCGATCCGGGCGGCGCGCGGCATCTCGGCCGAGCCGCCGTCGGGATCGAGCAGCCCCGCCACGACCCGCATCAGGGTCGACTTCCCCGCCCCGTTCCGCCCGATCAGCCCGACGCGTCCGCCGGGGGGCAGCGAGGCGGTTGCGCCGTCAAGGATGGTCCGGCCGCCGAGGCGGACCGTGATCGCGTTGAGGTTGAGCATGGTGGGGCCAGTAGCAGGCGAGGGCGCCGCTGTCAGTCGGTTTTGCTGCCGCCTGGCCAGGCCCGCTCAGACCGACGCCTCCCCCCTCAATACCTGAACGCAGCCGCCCGCGACGCTCGCTCTTATGCCGTCGGCGGTTCGCCTCGCCGACACTCGGAGGCGGCTTTCGCGGCCCATCTCCGTGCCCTGGGTGATGTCGTAGGACGCGTCCGAGCATTCGCCGAGGGACAGGAGGAGGGCGCCGAGGATGGCGTTGGCGCTGCCGGTCGCCGGGTCTTCCCAGGTGCCGGACAGAGGCGCGAACATCCGGCTCCGGAGGGCGCCGCCGTCGCGGGCGTAGAGGAGGATCGACAGGCGCTCGCCCGAGAGGCCCTGAGCGTCCGCCAGCGCCTGCAAGGCGGCGAGGACCGGGGTGGCGCGGGACAGGGCCCGGGCCTCCACTTCGGCGATGACGAAATCGACCCCCATGGTCGCTCGGAGGGGCGGATGGGCGCTCGCCACGATCGCGGCCGAGGGGAGGCCGATACAGCCGGCGACGCCCTCGGCGGGCATCGGCGAGAGGATCTGAAGCGGCTGCGGAGCGTCTATCTCCGCCCCGGTGAGCGAACCGTCCGCCTCCCGGATCGGCCTTACCTCGACGAGGCCGGCGATCTCCTCGAAACGAAGCACGGAGCCAAGGCGCGGGTCGCGTTGCGCCAGGACGAAGCCGGTGCCGACGTTCGGGTGACCCGCGAAGGGCATCTCGGCGGTCCGGTTGAAGATCCGCACCCGGGCCGTGTTCCGATCGGAGCCGGGCGGGAGGACGAAGGTGGTCTCGCTGAGGTTCATCTCTGCGGCGAGCTTCTGCATCTCCTCATCGCTCAGGCCCCGGGCGTCCGGGAAGACGGCCAGCGGGTTGCCGCCGAACCGGCGATCGGTGAAGACATCGACGGTGACGAACTCATATTTGCGCATGCCCGAATCCTCCTCCGGCCCGATGGCCACATAGGGAGGAGACCGGACGGGGCATAATGTTTAAGCGGCGGGCATGTCGACAGCGCCTTGCCAGAGCGACCCCGGCGAGTCGCTCGATTCGTTGAGGGAGCGGATCCGCGGCCTCCGCGAGGCGATGGCCCCGCTCGAGCCCGATTCCTCGCAGCGCGAGGCGCTCGGAGCCCAGGCGCTGGGTCATGCGCTGGCCTATCTCGACCAGGTTCCCGAGGCGCCCGCCAACCGGCCCTGGGCGGAGGTCTTCTCGAAGCGGCTCGAGCCGGAATTCCCGGAGGCGGGGCGCGATCCCGCGGCAATTCTCGACTATGTCGCGGCCACCGTCGACCGGCCGGGCTTCGCGACCACCTCCCCTCGCTTCATGGCCTACATACCGGGCGGAGGCCTCTTCCATTCGGCGCTCGGCGACCTGCTCGCCGCGGCGTCGAACAAATATTCCGGCTTCGCCTCGGCCAGCCCCGGCGCCGTCCGGCTGGAGAATGCCACGACCCAGTGGCTGGCGAGCGTGGTCGGCTATCCCGAAGGCGCCGCGGGAACGCTCACCTCCGGCGGAAGCCTCGCCAACCTGGCGGCGATCGTCGCCGCCCGCGACGCCCTGGATCCCGACGGCGGCGGGGCGGTCTACCACAGCCGCTTCGCCCACCATTGCGTCGACAAGGCGCTTCACATCGCCGGGCGCGGGAAAGCGCCGAGGCGGCCGATCGGCACCGACAGCGGCTGCCGGATGTCGCCGGCGGCGCTGGAGGAGGCGCTCGAGGCGGACGTCACCGCCGGGATCCGCCCCTGGCTCGTCGTCGCCTCGGCCGGAACGGTGGACACCGGCGCCGTCGATCCGCTCGCCGAGATCGCCGCTTTGTGCCGCCGCTTCGGAGCCTGGTTCCATGTCGACGGCGCTTATGGCGGGCTCTTCGCGCTCTGCGAGGAGGGGCGGAAGAGGCTGAGCGGGATCGAGCAGTCGGACAGCGTCGCGGTCGACCCGCACAAGACCCTGTTCCTGCCCTATGGGACCGGTGCCGTGCTCGTTCGCGAGGGCGGCCACCTGCTGAGCGCGTTCAGCGCCAGCGCGGACTATCTCCAGCCGCTCGGCGAATCGGAGGTGGGGCCCTCGCCGGCGGACCTGTCGCCCGAGCTCACCCGGCATTTCCGGGCGATGCGCCTGTGGCTGCCGCTTCAGCTCGCCGGGGTCGGCGCCTTCCGCGCGGCCCAGTCCGAGAAGCTCGCTCTGGCGCGCTACTTCCACGCCCGGCTCGAGGCGCTCGACGGCTTCGATGCCGGCCCGCCGCCCGATCTCTCCGTCGTCGCCTTCCGCTACCGCCCGAAGAGCGGCGATTCGGACGCCTTCAACGAGCGACTGCTCCAGCGTCTCCAGTCGGAAGGGCGGGTGATGCTCAGCGGCACCCGGATCGACGGCCGCTTCACCCTTCGCTGCGCCATCCTCAGCTTCCGCACCCATATCGAGCATGTCGACGAGGTGGTCGCGGCGCTGCTTCGCGGTGTGGCCCGGCTGGAGTCGCAACCCGGCGAAGCGTCGGCTGCCGGATAGCTGGAAGAAAAATGGTCGGGGAGAGAGGATTCGAACCTCCGGCCCCTGCCTCCCGAAGACAGTGCTCTACCAGGCTGAGCTACTCCCCGACCGGATCCGGCTCGAAGGCCGCCCGGGAGACAGGGGGCGCTCAATAAGGGAGGCTTTCGGGGAGCGCAAGCTTTGCAAATCCTCCCCCAGCATGCTGGGGGAGTGGGACCATCCGAAGGATGGTGGAGGGGCAATGGCTCGGCCTGCGTCAGCTACCCCTCCACCAGGCTTCGCCTGGTCCCCCTCCCCATCTTCGATGGGGAGGATTAGCGCCCCAGCGCCGCGATCATCTCGGCGATGCTGGTGAACTTCTCCCTCGGGCTGCCCTCCCTGGCCCGGCCGGTCTCCGCCGCTTCGATCCGCTGCCAGTCGCGAAAAGGCACCGGCTCGACTCCGCGGGCGTGCAGAAGGGTGTCGAGGCCGGGGCCGCCGGGCTTGCCGCCGCCGCCCGGGGGAAAGGCCGAGTGGATCTTCTCGGCGACCTCGAAGCCGTCGGGTCGGTTGGTTCCGATCGTGCCCGTCGGGCCGCGCCGGGCCCAGCCGACGGCATAGAGGCCGCCGCCGATCACGCCCTCCTTGTTGGCGAAGCGGCCGCGGCCATGCTCGTAGGGGACGCCCTCGATCGGCGGGGTCTGGTAGCCGATGCAGCTGATCACCAGCCCGCACTCGATCGCGTAGCGCTCGCCGGTGCCGACCGACCTCAGATCCTCCGTCAGCTCGGTGCGCTCGACGACCAGCCGCTCGACCCGGCCCTCGCCCTCGACGGCGACCGGCATGGCGAAGAAGTCGAAGTCGATCGTCTTGGGCTTGTCCTTCGGAAGGTTGGCAAATTCGCGCAAATGGGTGACCGACTTGCGCATGCCCGGCTCCAGCAGGGCGTCGTCGCCGGCGGGCGGGAAGTCGGCGAGGTCGACCCTCGGCGCCGCCGCCTCCAGATGCCCGAGCTCGCCAAGCTCCTTGGGCGTCATGGCGATCTGGTGCGGCCCTCGCCGGCCGAGAACATGCACGGTCCGGATGCTGCTCGCCTCGAGCGAGTCGAGGGCCCGCCCGACGATGTCCGAGCCGGCGAACTCGGCCCGAGTCTTGGCGAGGATGCGGGCGACGTCGAGGGCGACGTTGCCGTTGCCGATCACCGCCGCCGCGCTGACGTCGAGCGGCGGGTCGAGCCCGGCGAAATCGGGATGCCCGTTGTACCAGCCGACAAAGGCGGCCGAGCCGACCACTCCGGGCAGGTCGCTCCCCGGAAGGTCGAGCGGCCGGTCGTTGGGCGCGCCGGTGGCGAGGACGACCGCGTCGTAGAGGCCGACGAGCTCCGCCACCGTCACGTCCGGGCCTACGCAGACGTTGCCGACGAAGCGGACGTTGGCCGACAGCGCCACCTTCTCGTAGCGCCGGTAGACCGCCTTGATCGACTGGTGGTCGGGGGCCACGCCGGAGCGGATCAGGCCGTAGGGCACCGGCAGCCGGTCGATCATGTCGATCTGGACCTCGTCCCCGTAGAGCTTCTGGAGCGCCTCGGCGGTGTAATAGCCCGCCGGGCCGGAGCCGATGATCGCCACATGCCGCATCTGCGCGAAGCTCCCCTGCCGTGTCGCGGCGATGCTAGCGCCCGGGCGGGCGGAGGCAAGCCGCCTTCGTCATCGCCGGTTCAGCCGGCATGTGGCATGGGAGCGGCCATGAAGACCCTTCTCCTCCCCCTCCTCGCTGCCGCAGTCGCGGCGCCCGCCCTCGCCTCGCCCGCCCCCGCCCGGGCTCCCGAGGTGAGCATCCCCTTCGCCACCCACGCCCGCTCGATCCGCAACTTCGAGGCGCCGAGCGACGACATCCTCTTTCTGGAGGACCGTCAGCGCCGCTGGTACCGCGCCGAGATCGGCGGCCCCTGCTTCGGCCTGAGGTGGGCGACCGCCATCGGCTACGACACGCGCGGCCGGCTCAGCCTCGATCAAGGGAGCCACATCCTCGTCGACGGCAATCGCTGCACGATCGTCTCGATCACGCGGAGCGAAGGCCCGCCGAGGAAGATGAAGAAGGCGAAGCGGGCGTAACGTCATTCCGGCGAAGGCCGGAATCCCTGAACACGGCAGTTTAAGCTGGAAACACGGCGGTGTTCATGGATCCCGGCCTGCGCCGGGATGACGAACCTCAATCCTTCTTCGACTTGTCCTCGAGCATCGCGGCGCCCTGGCTCCGGATCAGCGGCTCGATCATGCCCCTGAAGAAGGCCAGCGCGGGCGGCAGCATCACCGTCATCCGGACCAGCGTCTCCTGGATCTCGATCCGGGTGGCGACCTGCTGGCCCATCGCCCCGACGTCGAGGTGGAGCCGGTCGCCCTCCCAGCGCGAGGCGACCTGGGCCCCGCCCGGTATGTGCTCGGACAGCTTGCCGACGTTGCGCTCGATCCGGCGCCGCGCCTCCTGGGCGCCCAGTTTGTGGGGAAGGTCGACGGTCAATGGAGTGCTCATGCCGCGCCCTTAGCGGCGCAACCCTCTCCCGACCAAGGCTTTTCGTCTGTGGTCCGGCGAGCACAGTCGTCGCGCTTTCTTGCGTTGCAGCAGAAAACCCTTTCCTGCCCGGTGGATTGACATAGATTGGGGCGGTCGGCGGCGGGGGCCGCCCTGATTGGGGGATTTTCCAATGGTTCGCACGTCGCGCGTCGCTCTGCTGACGACTCTTTCCGCCTTCGCCCTCGCGGCCGCGCCGGCCTCCGCCCAGGAAACGGCCGAGGACGTCGCCGCCGCCCAGGATCAGGCCGCCGAGGCGGCCGACGCCGAGCCCGCGCCCGATTCGACCATCGTCATCACCGGCACCCGCCGCTCCGACCGCACCGTCGCCGACAGCCCGGTGCCGGTCGACGTCATCGGCTCCGAGGCGATCCTCAATTCGGGCCAGACCGAGACCAACAAGATCCTCAACCAGCTCGTCCCCTCGTTCAACTTCCCGCAGCCGTCGATCGCCGACGGCTCGGACGCGCTTCGCCCCGCCACCCTTCGCGGCCTCAGCCCCGACCAGACCCTGGTCCTGGTCAACGGCAAGCGCCGCCACGTCTCGGCCCTTCTCAACATCAACGGCACGGTCGGCCGCGGCAGCGCCGCCGTCGACATGAACCTGATCCCGGGCCTCGCCATCAGCCGGGTCGAGGTGCTTCGCGACGGCGCCGCCGCCCAATATGGCTCGGACGCGATCGCGGGCGTGATCAACATCCAGCTCAAGAGCGCCACCGACGGCGGGCGCGCCTCGGCCACCTGGGGCAAATATCACACCACGGTCGACGACGTCGCCAACATCACCGGGCTGCAGCTCAACGGTGCCGGCCAGCCGCAGCTGGACCCCACCGACAACCGCTATTTCCTCGCCAATGCCGACGGCGACCGGAGGGCCCGCGACGGCCGCCAGCTCACCATGGGTGTCAATGTCGGGGTGCCGTTCGGCAATGCAGGCTTCCTGAACGTCACCGCCGAGGTCCGCGACCGCGACCGCACCAACCGCGCCGGCTTCGACCTAAGGCCCAATTTCAACCGTCCCGCGCCGCCGGCCTTCGACGCCCGCGAGGCCGACTTCAACCGGCTCCAGTTCCGCTTCGGCGACCCGGACAGCGTCGACTACAATCTGTTCGCCAACCTCGGCTTCGAGCTCGGCGGAAGCTGGGAGCTGTACAGCTTCGGCTCCTACGGCCACCGCGACACGGTCAGCGCGGCCAACTATCGCCAGGGCGGCGCAGTCCAGAATCGCGACTTCAGCGTCCTGGCCCCGAACCAGGCTCCGAACGCGGCCAATTTCGTCGCCCTCACGCCGGAGGGCTTCCTGCCGCTGATCGACACCGAGCTGGTCGATTACGCCCTCACCGCCGGCCTTCGAAGCGTCGTGGCCGGCTGGAAGATGGACCTCTCCTACGGGATCGGACACAACACTTTCGACTATCAGGTGAAGAATTCGCTCAACACCTCCTTCGGCCCGCAGAGCCAGCGCGAGTTCGATGCCGGCGGCCTCCGCTACGATCAGGGGATCGCGAACCTCGACTTCTCGAAGGAGTTCGCGATGGGCTTCGCCAAGCCCCTCTCGGTCGCCGCGGGCCTCGAATATCGCACCGAGGATTTCAAGATCCGTCCCGGCGACAACCAGAGCTTCGCGACCGGACCCTTCTTCAGGGCCTCCATCACCACCACGGCGGCGAACTGCACCACCCAGCAAGGCGTGTTCAACGCGACCACCGGGGTCTGCAGCTTCCCGGGCCGGGCGGCGCCGGCCGGAGCCCAGGGCTTCCCGGGCATCCCCAGCTCGAGCGCGACCGACGCCGGCCGCCACAGCTGGGCTGCCTATGTCGAGCTCGACACCGATCCCCTGGAGGGGCTCACCACCGCCATCGCCGCCCGCTACGAGCGCTTCTCCGATTTCGGCTCGACCTGGAACGGCAAGTTCGCGGCGCGCTATGAACTGGCCGACGGCTTCGCCCTTCGCGGCTCGGTGTCGAACGGCTTCCGCGCCCCGTCGCTCCACCAGCAATTCTTCACCACCACCTCGACCAACTTCATCAACGGCGTGCCCGTCGACATCGCGACCCTCGCGGTCGGCGCGCCGGCGGCGCGGGCGCTCGGATCCCAGGATCTGAAGCCCGAGAAGTCGCTCAACCTCAGCCTCGGCGCCACCGCCAACCCGCTTCGCGGCCTCACCATCACCGCCGACCTCTACCAGATCGACATCAACGACCGGATCGTGCTCACCGAGACCCTCGGCACCGGAGGCACCGGCAACACCGCCCCGGTCCAGGCCGCGGTCACCTCTCTGCTCGCGGCGAGCGGATTCCCGCAGGTCGCCGCGGCGCGATTCTTCATCAACGGCCTCGACACCAGGACCCGCGGCGTCGACGTCGTCGCCGTCTACCGCACCCGCTTCCAGGGCCTGGGCAGCTGGTCGCTGAGCGCCGCCTACAATTACAACAAGACCCGGATCGAGGAGCGGCTGTCGACCCTCGGGCCGCTCGCCACCATCCCCGGCCTGGTCCTGTTCGGCCGGGTCGAGGGCCTTCGCTTCACCCACGGCCAGCCGCGCGACAAGATCGTGTTCAGCGCCGACGGCGACATCGGCAATTTCGGGATCACCGCCCGGACCACCCGCTACGGCAAGGTCGTCTCGCCCGGCGCCCAGGCGCCGCTCGCCGACCCGCTCAGCCTCACCGCCTTCGGGCCGGACGACATCTTCCTCAAGGCCAAGTGGATCACCGACCTCGAGGTCCGCTACAAGGCCTTCGACCGGCTCGAGCTGGCGCTCGGCGCGAACAATCTGTTCGACGTCTATCCGACCCGCTCTCCGTTCGGGGCGAGGCCGGCGTCGGTCGGCGGGGTCTATCCCGCCAACCAGGAATATATCCCCTTCTCGATCTTCTCGCCCTTCGGCTTCAACGGCCGCTTCCTCTACGCCCGGGCGACGTTCGAGTTCTGATTCATCCTCCCCACCCCTCCCCATCTTGCGATGGGGAGGATAACCCCCCGCCTTTTGGCTAGGGTGACGAACCCGGCCGCGCTTCCTACATAGGGCTCTCCCAAGGGAGCTTCCCAATGTCCGAATCCCCATTCTCCCGCCGCGGCTTCCTCGGCTCGGCGGCCGCCGTCGCGGTCGCCGCCGGGGCCGGAATCGCCCTCTTCGGCCGCAACGGCGCCCCCGCCGAGGCCGCCGAGCGCTTCGAGATCATGAAGTCTCCGGAGGAGTGGCGCCGGCAGCTCGGCCCGCAGCGCTTCGCCATCCTGCGCCAGGCCCATACCGAGCGGGCGGGATCGAGCCCGCTCGACCGCGAGAAGCGCCGGGGCACCTTCCTGTGCGCGGGCTGCAGCCTTCCCGTCTACAGCTCGGCGGCCAAGTTTGACAGCGGCACCGGCTGGCCGAGCTTTACCGCGCCTCTGCCCAACGCGGTCCGCACACGCCCCGACCGGACCCTCTTCGCGGTCCGCACCGAAGTTCATTGCCGGCGCTGCGGCGGCCATCTCGGCCATGTCTTCGACGACGGGCCGAGGCCGACCGGCAAGCGCTATTGCATGAACGGCCTCGCGCTGCAGTTCCGCCCGGCATGACCGGGTCCAAACAGATACTCCTGGGCGCCCTGCTCGTGCTGGCGGCCCTCGGCCTGTTCCTGCAGTCGCCGGAGCCCGGCACCGCCGCGCCCAACGGCAGGCTCGCCTCGGCGGTGTTCGCCGGCGGCTGCTTCTGGTGCACCGAGGCCGATTTCGACAAGGTGCCGGGAGTCGTCTCGACCACCTCCGGCTATACCGGCGGCAGGCTCGCCGACCCGACCTACGAGCAGGTCTCGGCCGGCGGCACCGGCCATATCGAGGCCGTCCGGATCGTCTACGACCCGGCCCGGGTCAGCTACCAGGCGCTGACCGCCCGCTTCTTCCGGACCGTCGACCCGCTCGATTCCGGAGGCCAGTTCTGCGACCGCGGCTACCAGTACCGGACAGCCATCTTCGTCGCCGGCCCGGCTGAGCGCAGGACCGCCGAGGCGATTAAGGCGAGAGCTTCCGCCCTGCTCAAGAAGCCCGTCGCCACCCTCATCCTCCCCGCCGCCCGATTCTACCCCGCCGAGGGCTACCACCAGGATTATTACAAGAAGAACCCGGTAAAATATAAATATTACCGCTGGCGCTGCGGCCGCGAGGCCCGCCTCACCCAAATCTGGGGCCAATCCGCAGGCCGCTGAGGCAACGCTCCGGGTTTTCCAGCGTCTCTCCTCGGGGGCCGTAGGCCAATTTATTTTGAGAGAAGGCACAAAGGCACGAAGGCACAACGTAGAGGGGTCGCCGCAAAACCAAATTTTGCATCCCGCCCGCTGTGCCTCATGCTGCTTCTCATGAATGCGCTTCGCGCGAGCAGGGCACACTACGTTGTGCCTTCGTGCCTTTGTGCCTTCTCTTGAAATGGGGAAGGTGCTGTGCGCGGAGTCGAGACAGAGGGGTTGGCCATGTCCGACCTTGAAAAGCTGGCGAAGCTGGCGGTGGATTGCGGATTTAAGATCCACCGCGACCTCGGCCCCGGTCTGCTGGAATCGGTTTACGAGACCCTTCTCGCGGCGAAGCTGGCCGTGCGGGGATTTTCGTTGAGCGGCAGAAGTCGATCAATTTTGAATATGACGGAATTCGCATAGCCGAAGGCTTTCGCGCCGACCTGCTTCTTGATCGCCTTCTCCTGGTGGAGGTGAAATCAGCCGAGCGGCTTGCGCCCGTCCACTCACGCCAGGGGCTCACTTACCTGCGGCGTCTCGATCTGCCTCTGGGTCTGCTCATGAATTTCGGCGGAGAGACATTCCGCGAAGGGTTGAAGCGGGTAGCGGCCGATGGCGGCGTGTCCCGCAAAACAGGCTGAATCGGTCAGTAACCAATGCATTCAATGAGTCCCTAACCCGGCTCGCCTACTTGCGGACCCCTCTAGCTGCACTTTGCACCGATGAGGACAGGGACGATGAGGGCATTGAGCTGGCTTAAGGATCTCATCTCGAGCGAGCGCGGGAACGTGTTCATGGTCGCTGCCGCGACCATGCCGCTGCTGGTCGGCTCCGCGGCCTTCGCGATCGACACCATCCAGCTCAGCGTCTGGAAGCGCCAGCTCCAGCGCGCCGCCGATTCGAGCTCGATCGCCGGCGCCTATTCGCTGTCGCTCGGCGACAACGAGCACGACGCCATCCACCGCGATCTCGACAAGAACAAATTCCCGGTGCTCATGGAGGAGGAAAAGATCGTCATCGGCCCAAGCCTCGGCTTCGACCAGACGGTGAAAGTGAGCCTGACCGCCTCGCGCTCGCTGCCCTTCCTGTCGATCTTCACCGAGCGCGCGACGACCATCACCGCCGAGGCCACCGCGGCCCTGGTCGGCAGCGGCACCTTCTGCATGGTCTCGCTCTACGACGGGACCGATGCCGGGATCGACGCCAACGGCGGAGCCGATCTCGCTCTCAGCTGCGGAATGAAGAGCAATTGCACCGGCACTCAATGCGTCACCGCCGGCGGCAACAGCTCGATCAAGGCGGAGCCGATCGCCTCGGTCGGCGGCCTGAAAGGCCCCGGCAACAATTTCGTCCAGCCGACCACGCTCCAGCCCCATTCGGCGGTTCAGAAGGATCCCTTCGCCTACCTGCCCAATCCGTCGCCGGACCCGTCGACCTGCACCGGCACCCTCGAATCGGGGATGGTCATCCCCCCCGGCACCAAGCACATCTGCGTCGCCTCGGTGAACGTGAAGCCGAGCGAGACGCTGAACATCCCCGATTCGGTTGAGACGATCACCGTCTATGGCGGCGACATCGATTTCAAGGGCGACGTCACCGCCAACCAGGCCACCTGGATCATGACCGGACCGAACGGGCAGGCGGGCGACCTCATCATCAACTCGCAGGCGAAGCTCAACATGAGCGGCATGGACAGCGGCACCTACAAGGGCGTGCTCTTCTACCGCGACCGCCGCGCCTCAAACATCGAGATCAAGATCAACGGCGGCGCCAGCTCGACCCTCACCGGGGCACTCTACTTCCCGACCTCCGACATCACCTATGCCGGCAATTCCACCATGACGGTGAAATGCCTCCAGATGGTCGGGCAGAAGCTCAAGTTCCGCGGCGGCGCGACCCTCAAGAACGAGTGCGCGGGCACCGGAGCCAACCACTTCGAGGAAACGATCGTGAGGCTGGTCGGATGAAGCTGCGCCTCCCCCGCCTTGCCCGCGACGAGCGCGGCACCAGCCTGATCGAGTTCGGCTTCGTCGCGCCTTTCCTGGCGCTCCTGACGATGGGGATCATCGATCTCAGCCGCGGCCTCGCCGAGCGCTTCGCACTGCAGTCGGCGGTCAGCCGAAGCCTCGAGCTCGTCCAGGCTCGCCCCGCCGCCGCCTCGGCCACCGCAAACGACGTCGACTATAGCTTCGTCAAGACCGAGGCCGCCGCCGCCGCCGGGGTTCCCGAGTCCCAGGTGACTCTCACCCGCTGGCTGCAATGCAACGACACGGAGAAGCCCGACGTCAACGGCACCTGCGCCGCGGGCGAGGCTTCGGCCCGCTACCTTCGGGTCCGGATCACCAAGAATTTCCAGGGCGATTTCTATTTCGCCACCGTCCCGATGAGCGCCAGCGGAACGCTGAGGACCCAATGATGCTGAACCGCCTTCTTCGTCGCGACACCAAAGGGATCGGCGCCGTCGAGTTCGCGCTGATCGCCCCGGTGCTGATCTCCTTCGTGATCGGGGTCAGCCAGGTCGGCAAATTGTTCTACGCCAATGCGGACATGAAGAACGCCATGGCGGCCGGGGCCCGGGTCGCGTCGGTCTGGCCGGTGCCGGAGGATCCCGTGATCCTCGCCGCAGTCGACGCCCGGCTGGCTCGGACCGGCGGCGCCGACGCCTCCGAAGTCGAGATCACCCGCGGCACCGACGCCAAGGGCAATGCTTTCGTCGAGATCGAGATGACCTACGAGGTTCCGCTCGACTTCATCTTCTTCAATGCCGGCCCGGTGACCCTCAGCGACAGCCGTCAGGTCTTCATCCAGATGGGCGCCGCCGCGCCGTCGAGCACCAGCACGACGACCGGCAGCACGACCAGCTCGGCCGGCACCACCTCGACCACCAGCTCGGCCGGGACGACGTCGACCACCAGCACCACCTCGGGCGGGACCAGCTCGACCAGCGCGACCTCGGCGGGCGGCACGAGCTCGACCAGCGCCACCTCCGCCGGCGGCACGTCGACGACCAGCGCGAGCAGCACAACGAGCGCCAGCACGACCAGCTCGACAACCAGCAGCTCGGGCAACGGCAACAGCAACGGCAACAGCAGCCATGGCCACGGCAATTGCAACAAGAAGTGCGGCTGAGCCGCCCTGGCGCAGCGCCGCCGCGCCCGGTAGCCGCCGAACCCGTCCCGCCGAAGTCTCCGCCCACCGCGCACGCTGGAACGCAGATTAACAATCTACGTTAGTCCGCTTTCGCCCCAGAAAGGGGAGTGTATGCGTATGTCGGCCCAAGCCCGCCTCGAGGCGGTCGGCTGCTGGCTTTCCGAGAAAGTCGCCGACGTCTCCGCCCATCCGTTCGCCCAGGTCGGGCTGGTGCTGCTCTGCGCCGCCTGGTTCGCCTTCGCCTGGCGGGTGGACTGGCTGACGGCGGGGCTTTCGATCCTCGCCATCACCCTCACCCAGATGGTCCTCAACCGCCAGAACCGGCGCGAGAAGGACGCCCATCGCCGCGATGTCGCCCTCCACGCCAAGCTCGACGAGCTGCTCATCGCCTCCCGCCGGGCCCGCGACGAGCTCGCCGGCATCGAGGAGCTGGAGGAGGAGGAGATCGAGCGGCTCAAGGAGCAGCGCAAGGTCGCTCCCCTTCGCCGCGCCGCGGGCGCCTGAACCCGCTCCAATCCGCCGCTTGACTCCGTACCACGGTACGGCCGCTATAGGCCGATTCGCGCCGGGGCATGGAGCTCCGGCCGGAAGCGGAGAAAGACCATGACCAGCACGATCCAGCCCGCCCGCCGCGACTGCCGCTGCAATCCCTGCACCTGCAAGCCCTGCGGCTGCGCCTGAGCCCAACGCTCCTCTCCCGCCGGGCGGGGGAGGGGCGCCCCCTTCGCGAAAGGGCCCGCTCATGGCCGACATGACCATCGCCCGTCTCGCCGCCGCCGGCGGGGTCGGCGTCGAGACGATCCGCTATTACCAGCGCCGCGGCCTGCTCGCCGAGCCGCCCCGCGCCGGCGCCGTCCGCCGCTACGGGCCCGCCGACCTTCGCCGCCTGCTCTTCATCCGCAGGGCCCAGGCCGCCGGCTTCACGCTCGAGGAGATAAGCGAGCTCCTCGTCCTCGATTCCGGTCACGACCGGGCCCGGGTGCGGGCGCTGGCCGCCGAGCGCCTTGCCGCCCTCGAGGCCCGCATCGCCGAGCTCGAGGCCGCCCGAGCCGCCCTCACCCGGCTGAGCCGGGCCTGCGCGGCAGGGACGAAGGGGCCGTGCCCTATCCTCGAGGCCTTCGAAGCCTGAGGCGCCCAGGAACAGCGAAGCGGTTGCGAAGCGACCGTGAGCGGTGAGTGGAGGCGCCGAAGGCCGGCCGGCGGGGCGGCGCAGCCGAACCCGACCGACGGGACCCCATGAAAGTATTACTTTCATGGGGTCCCATTCACGGCCGCCCGTGACGTCTCTTGAGCCGACCCAGCGTCCGGCAAACGGACGAAGTGGACGAAGTGGCCTCATCGCAGCCCGATCCCGGGGCGTCGTCGAGACCCGAATTGCCGTCGGACATCGAGCGAAGTTCACGAAGTTCACGATGTCGAAGCATCGCCGCCCCTCCTGCCCCGATCGAGGTCCGCTTCGATCGGATCCCTAGACCTCCCCGAAATAGAGATGCCTCGGCCACACGTCATGGTCCCGGGCCGCGGCGATCTCGGCCTCGACCGCTTCCAGCTCCGCCTGCTCCGGCGGGTCGGCCAGAAGCGGCAGGTCGCGATCGTCCGGCTCGACCAGGTCGATGCCGGGATTCGCCTCGGCGAAGGCCGCCCAATAGGCGCCGAGCACGACCCACAACTCAGTCATCCGCACGAATCGCCCGCGAAGCCACTCCAGCCTCGCCTTGGTCCTCGCCTCTGCCCGCTCGGCCGCCGCCGCCGCCGCGGCGTCGGGAAGGCCGAGCGCGATATGCTCCGCGATCCGGTCGCGCCGGAACGCCTCCCAATCGCTATCCGTCATCCGGCTCTCGATGGTCATCGGCCGCCCTCGCCCAGTCGCGCCGGCGTCTCCGCCGGCACGCGGCTTCCGTTCGCCAGAACCGCCATGCGCTCACTCCTCAGCCACAGGCCGGCGGAAGGCCCCACCTCCCGCCGACTCGATTCGCCACTTCCGGATTGTCTCAAACCTGTTTCCGGATTGGAAGTTCTTTTTTTGTTCCGCCAGCCTGGCGCAACTGCTTTGCACCCGGACCCGTCCCCGCGCGGCCGGGCGGGCGTTCCGCCTAAGGGGAGCGAACCGCTCCGGCGTCACGGCCGCCCGTGACGTCCCTTTCCTTGTTTTGACCCCCGGGGCTGGCTCCCGATCTATCTGAAAAGAAGAAGTCAGGCCTTCGGCAGGGTCGGGCCAGGCCGCAGATGCGCAAGCGGCCCCGAATCCCATTCGAGCCGCCCCCTCACAAGGTCGGCGTCGATCGTCGATATACTAAATGTGTCGCATCCCCGGCACCTGCAGCCTCGCTAAAATCGTGGGCCTCGAGAAAGCCGGTTATGTCGCAAATTCCTAGGCCCTGTGCACGTAACGGTTCTTCGTGCACTTCAACCAGGATGGTCCTTAGCGATCTGATGATCCCCTCCGCGCCTTTCAGAACCTCCAGCTCCGCGCCCTCCACATCAATCTTCATGAACGTTGGCGGCACCAAGTTCTTCTTTCCAAGCATGAGATCCAAGCGGTCGACAGTTACGGCGATGGTCTCTCGACGGGCATTGTCGAACGGCTCGACGGTGGTTTCATAAAAACTATGCAGCTCGGTATCGCCTCTCACGTTGAGCGTTGCTGCCCCCGTTCTATCAGATAACGCGATAGGAAAGCTTGTCACGTTCCCCAAGCTATTCAGCTCGATATTGCGTTGCAGCGCCGAGTAGGTGGCTGGCTCAGGCTCAAACGCGTAAACGGCGCCGCCTGGACCAACGGTCATTGCCAACGGAATTGACCAGAGGCCGGTATGGGCTCCTACGTCGGCTACTACGTCGCCTGAGCGAACAGAGCGTTCTAAAGTCCGTTGAATCAACTTTATTTCACTAAACTGACCGACTGTCATGGAGCGCAGATTTTCGGCCGAAGTGGGCTGAACCTTCACCTCCAGGTGGCCAATCGTAAGCGTCTTTACGCCGAGAAGCATCTAACTTGCTCCGGAGTGGGCAAGCGCCTGTGGCCCACGATCTTGCTCTAGCAGGGCTTGCAAGGCGGCAGGTGTCTTGGGAAAGCGCCAAAGCACCACGTCTGCCAATACGGGCTTCCCATCCACATTTCGAACGACGGTTGCTCCCGCCAATTCCTTTCCCCATGTGTCCATGGTTAGAAACATGGCACCGCACGTAAGCCCCTCATCCTCGTCAAATATGATTCCGAGATTGACTCCGCCAATAACTTGTCCGCTCCCTGTGAACCGCCGCTCAGGAACATTTTCGACCTTCGAACCGTCACGTCTATAAACTGCGTGGATAGTTTCGCGGAACCTTACTCGACCAAAACGCTGCTTTAGGTCAACCGTGACTTGGAAATAGTGCTCATCGTCACTGTGATAGGATTTTCTTCGTAGCTCAACCGGCCTGAATACACTCCACCCCTGCCAAGTGCCGGTCACATGCAACGCTTTCTTGCGAGGAGCGAACCACCCATATCGGTCGATCAAGTACGTTATGAGAATAAGGGCTGCAGTGCCGAAGCCGACCAGCGTCTCAAGCCGTAATCCGTCGAAGAAGCTCGTCATGCCGTTGCATCTCCCCCATCTACCAAATGATGTTACGACTTCATCTCCGGATTCACGCTGTACTTTTGATAGGCTTACATATTCCGGCAGTTGAGGCAAAGGCCGGACCGACGCCGCCGCAGGCGCGCAAGTTCCCGTTCCAAAGCGCGCGCCGCTAGGGTTCAACTTTGGTGAAGTCGTTCACTTGCGCTCTTCGCCTGCCTTGTAGCGAAGTTTCGGTACAATCTCGCCTGTCCACGATCTTGCTGGTAAAGGCCGATCGAGTAGGCCTCCAACCCTTTCCCATCCGCTCCACCCGGCCCGAGCCCGCGCCGCGCCGGTCCGCCTTGCGGCCAAGCCCGGCTCTCCAAGCCCTTGAGCGTCCGGCTACGAGGACCGTCGCCGGCAACGCCACCCCCGGCACCCGCCCCTAGAAAGGCCGCTCCCCCGCCTTCGAATAATCCGCTATGAAATAAGCCCGCGACACATACCCCCTCCCCGGCACGTCGCCCGAAAACTCCACCATCACCTCGCCCTGGTTCGCGTGCTTCCCAAACGTGTGGATAAACGCCGCAAGCCGCTCGATGCCGCCCTCGAAGCGCTCCGTGTCCCGGATGAAGGAATAGACGATGGTCGTCGCTTCGCGCACGGTGGCGCCGCCGTCTTCGGGCTTCCAGATGCCCTGGGCGAGGGGGAGGCGGGTCGCGCCGCCGTTCACCTCGGCGAAGATCAGCATCGCCGCCTCGATCCACTGCTCGAGCTGAGGCACGGGCCGGCCTTCGCGGTCGCTGTCGGGGAGGTAGAGGCTGAAGCGCTGAAGGCTCGCCGCCTGGGCCGCGCCAAGGATTTTCGCGAGGTCCATAGATCTCATCCTCCCGCGGCCGGGATGAGGGCCGCTCCGCGCTGAACCTAATGGTCGGGATCGAAGCCGGGAAGCCCCTCGTCGGAGAGGGAGATGCCGGCCGCCCCCTCATCCTCGAGCGTGATCCCGGGTGGCCCGCCGCCGAGCCTCGCGGCCGCCTTGCCGGGGGAAGCCGGGCGCGACGCGGCGGCCTCGACGGAGGCGAGGATCGCCTTTGCGCCGTCGCTGAGCGGGGGCAGCGTCTCGGGGGTGTAGGTGCCGGGCGGAACCCGAACCTCGCCCTGGGTCCCGGCGAGGATCGGATCAAGGACGATGCTTCGCCCTTCCCGGCGCACGCGAACCGAGTCGCCCTCGATCTGGAAGGCCTCGGGCAGGCTTATCTGCTGGGTGCGGCCGTTGCGGCTGACTTTGGCGATGTCGTTCACTTGCGCTCCTCGCCGGCCTTATAGCAAAGTTTCGGTGCAATCTCACCCGTCGCCTTCCCTTGCCGGCAAGGGCGCGCCGGACAGGGCTCTGACCCTTCCCCCCCGCCGCCCACCTTGCTAGAGCCCGGGCCAACCGCACCGGGCGGCTTACGGCTAAGCCCGGCTCTAGAAGCCCCTTAAGCGCAAGGCCCTGCCATGACCGCCGTTGGCAACAATGATCTCAACACCCGCACGCAGCTCCAGGTAGGCGCCAAGAGCTACGCTTACTACTCCCTCGAGAAGGCCGCCGCCCAGCTCGGCGACATCTCCCGGCTGCCCTTCTCGATGAAGGTCCTGCTCGAGAACCTGCTCCGCTTCGAGGACGGCAAGACCGTCACCCGCGCCGACATCCAGGCTTTGGTCGATTGGCAGAAGGAGAAGAGCTCGACCAAGGAGATCCAGTATCGACCGGCGCGGGTCCTCATGCAGGACTTCACCGGGGTTCCGGCGGTGGTCGATCTCGCGGCGATGCGGGACGCGATGGCGAAGCTCGGGGGGAATGCGGCTCAGATCAACCCGCAGGTGCCGGTGCATCTCGTCATCGACCATAGCGTGATGGTCGACGCATTCGGCACTCCGCAGTCCTTCGCCCAGAATGTCGAGCTCGAATATCATCGCAACATGGAGCGCTACGAGTTCCTGAAATGGGGCTCGAAGGCGTTCAACAATTTCGAGGTGGTGCCTCCGGGCACGGGCATCTGCCATCAGGTCAATCTCGAATATATCGCCCGCGGAGTCTGGTCGTCGAAGGACCCGTCCGGCGAGGAGATCGCCTATCCGGACACCCTGGTCGGAACCGACAGCCATACGACGATGGTGAACGGCCTCGGCGTGCTCGGCTGGGGCGTGGGCGGGATCGAGGCGGAGGCGGCGATGCTCGGCCAGCCGGTCTCGATGCTGATCCCCGAGGTGGTCGGATTCCACCTCACCGGCGCCCTCCAGGAGGGGATCACCGCCACCGACCTCGTCCTCACCGTCACCCAGATGCTCCGAGCCAAGGGCGTGGTCGGGCGGTTCGTCGAATTCTACGGCGCCGGGGTCTCCGCGCTCTCGGTCGCGGACCGGGCGACGATCGCCAACATGGCGCCCGAATATGGCGCGACCTGCGGCTTCTTCCCGATCGACGGCAAGACGCTCGACTATATGCGCCTCACCGGCCGCTCCGAGGAGCAGATCGCGCTCACCGAGGCCTATGCCAGGGCGCAGGGCCTGTGGCTCGAGCCGGGCGCCTATCACGAGCCTCTGTTCACCGACACGCTCGATCTCGACATGGACCGGGTCGAGCCCAGCCTCGCCGGGCCGAAGCGGCCGCAGGACAAGGTGCCGCTCTCCCGGGTGGACGAGGAGTTCGTGACCAATTTCACCAGGGAATATGGCCACGCCCTCGCCGAGCTCGAGCAGCGCCACCCCTGCGTCGGCGATCCCGCCGTCCCCGACCTAGGCCATGGCGACGTCGTCATCGCCGCCATCACGTCCTGCACCAACACCTCAAACCCCGCGGTTCTGATCGCCGCCGGCCTCGTCGCCCGAAAGGCGCGGGAGAAGGGGCTGGACAGCAAGCCCTGGGTGAAGACGTCGCTTGCGCCGGGCAGCCAGGTGGTCACCGACTATCTCGACCGCGCCGGCCTCAGCGAGGATCTGAACGCGATCGGCTTCGACCTGGTCGGCTACGGCTGCACCACCTGCATCGGCAATTCGGGGCCGCTGCCCGAGCCGATCTCCAACACCATCGCGAAGCACGACCTCGTCGCGGCCTCGGTGCTCTCGGGCAACCGCAATTTCGAGGGCCGGGTTTCGCCGGACGTCCGCGCCAACTATCTCGCCTCGCCGCCGCTGGTCGTCGCCTATGCGCTCAAGGGGACGGTTGCCGGCGACATGATCGAGGAGCCGCTCGGCATCGGCTCGGACGGGCGGCCGGTGTTCCTCAAGGACGTCTGGCCGTCGAACGAGGAGATCCGCCGGCTGATCGACGCCCATGTCCATGGCGACATGTTCCGGTCGCGCTATGCCGACGTCTACAAGGGCGACGCCCAGTGGCGGGCGATCCCGGTTGCCGGGGGCGAGACCTATGCCTGGTCGGCGGGGTCGACCTACATCCAGAACCCGCCTTATTTCGAGGGCATGACGATGACCCCGGTGCCGCCGTCCGACATCGCCGACGCGCGGCCGCTGGCGATCTTCGGCGATTCGATCACCACCGACCACATCTCGCCCGCGGGCGCGATCAAGGCGGACAGCCCGGCCGGCACCTATCTCTCCGAGCACCAGGTCGGCCGCGCCGACTTCAACTCCTACGGCGCCCGCCGGGGCAATCACGAAGTGATGATGAGGGGGACCTTCGCCAACATCCGGATCAAGAACCGGATGATCCCCGGCACGGAAGGCGGAATGACCCGCCACATCCCGAGCGGGGAGATCCTGCCCATCTACGAGGCGGCGATGCGCTACAAAGCGGAAGGGACCCCGCTCGTCGTCATCGCCGGCAAGGAATATGGCACCGGCTCCTCGCGCGACTGGGCCGCCAAGGGCACCAACCTGCTCGGCGTCCGCGCCGTCGTCGCCGAGACCTATGAGCGGATCCACCGCTCCAATCTGGTCGGCATGGGCGTGGTGCCGCTGCAGTTCGTCGGCGACGTCCCGATCTTCGACGGCACGGAGACGTTCAGCATCGCCGGGATCGGCGATCTCCAGCCCCGCCAGGAGCTGCAGGTCGAGGTGACCAGGACGGACGGAAGCACCTTCGCCTTCACCGCCCGGGTGCGGATCGACACGTTGAACGAGCTCGAATATTTCCGCGCCGGCGGGATCCTCCACTACGTGCTCCGGAAGCTCGCCGCCTGACCGGCGTCGAGATCGCCGTCGAGGTCGCCGGCTGGGCGGGGGCCCTGCTGATCCTGCTCGCCTACGCCTTGATCTCGATGGGCAAGGTGACCGGCCAGTCCGCCCTCTACCAGGGGATCAACGTCGTCGGGGCGGCCGGCTTCATCGTCAACGGCTGGTGGCACGGGGCCATTCCGTCGGCATCGCTCAACGTGATATGGATGCTGATCGGCGGCTTCGCGCTCCTGCGCATCCTCAAGCGCCGCCGGACCGAGGGGGTAAGGCCGTGATCGAACTGCTGCTGCTCGCCATGCTCGCCAAGGCGGAGGCGAAGTACGAGCCGCCCCCCGCGGTCTTCTACCCGCAGGCCGTCGGCTGCGCGGTCAGCACTTTGATCGCCAACAACAACAAGCCCCTCGGCAAGGATATGCCCGACCTGATGACCTGGTCCATGGTCGTCGCCGACATGGGCCGGAAGGCCGGCCGAACCGCCGAGCAGGTCGAGAGCGAGTCGCAGGCGGCCTTGCCCTACTTCCGGTACCTCAAGGAGAAGAAGCCCAAGGCCTTCGCCGCACACCTCGCTTACTGCCGGGCCATGTTCCATGCTGATCGACCTTAGCCACGCCATCGAAGACGGCATGGTCACCTACAAGGGCCTGCCCGCGCCGCACATCTGCGACTTCTGGAAGCGCGAGGACACCGTCGCGAGCTACGACGACGGCTCGACCTTCCAGATCGGCCGGATCGACATGGTCGCCAATACCGGCACCTATCTCGACACCCCGTTCCACCGCTATGCCGAGGGCGACGATCTGGCCGGCGTCGGGCTCGATCGCCTCGCCGGGCTGGACGGCCTATGTGTTCGAGCCGAGGAGATGGAGGCCGGAGCCGAGCTGTTCGAGGGCCTCGACGTGGCCGGCAAGGCGGTGCTCGTCCATACCGGCTGGGACCGCCACTGGCGGACCGACGCTTATCATTCGGATCACCCCTTCCTCGCCGAGGCCGCCGCCCGCCTGCTGGCGGAGCGCGGCGCGGCCCTGGTCGGGATCGACAGCTACAATGTCGATGACACGAGCACCCGCCGCCGCCCCGTCCACACGATGCTGCTCGGCGCGGGCATTCTCATCGTCGAGCATATGACCGGCCTCGGGGCGTTGCCGCCGAGCGGCTTCCGCTTCACCGCCGCGCCGCCCAAGGTCGTCGGCATGGGCACTTTCCCGGTCAGGGCCTTCGCCGAGATTGGCTAGGCAACCCGGGCTGGGGTGGCACGTCATCCCAGCGAAGGCTGGGATCCCGTGGGGTGAAAAGCACCGCGCCTTTCACTCGCTGGGGCCCCAGCTTTCGCTGGGGCGACGATCCGCGGGTTCATCGGCGTGACAGTTTCGTGGGCGTATCGACCTACTCTTCCAGCAAGGAGTGCGAGTCATGCTCGAGCCTCTCTTCACCGCCTTGGCGCTCGCCGCCGCCAATCCGGCGCCGGCCACGGCCGCGCCGCTCAATCCGCAGATCGATTATGCCGGCTACCGAGCGCTGATCGAGGAGGTTCAGCCCTATCGCCGGGCGCGGCTGATCGGCTGGCAGGCCTTCGCCGCCGCCGCCGCCGAGCCCGGAGTCCTGATCCTTGACGCGCGTTCGGCCGAGCAGTTCGCCGCGGGCCATATAAAGGGGGCGGTCAACGTGCCTCTCCCCGAGTTCAGCGACGAGCGCCTGGCGGAGGTGATCGGCCGGGCGGATCGGCCGATCCTGATCTATTGCAACAACAACTTCCGCGACGATCGCCCCCCCGTCATGCTGAAGACCGGTCGGCTCGCGCTCAACCTGTCGACCTTCACGCACCTCTACGGCTACGGCTATCGCAACATCCGCGAATTGAACGACGTGGTGGAGATGGCCGACCCGAAGGTGAAGTGGGTGAAAGGCTGAGGAGAGCGCCCCGTCATCCGCCGTCATGCTGAACTTGTCTCAGCATCCGGGCCGGACACGGCAGGGCGGATGGAGGCTGGACTCTGAAACAAGTTCAAGGTGACGGCGTGGGGTCCGGCTGGAGCGCGACCGCGAGCCAGTCCGGCATCAAAGCGCCTCCGAGATCGTCAACCCGCCGGTGCTCCACCGCAAGCCCCAGCTCGGGATAGTGGCTCCGGGCCCGAGGGCCGGGCGAATCCGACGGCACCACCACCAGCCGGCGGTTGACCTTGGAGCGGTAGTTCATCCGCGCCGTATTCTCCTGGCCGACATAGCAGCCCTTGGTGAAGCTCACCCCGTCCAGCTCGGCGGCGTTGCATTCGAGCCAGAGGGTCTTGTCGGAGCCAAGCTCGGCGAGTCCCTCGGTCACTCCGAGGGAAAGGCGGTGGGCGAGCCAGCCCTCTCCTCCCTCGCCATTTTCCGGCGCCAGCCAGCGATGCCCGAGCTCAGGTAGCCGGGGATCGCTAGGGCCCGGTCCCTCCAGCGACCAGTGCACGCACAGCACCGGCTCACGCTCGATCGCGATCTTCCGCCGCAGCCGGTAGAGGGCCAGGCGTCTGGCGAGGTCGCCGGCGGCTTCGCGCTGGCAGTCGATCAGCACGTCGTCGCCGTCGGCCCAGAGGATGAAGTCGAACAGAGCCTTGCCCTGGGGAGTCAGCAGCCCCGACCAGAGCGGCCGATCCGGCGCGAGCAAGGCCATGTCGTGGGTCACCAGGCCCTGCAGGAACCCGCACACGTCCTCGCCGGAGAGGCGGAGTAGCGCTCGATCTACCAGGGTGGTCGCGGCCATGGGCCTGATCTAGGCGCTCCGTGCCGTCCGTCCAAGCTTCACCCTGAACTTGTTTCAGGGTCCAGTTTCGAGCATCGGGGCGGTCATCGAACTGGATCCTGAAACGCGTTCAGGATGACGGCCAAGGAATTATGAGCGAACCCACCCGCCTGACTCTGCGCCGCCCCGACGACTGGCACGTCCACCTCCGCGACGGCGCCATGCTCGAGGCGGTGGCGCCCTGGACCGCACGCCAGTTCGGCCGGGCGATCGTGATGCCGAACCTCGAGACCCCGGTCACCACCGCCTCCATGGCCGAGGCCTATCGGGCGCGGATCCTGGCCGCCGCGCCGGGCTTCACGCCGCTGATGACCTGCTATTTGACCGACGATTCCGACCCGGTCGAGCTTACCGGGGGGTTCGAGCGCGGCGCCTGGGCGGCGGCGAAGCTCTATCCGGCCCATGCCACCACCAACAGCGCCCACGGGGTGACCGACATCGGGAACATCTATTCGGTGCTGGAGGCCATGCAGCGCGCCGGGATGCCGCTTCTGATCCACGGCGAGGTGACCGACCCGGAGGTCGACGTGTTCGACCGGGAAAAGGCCTTCATCGACCGGATCTTCTCGCGCCTGCTCGGGGACTTCCCGGGCCTGAAGATGGTGTTCGAGCATATCACGACCGCCGAGGCGGCGGATTTCGTCCTGGCCGGCGGCGACAATCTCGCCGCGACGATCACGCCCCAGCATCTGATCATCAACCGCAACGCCCTGTTCGCCGGCGGGCTGAGGCCCCATGCCTATTGCCTTCCGGTCGCCAAGCGGGAGGGGCATCGCCTGGCGGTGCGGCGGGCGGCGACTTCCGGCTCGGCCAAATTCTTCCTCGGCACCGACAGTGCGCCTCACACGGTGGAGCGCAAGGAATCGGGCTGCGGCTGCGCGGGAATCTTCAACGCGCCCTTCGCTCTGGAGAGCTATGCGACGGTGTTCGAGGCGGAAGGCGCGCTGGACCGGCTGGAGGCGTTCGCGTCGGAGAACGGGCCCCGCTTCTACGGGCTGCCGCTCAACGAGGGGCGGGTGGTGCTGGAACGGTCGGAGGTGACGGTGCCCGAGTCGCTGGCGGCGGCGGGCACGAGCGTCGTGCCGTTCCACGCCGGCGAGACCCTGGCGTGGCGATTCGCAGGTCCGCAATAGGCCTGGAGCACCGGGCGTTGGATCTGCACCGTCTCGTCATGCCGGACTTGATCCGGCATCCATCTTCCTCTCGTAAGGTGGCGCAGGAAGGTGGATCCCGGATCAAGTCCGGGATGACGATTCAAGCTTGACGCCCGGCGCTCTAGCCTTGCCGCCTCTCCGTCATGCTGAACTTGTTTCAGCATCCGGTCCGGATGCGGCAGAGAGGCGGAGGCCTGGACCCTGAAACGAGTTCAGGGCGACGGCTGAGCCGGGTGACGCCGTCTCCCAAAGAAAAAGCCCGGCCGCTCCGGGGAACGGCCGGGCTTTCTCGCCCCACGCAAGCGCGCGGTTACTGGATCGGCTGGAGGTTCACCGCGGCGGTCTTGCCGCGGCGGTCGACCTCGAGCTCGAACTCGACCCGGTCGCCTTCGTTGAGGCTGACCATGCCGGCGCGCTCGACCGCCGAGATATGGACGAAGGCGTCCGGCTGGCCGTCGTCGCGGCTGATGAAGCCGAAGCCCTTCATCGCGTTGAAGAACTTGACCGTGCCCTGGGCCTTCTCGCCGGTCAGCTGGCGCTGAGGCCCGCCGCCGCCGCCTGGGCCGGCGCGGTCGCCATAGCCGCCGCCGCGGGGGGCGTCGCGGTCCTCGCGTGGAGCCCGCTCCTGCACCGGCATCGGCTCGCCGTCGATCTTGAGGTCGGTCGCCGAGACCCGCCCGCCGCGGTCGACGAGGGTGAACTCGAGCGGCTGGCCGTCGGCGAGCCCGGTGAGTCCCGCCTGCTCGACGGCGCTGATGTGGACGAAGACGTCCTCGCCGCCGTCGTCGCGGACGATGAAGCCGAAGCCCTTTTGCCCGTTGAAGAATTTGACGACGCCTTTGCCCTGGCCGACAACCTGGGGCGGCATTCCGCCGCCACCGCCGCCGCCGCCGCGGAACCCGCCGCCGCCGCCGAAGCCGCCGCTACCACCGCCGCCGCCGCCGCGGTACCCACCGCCGCCGCCGCCGCCATAGCCGCCACCGCCGCCGCCGCCGAATCGGTCGCCGCCGCCGCGGTACCCGCCGCCGCCGCCGCCCGGTCCGCCGCCGAAGCCGCCGCCGCCGCGATCGTCAAATCCGCTGAAATTCTCGTCGCCGAAACCGTCGCGCTTGTCTCTGCCGCGCCCGCCGCGCTCACCGCGGCGCCCTCTGTCGAAACCCATGCCCGTCTATACTTTCCGCGCCCCTGCCTTCACTCGCAAACCACCGCGCGGGGCTGTCGCGCCAACGGTCT
>DASWLZ010000046.1:0-49513 GCA_036399975.1 Allosphingosinicella sp.
TTCCTGGCCGGCGATTACACGATCAAGTGGCTGGAGGCGTGGCTGGCAGGGGAGAAGGCCTGATGATGCGCACAATCGTGCTGGTGCTGGCGGCGGCGGCTTTGCTCGCGGGCTGCTCGGGGCGTCCGGGAACGGCGACGAAATACCGGTCGAGCTACATCTTCGGCGGGTATAGCGAGAAGATCGTCGAGCCTGGCGTGTGGAAGGTCACCGGCCGCTCCAACGGCATCGCGGAACCGGGATTCGGCCGTAACATGGCGGCCTACCGGGCCGCCGAACTGGTCAAGGCGGCCGGCTTCAGCCACATGCAGATCATCCAGCAAAAGGGCCGGGCGTCGACGATCAACGGCAGCTCCGCCGGCGAATTCCTCACCCTGACGGTGCGGGGCGTGAACGACCCCGCTCCGCCCACCGACTGCCGCGAAAAGCAGCCCGACCAGTGCTTCACGCTGGGCGTCGAACAGACCATGGCGCGGCTGCGGCCGCTTCTGCACATCGATCCGGCGAGGCCCTAGGGTGGCCGACGGCAAGTTCCAATTCTCCGTCGCGCCCGAGAAGCTCTGGCAGGCGATCAATCCCTGGACCTTCATGAACCAGGGCGCGCAGTTCGGCCTGGTCAACGTCAACCTCGGCCAGACCCCGAGGCCGGACATCGAGCAGAAGGTGCTGGACGAGGTCGGCAGCTACGGCCGCCAGCTCGGCCGGATCGGCGATGCCCTCGAGGTGCTGATCGACCATGTGCCGCTCGAGGGGCTCACCCGGGAAGAGGCGGACGCGCTCGCCATCCTGAAGGGCCAGCTGGCCGAGGTCCGGAAGATCAAGCAGCGCGAGCGCGGCCAGGGGCAGGCGGAATGAAGGCGACGATCTGGCACAACCCCAATTGCGGCACTTCGCGCAAGACGCTGGATCTCCTTCGGGAGAGCGGCGCCGAAGTCACCGTGGTCGAGTATCTCAAGACTCCGCTTACGCTCGACGAGCTTCGGCGACTCTACGGGCGCGCGGGCCTTTCTCCGGCGCAGGGGCTGAGGCTCAAGGAGGAGGGCGCGGCCGCCCTTGCCGAAGCGGGCGACGAGGCCGTGCTCGAGGCGATGGCCGCCAATCCCGCCCTTATCGAGCGGCCCTTGGTCGAGACCGGGAAAGGCGTCCGGCTGTGCAGGCCGCAGGAAAGGGTTCGGGACATTCTCTGACCGGAGCATAACGCACCTTCTGTCGGGCACCGCGCGCGGCTAGAGCGCCGCGATGGCCCCGATCGATCCGGACCTGCTGCTGCGCGCCTACGCCATCGGAGTGTTCCCGATGTCGGACAGCCGCGACGCCGACGAGGTCTTCTGGGTCGAGCCGCGCCGGCGCGCGATCCTTCCCGTCGAAAGCTTCCGGATGTCGCGCTCCTTGCGCAAGACGATCCGCTCGGGCGAATATCGGGTCACTCGCAACACCGCGTTCGACGAGGTCGTCCGCCGCTGCGCCCAGCGCGAGGAAACCTGGATCAACGGCGACATCGAGGAGAGCTACCGCGCCCTCCACCAGCGCGGTCATGCCCATTCGGTGGAATGCTGGCACGAGGGGGAGCTGGCCGGCGGCCTGTACGGGGTCGCCCTGGGGGCGGCCTTTTTCGGGGAGAGCATGTTCTCGGCCCGGCGCGACGCTTCGAAGGTGGCGCTCGCCTGGCTGGTCGCGAGGATGAAGGTCGGGGGCTACCGGCTGCTCGACTGCCAGTTCATGACGGAGCATCTGCGCAGCCTCGGCGCCGTCGAGGTCACCCAGGAGGATTATCTGGCGCTGTTGGAATCGGCGCTTTCGGCGGGGGCTCCCGACGGCTCGGCGCCCGGCTCGGGCGAGGCGGAGCGGCGGGTCGGTGCGGAGTTCGGGGCGCTCGACCGCCTGCTCGCCGGCGATGCCGCCCGAACCGTCGATTCGCCGGCCTCGGGATGCGTCATCGCGCAGCTCTTGGGCCAGACGTCGTAGATCGGGTGCTCGACGACGTTGAGCGACGGAGTCTCCTTGTAGATCCAGCCCGAGAAGACCCGCTGCCAGCGCCCCTGCGGGTTGCGCACGTCGAGCTGGACGAAGGCTCCGGTCAGCGCCTGCACCTCCCAAGGCGCCGTCGTCTCGCAGGCGCGAAGGCGGACGATCGCATCGCCGACCTGAACCGCCTGGCCGGGCTTCATGGTCAGCGGGCGCGAAATCCCGTTGCGCTTGTTGAGCAGGCCCAGCACCGCGACTCGCTCCGCCATCGGGGAGGTCCCGGGGGCGACCGCGGTGACCGTCTGCGGGATGTCGACGGTCTTCGGCTCGCTGACGGCCTGACGGTTGCCCTCGGCCTTTTGCTCGGCTCCCCGGTCGCAGCCGGAGAGCGCGGCCGCAAGCACGAGAACGGCGCCTAGCGGGGACCTCATGCCTGGTCCGGAGCCCATGCCTCATAGTCGCCGCTCGCCGCGGGACGCTGAGCGCCCAGCTCCAGCGCACCGGACGGACGGTAGGCGAGCGGGGTGCCGGTGCGGTTGGGCTCCGGCTCCCTGAGGAATTTCGGCGGCGGCGGAAGCGTTTCGTCGGGCACCCCGTCTATCTGGTGATGAAGCCAGCTATACCATTCGGGCGGGATCCGGCTGGGATCGTTGGCGCCCTCGTAGGAGACGAACCGGCGGTCGCCCTTCTTCGAGGCGTAATAGACATTGCCGCTCGAATCGGTGCCGACCCGCCGGCCGTGGCGGCGCAGATGCAGCATGGTCGTGAGGGTCGCCCCGTCCCACCAGGTGAAGAGCTTTTTGAAGACGCCCATGGCCGCGCGGACTAGCCCCGATGGCGGGCGCCGCGCAAGCCATTCCTCCGGGAGCCTCCGGCAGGACCAGCCGGGAGCGACGATCACGCAGCCGGCCTGCAGCCGCAAGACGACCCGGCGGCTAATTCCGTTCGGCAGGCCGCGGGGGCTCTACCGCTGGCTCCGGCTGCTGGGGAGCCGACGAAGCCCCCGGCCGGGCCGCGGCGACCTCGGCATATCCACCGCAATATTGACCGCCGGCCTTCCCGCCGAGCACTTGCACGCCGCAATAGTCCTTCGGCCGCATCACCACGTCGCGAAGGACCAGCACGCGCCCGCTGCGCAGCTCCACCACCAGGCGGCCGTCGGGACCCACCCGCACGAACGCCGTCGACAAGGTCCGGCGTCCCTCGGCCTCCGCGGGCGAGTCCGCCGGCGGATCCGGCACGGGGTTCTCGGTTACAGGCACCGGTTCCGGGATCGGTCCAAGGGCGGCCCGCCCCGGCTCCGCGGCGGCCTGCCCGCTCGGATTGAGGGCGCGCGAAGCCTGGCCGTTGGACCCTTTCTCGCCCGAACCTTGGGCGGTGGTGGCGGCTGGATCCGAGTTCGAGCTGGGCATGGCGCTTTCCTGGGGCGACGGAGTGCATGCGGCGAGCGCAGCGGCGAATGATAGCAAGACGCGGACCATCGCGCTCTCCGTGGGCCTGAACGCAGCTCGATACGCGAAGTGAATCCTGGAGTCACCTGCCGGGGGACAGCCGCCAAGCACGCGAATCGCTAGATGCAATTTTGGCTGAATTATCAGGGACTTAAGAATCAAGGTCGACAAATCCAAAGCATCATCTGCAGCAGGTTCCTCCGTTCAGCGCCGATCTACATCGCTTTGTCTCGTTTCTGGTCACATGAGCCTGCGGAGCGAAGCTTGCCGCTTGACCAAGATGAATTTTCCGTAAATACGCGAGCCACTTAGCCGCCAATCCGTGAGTAAACCCGGACCGCATGGTCGCGGGTTCGTGCGGCACATCTCATGCCATCGCCATACAGGGGGACAATCAATGAGCACTTCCGAACTCGGCTACAACGCGAACGCCGGCGACCTCGTTCCTGGGTCGAACCCGGTCGGGGAAATCACTCACGTCACCGTTGTAGGGGGATGCGGATGTGCAGTTTGCCAAGGCTTCCGTGAAGCGGGAACCGACGGCGCGACCTTCAAGGGCGACGTCGTCGGCGCCAACCCGGAAAGCGGGGGCATCGGCGTTCTGCTTCCGATCGTCACCAATCCGGACGGAAGCCGCTCCATCACCGGCGACCGCAACGTCGACGCCATCCTGATCGGCGCCAAGTGGGGCACCCAGAACCTGACCTTCAGCTTCCCGACGTCGGGCTCGAACTACAACGGCACCGGCCTCGACAGCAACGGCGTCAACAACTACTTCATTGGCCTTGGCGCCCTGCAGCAGGCGGCGGCGCGGACGGCCTTCGCGCAGATCTCCGCGGCGACCCTCCTGACGTTCACGGAAATCACCGAAACCGACTCCGTCCACGCCAACATCCGCATCTCGCAGAGCGGCGACAACGACGTGACGTCCGCCTATGGCGGATTCCCGTCCGACACTCGCGGCGTCGCGGGCGACATCTGGTTCGGCCGCACCAGCCAGCCCTATTACGATCTCGCCTACCAGGGCACCTGGGGTGCCGCCACGATGATGCACGAGATCGGCCACACCATGGGGCTGAAGCACGGGCACCAGGATTATACCAACCTCGATCTGTCCGCCTACTTCGGCACCTCGCCGCGTCGCGGCACCCAGTCGCTGACCTCGGACCGCGACGGACAGTCCTGGTCGCTGATGACCTATACGCCCGCGCCGTTCACCAATAGCGGCTTCGCCGGCGACAAGATCAACCAGCCGCAATCGTACATGCAGTACGACCTGGCCGCCCTGCAGTACATGTACGGCGCCAACTACGGCACCAATGCCGGCGACAGCACCTACACCTTCAGCCAGACCACCGGCGAGATGTTCATCAACGGCGTGGGCCAGGGCGCTCCCTCGGGGAACAAGATCCTGCTGACCATCTGGGACGGCGGCGGCAACGACACGATCGACGCCAGCAACTACGCCAACGGGGTCACCGTCGACCTGCGTCCGGGCGAGTTCTCCACGTTCGATCCGGCCCAGCTCGCCAACCACCTGGCCTTGCAGAACCTGACCGCGATGGCGCCGGGCAACATCGCCATGTCGCTGCTCTACAACAACGACGGCCGCTCGCTGATCGAGAACGCCAAGGGCGGCGTGGGCAACGACATCTTCGTCGGCAACGTGGCCAACAACGTCCTGGACGGCGGCGCCGGCAGCGACACGGTGGTCTTCACCAACCCCACGGGCGTCAACGTCGCCCTGAACGACACCGGCGCGGACGTGATCGTCTCGCACGACGGTGAAACCGACACTCTGCGCAGCATCGAGAACATCGTCGGCACCAGCGGGAACGACACGCTCACCGGCAACAGCGAGGCGAACATGCTCGCGGGCGGCAACGGCGGGGCGGACACCCTGTCGGGCGGCGGCGGCAACGACCGCCTGATCGGCGGCGGCTTCAGCACCACCACGACCTACTCGGCGCCTTCGCAGGCCGACATCACCAAGCCGGAGTCGACCAACAACGGCAGCATCGCGACGGCCGTGAACACCGCCGGCGCCTATGACGTCGATGCCAACCCGAACATCATCAACTCGACCTCCGTCCCGCACGCCACCATCAACGCCACGGCGGCCGGCGGAGTCGTGGAATATTACCGGATCGACGTGACGGCAGCCGGTACCCAGGGCGTGTTCGACATCGACGGCACCGGCACCCTGACCGACAGCATCATCGAGCTCGTCGACAGCGCCGGCAACCTGCTGGCTCGCAACGACACCGGGCCGGGCGACCCCGGCACGACCGTCAACGACGACGGCTACATCTCCTTCACCTTCGCCGCGCCGGGAACCTATTACATCCGGGTCGGCAGCTTTACGTCCGGTCAGGTCGCCGCCCAGCCTATCCAGGCCGGGAAGACCTACCAGCTGAACATCTCGCTCCAGGGCGCGGCGGCCGTGACCACCACGATCAGCGCCAACAACACCAGCAGCGCCGTCCTCGACGGCGGCGAGGGCAACGACTTCCTCCAGGGGACGATCGCCAACGACGTGCTGAGCGGCGGAGACGGCAACGACACCGCGTCGTTCGCCTATGCGTTCAGCGGCGGCTCCACGACGGGCGTGACGGTCGACCTCAACGTGCAGGGCGTAGCGCAGAACACCGTCGCGGCGGGGAGCGACACTCTGACCGGCATCGAGAATCTGGTCGGCTCCTCGCTCAACGACACCCTCACCGGCAACGGCGGCGACAACGTCATCGAAGGCGGCTCGGGCAATGACGCCCTGGCCGGCGGCGGCGGGGTCGATACCGCCTCCTACGCCGGCGGCACTGCCGGCGTGACGGTCAGCCTGGGCTTGCAAGGCTCGGCGCAGAACACCGTCACCGCGGGATCGGACACGCTCAGCGGGTTCGAGAACCTGCTGGGATCGGCCTTCACCGACACCCTCACCGGGGACTCCGCCGCCAACACCCTCTCGGGCGGCGCGGGCGACGACACGCTGAATCCGGGCGCGAACGCGGCCGGCGCGGTTGACCTGCTCGACGGCGGCGCCGGGAGCGACACCGCCTCCTTCGCCGGCCTGGCCGGCACGACGGCCACGCTGAACGGCGCGGCGGACGCGGTCGCCACCGTCGGCGGCGTCACGGTCGCCACCCTGCGCAGCATCGAGAACCTGCAGGGCGGCGCGGGCGCCGATATCCTGACCGGCGACGCCGACGCCAACGTCATCGACGGCGGCCTCGGCGACGACGTCCTCAACGGCGGCGCGGGCATCGACACCGTGGCCTTCCGCGGCTCGGCGGCGGTGACGGTCAACCTCGCGTCCGGCACGGCCGCGGGCGCCGGCGCCGACGTCTTCTCGGGCTTCGAGAACGTGCTCACCGGCACCGGCAACGACACCGTCACCGGCGACGGCGCCGACAACGTCTTCTTCGAAGGCCGCGGCAACGACGTCTACAACGGCGCGGGCGGGTCGGACACGCTGGACTATTCCGCCGCTAACTCGACGGTCACGGTGAACCTCAACACCCTCACCGCCCAGATCACCGGGACCTACGGCGGCTCCGACACGATCAGCAACGTCGAAAACGTGGTCGGCGCGGCGGCGTTCACCAACATCCTGACCGGCAACGCGGCGGCCAGCCGCCTCGTCGGCGGCTCCGTGGCGGACCTTCTCGAAGGCCGCAACGGCGCGGACGTGATCATCGGCGGTGCCGGGAACGACATCCTGCTCGGCGGCACGAGCGGCGCGCTGGACGACGGCAGTGCCGACACGCTCGAAGGCGGCCTGGGCTCCGACTATCTGTCCGGCGGCCAGGGCAATGACATCCTGCGCGGCGGCGAAGGCGACGACAGCCTGATCGGCGGCGTCGGCAACACGGCGCAACAGTTCTTCACCGGCGTCGACGGCGGCAACGATGTCTACGACGGCGGCGACGGCACCGACATCGCCTATCTCATCTACGACGGCCGGCTCGGCGTCGGCGCGAGCACGCTCGGGATCAGCTTCGATCTCTCCAGCCTCGCCGGCAACAGCGCGCTGACGTTCAACGGCGCCGCCGCGGGCGAGCTGATCAGCATCGAGCGCGTCATCTTCCGCGGCACCCAGGTGAACGACACCGTCAAGGGCGGCGGCACTCTGGACAGCCTCACCGGTCTCGCCGGCGACGACGTCCTCGACGGCTGGCTCGGCAACGACACCCTGTCGGGCGGCCTCGGCTCGGATACGCTGATCGGCGGCGAGGGGCTGGACACGGCCACCTACGTCAACTCGACGGCGGGCGTGACGGTCGACCTCCGCATCCAGGGCGTCAGCCAGAACACCGGCGGCGAGGGCGTCGATACCCTGATCGGCATCGAGTACCTCGCGGGGTCGAACTTCGGCGACACCCTGACCGGTGACGACAGCTTCAACCTGATCACCGACACCGGCACGGCGGCGACCAGCGTCGCCGGCCAGACCGACAGCCTGTTCGGCCTGGGCGGCAACGACACTCTGCACGTGACCCGTGCGCAGACGGCGCTGGCGACCAACATCAACCTGGACGGCGGCACCGGGGACGACTTCATCGAGGTCCGCGCGGGCACGATGTCGACCGCGTTCCTGACCGGCGACGCCCGGCTGCTGACGGGGCTTTCTTCCACGACCTATGCGGCCCTCGGCACCACCGGAACGCGCTACCTCGACACCGTCACGGTGAACGGCGGCGCCGGTAGCGACCGGATCGTCCTGACCGCGGTCAAGTCGGCCGTGATCGATGCCGGAACGGGTAACGACACTTTGAGCCTCAGCCTGCTCGGCTCGGCCACCGAGTCGAAGCACACGGTGACGCTCGGAGCCGGCCAGGACATCATCCAGCTCGCCGGCGTCGGTTCCGGCGCCAGCACGGTGGACCACGGCAACGTCGTTACGGACTTCGAGGTCGGCAACGCGGGCGACAAGTTCGAGATGACGCAGTTCCTGAACGGGTCTCTGGTCGGCTACACGCCGAACTCGGACGCCTTCGCCAGCGGGCACCTGCGCCTGGTGCAGTCGGGGACCGACCTGCTTCTGCAGGTCGACCGAGACTCCGGCGGCACCGCCAACAGCTTCGTGACGATCTTCACGATCAGCAACGGCTACACGGGAGGGTTCACCACCTTCAACTTCGACGGCTTCATCGGCAGCCTGACCCTCACGGGCTTCGCCACCGACGAGACGATCACCGGCGCCATCCATAACGACACGCTGAGCGGCATGGACGGCAACGACGTGCTGATCGGCCTGGCCGGGAATGACACGCTCGACGGCGGCAACGGCAACGACACGCTGCTCGGCGGGGCCGGCGACGACATCCTGATCGGTGGCAACGGTGTCGATACCGCCAGCTACAGCGACGCGACTGCCGGCGTGACGGTGAACCTCGGCCTCACCGGCGCGCAGGCGACCGGCGCGGGTTCCGACACCCTCAGCGGGATCGAGAACCTGACCGGGTCGGCCTTCGATGACTCACTCACCGGCGACTCAGGCGCCAACCTGATTGCGTCCGGCGCGGGCAACGACACTCTGAACGGCGGTGTCGGCAATGACGAGATGCTCGGCGGCGCCGGCGATGACTTCTACTTCGTGGACGCTTCGGGGGATATCGTGACCGAGCTGGCCGGCGAGGGCACCGACACGGTGTCCAGCTCGATCAGCTACACCCTGGGCGACAATGTCGAGAACCTGATCCTGACCCACTCGGCGACGACCGGCACGGGCAATGGTCTCGACAACGTCCTCACCGGCAATGCGCTGGCGAACGTCCTCTCGGGCGGCGCGGGCAACGACCGTCTGGTCGGCGGCGACGGTGTCGACTCGCTCATCGGCGGCCTCGGCAACGACATCTTCGTGGGCGAGATCAATGCGACGAAGGTGGCCAGCAAGACCGGCCCGATCTCTCTCGACCGGATCCTGGACTTCGGCGTCGGCGACGTCCTCGACCTGAGCGGTATCGACGCCAACAGCCTCGTCGTGGGCGACCAGGCCTTCACGCTCGTCAACGGCTCGAAGGCGGCCAATGCGGGCGAGCTGGCGATCCGCACGTTCGGTAACATGAACGCGGCCGAGAATGCCCTGGGCATCGATCTCGACGGTGTGGCCGGTGCCAGCCCGCATGCCGGCAAGGTCACGGTGGTGTTCGGCAACGTCGACGGCGGCGAGCATGATTTCGCGATCGTGTTCGTCAACAATACGCCGCTCACCACGTCCGACTTCATCATGTAAGACGTCGCGGCGGCGGGCGGTCTGCCGCCCGTCCCCTTCTGCACGAGGGAAAAGCGCTCCGGCTTCGGCCGGGGCGCTTTTTCCTTGCCCGGCTCAGGCGGTGCGGAGCCGCGCGAAGAGCCTGAGGGCGGCCCAGACCACGGCCGGAACCGCGATCGCCGCGGCGAACAGGATGAGGAAGCTCGCCTCGGAGCCGGCAGCCGCGGCGCCCCAGGCCACATAGACGAGTGCGATCCCCGCATTGGCGAGGCCGGTGGCGAGAGCGAATCGGAGCAGCGGCATCGCCGCCAGGCCCGCCGCCACGGTCGAGGCCTCCGCAAGGACCGGCACCGCCCGGGTCAGGACGAGAGTCGCGGCGCCCAATCCCGAGGCCAGCCGATGCGCCCGCTCGAGCTCGCCGCCGCCCAGGTAGCGCATCGCGAGCGGCCGCCCCGCCCCGGAGCCGACCCAGTAGCCGACTGCGCAGCCGATCGACATGCCCACCCAGATCAGCAACCCGCCGGCCCAGCCGAACAGCGCCACCGCGGCGACGCTGACCAGGCTCGAGGGGATCGGCAGGAAGACGTCGCCGGCGAAGAGCGCGACGATGAGGAGCGCGATCAGCGCTCCGGGCTGACCGGCCGCGCCGCCGAGCAGGGCGCCGGCATATTGGAGTATCTCGGCCTCGAGCAGCAGGAAAGGCAGGAGGATCAGGGCGAGGAGCGCCAGCCCGAGCACCATCCATTTCAACAGCCCTGCCACGGCGGCTCCCGATCGATTAGCTTGCACCGACGCTACCGCATCCGTGGCCGGCCGGCCAACCCATCGGTCGGCTTTCGACAAGGATACCTTCATGACTGTCTATGTCGTTGCCCAGATCCGAATCCACGACCGCGAGCGCTACGACGCCTATGCGGCCGCCTTCATGCCGGTGCTCGTCCGATATGGCGGGCGGCTGCTCGCCGCGGACGAGGCGCCGGCGGTCCTCGAAGGGGAATGGACGGGCCGGAAGCTGAACATCATCGCCTTCCCCGATGAGCCGGCGGCCCGCCGCTGGATGGACTCGCAGGAATACCGCGCCATCGCCGCCGACAGGCTGGCCGCGTCCGACGGCGTCGTGCTTCTCGTCCAGGGCTTCGGCAAGGGCTGACCCGGCCGCCGTTGTGAGCCGCCCGCGCTTGCCTCCCCCTGCCCGCTCCTCTAGTCCTCGCGCCATGGGCTGGAGCAGGTGATGCGCATCGCGTGCCTCGGGGGAGGCCCCGCCGGGCTCTATTTCGCCATCTCGATGAAGCTGCGCGATCCCGCGCACGACATCGACCTCTTCGAGCGCAACCGCCCCGACGACACGTTCGGCTGGGGAGTCGTCTTCTCCGATCAGACCGTCGAGAATCTGATGGCCAACGATCCGGTCTCGGGCGCGGTCATTCGCGGCGAGTTCGCCCATTGGGACGACATCGAGGTCCATGTCCACGGCGAGACGGTGCGCTCCTCGGGCCACGGCTTCATCGGCATCGGCCGCAAGCGGCTTCTGGGCATCCTCCAGGACCGGGCGCGCCAACTCGGGGTGCGGCTCCACTTCGAGCATGAGGCCGGGGCCGATCTCGACGAATATCGGGATTACGACCTGGTCATCGCCGCCGACGGCGCCAACAGCCGGATCCGGACCGCTTATGCGGAGCATTTCGGGGTGGACGTCCAGCTCCGGAAGAACAAATTTTTCTGGTTCGGCACGCAGAAGGTGTTCGAGGCCTTCACCTTCGCCTTCGAGCGGACCGAGGCGGGCTGGGTTTGGGCCCATGCCTACCGCTTCGATCCGGGCCTCTCGACCTTCATCGTCGAGATGGCGCCGGACACCTGGGAACGGCTCGGCCTCGACCGGATGGAGCAGGCCGACGCGATCGCGCTCTGCGAGCGGATCTTCGCCGCATATCTGGCTGGCCACGCCCTTATGTCCAACGCCGCCCATCTGAAGGGCCCGGAAGCCTGGCTCCAGTTCCGCCGGATCCTCTGCGAGCGCTGGTCGCACCGCAACCTCATCCTGCTCGGCGACGCCGCCCATACCGCCCATTTCTCGATCGGCTCCGGCACCAAGCTCGCCCTCGAGGACGCGATCAAGCTCGCCGAGGTGCTGAACCGCCCCGGCCTCTCGCGCCAAGCCGCCCTCGGCGAATATCGCGAGGAGCGCCAGGTCGAGGTGCTCAAGCTCCAGAACAGCGCCCGCAATTCGACGGAATGGTTCGAGACCCTGGAGCGCTACCTCCACTTCGAGCCGATCCAGTTCGCTTACTCGCTGCTGACCCGCTCGCAGCGCGTCAGCCACGAGAATCTGCGCCTTCGCGACAGGCCCTGGCTGGAGGGGGTGGAGCGCTGGTTCCAGTCCAAGGCGCACGGAGTGGCGGTGAACGACCCCGCCCCGCCGATGTTCGCGCCCTACCGGCTTCGCGAGCTCGGCCTGGCAAACCGGATCGTGGTCTCGCCCATGGCGATGTACTCGGCGGAGGGCGGAATCCCGAACGACTTCCACCTCGTCCATTACGGCACCCGGGCGCAGGGCGGCGCCGGCCTCGTCTACACGGAGATGACCTGCGTGTCCGCCGAAGGCCGGATCACGCCGGGCTGCGCGGGCCTGTACGCGCCGGAGCATGTGCAGGCCTGGAAGCGGATCGTCGACTTCGTCCACTCGAACAGCAGCGCGAAATTCTGCCTGCAGCTCGGGCATTCCGGGCCCAAGGGAAGTACCAAAGTCGGTTGGGAGGGCTATGACGTCCCGCTCGACAGCGGCAACTGGCCGGTCATGGCCGCCTCCGACGTACCTTGGTCGGGGCGCAATCAGACGCCGCGGCCGATGACCCGGGCGGACATGGACGACGTGCGCGATCAATTCGTCGCCGCTGTGGCGATGGGGCTCGAGGCCGGGTTCGACATGGTCGAGCTCCACTCGGCGCACGGCTACCTCCTCTCGAGCTTCATCACCCCGCTGACCAACCGCCGCACCGACGCATATGGCGGCAGCCTGGAGAACCGTCTCCGCTTCCCGCTCGAGGTGTTCCGCGCCATGCGGGCCGCCTGGCCGGCGGAACGGCCGATGGCCGTGCGGATCTCCGCCAACGACTGGATGGGCGAGGAAGGCGTGACTCCCGACGAGGCGGTCCTGATCGGCCGCGCCTTCGCCGAGGCGGGCGCCGACCTGATCGACGTCTCGGCGGGCCAGACCTGGGCCGATTGCGCGCCCGTCTACGGCCGCATGTTCCAGACCCCGTTCGCCGACCAGATAAGGAACGAGGGCCGAGTCGCGACCATGGCGGTCGGCAACATCTACGAGACCGACCACGTCAACTCGATCCTGGCCGCCGGCCGGGCCGACCTCGTCGCCCTCGCCCGCCCGCACCTGGTCGACCCGATGTGGACCCTGCGCGCCGCCGCCGCGCACGACTACCGCGGGGTCCACGTCCCGCCGCAATATGTCGGCGGAATGGCCCAGCTCGCCCGCAACCTCGCGCGCGAGGCGGAGCTCAAGGCGTGAGGGCTGCGCCCTCACCCTGGGGGGATGTGAGGCTGAAAGGCCATCACGCGCTCATCACCGGCGGCGGCACCGGGATCGGCGCCGCGATTGCCCGCGCCCTCGGCGGCGAAGGCGCCAAGCTCACCTTGGTCGGCCGCCGCCGGGAGAAGCTTGAGGAAGTCTGCTCCGGCCCGTTCGACGCCCTCGTCGCCCCCGCCGACGTCACCGTCCGCGACGAGGTCGACCGCGCCTTCGCCCTCGCCCGCGAGGCGCAGGGGCCGATCACCATCCTCGTCAACAATGCCGGCGCCGCGGCCGGGGTGCCCTTCGCCAAGGTCACGCCCGAGATCTGGCGCGACATGCTGGCGGTCAATCTCGACGGCATGTTCCATTGCTGCCAGGCGGCCCTTCCCGACCTGCTCGCCGCCAGGGCCGGCCGGATCGTCACCATCGCCTCGATGGCCGGGCTTCACGGCTTCGCTTTCGCCTCGCCCTATATCGCCGCCAAGCACGGCGCCGTCGGCCTGACCCGGGCCCTCGCCGCCGAATATGCGCGGAGCAATCTGCGGGTGAACGCGGTCTGCCCGGGCTTCGTCGACACCGACATGACCGTCCGGTCCGTCTCCAACATCGTCGCCAAGACCGGCCGAAGCGAAGACGAGGCCCGGCAGGAGCTGGCCCGGCTGAACCCGTCCGGGCGCCTGGTCTCGCCCGACCAGGTGGCCGCGGCGGTGCTTGACCTCGTCGTATCGGATCGAAACGGTGAGGCGGTGGAGATCGCATGAATCCGGAAACCTTCGCACCCGAGCATTTCCTGTGGGGCTATGCCGACGGCGTCGCCACCATCACGCTCAACCGCCCGGAGCGGAAGAACCCGCTCACCTTCGAAAGCTATGCCGAGCTTCGCGACGCCTTCCGGGCCCTGGTCTACGCCCGCGAGGTCAAGGCGGTAGTGGTCGCCGGCGCGGGCGGAAACTTCAGCTCCGGCGGCGACGTTCACGAGATCATCGGGCCGCTCACCCAGATGGACATGCCGGGGCTGCTCGACTTCACCCGGATGACCGGCGACCTCGTAAAGGCGATGCGCGCCTGCCCCCAGCCGATCGTCGCCGCCCTCGACGGGGTCTGCGTCGGCGCCGGCGCGATCGTCGCCATGGCCTCGGACCTTCGCCTCGCCACCCCCGAGTGCAAGACCGCCTTCCTCTTCACCCGGGTCGGCCTCGCCGGCTGCGACATGGGCGCCTGCGCCATCCTTCCCCGCATCGTCGGCCAGGGGCGGGCCGCGGAATTGCTCTACACCGGCCGCTCGATGAGCGCCCAAGAGGGCGAGCGCTGGGGCTTCCACAACCGCCTGGTGCCGCGCGAAACGCTGCTTGAGGAAGCGGGCGCGCTGGCGCGAAGCCTCGCCTCCGGCCCGACCTTCGCTCACGGGATCACCAAGACCCAGCTCAACCAGGAATGGAACGTCGGCCTCGAGACCGCGATCGAGATGGAGGCCCAGGCGCAGGCGATCTGCATGGCCACAAACGACTTCAGGCGCGCCTTCGAGGCCTTCGCGGCGAAGAAGACGCCGGAGTTCAAGGGTGATTGAGCCTGCCCTCACCCTGGCGCTTCGCGCCTGTCCCTCTCCCCTGCCGGGAGAGGGACTGAAATACCCCTCTCCCTGCAGGGGAGAGGGAGGGGCCCGGCGCGAAGCGGTGGGAGGGTAAGGGCAGTGAAGGCCTTCCTCGACTGGCCCTTCTTCGACGAGAGCCACCGCGAGCTCGCGGAAAGGCTGGAGCGCTGGTGCGAAGCCGAGCTCTCCGACGGCGAGCCGGACGACGTCGACCAGGCCTGCCGCGACCTCGTCCGCAAGCTCGGCTACGGCGGCTGGCTTGGCCACTGCATCCCGGACGAGAGTGGGCGGCTCGACGTCCGGACCCTTTCGCTCATCCGCGAGACCGTCGCCCGGCATTCCGGCCTCGCCGACTTCGCCTTCGCCATGCAGGGCCTCGGCTCCGGCACGATCAGCCTGTTCGGGACGGAGGCGCAGAAGGCCGCCTACCTCCCCGCCGTCGCCCGCGGGGAGAAGATCGCCGCCTTCGCTCTCACGGAGCCGGACTCCGGTTCCGACGTCGCGTCGATGGACATGACCGCCCTGGAGGCGGACGGCGGCTGGGTGCTGAACGGCGCCAAGACCTACATCTCCAACGGCGGGATCGCCGATTATTACGTCCTGTTCGCCCGCACCGGCGAAGCCCCCGGCGCGAAGGGCATCTCCGCCTTCATCGTCGACCGCGACACTCCAGGCCTGGACGACAGCGAGCGGATCGACGTGATCGCCCCTCACCCCCTCGCCACCCTTCGCTTCACCGAGGCCCGCCTTCCCGCCTCCGCATTGCTCGGCGAGCGCGGGCGCGGCTTCGCCCAAGCCATGGCGACGCTCGACATCTTCCGGACCACGGTCGGCGCGGCGGCGCTCGGCTTCGCCCGCAGGGCGCTCGATGAAGCCACGCGGCGCGCCCTCGGCCGGCGGCTGGGCACGGGAACTCTGGCCGACAACGCAATCACCCAGTCGAAGCTCGCCGAGATGGTGCTGGACGTCGAGACCTCGGCCCTGCTCGTCTACCGCGCCGCCTGGCTTCGCGACGTCAAGGGGCAGCGCAACAGCCGCGAGGCGGCGCTCGCCAAGCTCCACGCCACCGACAGCGCCCAGAGCGTCATCGACAAGGCGGTGCAGATGTTCGGCGGCCTGGGAGTGACCCGGGGCGTCCCGGTCGAGCGGCTCTACCGCGAGATCAGGGCGCTGCGCATTTACGAGGGCGCCTCGGAAGTGCAGAAGGTGGTGATCGCCCGCGCCCATCTCGCGGAGTATGGCAAGTGAAGACCCTGCTTCCCCCCGGCTGGCCGCGGCCGAGCGGATTTTCGAACGGAATCGCGGCCAAGGGCCGGATGGTCTTCACCGCCGGGATCATCGGCTGGGACGAGACGGGGACGATCGTCGCGCCCGACCTCGCCGGCCAGCTCCGCCAGATCCTCCTCAACACCCTCGCCATCCTCGCCGAGGACGGCGCCGGGCCGGAGCATATCGTGCGGATGACCTGGTACATCGTCGACATAGACGAATATCGCCTCGGCCTCGCCGGGATCGGCGACGCCTACAAGGAGGTGATCGGCCGGCATTACCCGGCGATGGCGGTAATGGAGGTGGGGGCCCTGGTCGAGCCCGGGGCGCGGATCGAGATCGAGACGACCGCCGTGGTTCCGGAATGGTGACGGCGCACACCGACACCTTCGTCCGCGACCGCCTCCCCCCGCCGGAGGCCCAGCCCGAATTCCTCTTCGACCTGCCCGAGCTTCAATATCCCGAGCGCCTGAACGCCGCAGTCGAGCTTATCGACAAAGGCGATCCCGACGCGCTCGCCGTGATCAACGACAGCGGCCGCTGGACCTATGGCGAGATGAGCGACCTCAGCGACCGGATCGCGCGCCTGCTCGCCGAGGAGGAGGATCTCGTCCCCGGCGACCGGGTGCTTCTGCGCGGCCCCAACGGAGCGATCCTGTTCGCCTGCTGGCTGGGGATCCTCAAGGCGGGCGGGATCGTCGTCGCCAGCATGCCGGTCCTCCGCTCCGGCGAGGTCGCGACCATCCTCGAGCGGGCGCAGGTGCATCATGCCATCGTCGACGACCGCTGCCTCGACGATTTCATGAAGGCGGCGGACGAGACCGGCCTGATCCGCTCGCTCCTCACCTACCGCGGCGACACCGGCGGCGGCCGCCTCGAGCAGAGGCTGGGGATGGTCCGGCCCGGGTTCGCTCCGGTCGCGAGCCATCGTGACGATGTCGCCCTGATCGCCTTCACCTCCGGCACCACCGGCCGGCCGAAAGGCTGCGTCCACTTTCATCGCGACGTGCTCGCCCCGGCCGACAGCTTCGCCCGGCACGTCCTGAAGCCGGAGCCCGGCGGCCGCTGGGCCTGCTCGGCGCCGATCGCCTTCACCTTCGGGCTCGGCATGCTGCTCATCTTCCCTTGGCGCTTCGGCGGCGCGGCGGTGACGATCGAGCAGCCGGGGCCCAAGCCGCTGCTCGAGGCGATCGCGAAGTTCCAGGTCACCACGCTCGCCACGGCCCCCACCGCCTACAAGGCGATGCTCGGCCTGCTCGGGGGAAGTTCTCCGGCGCATGACATCTCCTCCCTCACCACCTGCGTCTCCGCAGGCGAGCATCTTCCCGCTGCCACCTGGCATGCTTGGCACGACGCCACCGGCCTGAGGATCGTCGACGGCATCGGCGCGACCGAGATGATGCACATCTTCATCTCGGCGTCGGAGGATGAAATTCGGCCTGGCGCCACCGGCAAGGCCGTCCCCGGCTACCGCGCCTGCGTCCTCGACGAAGCGGGGCACCCCCTTTCCCACGGCACCGGCCGGCTGGCGGTGAAGGGGCCGACCGGCTGCCGCTATTTCGACGACCCCCGCCAGTCCGACTATGTCCAGGGCGGCTGGAACGTCACCGGCGACACCTACCGCGCCGACGAGCAGGGCTATTTCTGGTACGTCGCCCGATCCGACGACATGATCATCTCGGCCGGCTACAATATCGCCGCTCCGGAGGTGGAGAACGCCCTCTACGCGCATCAGGCGGTCCAGGAATGCGCGGTGGTGGGCGTGCCGTGCGAGGAGCGCGGGCAGAGGGTGAAGGCGTTCGTCGTCGCTTCGCCAGGAAGCGAGCCCGGCGAAGCGCTCGCCCGCGTGCTCCAGGACCATGTCAAGGCGGCGATCGCGCCCTACAAATATCCTCGCGACGTCGAGTTCGTGGACGCGCTCCCCAAGACGGCGACCGGCAAGCTCCAGAGGTTCGCGCTGAAGGGATAGCCCGTCATCCCAACGAAGGCTGGAGATCCCGGCGGGTGAAAGGCGCCGGAGGTCTTCCCCCCCCTGGGGCCCCAGCCTTCCGGGGCGACGGGAATCAGCAGCCCGGGGTCTTCTCCGACACCGCCTTGCCGCTTAGCACCCGACGGACTCCTTCGAGGCACTTGGGCGCAGTCTCGGCCGTCGCGGGCGTCGCCGGCCTGGCCGCGGCGGGGGCGGCGGGCTTGGCCGCGGCGCCCGCCTCCGGCTTGGCGGGCAGGCCGGACAGCGCCCAGTGGGTGCTCGCCGGGAGCGGCTTGCCTGAACGCTGCTGGACGGCGGCTGTGGACGCCTCGGCAGTCGGCGGCTCGTAGCGGCGCTTCACGGCGCGGGCGAAGGGGTCGATGGCCCCCGGAGCCATGGTTCCGACCTCGACGGCCGCTGCGGCGGCGGCGGCTTCGGCGGCTGCGAGCGCCGCGGCCTCGTCGACGGTCGGCGCCTCGGCGAGGGTGGTCGGATCCGAGGTCAGGCTACGCATCTTGGCGAATTGCGGCTCGACTCTCCCGGGGCTGTGGCGGAACGCCGCCGGCCGGCCCCAGCCGCCTTCCCAGCGGTAGAAGATGTGAGTGCCGATATTAGCCAGCTTGGTCAGGCTGGAACTCCAGTAGGGGACGACCCAGTTGGTATGATAATGGGTCGCCCAGCCGACGGGAGCGAAAACCTTGCCGGCGAGCGCCTCCTCGGCGACCCGGCGGGCGCGGGCCCAGCCTGCGGCCGACGGGGTGCGCCGCAAGGCCCCGTCGCAGGTGAAGGTGAACTGGCAGCCGGTCGACCGCTCCTGCCCCTGGAAGACCACTCCGCACACCGTGCGCGGATAGGCCGGGTGGCGGACCCGGTTCAGGACCACCTGGGCCACGGCCTGCTGGCCAGCGGTCGATTCGACCGCCGCCTCGTAATAGACGGCGGCAGTGAGGCACTCGAGCGCCCTAAGCCGGTCGGCCGGGGTGGCGAAGGCGATCCCGAACGGGCGAGCGGCGGGATTGGGAAGGGTCGAGACGGGCACCGCCGCGTTGATCGTGACCGCGTCCTGGGGCGCGATCTCGCGGAACTGCAGCGGCTCCGGCTGGGGCGGGATGCCGAGACCGGGAATGGAGCCCGGGGCGCCCGCCGCGATGCGGGCGTTGGGCGTCGCGCTCGCCGGCTCGAGCCAGGCCACGCTCAGGCCCGCGAGCAGGTAGAGGGCCGCGGTCGTCGCCAGGACGGCCGAGGCCAGCCAGTGCCGGAGCTCCGGCACCCGGGCCAGGATCGGGCGAGGCAAGGCGATTTCGTTCGACGGCATCAACCACTCCGGAAAGGACGGGCGCTCTAGTGCGGCCGCCGATCCCAGGCAAGCGCGAGGCCGCCAGACCGGTCCCTCGTCGCGCCAGGATCAGGATTTCCCTCAGGCCGCTCCCTAGCTCAAATGGGGATAAATCTCAAATTTTCAACCTGCGCCGGTCTCAGCGAGCCCCGTAGCCCGCCCGGAAACCGGCGGCGAAGGCGGCGAGGCGGCGCTCGGAAATCGCCGCCCTCAGGTCCCTCATCAGCTGCTGATAGAACCAGATGTTGTGCTCCGTCATCAGCATCGCCCCCAGGATCTCGCCGGAGCGAACGAGATGGTGGAGATAGGCCCGAGACCAGACCGAGCAGACGGGGCAGGGGCAGGAGGGGTCGAGCGGCCCCTCGTCCTCGCCGAACCTCGAGTTGCGGATGTTGATCGGCCCGGTGCGGGTGAAGGCTTGGCCGGTGCGGCCGGAGCGGGTCGGAAGGACGCAGTCGAACATGTCGATTCCCCGCTCCACCGCGCCCACGATATCGTCGGGCTTGCCAACCCCCATCAGATAACGCGGCCGGTCAACCGGAAGCTGGCGCGGGGCGAAATCGAGGCAGGCGAGCATCGCCTCCTGCCCCTCGCCCACCGCCAGGCCGCCCACGGCATAGCCGTCGAAGCCGATCTCGGTCAGGGCCTCGGCCGACGACTTGCGCAGGCTCTCGTCGAGCCCACCCTGCTGGATCCCGAACAGGGCCGCGCCCTCGGCATGCCGGCCGCCCAGGTCGAACGCGTCGCGCGAGCGGCGCGCCCAGCGCATCGAGCGCTCCATCGCCGCCGCCTGCTCGCTTTGGCCGGAGGTGGTCGGGACGAGCTGGTCGAAAGCCATGACGATGTCCGAGCCGAGCAGCCGCTGGATCTCGATCGACCGCTCCGGGCTGATCATGTGCTTCGAGCCGTCGAGATGGCTCTTGAACGCCACCCCCTCCTCCGTGACCCTGGCCAGCTCGGTGAGGCTCATCACCTGGTAGCCGCCGCTGTCGGTGAGGATCGGCCGGGCCCAGCCCATGAAGCGGTGAAGCCCGCCGAGCCGGGCCACCCGCTCCGCCCCCGGCCTGAGCATGAGGTGATAGGTATTGCCGAGGAGGATGTCCGCGCCGGCGGCTGCAACGTCGGCCGGCTTCATCGCCTTGACCGTCGCGGCGGTGCCGACCGGCATGAAGGCGGGCGTGCGGATCTCCCCCCGCCGCATCGAGATCGTGCCGGTGCGGGCGGCCCCGTCGGTCGCGGCGATCGAGAAGGCGAAGCGGGGGCGGTTATCCATGGGCGGCGCTCCTACACCAACGCCCTCACCCTGCCGACCCCTTCGGGCTCGGCGGTCCGCTCGCGGGCCGCCAGGGTGAAGGCGGACTCAGCGAGTCCAAAGCATGCGCTGCGCTCCTCCCAGCCCGCTATCGGCGCTTTTTCCCAACTTTTGGCGGCGGAGCAGCGCCATCGACTCGTTCGGCGGAGGATCGCGTCGCCTAAGCCACTGGCCTCGTTGTATTTTCAATTCTTGGCACGACTCGTGCTGAGAGACCCGCATCCAGGTGGCCAACACGGGCCGCAATCACCGGGGAGTGATTCGATGCACATGCTTCAGCCGTCCCTCGCGGGCCACCATTACAGCCTCTTCGGCGCCCCCCCGGCCCCCCAGCAAGGCTCCCATCCGGGACCGTCCGGATGGCGGCTCACGGTCCCGCGTTCGGGCGAGGCGCCGTCGCCGGCCGAAGAGGAAGCGCTCTACTGGGATCCCTGCGGCTAGGGACCGCCTTACCGCGCCCGGGTGCAGGCGAGCGGATAGCGGCGCCCGTTCCAGGTCGAATAGCCCGTCGCCTGCGTCGCCGTGGTCCTGCGCAAATACCAGTCGTTGCCGTCCGGATGCTTGAAATGGAGCGCGGTGGAGGTGGCCCTGCCGAGGCTCAGGTTGACCCAGCTGCCCCGATCCCAGAACCGGGCGCGGCGCTCGGCGCCGGCGACGCTGGTGCCGACATGGCCATCGTGGCTGCCATGCTCGACGCTGACGACGTCGATGACGATCCGGGTCGGCCGCCCGTCGAGCGTGCACCGCCAGTCGCCCATATACCAGCCGCCGCCCACCTGGCTCGCGGCCGCGGGGGCGCCGGCGGCGAGCGCCGCCGCGAAGAAAGCTGCCATCGGCAACCGCCTGGCGATCATGTTCATCCTCCCTCCGCTCATTCGAAGGGCCCTGATAGGGCAAAAAGGCCCGGGGGAGTAGCGGGCTCGCAACGCGCTCCCCTCTCCCTGCAGGGATTAGGCCGACTGGACGCCTTGCTCGCCCGAGCGTAGGCTGCCGCACGGAGCTATCTTTGGGGGGATAATTCGATGATCAGGCCGAGGCTCATTCGCCGTCCAGCGACGGCCCTGCTGCTCGCTACGCTATGCATCGGGCCCGCCGGCGTCGGAGCCGTCGCGGCCCCCTTGGTCGCGACCCCACAATTCTCAGCGGCGAAGATGGCGGCCTCGATCGAGGCGACGATGAAGCCGCAAGTGGTGGGGTTCAGCTATACCATCTCCCAGAAGGGAAAGGTGGCTGTCGAAAAGGGCGTCGGGGCGGCCCGGATCGCGATCGACGGCTATCGCGCCCACGGCCCCCTGCAGCGCAACAACATCGCCAGCGTGACCAAGACCGTGACGGCGCTCGCGATCATGCAGCTGATCGAGGACAATAAGAAGAACGGCGTCACCGTCGATACGCCCATCAAGGCCTATCTTCCCGACGGGTGGAAAGCGGGGCCGAACGTCGCCAATCTGACCTTCGCGGAGCTGATGCGTCACCGGACCGGCCTCAGTTCCGGCGGGACCAACAATAACGGTTTCAAGGAGCTGGGCTTCGAAGCCGTGAAAGCCGCCGTCGCTGGCGGCACGACGCCCCTGCCCGCGGGCGCAACCGAGCGTCCGGGCGTGTACGACAACATCAATTACGCACTGCTGCGGGAGCTCTTGCCGAAATTGTGGAATGCCACCGGCTCGCTCAAGTACGAAAAGATCGACGGCTCGCAGATTTGGCCGACCCAGGGCGACTATCACTCGTTTCTCTACGTGAAATACGTGAACCAGCGCATCTTCAACCCGATCGATATCAGGACCGTGGACTGTCACGACAACAAGGCCACTTCGACGCTCTATTACCCGAGGCTCCCGAACCCTCTGATCAACGGCGTCCCCGGCGTCGACCAGTCGAAGTTCTGCGGCAGCGGCGGCATGTACCTCGCGACCCAGGAGATGGCGAAGCTCCTCGTCTATCTGTTCAATACCGAGCTCCTGCTGCCTGCGACCGCGCGCAAGGTGATGACGGACCGCCGCCTGGGGCTCGACGGCATGTCGACGTCGCGCGGCACCGCCTTCTCCCGCAACGGCGTCGTCGCCCAGGGATCGAACAGCCAGGGCAAGGGGCCGACCAAGGCCTGCATGATCCATCTGCCCGACGACATCGATGCCGCTCTGGTCCAGAACTCCAACGACGGCGCGGCCCTCAAGCCCTGCGACGTGCTGGTCGCGGCCTTCGAGGCGGGCTGGAAATAGGCGCTGTCATCAAGGGTAAAATGGTGACAGTAGCGGGTGGTCGGGACGGGACGGACGCCCGCGCGAAGCATTTTCAGAGGTCTCGTGGCAAACGCATTTTCCCATGGCACCGTCCACGAAGCGAATGACGACCTTCAGGCGGCCATTCGGTCGGATCCCCATATCCTGGAGCTGTGGGAGGGGCTGACGCCGCTCGGTCGCAACGAGTTCATCTGCTGGGTCGATGATGCGAAACAGCCGGCTACGCGCCGGCGTCGCATCGAACGTACTCGTGAGGAATTGCTGGAGGGCAAGAAGCGGCCCTGCTGCTGGGCGGGTTGCATCCACCGCGCCGACAAGCCCCCCAGCCGCTGGCAACAGGCCGTCCTGATCGATCAGAAGGGCAAGAAGCGCTCCTAAATTCGGTGACAGTCACCAGTGACAGTCACATTCTCGCCCGCTGCGTCGGAAGCGAAAGACAAGCGCTTCCCGAGGCGGCCGCTTAGCCTGGCAGAAGCAGGCTCGCATCCCCGTAAGAGTAGAAGCGATACCCCTCCCTTATCGCATGGGCATAAGCCGCCTGCATCCGCTCCAGCCCCATCAGCGCCGAGACCAGCATGAAGAGGGTCGAGCGGGGGAGGTGGAAGTTGGTGACGAGGCCGTCGGTGGCCCGGAAGCGGTAGCCGGGCGTGATGAAAATCGCGGTGTCGCCCTCGAACGCGCTCAGCCGTCCGTCCTCGCCCGCGGCGCTCTCGAGGAGCCGGAGCGAGGTGGTGCCGACCGGGATGAGGCGGCCGCCGGCGGCCCGGGCGGCGTTGAGGCGGTCGGCGACCTGGGCGTCGATCCGGCCCCATTCGCTGTGCATCTTGTGCTCGTCCGTGTCCTCGGCCTTGACCGTGAGGAAGGTGCCGGCGCCGACATGGAGGGTAAGGGTTTCGTGGCGGATGCCGGCCTCGGCCAGCGCCGCCATCAGGCGGGGGGTGAAGTGGAGCGCGGCGGTCGGCGCCGCCACGGCGCCCTTCTCGGCGGCGAACATGGTCTGATAGTCCTCGGCGTCGCGCTCGTCCGCCTCGCGCTTGCCGGCAATGTAGGGGGGAAGCGGCATCCGGCCCGCTTGCTCGAGCAGGAGCTCGACCGGCTCCTCCCCCTCGAAGGTCAGGAGGAGGCTGCCGTCCTCCCCCTTCGCCCCGGCCAGCGCGGCGACCCCGCTCCCGAAGTCGATCCGGTCGCCCTCGCGAACGCGCCTGGCGTTGCGGACGAAGGCCCGCCACGAGCGAAGGCCTTCGCGCTTGTGGAGAGTCGCGCCGATCCGCGCCCCAGGCCCGCTCCGCGGGCCGTCCGCGATGGCGCCGCGGCGGCCCTCGAGCTGGGCGGGGATGACCCTCGTGTCGTTGAAGACGAGCGTGTCGCCGGGCCTCAGCAGGGCCGGCAGGTCGGCGACGGACCGGTCCAGCGGGGGGCCGACCGGGCCTACGAGGAGCAGCCGGGCGGAGTCGCGCGGGCTGGCGGGCCTGAGCGCGATCCGGTCCGGCGGAAGCGTGAAGTCGAACGAGTCGACGCGCACCCTCTTCGCTTACCGGGTCTTCTTGGGCGGCGCCTTGGGCTTGGGCTCGGGGAGCCGGATCGAGGGCGGCGGCGGGACGGCGGGGCCTGCGGCGCCCTGGCCGCCTCGGCCGCCTGCCGCGGCGGGCGCCGCGGTGGTCGCGAAGACCTGGCCCGGGGCGGGCGGCGGCTTGCTGTCGGCGGCGATCGAGGCCTGGAGGATCCGGCTCGGGCTGGCCGGCGGCTCGCCCTTCTCGAGCAGGTCGACATATTGCATGCCGGTGATCACCCGGCCGAAGACGGTGTAGCGCCGGTCCAGGGTCAGCCGCGGCGCGAGCATGATGTAGAACTGGCTGTTGGCGCTGTCCTCCGCCTGGGAGCGAGCGGCGGCGAGCGCTCCCCGCATGTGCGGAAGGCCGTTGAACTCGGCCTTGAGGTCGGGGAGCTGGGAGCCGCCGGTGCCGTCGCCGGCCGGGTCGCCGCCCTGGGCCATGAAGCCGTCGATCACCCGGTGGAAGGTGAGGCCGTTGTAGAAGCCCTTGCGGGTCAGCTCCTTCATCCGGGCGACATGGTTCGGAGCGACGTCGGGGCGAAGCTGGATCGCGACCCGGCCGCCGGTCGACAGGTCGAGAAGGAGAATGTTCTCGGGGTCGAGCGGAGGCGGCGTCAGCGATGCCTGGGGCGCCTGCGCGACGGCCGAGCCGGCGAGGAACAGGCCCAGCAGCAGGGCAAGCAAAGTCGTGATACGCATGTTTATGAAATTCCCCGGATAATCCGCTCCCGCGGCGAAGGATATTGCGCGGCGGGCGGCTTGGGATCAAGTGCCTTTGCGGCCGATCGCCTCCACCCGTCCGGCGACGTCGGCCACCACCGCCGGCGGAACGAATTTGGAGATGTCGCCGCCATAGAGGGCGATCTCCTTGACCAGCCGGGACGCGATCGGCTGAAGCGAGACGTCCGCCATCAGGAAAATGGTTTCCACCCGATCGTTGAGCTGCTGGTTCATGCCGGCCATCTGATACTCATACTCGAAGTCGGCGACGGCTCTCAGGCCCCGGACGATCAGCGAAGCGCCTTCGCGCTCGGCAAAGTCCATGAGCAGCGAATCGAAGGAGACGACCTCGACCTCCTGGCCCAGGCCAGCGACCTCGCGGCGGACCATCGCCATCCGCTCCTCGACCGAGAACATCGGCGACTTGGACGGGTTGGTGGTGACCCCGATGACGAGCCGGTCCACCAGCTTCGCGCCGCGTCGGATGATGTCCATATGGCCGAGCGTGATCGGATCGAACGTGCCTGGATAGACCCCTGTCCTCATGGTCGCCCCCTTAGCGTCGCCCCAGCGGAGGCTGGGGCCCCGGCGGGTGAAAGGCACAGGCGGCTTTCACCCCACGGGACCCCAGCCTTCGCTGGGGTGACGGTTCCCGTCAATGGTCGCGCTCCACCGCGAAGCGCGCGATGGCCCGGAGCAAATCGGCTTCCGCCCCGTAGCTCTTGAGATAATCGACCCCCTGGGAGACGAGCAGCTCAGCCTGCCGGCGCGCGCGCTCCCGCCCCAGCAGGGTGACGAACGTCTCCTTGCCCTTGGCCCGGTCCTTGCCGACCTTCTTTCCGGTCTTCTCCTCCAGCCCCTCCTCGTCGAGGAGGTCGTCGGCGATCTGGAAGGCGAGGCCGACGTCGCGCGCATAGCCGCGGAGCTTGATCCGCTTCTCGGGCGGCACCCGCCCCATGATCGCCCCCGCCTCCAGGCAGAAGCCGATCAGGGCCCCGGTCTTCAGTTGCTGGAGCCGGGTGACGGCGGCGAGGTCGAGCGTCTCCTCCGAGGCGGCGAGGTCCATCATCTGGCCGCCGGCCATCCCGGCCGGCCCGGCCGCCCGCGCCAGCTCCGCGACCAGCTCCGAGCGGACGAACGGATCCTCGTGAGTCGCCTCGTCGGCGAGGATCTCGAACGCCAGCGCATGGAGCGAGTCGCCGGCGAGGATCGCCGCGGCCTCGCCATGGACCTTGTGGAGGGTCGGCTTGCCGCGGCGAAGATCGTCGTCGTCCATGGCCGGCAGATCGTCGTGGATCAGCGAATAGACGTGGATGCATTCGACCGCCGCGCCGACCCGGACGGCGCGCTCCCGCGCCGTGTGGAAGAGCGCGGCGGAGGCGACGACGAGCAGCGGGCGCAGCCGCTTCCCGCCGCCCATGGCCGCATAGCGCATCGCCTCGTAGAGCCGGGCGCGCGGATCCCGCGGAAGCGCGAGCAGCTCGCCCAGGAACGAGTCGATCTCGGTCCGGATCTGGTCCAGAGCGGGCGCGAGGAGCGTGGCGTCCGCCATCGCGGCGGTCAGGCGGCGTCGAACGGGACGGTGCCGCCCGGCTGGCCGTCGCGGCCGAGCTGGATCTTCTCGATCCTCGCCTGCGCCGCCTGGAGCCGCGCCTCGCATTGCTGGCGAAGGCGGTCGCCCTCGCCGTAAAGCTCGATCGACTCGTCGAGGGAGGCTTCGCCGCTTTCGAGCCGGCGGACAATCTCCTCGAGCCGCTTCAGCGCGGCCTCGAAGGACAGTTCGGAAATAGGTTCGGGGGCGTCCGGCATGGCCCGAGCATTGGCCCCGGTGCGGTCGAGGGTCAAGCGGGGGCGACTTCGGCGCAGCCTCTGGATGGGGCAGCATTGCCTTAAGCGGCGGTGGGCGCGCTCCTTGCCCCTTTCCCGCGGCTGTGAGATGCTTCGGGCATGGTTCCTGAAAGGCTTTGCGCCGCGCTGGCGCTCGTTTCGCTCTGGCCGGCGCCGATCGCGGCTCAGCCCGGCCAAGCCGTGACCCTGGAGACTCCGCTGGCGGCCGCGGCCATCCCGCCCGGGGCCCAGCCCAGCCTGGCGGAGCTGGAGGCCGCCTTGCTCGATTATAATCGCCGCCTCGCCGCCCATCCGCTGGCCTGCCGTAAGGGTGTGGGCTGCATCAAGCCGCCCAAGGCCATCAAGGTCCGTAGCTACGATTGCCAGGCCAGGGGCACCGATTCGAAGGGCCGCGACATCCTCTACTGCCGAGTGACCTACAGCTTCAAAGGCGGCTCGTTCAACACGGTCAAATCGCCCAACGAATGCGTGCCGCTGCGCGCGATCGGGACGGCGGGGACGATCGACGGCGAGCGGACGGAGCTCGGCTGGGAGCTCGCGATGGTCGACGAGAAAGGCAAATGCCCAGGCGCGCGGCATTGAGGGAGCGCTTTCCCGTACGAACCCTCGAAGTGCTGCTTTGACGGGCTCACTGCCCGGCCGCCGCCCCGCCCCGCTCCTCGGCCTCCAGCTCCTTGCGGCTCAATTTGCCGATCATCGTCTTGGGCAGGCTCTCTCGGATCTCCACCGCGACGACCCTTTCATGCTTCCCGACCTGCGGGTTGAGCCAGGCGGCGATCGCCTCGCCGCTCGCGGCGGCGCCGGGATGGAGGGTGACGAAAGCCTTGGGGCGCTCGCCCGTATGGGCGTCGGCAACGCCGATCACCAGCGCCTCGCGCACGCCCGGGTGGCGGTAGAGCACCGCCTCGATCTGGCTCGGGAAGACCTTGAAGCCGGAGACCGCGATCATGTCCTTCAGCCGGTCGACGATCCGGATGTAGCCATCCTCGTCGATCTGGCCGACGTCGCCGGTGCGAAGCCGGCCGGCGGCGAAGGTGGACGAGTCGGCCTCCGGTCGGCGCCAATAGCCTTTCATGATCTGAGGGCCCGAGACGAGGATCTCGCCCGGCTCGCCTTTCGGCGCGGGGCGAGATGGATCCTCCTTGTCGGCGAGGGTGACCACCGTCCCAGGGATCGGCTGGCCGATCGTGCCGGCCTTGCTCAGCCCTTCATAGGGATTGACCGAGACGACGCCCGCGCTCTCGGTCAGGCCATAGCCTTCGATCAGCCGGACCCCGGTCGCCTCCTCGAAGCGCCGCTCGAGCTCGGCGTTCATCGGCGCGCCGCCCGATATGGCGGCGCGAAGGCTCGAAAGGTCGGCGTGGCGGATCCGGCCGTGGTCGAGAAGCGCCTGGAACAGCGTCGGCACGCCGATGATCGAGGTCGCCCGGGTCCGCTCGATGGCGGCGAGGACCTGGCCGGCGTCGAAGCGGGGCAGAAGCACCATCTGGCCGCGCTTGGCGAGGGTGCGGTTGAGGACGCAGGTGTTGGCGAAGACGTGGAAGAGCGGAAGCACGCCGAGGATCCGGTCCTCGGCGTCCGGCTCAGGGTCGAGCGCACCGACCTGGCGCGCGTTGGCGCTGAGATTCTGGTGGGTGAGCATGGCGCCCTTGGGCATTCCCGTCGTCCCGCCGGTATATTGGAGGACCGCGAGATCGTCCGGGACGATCTCCGGGAAAGCGCAGGCGCCGTCGTTCGCGATCAGGGCCGAGAAGGCGGTGATTCGCGGGTCGGCCGGCCTGGCTTCCACCTCCTTGCGCTTGAGCAGGCGGTAGAGGATCGACTTGGCCGGCGGCAGCACTCCGGCGACCGAGCCGACGATCAGCCGCTCGACCGAGCTGGCGTTCAGCACCTCGATCGCGCTGGGCAGCAAGGCCTTGGCCGAGAGGGTGAAGAGGAGCCGGGTGCCGCTGTCCTCGACCTGCGCCTCGAGCTCCGCGGGCGTGTAGAGCGGCGAGAAATTGACCACGGTGGCGCCCGCCTTGAGCGCTCCGTAATAAGCGGCGACATAATGGGGCGTGTTGGGGAGGAAGAGGCCGACCCGGTCGCCCTTGGCAATCCCCAGCGTGGAAAGGCCGCAGGCGACCCGGTCGATGGCGCTCGAGACCTGCGCATAGCTGTAGACCCGCCCCATGAAGTCGATCGCCGGCGCCTCGGGCGCGGAGCGTGCCGAGGCTTCGAACATGTCCACCAGGGTGAGGGGCGGGAAGCTTTGGTCCCAAGGCTCGGGATGGCGATAGGCGCGGCGCCAGATGTCGGTGAGGTCGGTCATGCTAGCAGCCTATAGGCGCTACGGGCCGCTGTTCCAGCGGCGCTTGCCTGGGGTCGTGCGTTCGGCGGCGGGGCATGAGTGAAAGCACGGGTTGCGAACGTCTCGACGCAAAGTGCAGCCGCCCCTACCCCCCGGGCAGACAGGCCGAATGGAGAGCAATCTTGCAAATTCACTTTTGCAAGGTTATATCTTTTCCATGGAATCATCCGTGAATCCTCTGGTCGGGCTTCGGCTCGCGGCGCTGCGCGAAGCGAAAGGCCTCACGCAGACTGATGTCGCGCGCGTGATGGGTTTGAAAAGTCATCAGATCGTCTCGAGCATCGAGAATGGCACGCGTCCGATGAAAGGCGCGGAAATGGCTGCGCTCGTAGCCAGCTACGGGATCAAGCCCGATTTCCTTACCGACCCATTTCGGCTCATCGGCGAAGGGCAGTTCTGCTGGCGGCAATCGCATTGCTCCAAGGATGCGCTCTATGCCTATCAAGAGCGTGCGGGCTCGTGGCTCGCCGCTTATCGCGCCCTGAGCCGATCGCAGGACCGCCCTGGCCCGCGCGAGCGGCTGAGCCTCCGGCTCTGGGAGAAATCAAGCTTCGAACTGGCAATGGCTGAGGGTGAGCGGCTCACGGTCGACTACAATATGGGTGATGTACCGGCCCTACTTTTGCCAAAGGTCATGGAGGAGGATTTCGGCATCCTCGTCCTCATGGTCGACTCCGACGAGCGAATCTCGGGTGCCGCCTGTCGTCTGCCCGAATTCGATGCAGTGCTCGTGAACCGCAAGGAAAACCCGGGCCGCCGGAATTTTGATCTGGCACACGAGTTCTTTCATCTTCTTACGTGGGACAAGATGCCCCCTAACGATATCGAGGATGTAAACGAGAGCGGCGGCAGTCGGGTTGAGCAACTCGCCAATGCCTTTGCATCGGCGCTCCTGATGCCACAGCGCATCCTTTCACGCTTCGGTGAATGGCGAAGGCTAGGCGATGCGGAGCGCGCCAGCCGTATGCGTGAGGTCGCCGACTTCTTCCGGGTATCCGTGAGCGCGCTGCATTGGCGACTGGTCGGCCTCAAATTGATCGGCAAGCTGAGCAAGATGCTCGATGTGAAGGCGCCTGCAGACGAGTATCTTCAGGATACGCCGCCGGCCTTTTCGCCGACTTTCATGCGGGTCATGGCAGCTGCGATCGAGAGAGGTGACATCTCGGTCGGCCGGTTGGCAAAGCTCATCCAAATCCCCCGACATGCCTTGCGCTCGCTATTCGCCTCGCATGACATCGCTGCGCCAGTCACCGTCTGAACCCGAGGCAGTGGGTGGCCGTCCCGTCCGATCCCGTTCTGCTGGATAATTGCGCGATTTCCGCATGCGTTGCAGCGGGCGCGTGGGAGGCGCTGGCGGCTCGCTATACGCTCGAGACCGTCGAAGAGGTCGAGAGCGAAGCTGCGACGGGCTATCATCATCGTCAAAACATTCCACCGGCTCAGTTTCGTCAACAGGTGAAGGTCCATCCCGTTAGCGAGGAGGCGCGTTTCGAGGCTCAGGCAGCCCACGCGGACCTGACCAGGCTCGATGAAGGCGAGCTCGACCTCTGGGTGCACGCTCTGGGGCGGAAAGGCGGCTGGATTCTGTGCGGGCCCGACATCGCCAGCATAACCTTCGGTGTGCGCCTCGGCTATGCCGACCGCCTGATCTCACTTGAGGCCCTGCTGAGCGCGATCGGCTACAAGCCCAAGCAGAGGCTGCAGGAAAACCAGACCGCCAAGTGGCTGAGCGACCTCATCTCGAAGATCCGATTGGAGATGCAGTTCGAGAAGCTGAAGTAATCCGCACTTGGACCGGTACGAAATGGGTGCCAGCACCATTTCGACTATCCGGAGAGGCGGGGCTATACCAGCGAGCGTCGGCCCACGCCTCGCGGATTCGTGGATGGCGTCTGGAGGGAGGGCCGCCGATGTCTATTGCACGCCGCCTCGCTCATGCCCTCAGGGCTGCCCTGATCCCGGCGCTCTGCGCGGGCTGCGACGGGGTCCCGCGGCGGCAGGGTGCGGCCCCGGCCGAGGCGCCGGGCGGGCCGGCGTTCGACCGGCAGGCGCCGGGCAGCGCGAGCCAGGTCCCGGCTCTCGAGGGAACGGCGGGAACGCTCCGCTACCGTCCGGGCTGCCTGTTCCTCGATGTGGGCGGCGGCGATGAGATCGGGCTCGTGGTTCCGGCCGAGACGAGCTTCGACGGCAGGCGCCTGGTCGGGAGGCTGATCAATCCGGACCGGCGACCAATCGTCAGGGAGGTCGGCCGGTTCACCAGCTTCACCGGCCCGGTGATCGAGAACCCGAGTGACGGCCGCTATTCCTGCGACACGAGGAGGATGCTGATCGCCGACTTTTTCTGAGCGGCGGCGGTCAGGCCGCCCGGTACCAGTGAACTCCGTCCCGCGCTTCGCGAACGGCGCGGCCCTCCACTTCGAGGCGCCTGAGGTGCGCCATGGCCTCCCCCGTGGCGAGGCCGAGCATGTTGTCCTCGATCTGGCGCGCGAAGAGGGTGCCGAAGCAGTCGACCGCCCGCCGCGGCTCGGCGAGCTTGGCGTGGAGCGCGTCGAGACGGTCCCGGTGGCCGAAGGCGAGCGCGTCGAGTCGAGCGTGAAGGCCGGTGAAGGGCTCCCCGTGGGAAGGAAGGACGAGGAGCGTGTCGGGAAGTCCCTTCAGCTTGTCGATCGAGTCGAGCCACTCGCCGAGGGGGTCGGCCTCGGGCTCGCTGAGGCTCAGGGAGACGTTGGAGGTGATCCTCGGCAGCACCTGGTCGCCGGCGATGATCAGCCCGGCCTCGTCTTCGACCAGGCAGGCATGTTCCGGGCAGTGGCCGCTGCCGATCAGGACCCGCCATGTCCGCTCGCCGATGCGGAGCCGCTCCCCCTCCTGGATGCGGACGAAGCCGACCGGGATCGGGCTGACCACCGAGGCGAACCGGCCCCAGCCCTTCGCCGCCTCGGCGTCGATCCGCGCCTCGTCCCAGCCCGCCGCTCGCCAGTAGGCGATCGCCTCGGCTGGCGGGGCGTCGCGAACGTCGCTGGCGAGCAGGCGCCCGAACAGCCATTCGCCCCGGGTCATCCAGAGGCGCACCTCGAACCGCTCGCCCAGCCAGCCGGCGAGGCCGATATGGTCGGGATGGAAATGGGTGCAGATCACGCGAGTGACGGCCCGGCCGGCGAGCGGGCCTTCGAACAGAGCCTCCCAGGCTTCCCGGCAGGGCGGGATGTCGAGGCCGGTATCGACCAGAGCCACCCCTTCGCCGTCGTCAAGCACCCAGACGTTGATGTGACGAAGCGAGCCTGGGATCGGGAGCCGCGCCCAGCCGACGCCCTCGGCGAGAGGGATGAGCTCGCCCTTTTCGGGCCCGCGGCGGCCGAGCGGATAGGTGAGGCCCCTGTGCGTGTAGGCCTGACTGTCGCCCTCGTCCGGGTCGGTCAGGGAAACGTCGGGACTGGCGGGCTCAGCTCTTGAAGAGGTCATCGGCGGTCGGCTCGCGGGGGGCGGCTTCGCCCGCCTCCTCGGCGGCATGCGCCGCTTCGGCCTCGCGGGCGGCGGTGTCGCGCTCGCGCCGAAGCTCCTCGATCAGCGCCTCGCGGTCGCCGGCGAGGCGGTGGTCGGTCGGAGCCGGCTCGATCCCGGCCGCCTTGGCCGCCTTGGCGACGATCGCGTCGAGCTCGCGTTGCGAGCAGAGGCCGAGGGTCACCGGGTCCTTGGGCTGGATGTTGGCGATGTTCCAGTGGCTGCGGTCGCGGATCGCGGCGATGGTGGTCCGGGTGGTGCCGATCAGCTTGCCGATCTGGCCGTCGGAGATCTCCGGATGGTTGCGGATGATCCAGGCGATCCCGTCCGGCTTGTCCTGGCGCTTAGAGACCGGCGTATAGCGCGGGCCCTTGGTGCGGCGGGTCTGGTCCGGCTCCTTCTGGATCCGGAGGCGGTAGTCGGGGTCGGCCTGACCGCGGTCGATCTCCTCCTGATTGAGCTCGCCGGCCCGGATCGGATCGCGCCCCGTGAGCTTGGTCGCCGCGGTGTCGTCGGCGATCGCCTGGATCTCGAGGATGTGGAGACCGCAGAAGCTGGCGATCTGCTCGAAGGTGAGCGAAGTGTTGTCGACCAGCCAGGCAGCGGTCGCAGTGGGCATGAGCGGCTGAACCACTTGTCGTCTCCAAAAACAAGAAGGGCCGCCCCTTCCCGGAGCGGCCGTTACGTTGCCAGCGATCTAGTCCAGCGGGCGCCTCAGGGCAAGACGAATGCCGCCCTGCCGGGTCCCGCATCTTTTTTTCGCGAGGCCACATCCGGAGGCCCCTGTCGCGGCATCCTGACAGACGAAGCTCGATCGAATCGGCCGCACGATGACGCGGCTCATGAGGGGGAAACGATGAGAAAATTACTGATCGCCGGACTGATCGCGGCGGCCCAGACGCTTCCGGCCGCCGGGCCGGCCGCCGCGGCGGAGCTGCATGAGCACCGGCCGGCCCAAGCCGGCCAGGTCTCGGCCTTCGCCGGCGCCCGGCTCCGGGTTCCGCTCGGCGGGGGGCGCGAGAAGCCGCAGGCCGGCCTCGCCTTGACCTCGACGCTGAGGAGCGGGGCGACGGGCGAAATCCGCTTCGCCAGGGGCGCCGAGCTTGGCTTCAGCGGCCGGGAGGCGAAGCTCGACCTCAGCATCGCAGGCCGCCCGGTTTCGCAGCTGACCGCCGGCCGCCCCGGGCCGGAGGGGCGGAAGCAGGGTTTCTCGACGGCGGGCTGGATCGCGATCGGCGCCAGCGCGGCGATCATCATCGGCGGAGTGCTGATCTTCGATTACATCGGCGACCAGAGCGAGTGAGAGGCGAATGAAGATGAGATTAGTAACGATCGCGGCGCTGGCCGCCGCTCAGCTCCCGGTCGCCGCGCAGTCGGCGGAGCTGCCGCGGGAGGAACGGACGAGGCAGGCGCCGGGTGCCGCCGCGGACACGAGTGTGCGGATTTCCGGAGAAGAGGAGGCGCTTCGCGCCGTCTCCGCGGCCGAGTCCCCGCAAGCGGCGGCGGCGCGGGAGGACCGGCCCAGGAAGCGCAAGAGCACCGGCGACAAGATCCTGACGGGCGCCGCGGTGGTCCTGGGCATCGGCGCCCTGGCCGTCGGCGGGCTGCTCGTCGCCATCTTCGTCGGCTGAACCCTCGATACCCGGCTAGGCGTCCATGCCCATATAGCCGGGCTGGGCGGCAACCCGCTCCAGCCACCGCGAGACCGAAGGGTATCGGGCAAGCTCGAAGCCGCCCTCCTCCGCGACATGCGTGTAGGCGTAGAGGGCGATGTCGGCGAGGCTGAGCCGATCGCGGACGAAGAAGTCGCGGCCGGCGAGATGCTCGTCCATCAGCCTAAGCGCCGCCTCGCCGCCCTCGCGCTTGCCGGGGAGCAGGGTCCGCTGGAGATCGCTCAGCCTCTCCTCGCCGAGGAAGGCCAGCCAGAAGCGGAGCGTCGCGACGTTGGGCTCGTGATTGTACTGCTCGAAGAACATCCAGCGAAGCATGTCGGCCCGTTCGAACCTATCACCGGGCACCAGCGGGGAGCCGTCGGCGAGATAGAAGCAGGCGGCGTTGCTCTCCGGGATCAAGCGGTCGCCGACCTGGAGCACCGGGATCCGCCCGTTCGGATTGACCTTGGCGAGGAACTCCGGGGTCCGCGTCTCGCCCTTCTGGATATCATATTCGCGCCGCTCGATCGGGATTCCGAGAAGCGCCGCCGTGAGCCGGATCTTGTAGCAATTCCCCGACTGGGAATATTCGTGGAGGATCAAAGTCTCGGTCATCGAAGCCCTTCCTGTCATTCCCGCGAAAGCGGGAAACCCGCTTCTGCCTTCACGGATTGGCCGTGTGCTCGAACAGGTCGAGCCAGTCGGGATTGGCTTTCTCGATCAGATCGATCTTCCACGCCCGAAGCCATTCCTTGATCGCCTTCTCCCGGGCGATCGCTTCGTCGATTCGCTCATAGGGCTCAACATGGACGAGACGAAGCAGGCCGTATCTTGCGACGAAGCGGGAGCCCTGCCTTCCCGGTGCTGGAAGGCGCGGCGTGAGATGTCGGACGTCACGCCCGCGTGAACCGTCCCGCGATGGCGGTCCGCCATCATGCCGACCCAGCCGCCTCGCATCGGGAAGAAGCGGGATTCCCGCGTTCGCGGGAATGACGAGGTTCGACCTCCAGAACGATCTTGCCGACGTGCTCGCCGCTGTCCATCAGGCGGTGGGCTCCGGCCGCGTCCTCAAGCGGGAAGGTGGAATGGATGACGGGGCGGATCCGGCCCGCCTCGAGATGCGGCCAGACCTCTTGCCGAAGCGCCTCGGCCAGGGCCGCCTTGAACTCCACCGGCCGGGCGCGGAGCGTCGAGCCCGTCAGGGTCAGCCGCTTGCGCATCACCTCCCAGATCGGGATCTCGACCGTCGGTCCGCGCTGAGCAGCGATCGAGACGTGACGGCCGTCCTCGGCGAGACAGGCGAGGTTCCTCGGGACGTAATCGCCGCCGACCATGTCGAGGACGACGGCGACGCCCGCGCCGCCGGTGATCCGCTTCACCTCCGCGACGAAATCCCGGGCCTTGTAGTCGATCGCGTGAGCGGCGCCGATCTCGAGCGAGCGGGCGCATTTGTCGGCGGTGCCGGCGGTGACGATGACGGTGAGGCCGAAGGCCTTGCCGAGCAGAATGGCCGTGGTGCCGATGCCGCTGGTGCCGCCATGGACCAGCACCGTGTCGCCCCGCCCTGCGCCGCCGCGCTGGAAGAGGTTGGTCCAGACGGTGAAGAAGGTCTCGGGCAGGGCCGCCGCCTCGATCATCGAGAAGCCGTCCGGCACCGGCAGGCACTGGCCTTCGGGCGCCGTGCAAAATTGCGCGTAGCCGCCGCCGGCGACGAGGGCGCAGACCCGCTCGCCGTCGCGGCCGCCGCCGGCGATCGTTCCGGCCACTTCCAGCCCGGGAATGGTCGGCGCCCCGGGCGGGGGCGGATAGAAGCCGAGGCGCTGCATGACGTCGGGGCGGTTGACCCCGGCCGCCTCGACGCGGATCAGCACCTCGCCCGGCGAGGGTCGAGGCACCGGCCGCTCGACCGGCTGAAGCACTTCCGGCCCGCCCGCGGCGGCCGGGTCGATCGCGATCATCGTCTCGGGGATTGCGTCCATGCGGTCACGCCTCGCGCCGAATGCTCGGCGGCGCAAGCCCTGCGGCTTGACGCCGCGGGGCGGAACGGGGATTTTGCGGGGATGGACCTCGACGAGCTCTTCCCGAACAAGCCCGAGGATCCGCTGACCCAGCTGGGCCGGCAGGATCTCGATCCGCTGTCGGTGGACGAGCTCCACGCCCGGATCGAAGCGCTCGAGGCGGAGATCGTGCGGGTCCGCGCCAAGATCGACACCGCGGTTAACCACCGGGCAAGCGCAGAGCAGCTATTCAAGAAATGACAAAGCCAGGGGAACCTTCGGCCTTTTCCCCAGCTTTTTTGGAGGACTTGATGACGGGAGCCCGACCCCCGACATTAAGACCATGTAGTCCGTGAATTCTTGCGGGCTTTGAGGAGTCACCGACTTGCCTTCCTTCGCCCGCGAACTCGAGCAGACCCTGCATACCGCTTTGGCGGAAGCTAGCGGCCGCCGGCACGAATATGCGACCCTCGAGCACCTTCTGCTCGCCCTCACCGAGGATGCCCATGCGTCGAAGGTGATGAGCGCCTGCGGGGTCGACCTCAAGGAGTTGCGCGAGGCGGTCCGCGCCTATCTCGACAGCGAGCTGGAAGCGCTCAAGGTCGACGGCCAGACCGACCCGTCGCCGACCAGCGGCTTCCAGCGGGTCGTCCAGCGCGCCATCCTCCACGTCCAGTCCTCGGGCCGGGACGAGGTGACCGGCGCCAACGTCCTCGTCGCCCTCTTCTCCGAGCGCGAGAGCTACGCCGTCTATTTCCTCCAGCAGCAGGACATGAGCCGGCTCGATGCGGTCAGCTACATCAGCCACGGCGTCGGCAAGGGCGAGACCTCGTCCGAGCCCCAGGAGCCCAAAGGCGTCGAGGAATCCAAGCCTGAGGAGAGCAAGAAGAAGAATGAGAGCGCGCTCAAGCAGTTCACCGTCAATCTCAACGAGAAGGCGATCAGCGGGCGAGTCGATCCGCTGATCGGGCGCGGGCCGGAGGTCGACCGGACGGTCCAGATCCTGTGCCGCCGCTCAAAGAACAATCCGCTCTACGTGGGCGATCCCGGAGTCGGAAAGACCGCGATCGCGGAAGGGCTGGCGCGCAAGATCGTCGAGGGCGACGTGCCCGATGTGCTGAAGCCGGCCGTCATCTACTCGCTCGACATGGGCGCGCTTCTCGCCGGCACCCGCTATCGCGGCGATTTCGAGGAGCGGCTGAAGGCGGTGGTGACGGAGCTTGAGAAGCTTCCCGACGCCATCCTGTTCATCGACGAGATCCACACGGTGATCGGCGCCGGCGCCACGTCCGGCGGAGCGATGGACGCTTCCAACCTGCTCAAGCCGGCGCTTTCGGGCGGGACGATCCGCTGCATCGGATCGACCACCTACAAGGAATTCCGCAACCATTTCGAGAAGGACCGGGCGCTGCTCCGGCGCTTCCAGAAGATCGACGTCAACGAGCCGACCGTCGAGGACACGATCAAGATCCTCGCCGGCCTTCGCACGGCGTTCGAGGAGCATCACAAGGTCAAATACACGACCGACGCGATCAAGGCGGCGGTCGAGCTCTCGGCGCGCTACATCAACGACCGGAAATTGCCCGACAAGGCGATCGACGTGATCGACGAGGTCGGTGCGATGCAGATGCTGGTGCCGCCCAACAAGCGCAAGAAGACGATCACCACCAAGGAGATCGAGCAGGTCATCTCGACCATCGCCCGGATCCCGGCGAAGAGCGTCTCGTCCGACGACAAGAAGACTCTAGAGCATCTCGACCGCGACCTGAAGCGGGTAGTGTTCGGCCAGGACGCGGCGATCTCGGTCCTGTCCTCGGCGATCAAGCTGAGCCGGGCCGGCCTTCGCGATCCGGACAAGCCGATCGGCAACTACCTCTTCTCCGGGCCGACGGGCGTCGGCAAGACCGAGGTGGCGCGCCAGCTCGCCTCGATCATGGGGATTCCGCTGCAGCGCTTCGACATGTCCGAATATATGGAGCGCCACTCGGTCTCGAGGCTGATCGGCGCCCCTCCGGGCTATGTCGGCTACGATCAGGGCGGCCTCCTGACCGACGCGGTCGACCAGCATCCGCACTGCGTGCTCCTCCTCGACGAGATCGAGAAGGCACATCCGGATCTGTTCAACATCCTCCTCCAGATCATGGATAACGGGCGTTTGACCGACCATCACGGCAAGACGGTCGACTTCCGCAACGTCATCCTGATCATGACCACCAATGCGGGCGCCAGCGACATGGCGCGCGAGGGCCTCGGCTTCGGCAACAACACGCGCGAGGGCGAGGACGAGGAGGCGATCAAGCGGATGTTCACGCCGGAATTCCGCAACCGGCTCGATGCGATCGTTCCGTTCAGCTACCTGCCGACCGACGTGGTCGCCAGGGTCGTGGACAAGTTCATTCTCCAGCTCGAGCTCCAGCTGGCCGACCGCAACGTCCATATCGACCTCGACGAGGAGGCTCGCAAGTGGCTCACGTCGCGCGGTTACGACAAGCTCTACGGCGCCCGCCCGATGGGCCGGCTCGTCCAGGAGAAGATCAAGCAGCCGCTCGCGGAGGAGCTGCTGTTCGGCAAGCTCATCCACGGCGGCGAGGTCAAGGTCACCATCAAGGACGACGCCCCCACCTTCGAGATCGTCCCCGCCGCTCCCAAGCCGAGCAAGAAGCGCGGCAAGAAGGCGGAGCCGGAAGGCGAGCAGGGCCAGCCGGAGGCCGAGCAGGGCCCGAGCGAGGCCGGCCAGCCCGAAGAGGGTCAGCCCGAGCAGGCGTGACAGCTTCTCGATCCACTTCCCAAAGCCCCTCCTTCGGGAGGGGCTTTTTTTGTGCCGCTTGCGGATGGCCGCGACTGGCTTAGGCTCTGCCGACGACCGGATGAGGGGCAGTGGGCATGGCGGGAGGGGTGTTGCAATCGGCGCGAGCGCGGTGGGTCGCGGCGGCGCTCATCCTGGCGCTGGCGGTGGCGGCCGCCCTCTGGGCGGTCAGCAATGCGCGCTGCTTCGCTCTCGTCGGCGAGATCATCTGCCGGGTGGAGACGGACCGGCCGATGGTCGCCCTCACGTTCGACGACGGCCCGACCGAGCCGGGAGTGGCCGCCGCGCTCGACTCGCTACGCGCCGGCGGCGCCCGCGCCACCTTCTTCCTGATCGGGCGCGAGGCCGGGGAGCGGCCCCATCTCGTGCGCCGGATCGTGGCGCAAGGCCATGAGATCGCCAACCACAGCCTGAGCCACAGGGTGATGATCGGCCGCTCCGCCGGCTTCTACGATGCCGAGATCGGCGAGACCCACCGCCGGCTGGTCGCGGCGGGCGCCCCGCCTCCGAAGCTCTTCCGGCCGCCTTACGGGAAGAAGCTCTGGGGCCTGCCGGCGGCGGCGCGGAGGCATGGCTACGAGATGGTGATGATCGACGTCGAGGAGCCGCTGGTCGAGGATCCTCGAGCCTATGCCGACCGGGTGGTGCGCGGAGCCAGGCCCGGCTCCATCCTTCTCATGCACCTCATGTACCGCGCCAACGGCACCGCCCGGGAGGCGCTTCCCCTGGTGATCCGGGGCCTTCGGGCACGAGGCTTCCGGATCGTCTCGGTCGGCGAACTGCTCGACGCCGGCCGCCGGGACGGGCTTCCTGCCGCCGCCGCCCGGCGCTAGGGAGGCGGGACAGGAGGATCCGCATGTCGCAGTCGCTCACCTTCTACACCAACCCGATGTCGCGCGGCCGGATCGTCCGCTGGATGCTCGAGGAGGTCGGCCACCCCTACGAGACGGTGCTGCTCGACTTTGGGACGACGATGAAGGGGCCGGACTATCTCGCCATCAATCCGATGGGGAAGGTACCCGCGATCAAGCATTGCGACACGGTGGTGACCGAGGCCGCCGCCATCTGCGCCTATCTCGCCGACGCCTTCCCCGACGCCGGCCTCGCCCCGCCGTCGGGCAATGCCCGGCGAGGTCCTTATTATCGCTGGATGTTCTTCGCCGCAGGCCCGGTCGAGGCGGCGGTGACGGCCAAGTCGCTCGGCCTGCTCGCGCCGGCCGACAAGAAGGTGCTGGCGGGCTATGGCAGCTTCGAAGAGACGATCGACGCGCTCGAGCGCTGCGTGCTCGGCCCGGGGCCCTATATTTGCGGCGACCAGTTCACCGCCGCCGACGTCTATGTCGGCTCGCAGATCGGCTGGGGCGTGATGTTCAACTCGATCGACAAGCGCCCCGCCTTCGTCGAATATCTCGAGCGGATCAGCAGCCGCCCTGCGGCGGTTCGGGCGCGAGAGCTGGACGACGCTCTGATCCCGGAGCATCCGCAGCCTCAGGAGGCATGACATGAGCGAGCTTCGAATCGCCGCCATCGCCCTCTACGACCGCTACACGCACGAAGGCATGGACCGCCGCGCCTTCATGGCCGAGCTCACCCGGCTCGCGGGCAGCGCTGCCGCCGCCTCGGCCCTTCTGGCCGGGATCGCCGCGGACCCGGCTGCCGCCGCGGTCGTCCCGGAGACCGACAATCGCCTCCGAGCCCGCCGGATGAGCTGGCCCGTCGGCAGCGGGCGGATGTTGAAAGGCTATCAGGCGGAGCCGCGCAGCCCGGTGGCGCCCCTGGGCTCGGTTCTCGTCATCCACGAGAATCGCGGTCTCAATGCGCATACCGAGGACGTGGCCCGCCGCCTCGCCGCCGCCGGCTATCGTGCCCTTGCCGCGGATTTCCTGTCGCCGGTCGGCGGCACCCCCGCCGACCAGGACGCCGCGCGCGAGGCGATCGGCAAGCTCGACCTCGGGGCGACTGCCGCGGACGCTGTCGCCACCCTGCGCCTGCTCAAGTCGCTGCCCCGAAGCAACGGCAAGGCCGGCGCGGTCGGCTTCTGCTGGGGCGGGGGAATGGTCAACCGGGTGGCGCTCGCCGCCGGGGAAACCTTGGCAGCGGGCGTGTCCTTCTACGGCCCGGCGCCGGATCCAGCGCTGGCGACGCAGATCCGGGCGCCTTTGCAGCTCCATTACGCGGAGCTCGACGAACGGGTGAACAAGACCGGCTTCCCCTGGCGAGACGCGCTCGCCGCGGCGGGGAAGACGGTCGACGCGCACGTCTATCCCAAGGTCAACCACGCCTTCCACAACGACACCTCGGCCGAGCGTTACGACGCGGCTGCGGCGATGCTCGCCTGGCAGCGCACCCTCGACTTCTTCGGCAGGCACGTCCGCTGACGTCGCTCCAGCGAAGGCCGGAGCCCCAAAGGGTGGAGGACACAGGCGCCCTTCACCCACCTGGATCCCAGCCTTCGCTGGGATGACGGGCAAAAGAAAAGGCCCGGCGTTCCCGCCGGGCCTTCCCTTTTTCAGATCGGCTCGAAGCTTAGTCGCGGCTGCCGAGGAACTGCAGGAGGAAGGTGAACATGTTGACGAAGTCGAGGTAGAGCGACAGCGCCCCCATGATCACCGTCTTGCCGATCATGTCGGTGCCGGCGACATAGGCGTACATGCTCTTGATCCGCTGCGTGTCGTAGGCGGTGAGGCCCGCGAAGATCAGCACGCCGATGGCGCTGATCGCCAGGGTCATCGCCGGCGACTGGAACCAAAGGTTGAGCAGCGAAGCGACGATCAGCCCAACCACGCCCATGATCAGGAACGTGCCGAAGCCCGAGAGATCGCGCTTCGTCGTGTAGCCGTAGAGGCTGAGCGACAGGAAGGCGGCCGAGGTCGCGAAGAAGGTCATCGCGATCGACGACCCGGTGTAGACCAGGAAGATCGATGCCATGGACAGGCCCATCACGGTCGCGAACGCCCAGAAGAGCAATTGCGCCGTCCCGGTCGAAAGCCGGTTAATCCCGAAGCTGAGCACCATCACGAACGCCAGCGGCGACAGCATGATGACATATTTGAGGATGCCCGGGCCCATCAGGATCGTCTCGGCCGCGCCCGAGCGGGCGAACAGCAGAGCGACGACTCCGGTGAGCAGAACTCCCGACGCCATGTAATTGTAGACTGACAGCATGTAGGACCGCAGGCCCGCGTCGTAGGCGACGCTGTCCCGGCCGAGCGTGTCGGCCGTGTGCGGCGCTGCGGTCGCGCGCGGGTCAAATCCGTTAGCCATTTCGAACTCTCTCCTTTCGCGGCGAATGCGACGCCGCGTGGCGCCAATATCGTGAGAAGGCGCCTTACATTCAAGGAAAACCGGTACGCAGGCGCGTCGCGTGCCGCTAAGGACCCGCCATGCACCGCCTGTTCGTTGCCATCCCCCTGCCCAGGGCGGTCCGGGCCCTCTTGCTCGAACTGATGGGCGGAGTCGCGGGCGCGCGGTGGCTGGCCGACGAGCAGCTGCACCTGACGCTGCGCTTCATCGGCGAGGTGGACCGGCATCTGGCCCGGGACGTGGACGCGGCCTTGAGCTCGGTTCACCATCCCCGCTTCCCGATCGCCCTGAACGGCCTCGGCGCCTTCGAGCGCCGCGGCGAGCCGGCGATCCTGTGGGCCGGGGTGACTCCGCACGAGCCGCTTCGCGCCCTTCACAAGAAGGTCGATCAGGCGCTGGCTCGGGTGGGAGTCGAGCGGGACCGGCGGGCGTACATGCCGCACATCACCATCGCCCGGCTTCCCCGCGGCGCCGGCCCGGTCGGCCCGCTGGTCGAGCGTTCGGGCGGGGTCGGCGGCGCGCCCTTCCCGGTGGACGAGTTCCGGCTCTACGAGAGCAGCCTTACTCCGGACGGGCCGATCTACTCGGTCGCGGAGACCTATCCGCTCGACTGATCAGGCGCCGAGGCGGGTCAGCAGCCGGTCCACCATCCCGGCATAAGTGTCGCCGAACAGCCGCATGTGGAGCAAGGCGGGAAACAGCTGATAGAGGGGGCGCCGCTCCTCCCAGCCGGCTTCGAGCGGGCCGTAGGCTTCCCAGAAGGTGTCGCCCGGGGGGTCGAACAAGGTGAGCATGGCGAGGTCGACCTCCGAATGGCCATGGCAGCAAGCGGGGTCGATGAGGGCGGCCAGGCGACCTTCGGAGACGAGGATGTTGCCGCTCCACAAGTCGCCATGGAGGAGGGAGGGCGTGGGCGCGGCGGGGGCGATCTCGCCGATTCGCCTGGCTAGGCCGCCGACCCGCTCCCGCCACGGACGGTCGAGCACCCCGGCCGTCGCGACCAGCCTTTGCTCCGCCCAGAAGCCTGGCCAGTCCCGGCGCTCGCGATTGTCCAGCGCGACGGTGCCGATCTGATAGTCGACCGGCCAGCCATATTGCTCGCCGCAATGGTCGTGAAGCCGCCGCAGAGCGCGGCCGACGTCGCCCCAGGCGGCCGGGCTGAAGATGCGGTCGTTGGCAACATGCTCGAGCAGGAGCACACCCTCATGCTCGGCCTCAATGAGAGGGGCCGGGATTCCCGCCGCGGCCATTGCCCGAAGCATCGCGGCTTCGGCTCCGGCCGCCAGGTCGCGCTTCGCGACAGAGGCGCGGCCGTCCGGCCGTCGCACCAACAGGGCCTCGGAGAGATCGCCGCCGGCGAGCCGCTCGAGCCTCTCCTCGGGGAGACCGGCCAGAGCCGCGACCCGCCGGGCGAAGGCCGTCATCCGCCCTCGGCGATCCGGCGCGCGAGGCCCTCAGCGCCGGCGCTCACCTCGTCCCAGGCGGTGTCGAAATGGCTGTCGTCGCCATAATAAGGATCGGCCACCGCCTGGCCCTGCCGCCCTTCGACGTGGTCGAGCAGAAGCGAGAGCTTCGCCGTGCCGTCGGTGGGGCGAAGCGCCTCGAGGTCCGCGAGGTTCCTGGCATCGAGGGCGACGATATGGTCGAAGCGGCGGAAGTCGTCCCCAGTCACGAGGCGAGCCTTGAGGTGCGAGATGTCGATGCCGTTGCGGGCCGCCACGGCGGCCGCCCGGGGATCGGGCGGGTAACCAATATGCCAGTCGCCGGTGCCGGCGGAATCGATCTCCACGTCGATGCCGAGCCTCTCGGCCTCGCGGCGGAAAGCCGCCTCGGCGAGCGGCGAGCGGCAGATATTGCCGAGGCAGACGAACAGGACGGATGTCTTCACGGGCGATGCCTTGTTGCCAAAGCGCGTCGCTCTGCTAGCCACATGCAACGATAAGTACAATGTGAGGGCCCATGGCGTCCGACCCCGCTGCTACCGCCCCCGCCCGCCCCCCCCGAATCGGCGCCTATGCCTGGTACGCCCTGATCGTCCTGGTCATCGTCTACATCGTCAATTTCATCGACCGGCAGATCCTCTCGATCCTGGTCGGTGACATCAAGCGCGATCTCTCGGTCTCGGACGCCCAGATCGGCTTCCTCTACGGAACCGCCTTCGCCGTCTTCTACGCCCTCTTCGGGATCCCGCTGGGGAGGCTCGCCGACAGCTGGTATCGTGGCCGGCTGATGGCGATGGGGCTGGCCTTGTGGTCGTCCATGACCGCCTTTTCGGGCTTCGCCAACAGCTTCGCGATGCTGGCCACCGCCCGAATCGGAGTCGGCATCGGCGAGGCCAGCGCGTCCCCGGCCGCCTATTCGATGATCTCCGACTGGTTCCCCAAGGAGCGCCGGGCGACCGCCCTCTCGATCTATTCGAGCGGCCTCTACATCGGCGGCGCCCTGAGCCTTCCGATCGGCGGCTTCGTCGTCGCCCGCTGGAACAGCGCCTATCCGGATACAGCTCTGGCTCCGCTCGGCCTCACCGGCTGGCAGGCGGCTTTCCTCGCCGTCGGCCTCCCCGGCCTGCTCCTCGCCTTGTGGGTGCTGACCTTGCGCGAGCCGCAGCGGGGCGCTTCGGATGGGCTTCCCCAGCCGATCGTCCGCCCCAATGCGTGGCGGGACTTCGGGGGCGAGCTGGCCGCCATCCTGCCGCCGCTGACCCTGCTCAGCGTCTCCCGCTTCCCCGGAGCGCTCCGGCTCAACCTGATCGCACTCGCACTCATTGCCGCCGCCGCCTACGGCCTCTACCGGCTGAGCGGCGACGCTCCGCAATGGGTCGCCTACGGGCTCGGCGTCTACGCCATCTTCTCCTGGGTCCAGTCGCTCAAGTTTCGCGACCCGCCGGTCTACCGGCTGATCTGGGGGTCCCCGATCGTCGTCACGCTGGCGATCGCGTTCGGAAGCATCTCGTTCGTCACCTACGCCACCAGCTTCTGGATGCCCCATTATGTCGAGCAGAATTTCTACGGCGGGGCGCTCGAGCCCGCCCGTTTCATCGGCGGGATGAAGGCCAAGGAGGAGATAGGCCTGATCCTCGGCTGGTCGGCGGCCTTCTCCGCGGCCGCCGGAGTCATCCTCGGCGGCTATTTGTCCGACCTCTGGCGCGAGCGCGACCCGAGGGGACGGATCTTCGTCAACATGCTGTCGGTGACCCTCCCGATCCCCTTCGTCGCCTTCCTACTCACCACCGACAGCCTCGCCGCCTTCTACTGGGTGAACCCGATCGCGCACATGCTGGCGTCGGCCTGGGTGGGCGCCGCCGTCGCCACGCTCCAGGATCTCGTCATCCCCAGGATGCGGGCGACGGCGGGCGCGACCTACGTGCTCGGGACGACGATGGTGGGGCTAGCGCTGGGGCCTTATTATGCCGGCAAGGTCTCCGTGCTCTCCGGCGATCTGGCGACCGGCATCTTCGCGCTCTATCTCGTGCCGCCCTTCACGCTCGTCGCCCTGTGGATCGCCTCACGCCGGATCGCGGAGCTGGAGGCGACGAAGGTCGACCGCGCCCGGGCAAGCGGAGAGGCGATCTGAAAATCGTCCCCATCGAAGATGGGGAGGATTTCAGCCCAGCACTCCGCAGGCGACCCTCGCGCCGCTGTTGCCGGAAGGGTCCGTCCTGAAGTCGTCGGCCTTCTCGTGCACGACGACCGACGCTCCGTCGGCGTCGATCAGGCGATTGGGAAGCATCCCGGAAAGCCCCGCATTGGGGATGGTATATTCGAAGCTGCCGCGGCCGTCGGTCCCGACGAGGAGGTTCGGCAGATCTCCCTTGTGCATACCGGCGGGATTGTCCTTGCCGTGCTTCTGGGCGGTCGGGTTCCAGTGGGGGCCGGCGCTTGCGAAATCCGGCGCATCGCAGCGGCCGGTCATGTGGAGATGGGCGCCGTAGGAGCCGGGTGCCATGCCGGCGGCCTCGACCCGAACCCTCAAGCTGTCGCCCGACGTTTCCGCGGACACTCGGGCTCGGACCCGCCCCTGGGCGTCGCGCAGGTCGGCCGTGAGTCGAGGAGGCCCTATGGTCGAGACCGCGGCGGGCGGGCCCGGATCGCCCGCCTGGGCGACGTCGTCGGCATTGCCTTCGGTAGCGCAGGCGGCGATCGCCAGGGCCGAAAGGCCCGGGATCAGCGAGCGGGTGAGCCTCATCTCATTCTCCTCTTTGTGAGAGGTGAACGATCCGCTGCCGCGACGGTTGCCCGGACTCAGGCCCGGGCAGGGCGGCCGATGCCGAACCAGCGCAATCCCGCGTCCTCGACATCCTCGGGGGGATAGACGCTGCGCAGGTCGACGAAGATCGGCTGCGCCATGTCGCGCGCGAGGCGCTTGAGATCGAGCGCGCGAAGCACGTCCCATTCGGTGACCAGCACCACCGCGTCGGCGCCCGCGGCCGCGCTGTAGGGGCTGTCGAAGAATTCGACGTTAGGCATCATCGGCCGGGCCTGCTCCATCCCTTCCGGGTCGTAGCCTCGGACGGAGGCGCCGGAATCCTGAAGCGCCTGGACGATGCTGAGCGAGGGCGCGTCGCGCATGTCGTCCGTATTGGGCTTGAAGGTGAGGCCGAGCAGCGCCACCGTCCGGCCGCGCGCCTCGCCGCCCAGCGCCTGGATGACCTTTCGGCCCATGGCGCGCTTGCGGGCCTCGTTCACCTTCACGACCGACTCGACGATTCTCAGCGGCGCCTGGTGATCCTCGGCGGTCTTGAGGAGCGCGAGCGTGTCCTTGGGGAAGCAGGAGCCGCCATAGCCGGGCCCGGCGTGGAGGAACTTGGAGCCGATTCGGTTGTCGAGTCCGATTCCCCGCGCGACGTCCTGGACGTCGGCGCCGACGATCTCGCACAGGTCGGCGACTTCGTTGATGAAGGTGATCTTGGTCGCCAGAAAGGCGTTGGCGGCATATTTGATCAGCTCGGCGGTGCGCCGGCCGGTGAACAGAAGCGGCGCCTTGTTGAGGTAGAGCGGCCGGTAGATCTCGCGCATCACCTCGCGCGCCGACTCGTCGTCGGTGCCCACGACGATTCGGTCCGGCCGCTTGAAATCCTCGATCGCCGCGCCTTCTCGAAGGAACTCGGGATTGGAGACCACCCAGGCCTTCGCCTCGGGGGCGGTTTCGCGAATGATGCGCTCCACTTCGTCGCCGGTCCCGACGGGGACGGTCGACTTGGTCACCACCACCGCCGGCCCGTCCAGCGCCGCGGCGATCTCCGCCGCGGCTCCGAAGACGTAGCTGAGGTCGGCATGGCCGTCGCCGCGACGCGACGGGGTGCCGACCGCGATGAAGACGGCGTCGGCGCCGGCGACCCCCTGCTGGAGATCGGTGGTGAAGGCGAGACGGCCGCCGCGGACGTTGCGCTCGACCAGCTCGTCCAGCCCGGGCTCGAAGATCGGCATCTTTCCCTGACGCAACGCCTCGATCTTGCCCACGTCCTTGTCGACGCAGGTGACGTCATGGCCGAAGTCGGAAAAACAGGCGCCGGACACCAGGCCGACATAGCCGGTGCCGATCATCGAAATGCGCATCTCAAATCCTTGCTGGGGGGAAGTGGCGCCCGCTTAGCTCGCGGCGCTTGAGCGGGACAAGCGCTTTTCCACGATGCATGGCGTCGTTCGCGGCCGACCTCAAAAGGAAAGGAGCCGGCCCGGGGGCCGACTCCTTCCTTGTTTCTGGCGTTGCGCCGCCGGAGCGGCGAACCCCCGTCTTACCAGCCGGAGCCGGGTCCGAAGGTGATCTCCACGCGCCGGTTCTGCGGCTCGCGGACACCGTCGGCGGTCTCGACCAGCGGCCGGCTCTCGCCGAACGCTTCAGTGGTCATGACGCCGTCGGGGATGCCCCTGCCGGCCAGGTACGAACGGACGTTCGCGGCACGACGCTGCGAGAGACCGACGTTATACTGGTCCGAACCGGAACGGTCGGCGTGGCCCGCGATCATCACCTGGGCCTGGCCGCAGGTCTGATAAGCGGAAGCCGCGTTGTCGAGGATCGCCGACGCCTGCGGAGTGATCTCGTCACGATCCCAGTCGAAGAAGACCATGAACGGACCGGCGACGCACTGCGGCGGCGGCGGCGGCGGGGGGGTCTCGACGACCGGGGTCTCGACGACCGGCGGCGGCGGCGGCGGCGGCACTTCCACCACCGGCTCGGCACCACCGAAGTTGAAGGTCAGGCCGCCGAGAAGGCTGTGCGACCGGAACCGATACTCCGACTCACCGCCGTTGAACGCGATCCCGCGGATCTTGTCGGCGTTGAAGAAGCGATATTTGACGGTGACGTCGATGTTATCGCTGATCGCCTGACGAACGCCGGCGAAGACCTGCCAGGCAAGCTTCGTGTCGGAATCGTCGAGGAACGGCGTGGCGTTCGCGAAGTTGCGAAGGTTGTTCGCCTTGACTCGCGCCATGCCGATACCGCCGCCGACGAAGCCCGAAATGCCCTCGTCGTCGCCGAAATCCAGCATGCCGTTGATCATGAAGCTAAGAGCGCTGGTGCTGCCGCTCCCGGGTCGGGACGGGGGGAAGGCCGCGCCTTCGAGAGGCAGACGGATCGAGGTCTGATAGTCCTCGAAATCGGCCTTCTTGTAGGCGACTTCGGCTTCGGCCCGGAAGGCGCCGAAATCGTAACCGACGAAGAGGCCACCATCGTAGCCATATTCGTGGTTGAGCGTGATAGCGTTGTTAACGGCGCCGATATCGACGTCCACATCTTCCACGATCATCGCACCAAATTCGCCGCCAATGTACATCGCGCCGTCGCGTGCAAAGGCTGGAGTGGCGAGCAGGGTGGATGAAAGCGCCATAGCGATGGCGAGCTTCCGCATAAACTTTCCCCTTTCTTCTTGCGTCCCTACGGGAACGACCATGAACTCAATACGGTAAGCG
>DASWLZ010000047.1:0-11768 GCA_036399975.1 Allosphingosinicella sp.
TTCCTTGCCGCCCAGGACGAGCGGCCCCGAGCTCAGCCAGTCGGGGAAATCTATCCCCCAACTTCGCTCCATCACCGTGTCGATGAAATAGTTGGACCAGCCGACCGAGACGGCCGAGGCGCCCACCGCATATTCGAGGAGAAGCGCCCAGCCGACCGTCCAGGCGAGGAACTCGCCCTGGACCGCGTAGGAATAGGTGTAGGCGGAGCCCGCGACCGGGACCATCGAGGCGATCTCGGCGTAGCAGAGAGCGGCGACGACGCAGACGGCGCCGGCGATGATGAAGCTGATGAGGAGGCCGGGGCCGGCTTTCTGGGCGCCCACCGAGGTCAGCACGAAGATGCCGGTCCCGATGATGCAGCCCACCCCGAAGAGGGTCAGCTGGACCGCCCCGAGCGAGCGGTGCAGCGACTTCTTCTCGGCTGTGGCTAGGATGGCGTCGAGAGGCTTCACGCGCCCGAAAATCATATCCGTCCCCTTGGTCGTCGTCGGCTCTTTGCGCCAACCTGTGTTTGTTTGGCCGGGAACCTACCCATTAATCCCAGCAGCGCAAACCCTTAATCCGTCAGCGCGCCAGCATCGGCCCGAGCGGCCGCCCGGCGAAGATATGGACGTGCAGATGCGGGACTTCCTGGCCCGAATTCAGGCCGACATTGGCGAGCAGGCGGTAGCCAGGCGCGACCAGGCCGAGGTCCCGCGCCACCTTCGCCACGGCGCGAACGAAGCCGGCGATCTCCTCGTCGGAGCCGCGCTCCGAGAAATCGTCCCAGGAGACATAGGCGCCCTTGGGGATGACGAGGATATGGACGGGCGCGGCCGGGTTGATGTCGTGGAAGGCCAGGGCATGCTCGTCCTCGTAGACGGGCTTGGACGGGATCTCGCCGCGAAGGATCCGGGCGAAGATGTTGCTGTCGTCATAGGGGCGGGTGGCGTCGATCGGCATGGCTTTCTCCTCCCTCCGCTCAACATCGCCGAAGCTTCGAAGGCAAGCTCTCGCTTGACCCGCGAGCGTGCCTCGCTACCACATGAGACATGCAAGGTGAGACTCCCGACAGCCTGATTCCCTATGACGAGATCGTCCAGGAGGCCTTGCGCGCGGTGGTGGGCCGGGTGCTGGGCGAGGTCGAGACGACCGGCCGGCTGCCGGGCGAGCATCATTTCTACATCACCTTCAAGACCGGCGCCGCCGGTGTCGACATCCCCCGTCACCTGTCGGAGCGCTTCCCCGACGAGATGACCATCGTCATCCAGAACCGCTTCTGGGACCTGAAGGTGGGCGAGGACGGCTTCGAGGTCGGCCTCAGCTTCAACCAGGCGCCGGCGCGGCTCGTCATCCCCTTCTCGGCGATCACCGGCTTCGTCGACCCGGCGGTCAATTTCGCCCTTCAGTTCCAGGCCACCGCCGAGGAAGGCGACCCGCAGGCCCACGAGGCGGCCGAGAACGACCCGCCGGCCGCCGAGCCGGTCGAGGACGGGTCGAATGTGGTGTCTGTGGATTTCAGCCGGAAGAAGTAGAGCCGGTTTCCGGCGCTCCAGCACCCTCGCATTCGCACTCCCGAGCCCGCTACTTCTTCACCCGAAGCTGAGGAGGGCTCCAAGCAGGAACGGCGCCAGCAGGAAGAGCGCGAAGAGCAGCAGCGCCAGCATGAGCAGCCGGCCCAGGCAGCCGCCGCCACGGCGGCGCACCGGCCGCGGCTCATCATAGCTAAAGCCCTCCCCCCGGCCTCTTCGGCTGCGGGCGGCGGCCCCGAGCATCGCGGCGACGAGGCTGCCCAGGTCGGGACTCGGCGGGCGGCCACCACCAGGCCCCGGCCCGCCACCTCCCCACGGGCCGGGATCGACTTCGAGATCGTCGAGACCCGAGCTCCGCTCGATCGTCCTTGGAGCACGCGACGCGGGGCGATCCGCAGGCCTGTGCGGTTCCCGTGCGGGCACGGGATCGCCGAAGCTGGCTCCGCATTGCGGGCACGAGGCCGAGTCCAGCCAGACGCCCGGCACGTGGTTGGCGCAGAAATAGCGGACCGGCGCCTCGCGGCAGGCCTCGCACTCGCCGCCGGCAGGCTGAACAGTGCCGCAATTGGGGCATCTCAGGACGACGCCGCTCATATCTCGCACCCGTCAGGCGCTCCGCCGGGTGATTGGGCCTGCGCAAAGACGGAATTGACGAGCTCGGCAGGGATGTGGAGCCGGTACAATTTCGGCAGGGACTCGGGGATGTAGCGGGCCATCGAGGGCACCCGCTCATAGGGCCCGAAGGACTCGCGCGGCAATCGGCGCGAAAGCGCTACGGTCGTCAGGATCGGATGGGTCTTGTAGGCCGGATAGATGACGTAGCGATCCTCGACATGGTCGTGGCCTCGAACCATGTGGGTCACCGGCCGGCCGAGCCGAGCGCTGAGAGCGCAGAAATCCGCGAAATCCTCTCGACCGAACTGGCTCCCGCGAGTGAATCGGTTCGGCATCTTCCTTCGCGCGGTCGGGTGAGCGCGGGTCCAGGTGAAGTCGGACAGACAGGCCGGGTCGTTCCAGTTCCCGCTTTCCTCCAACCGGGCGTGAAGATCGGTCAGCGGAAAACCGGCATGAGCGATGAGCAGCCCGTCCGGCAGAAAAAGGGCGTGCGGCGCCTGCTCGAAAAACCGGACCGCCAGCTTGCCCGCGCGCTCGATCCACTCATGGGCCAGGTTGGAGTTCAGGAAGTCGGCGAAGTCTCCGGGCGAAACGCTGGAGGCGAACCGGTTGCCGTCGAAGGAGAGCGCTTCGTCATGGTTCCCGACGACGACGCAGATCCTGCCGGGCGACTCCAGGATCAACTCGAAGACCCGGAGCAGGAGCTCGAGCCCAAAGCCCTCATCGTCGAACAGATCGCCGAGCAGGATGATGTTGGGAGGCGCGGCCTCTTCCCGCGACTTCGCCGCGACGAGGGCCAGCGCGGCTTCCAGGGCGAGAAGATCGCCATGCAGGTCGCCGATGATCCACAAGGGCGCCGCAGGATCGACGGCGCCGACCCGGATCGCCTGATCGCGAGAGTCGGCCCGATATTGGTCGAAAAGCAGCCCCGCCCCGCCTTCGCGGTCCAACAGGGCCTCGAAAGCCTCGACCGTCGCTCGCATCCGCGACCGGATTGCGTCGGGCGAAACGGCCTCTCGGACGAAGGCCCAGTCGAGATCGCGGACATCCTCCAGGGGGGGAATGGCGACGGGCGATGGTTGCTCGGCGGGAGGGGAAGCCGCGGCTTTCTCTCCGATGGAGTCCAGCACGCATCCTCCGGCCGGATCGGCGCCAGGCTCCGCCGCCGCTTCGGGAGGCTCGCCCATCAGGCCGCCCGCACGGTGAGAGGCAGCTTCGCCACCTTCTTCGATTCGTTTCCGACCGCGATCTGGTCGCCTGCCTTCAGCGGATGCGCCCCGGTCAGCGCGCGTCCGTTGACGAGGGTCTGGTTGGTCGTCGCCCCGGCGGGCCTCACCGTCCATTGGCCGGACGCGCTTCGCTCGAGCACGCACTGGCGCTCATCCCAATATTCGGCGTCGGCGCCGAACCGGCGCATGAGCATCTTGCCGAGCTCCGTCCGGATCCGGACCCGCAGGGTCCCGCCGGCCGCCGCGGAAAGCTCCACCGTATCGGAGACGAGCGGAGGCCGGGTCCCCGCGGGCACGAGTGCAGCAGGCGAAGGAGACGTCGGCCTCGGCGCAGGCTTCGACGCGGGCCTTGCCGCCGCGGCTGCCGGCTTTCTGTCCCGGCCGCTGAGGGTCGCGCGCAGCTCCATCGCGGTGGGCCGCCTCGCCGGATCGGGGTTGAGGCAGCGGTGCAGGGCGGCGCTGACGTCGGCGTTGCTTGCCGGCCAAGGCATCGGGCCGAGAAGGGCCGGAGGCTCCGCTTTGTAGCCCTGGACCAAACGGGCATATTCCGACTGGTCCTCCGACCAGTAGGGATGGCGCCCCGCCAGCAGCTCGTAGAGGATCAGGCCACAGGTGAAGACGTCCGAGGCCGGCACCGGCACCGAGCCCCTGGCAAGATGCTCGGGCGACCGGTAATTGTCCGTGCCGACATAGCCCTGATGGCCGTGCCAGGGCGGGCGGCGATCGGCCAGCACCGAGAAGTCCATGTCGATCAGCTTCAGCTGGAATTCCGACGCAATGGTCGGGTCCTCGATCAGGTAGGCGTTGGCCGGCTTCAGATCGGCATGGACGATCTTCACCTCGTGGAGCGCGGCGATGCCGGCGACGAGCACCTTGGCCCAGGTGGCGTGCCGGGCCCAGATCGAAGGATCGCTGGTCGGGGCCTTTTTCGTCGCCCGATGCGACTCCCGCTCCTTGTCCAGAACCTGCTGGAGATCGGCGCCATTCTCGACGAACTGGAAAGCCTGGAAGTAGCAGCGGCCGCCCCAGATCTCCTCGAAGGAATCGACCTGGGCGACCGCGAAATTGTCGGCCTTGCCCCGGACCACCCGGGCCGAGAGCTCTTTCTGATAGGCGACGAAATCCTTGTACCAGACCACCGTCGGCGCCGGCGACTTGTACTGCTTGAAGAACACCTTCCGTCCGCTCGGCGCCAGAGCGGCATAGGATATGGCCATCATCCCGGGCCCGAACACCTTGGTTATCCGGTAGCCGCGGATGACGTCTCCGACTTTCAGCTTCTTCGCCATCGCCCGTTCTCAGGGCCTGTCCCACGCCTTCAAAGGGCGACCGTTTCGGCGGAGCGCGAGACGCTCGCGGCAAGCTGCTTCAGGGTATTGCGGAAATTGGCCTGGTCCGAGGTGAACTTCTGGAGCGCCTCCTGGGCGTTCAGGCCCTCATATTCGACGACCTCCCATTCCGACTTGTCGATCTGGCTGAGCCGGTCGTAGCCTTCGAAATTGGGCGCGAAGATGCTGAGGATGATCCGGTTCGCCATCACGGCGTTGGCGACGTCCTGAAGCGACCCGCCCTTGGCTTCCGGGATGCTCATCGTTTCCTTGAACGAAGCATCGGTGAACACCACGACGACCCGGGCCGCATCGCTGCGATACCGCCACTTGCCCGCCTCGGACGACTGGGCGCCCTTTGCGGTCGCCTCCATCGTCGCCACCTTGTAGAGCGTGTCGAGGAGCGATTCCGGTTCGTCGCCGCCGCCATTGGCCTGGAGCGCTGCGAGCTGGGCCTTGAGCTCGCCGGGATCGCGGACGAAGTCGTTGTCGACGATCCAGGGCAGCCCTTCGCTCTCCGCGGCCTCGATGTCACGGTAGCCCACGACCTTCGCGCGCCAGTCCTTGACGGGCGCGGCGTTGTTGGCGTCGCCGCTGCTCAACGAGCCGACGAAAGTCTCGATATTCTGGCGCAGCGCGTCGATGCACGGCGCCATGCTCCCGCTGATGTCGACGACGAAGACGATATCGGCGACGCCCTTGGTCTTTTCGCGGCTCTGGGGAGCCTGATCGGCCGGGGCGATCTCCGACACTCCGCCGGAGCCGGCCTCGGCGGGGAGCGGTGTTCCGGCCGGGTCGGGCGCGAGCATATCGGGGGCGGGGGCCTCGGGCGAAGTCGCATCGGAAATGGTGTCGGGTGAAGCGGTCTCGGACGGAGATGCGCCGGTCCAGTCGGCGGCTGGGGCGGTCGGATCGGTGCTGCTCATGCTTCTACTCCATCTTCACCGTTGGACGCCGAAAGGCGGATCCACTGCCGGGGCGAACGACATTTCCTTCGGATCGTTCCGAGACCTTGCTCCCCGGGGGCAGTCGAACGCCCGAAGCGACTTCCACCGGAAGAGGTGACGGCCGAAGGCCCCCGAGATCCCGTCCCTCGGGTGACGGATCTTTCCCCGCGTGACGGGCGCATTCCCGGTCGCTAAAGGGCGCGCATGATCTCCACCGCCACCGCCCGCACCGAGAGCGACAGCTTCGGACCCATCGACGTCCCCGGCGATGCTTATTGGGGCGCCCAGACCCAGCGCTCGATCCAGAATTTCCCGTTCGGCCCGCGCGAGACGATGCCGGTCGAGATCGTCCATGCCCTGGGCTTCGTGAAGCAGGCGGCGGCGCGGGTGAATGCGCGCATCGGCGGGCTCGACGCGGAACTCGCCGAGGCGGTGCAGCAGGCGGCGGGCGAAGTGGCGAGCGGGATGCACGACGACCAGTTCCCTTTGGTCATCTGGCAGACCGGCTCCGGCACCCAGTCCAACATGAACGCCAACGAGGTCATCGCCGGCCGGGCCAACGAGATCCTGACCGGCCAGCGCGGCGGCAAGAGCCCGGTCCATCCCAACGACCATGTCAACAAGGGCCAGTCGTCCAACGACAGCTTCCCGACCGCGATGCACATCGCCGCGGCCCGGGCGGTCGAGGCGCGGCTGATCCCGGCGCTCCAAACCATGCACCGCCGGCTGGCCGCCCAGGCGAGCGCCTGGGACGGGATCGTGAAGATCGGCCGAACGCACCTCCAGGACGCGACTCCGCTGTCGCTCGGCCAGGAATTTTCGGGCTATGCGGCGCAGATCGAGGCCGGCATCGAGCGGCTTCGCGGAGTCCAGCCGCGAGTGCTTCAGCTCGCCCAGGGCGGCACCGCCGTCGGGACCGGCCTGAACGCGCCCGAGGGCTTCGCCGAAGCCTTCGCCGCGGAAGTCGCAAAGCTGACCAAGCTTCGCTTCACGAGCGCCCCCAACAAGTTCGAAGCGCTCGCCGCCCACGACACTTTGATCGAGCTGTCGGGCGTGCTCAACGTGATCGCGGTGTCGCTGACCAAGATCGCCAACGACATCCGCCTGATGGGCTCGGGACCGCGCTGCGGGCTGGGCGAGCTCAAGCTGCCGGAGAACGAGCCGGGAAGCTCGATCATGCCGGGCAAGGTCAACCCGACCCAGGCCGAGATGCTGACCATGGTAGCGGCGCAGGCGATGGGCAATCACGTCGCGGTCACGGTGGGCGGGCTGCAGGGCCATCTCGAGCTCAATGTGTTCAAGCCCGTCATCGCCGCCAACGTCCTGCGCTCGATCGACCTGCTTTCGACCGGCATTGAAAGCTTCACCGAGCGAACTCTCGAAGGCCTCGAGCCCGACGAGACGAGGATCGCCGACCTGATGAGCCGCTCGCTGATGCTGGTGACCGCGCTTGCGCCGGAGATCGGCTACGACAATGCCGCCGCCATCGCCAAGCACGCGCACAAGAGCGGGCAGACCCTGAAGGAGGCGGGGCTGGAGCTCGGGCTGGTCGACGAGGAGACGTTCGACAGGGTGGTGAAGCCGGAGTCGATGCTTGGCCGCTGAGGCCGCGAAGCCTTTATTCCACGGCCTTCGAAAGGCGAGTGTCGACGGCGATCCAGTTCGCCTCCCAGCTGCGTCCGCCATCCGCCGAGAAGGATTGCTCGAAGCGAACCGAGTCGCGGGTGATGTCCGAGATCACGAAACGGACCAGGACGGTGCGTCCGCCAATGGTCTCCTGATTGTAGAACTCGCCGCGGCCGTCTCGGAAGGCGCCGACCGAAGGAACTCCGAGAGTCCCTCCGGCGCTGTTGGCGAAGTTCAAGCTCCACTCGCGGGTGTCCGGATTGTAGAGCCGCAACGATAAAGCCTGAAGGCGGCCGGCCGGGCCTTCCACGTCGAGCTCCACCAGATTGGCCTTGCCGCCCCAGACCTTCGTGACCGTCGTGGTCCCGCGGTAGGAAATCCACTCCGACGAGCCGGTCAGCGGATTCTTGAGCCGCCGAAGGTCGGTTTTCCAGCGGCCGATCTCGAAATCGAAGTCATGTGCGCCGTCGCGCCGAGTGGCGCTGCCGGGCGGGGGCTCGGCCGAAGTCGGGGCCGGCACGGCGGCGCACAGCGCCAGCGCGGCTAAGGCTGCCCCACGGACAAGGGCCGCGATCATGCGGCGTCCGACCCGCTTTGGATTTGGAACCTCGCCATGGCATGTGCCTCCGCCTTGCAGCGACAAGGTTTTGTACTACTTAGAACAAAACCATCCGGTCAAGAGGTTTTGTACGAAATGGAACAGAATAGCTCGCGCCGGGGCGGCAGGCCGCCCCGCTATGATCGGGACGAGGTGGTCGACAAGGCGCAGCAGCTCTTCTGGCAGGAGGGCACGTCGGCCGTGTCGATCGACGCGCTCAGCAGCGCGATCGGCCTTCACAAGCCGAGTCTATACGCGGCCTTCGGGGGCAAGGCCGGGCTCTACGCGGCAGCGCTGGAGGCCTATATCGAACGGGGTGCTCCGGACGTTCAGGGCGCTCTTGACCGTGTCCCGCTCCGAGCCGCTCTCGAAGCCTTTTTCGAAGCCGATCTCGACGTGTTTTGCGGCGATGAGGGCAGGCGCGGCTGCTTCCTCGTCGGGACCGCCATTGAAGCCTCGGCGAAGGCGCCCGAGCTCCGCTCCAGGGTCGAGGGGGTATTCGCCGGGCTTCGCCGAGTGCTTCGAGACCGGCTCGCGCGGAGCGTCGCCGACGGCGACCTGGACCCTGGGGCGGAGGTGGACGCGCTAACCGAGATACTGTTCTCGGCCCACATCGCGCTGTCGGTCGAAGCGCGCGCCGGCGCGCAAAGGGCCGAGCTGAGGAAGAATTACCTGCGGGTGGTGGGATTCCTGGATTCGCTCGCGCGCCCTGGCGCGGCGGGACCGGCCGAAAGCCCGTCCGGTCCAGCGGCGGCAAGCGAGGCGGGTTGAGCCTAGCGGCCCGGACCGGTTTCCGCTTGGGGCAGGGGCGCCTCCACGATGCACCTTATCCCGTCGGGCAGAAAGTCGATCCGGGCGGTGCCGCCCAACTCGGCCGCGAGCGCCCGCTCGATCATGCGCGTACCGAATCCGCGGCGTCCGGGCGGTGCCACCGGCGGTCCGCCTTCCTCCTGCCAGACGAGTCGAAGCCGGCTTTCCCCGCCAGAGGCGTGAATGCCCCATTCGACTCTCACCCTGCCGAGATCGCTGGCGAAGGCTCCATATTTGACTGCGTTGGTGCAGAGCTCGTGCACGGCCATGGCGATGGATACCGCGGTCTTCGGCTGAACGCGCAGCTCGGGTCCTGCGACGATCAGCCGATTCGGCGAGGCGCCGCAGCCCAGGCCCGCCCTCTCGATCACGTCCCGAAGCGATGCCGATTGCCAGTTCTGGCTCGTCAGCAGATCGTGCGCCGCGGCGAGGGCCGAAAGCCGGTCGTCGAACGCGCCGCGAGCGCCCTCCATGTCGTCGCCTCGAAGCGTCTGCGCAGCGATGCTTTGGACCACGGCCAGGCTGTTCTTCACCCTGTGGTTGAGCTCGTTGACCAGCAGCCGCAAATGCTCCTCCGTGCGGCGGCGTTCGAGCACCCGGCCGACCTGCTCGCCGAGGGTCCTCACGGTCAGCATCAGGTCGGGATCGGGCTGCGAGGCGTTGCGGCTGAAGAATTCGAGGACAGCGACGACCCTGCCTTCGCTCTTGATCGGAAATCCGAAGGCCGCGGCCAGGCCGAGCCCCTTCCGGAGGAAGGCGGGGTCGTTCTCCGGGTCGGAGATCCAGGCCGGCTCGCCGCTTTCGAGGATGAGACCGGGCAGGCCGACTCCGGGGGTGAAGCGCATCTCCTGGCTGCGCACGGAAAGGAGCGCCGCGACGCCGGGCGCTTCCTCGTGCCAGACCGAAGTCGAGACCAGCTCCGCCTTGCCGGGCCGGACGACGAGCGCGTGGCCGGCGGGCCAGCCGGTGAGCTCGCATATGGCCTTCAGGCACGCCCGAAGAGCCTCCTCGAACGACGGCGTTTCCGCGGCAATGCGGGTGACATTGAAGAGCAGCTCGGTTTCCGTTGCCTGCCGGCGCAGCCGAGCCTCGGCCTCTCGCCGATCGCTGATGTCGCGCAGGAAGCCCAGGAACAGGGATTCGTCGGGATGGCCGGCGAGGGTGATCGAAAGCTCCACCGGAAATTCGCGGCCGTTCTTGTCGAGCGCGGTAATCTCGATGCGCCGGCCGAGCACCCGCTCTTCAGACGTCTCGTTATAGCGGGCAAGGCCTTGGCAATGCGCCTCGCGATGCTGCTCCGGGATGATGAGATCCGCCATCAGCCGACCGACCGCGTCGCTGCCGGTCCAGCCGAAGGTCTGCTCCGCCCTCTCGTTCCAGCCGGCGACGATGCCTTCGCGAGTCATCACCACGACGGCGTCCAGCGCCGTGTCCAGCACGGGGCGAAGTACCTCAATCGCCGCGGTTTTCGGTCGGTCGAAATTCACCCGCATGGGTTACGGGCGAAACGTTTCCCCGTCGATACCCGATTGCCGCTTTCCCTCAGCGGAAGCGGTAGTTCAGGCGCACCCCGATCGTGTCGAGACCCGGATTTTGCGGGCCGAACAGCTGGGCGTGGCTGAGATGGACCCAGCTTGCCTCGATCGCCAGACGGTCGCTGAGCTGGGCCCCCAGCCCGATCTCGGGCGCGAACAGGATCCGGGAGCCGAAATCGATGCGGTCGTCTCCCGGCACGACCTGGCCGGGGCCGGTGTGGACCGCGAGGCCGATTCCGGGGCGAAGATAGACCCGGCCGCCGATCTTCCAGGAGATCCCGGCGGCCGCGAAATGGGTGTTGCCGGCGCTGTTGACGGACACGAAGGCGTGCGGCCGTGGACCGCCCACGGCGCGGAAAAAACCGATCCTGTCGCCGCGCCAGCCGAGCTGGAGATCCGCGCCTTCCTCGATCCCGCTCTTGGTGAGGCCGGTGTCGACGTCATGGACGTAGACTCCGCCGAACAGCTCCTGTCCCCGAGCGGGGGCCGCGGCAAGGGCGAGAGCGAGGGCGGTGCCCGTAACGATCGGCTTCATGTTCGGGCTAACCCGCCGAGCGCGGGCTCGGTTCCGGTGGAACCGTCCCGCCCGAGCGCGGGTTCAAACCGCCATGAGCAACGACGACACCGCTCCCGGCGACGAAGCGCCTCCGGGAACCCCGGGTACCGGCGAAAATATCTGCCGGCATTGCAACGGCACGGGCGAGCATGACGGGGTGCCCTGCCCCGTCTGCGACGGCACCGGCAAGGTGACGGAGGGCTTGGCCGGCGGCTGAGCCACCCCGGCTGGTGAATCTGCCTAACCCACATCAGAAGCTGGGTTTTTTGTGGAACAGGCGGCCCGCGCGACCGCTTTCGGGGCAACCCCACTGCCCAGAGGAAGCCCGAATGCTCCGCCCCCTTCTCATCGCCTCCGCCGTCTCTCTCGCCCTCGCCGCCTGCGCCACCGAAGGCGGAATGGCTGGCGGCATGGCCGCCGCCGGCGATATGACCCCGAACCAGCGCGATGCCTATGTCCGGATGGCCGCGGCCAGTGACCTGTTCGAGATACAATCCTCCCAGCTTGCCACCGCCCGCGCCCAGAGCCCGGCGGTGCGCGAGTTCGCTCAGATGCTGATCGAGCACCACACGGCCACCACCCAGCAGCTGACCGCCGCCGCGACCGCGGCCGGGGCGCCGCCGAGCCCGGCGCTGATGCCGATGCAGGCCGAGATGATCGAGCAGCTGCAGGGCGCGAACGGTGCCGAGTTCGACCGCGTCTACATGCGCCAGCAGGTCCCGGCGCACGAAATGGCGCTCGCGCTCCACAGCAATTATGCGACCAACGGCGACACGCCGTCGCTGCGCACCGTCGCCGCCGCCGCCGTGCCGATCGTCCGCCAGCACCTCGAGCGGGCCCGGGCGCTCAGGTAGATTGTCCTCCCCATGCGCAGCATGGGGAGCAACCGTCTTAGGCATGGGCCCAAGGCAGGTTTGTGCGGAGGATGGCGTTGAGGGTGACGATCATCTTTCGCATGAGCGCGACGAGGACGACCTTTGCGGGTTTGCCGGCGGCGCGGAGTCTGTCTTTG
>DASWLZ010000048.1:0-24840 GCA_036399975.1 Allosphingosinicella sp.
GGCTTGGGAAGGGAGCGGAAAGTGCGTTTGCTCGAGGATTTGCGCCGCGACGAAGAGGGCGCGACGGCGATCGAATATGGGTTGCTGGCGGCGCTGATCTCGATCGCGCTGGTGGCGGCGTTCAACAATCTCGGGCTCAGCCTGGTCGGGATATTCGAGACGATCCTGGCGGCTTTGGGGGGCTGAATTAACCCATCGAAGCGGGACTTCGATGGGGCCCGGGGCGGCTGCTTACGTCATCCCGGCCCTTCGACGCCGCCTGCGGCGGCGCTCAGGATTAACTTCACCCGCGGTGAAGGCCGGGATCCAGCGAGATAAAGGCGCCGAGCTTTCCACCCGCCAGGGTCCCAGCCTGCGCCGGGACGACGTTACCGGGTCAGCTTCTCGCCGGCCTCGGCCTTGCGGACGAGGAGCTGCGAGAGGGTGAAGTCGCCGCCGAGGCGCTCCTGCTGGCGGGTCAGGCCCTCGACGATCCTGGGCAGCCCTTCGGTGTCCGCCCAGAACATCGGGCCTCCGCGCCAGACCGGCCAGCCGTAGCCGTAGACCCAGACGACGTCGATGTCGGAGGCGCGCTGCGCGAAGCCGCCCTCGAGGATCAGGGCGCCCTCGTTGACCATGGTGTAGAGGGTGCGCTCGATTATCTCCTGGTCGCTTATCTCGCGGGGCTCGACGCCCTCCCTGGCGCGGAAGTCGTCGATGATCCCGGCGACGACCGGGGACGGGGAGGGGCGGCGCTTCTCGTCATAATCGTAGAAGCCGGCGCCCTTCTTCTGGCCCCAGCGGTCGGCGGCGCACAGCGCGTCGCGGACGTTCTCGATGCGGGCGGGGTCGCGGTGCCAGCCGATGTCGACCCCGGCGAGGTCGGCCATCTGGAAGGGCCCCATCGGCATCCCGAACTCGACATGGACGCGGTCGATCTGCCCGGGCGTGGCGCCTTCGAGGAGGAGGCGGTTGGCCTGGACCTGGCGCGGCATCAGCATCCGGTTGCCGATGAAGCCGTAGCAGACGCCGGCCACCACCGCGACCTTGCGGATGCGCTTGGCGAGCGCCATCGCGGTCATCAGGACGTCGGGCGCGGTCTTGGCGCCCCGCACGACCTCGAGCAATTTCATGACGTTGGCGGGCGAGAAGAAGTGCAGGCCGACGACGTCCTGCGGCCGCGAGGTGGAGGCGGCGATCTCGTCGACGTCGAGGTAGGAGGTGTTGGAGGCGAGGATGGCGCCGGGCCTGGCGATCCGGTCGAGCTTTCCGAACACCTCCTTCTTGACGTCCATATTCTCGAACACGGCCTCGATGATCAGGTCGCAGTCGGCGAGGTCGTCGAGGCTGAGGGTGGGCTTCAGAAGGCCCATCGCGCCCTCGGCCTGGGCGGCGGTGATCCGGCCCTTGGCGGCCGAGGCCTCGTAATTCCTGCGCATCGTGCCGGTGCCTCGGTCGAGCGCCTCCTGGCTGGTCTCGACGATGGTGACGGGGATCCCGGCGGACAGGAAGTTCATCGAGATCCCGCCGCCCATCGTGCCGGCGCCGATCACGCCGACGCGCTCGATGGCGCGGGGCACGGTGCCCTCGGGGAGGCCGTCGATCCTGGCGGCCTGGCGCTCGGCGAAGAAGAAATATTGCTGGGCGCGGGCCTGGGTGCCGCTCATCAGCTCCATGAACAGCCGCCGCTCCTCGAGCACGCCCTCGGCATAGGGCCTGGCGACCGCGGCCTCGATCGCCTGGATGTTCTTCTCCGGCGCCTCGAAGCCCTTGAACTTGCGGGCGTGCTCCTTGCGGAACTCGGTGAAGACGGCCGGATCGGCCTCGGCGAGCTTGTCCTGCCGCTCGCTGGTCTTCGGGATCGGCCGGACCGCCTTGACCTCGTCGGCATAAGCGACGGCGTGCTGCTCAAGGTCGCCCTCGATCAGCCGGTCGACGAGGCCCGCCTCATAGGCCTCCTTCGCCGAGATGGGGTTGCCGGTGGCGGCCATCTCCAGAGCCTTGCGGACCCCGGCCACCCGCGGCAGCCGCTGGGTCCCGCCGGCGCCGGGGAGGAGGCCGAGCTTGACCTCCGGCACGCCCAGCTTCGCGGAGGGGACGGCGACCCGGTAATGGCTGGCGAGCGCGACCTCGAGGCCTCCCCCGAACGCCGTGCCGTGGATCGCGGCGACGACCGGCTTGGTGCAATTCTCGATGATGTCGACGACGTGCGGGAGCATCGGCATCTGCATCGGCTTGCCGAACTCGGTGATGTCGGCGCCGGCGAAGAAGGTCTGCCCTTGGCAGAGGATCACCACCGCCTTCACCGCCGCGTCCCCGTCCGCCTCCCCGATCGCCGCGACCAGCCCCTCGCGCACCGCATGGCCGAGCGCGTTGACCGGCGGGTTGTTCGACGTGACGATGAGGATGTCGCCGTGGCGGCGGGTGCTGATGGGGCTCATGGGACGGGGTCTCCTTCGGGGGGCGGATTGGAGAGTCTTTACGTGAACGTCAACTGTTCACCCCCTCACTTTCCACCATGGAAAGTTTACGCTTGCCAACATGGAAAGAGACGGCTATCCGCCTTTCCAACTTGGAAAGGGAGCGAATATGTCCGTCAGTGAGAGTGAAGCGGCCGAGGCCCTGTCGAGCATGCGCTCGGCCCGGGTCAAGCGAACGAGATGAAGCGGCTGCCCTTCGCCTACCATTTCGCGGTGGGGGCGCTGATGGGGGGATGGGTCGCCATCCAGGGGCTGGACAGCTGGAGCTTCGGCCTCCCCCTCCTGCTGTTCCTGGCGCTGACATGGGGCGTGTATCGCTGGCAGCTCAAGGCGACCGGCCGATGGATCAACGGTTTCCGGGCGGGGCGCACGTTGTTCGTCGCCGCCCTGCTGCTCATCATGGCGGTGGGGCTCATCCTCACGTCCAACCCCGCCAAGCTGCCTCACCTGGCGCTTTTCACGCCCGTGCAGGGCGGGCTCATCGCCTTCGCCGCGGCGACCTTCCTCGACTGGCTGTGGGTGAAGGTGTACGATTCCGAGATGCGGAGCGGCCAAATCCGGGGCCGCCTGTGACCGGCGCGTTCAACCCTGTCATCCATGCGCCGATCCGGCTTCAGGCCTGCGCCATCCTCGCCTCGGCCGACCAGGTGGAGTTCGGCCTGCTTCGCGACGCCCTCGAGGTCAGCGATTCCGTATTGTCGAAGCACCTCAAGCAACTCGAGGAGGCGCAGTTCGTCCGCCTTCACAAGGAAACCAGCGCGGGCCGCCTCAGAACCCGGCTTTCGCTCACCCCGGCGGGGAGGAAGGCGTTCGCGGCGCATGTGAAGGAACTGGAGCGGCTGGCCAGGAGCGCGTTGAGGGCGGCGGAGTAGGCGGCTCAGCCGGTGGGGATGGCGCCGTGGCGGCGGGTGCTGATCGGGCTCATGGGGCGGGGTCTCCTTCGAGGGGCGGAGTGGAGAGTCTTTACGTGAACGTCAACTGTTGGGGGGTGTCGTGGGGAAGGTTCGGGTGGAGCGGACATTTGCGCTTGGGCGTAGGCTAGTTCTGGCTCTTAGCGTACCAGGAGGTACCGCACGGAATGGCGCCTAACGGGGCATTCAGCCTAAGTCACTGAAAACGACTCGGTCTTAGCGCTTGCTAAGCGGCTGGATTTCCACGATTCTATTCGGGCAATTCCGGGGTGAACTGTGGCCCAGCTCTCGAAGATCGAATGGACGGACGCAACTTGGAATCCGGTTGCCGGCTGCACCATCGCCACGGCCGGTTGCACGAACTGCTATGCGATGCGCATGGCTGCGCGCCTCGAAGCCATAGGGCTTCCGAAGTACACCGGGCTCACTCGCAAAAGCGGGGGTCGGGCGGTGTGGACTGGTCGGGTGAATCTCGACGCAAAGGCGCTCGCGGCGCCGTACCGCTGGCGTTCTCCGCGAAAAGTTTTTGTAAACTCTATGTCCGACCTTTTCCATGAAGCGGTGCCCGACGAGTTCATCGCACGGGTCTGGACAGTGATGACGGAAACACCACAACACACGTACCAAGTGCTGACCAAGCGACCTGCCCGCATGCGGCAACTTCTGAGCGGCCAAGGCTTCCATCGCGCTCCGAATATCTGGATTGGCACAAGTGTCGAGAATGGCGCGGTGCTGGATCGCATTGAGGAGCTCCGCTGCGCACCCGGCATCATCCGATTCATCTCATTCGAGCCGCTGATTGGATCCGTTGGCGCTGCTGATCTCCGAGACATCGACTGGGCGATCGTCGGGGGAGAGTCGGGTCCTAAGTCGCGGCCAATGGAGCAGCGCTGGGTCGAAGAGGTGGAGGCACTCTGCCGAGCTTCGGGTACTGCCTTCTTCTTCAAGCAGTGGGGCGGTCGGAATAAAAAGGCATCTGGACGGTTGCTTAGGGGCCGCACCTTTGACGAGATGCCTGTTTATATCTCTGAATAACCCAGTCCGCGCCCTTCTTGATCAGCGCTCTCGCGGCTGGGCTCTTGTTGTTGCTCATGCAGTAGAGCAGAAAGTAATCATCCATGCCACCGACAGCGAGCGGCAGCGGCTCTGAGACATAGCCAAACAACTTGCACAGCTGCTGTCGATGAAAAGCTGCCACATCCTGTTTGGTTGCGTCTCGCTCTTTCCGGGTTTCCATCATACCCAAGAGGCCACCATCTTCAATTTCACAGTAGAATTCCGCTTCCCACGAATCGGTGCCAAAATACTCGCCAAGTGCGCGCCGTTTGTCCGCGTCGAGCTTCCGGTGATCGCGCGACAGCTGCTGCACAGCCGCTTTGAGGTTGGCAAGAAACCAAACGTCTGCTTTTTCAGACGCGGCGAGCGCCTGAAGCGTACGCCATTTCACCTCCAAGCCGTAGGGATCCAAAAAGACTAACGCACGTGAGCGACTTCCTCGACCATGCGGATCTCTCCAGAAATCGTGCTCGAACATGAATTGCACAAATGTGTTTGCATCCTCCCGGATCACCCTCGCGTCCCGCTTTGGATGAAGCGCGACTAGCTCCTCGAGCGCCTTTATATGGCTCTTCTTGGTGTCACCGAACCGAAGGTGATCGAAAGGCGGTTCAATGCTCAGTGCTCGCGCCGCACTTCCTGGATAACGCCTCTCGATTGTAGAAATAGGCCCGCCGTCGAACAAGCCACCCGTCTCTTCCTCAGCGATGCGTGATCCAGTTCCAGCGAAAGGGTCGATGTACCACAGATCAAATTTCCGTCCGATCGCTCCCGTGAAGAACTCGCTGTAGGCACTAATTGCTGCCAGTTTGACTTCCGTCCAAATGCCACCGAATCGATGCTCTGCCGTCACCCCTTGGCTCCCTGCAGCCGGCGTCATTGTACACTGAGTACGGTACGCGCCTATTCTCGTGTGTAGCCTGCGATGGCAATCAATCCAATCGCGAAGAGGGCGCCATGGAGAGCGGGAGCGGTGCCGGTGCCTGGTACGTAGCTGGCACCAGTGTCTCGGACCGTCAGAAATCCAGGTCATCGTCATATTGGTCGTCGGCGGCGAAGCGCGAGTAACCATCGTCATCGTCCCCGTAGTCGCTTCCCAGTTCCTCATAGTCCCGTTTGCCGCCGGGGGTCGCGCTGACGGCCAATATCGCGCCGGGAAGGACGGCGCGTTTTCTCGATCCCAATGCCTCCCGTAGTCTCCAATCGATGAGCGGCAGGTTGAGCGGCCGGTTATAGGCCCGACTGTTGTAGAAGGAGATGCCCTCGGATTGCATGGCGGAGAAAAAATTGTCGCCGGCGACTGCAGCCGCTGCGCCTGCGACAGGCCAGCCTTTCCTTGCTGCGGCTTCAAAAATCAACAGCCAGTGATCGCCCCGAAGGTCGGCAGAGGCTACGGGACCAAGCCAGGAGGAGACCTGCCGTCCACCGGATAGCAAGCGTCGCGCGCGCAAGTGCAAGGCGAGGATGGCGCAAACGTCATTCTCCATTTTGAGCACCAAGGTGGAGGCCGTCGCCGAAAGTCGGATATCTAGGCTGCGGGCGAGCCAGAGCGCCCAGGCGACTTCGAAATGCTGGTTGTAGGGCGCATGATCCCTGATGATCCGTTCGATGAAGAGGGACACTGACCGCGACGGGACATAGCCGATGGCGGCATAGGTGCAGATGATCTTGACAACCGAGTCTATGCAGTTGCTGTTTTCGCGCGCCATACGAAGGAGGAAGGCCTCGTAAAGATCCCAATTATCCTTATGAACGAGAACCTTCGCCGTCTTGCGCACCGCGAAGCTGGCAATGCTTTCGTCGGGCAACGCCTTGGCGAGCCTGATGACGCCGGAGAAGAACCGCATGAGGCTGCGACGCTGGCTTGCTCCCCTCGTAGCGATACGCATCGCAGCGATCTCGCTCGGCCAAGTTTCCTCGTTGTAGGAAAGTGCCGGTATCGTCGAGGTCTTAGCCGCGTTCAACTGCAGGTCGAAATGCAGGCAAGCCTCGCGGATCGCCGCCAGGACAGCTTCTGCGTCGGCAAGGGAATCGAAGCAGAGGAAGAAGTCGTCGATGTAACGAAAGCCGCTGACGATTCTGGTCCGGACCTTCTGCGGTATCTCCGCCTCGACAGCCGCCAGCATGATTTCGGAGAGGACGCGCGACGTATCTGGTCCTACGGGAATGCCGACCGTCTGACCATCTTGGCATGACCGGACCAACTGATCGATCCGATTCCCAAATACGGCCGGGTCGCTCGTGCTACGGTTGATCTTGGTGATCGCTTTGCCGTGCAGCGCCCAGGGAATCGCGTGCGTGTAGATCGAGTGGTAAAAGCTCAGCACATCGGTTTGCAGAATCGCGCCTTGGGCCGCGTAGAGGATGATCCGCTTCTCCGCGAGGCTGGAAAGTGGTGGCATCGGGATTGCACGGCCCTCGTCGGCAATCGAACATTTGGTGATGGAGAGACGGGAGCTGTCAATCAGGCCAGTGATGGGCGTCCAATACCGCGCAATTTCCTGGATAAGGTAAAATTGGTTTACCGGATTGGGAATGGCGAGGGTTCGACGGGCGTGGCCCTTGCGCGCCATGTCGAATAACACCGGATGTGAGGGTAGGGGGTGATTGCCGCGGGCCTTGCTGCTCATGGATGCACGTAGCGCCGACCATTTCGGTTTCAGGGTCGCATATTGAGCGGCGAACGTGCCGGTTTGGAACGGCGGCGGCAATTCCTTGGGAAAGTAGCCGCGGCCCAGAAGGGCCCTCGCGCACTCGTCAGAGGTAAGCGTCATGACAGAGGTTCCAGTCCCAGCGTGGAATCAATGACAGTATACATTCCGGGCAGACGCCCAGCCACCTAGCGACGCGTTAAACGTACACCGTCACGGTTTCCCCTGAAATTCACGAACGCAAAGGGAGGCCCCGACGGTGGCTGTCCCCGGTTCAGATCCGAATTCTGGAGACCTAAACCTTACCGCTTAACAGCGCGGCAGGCGCCCCCCAGCCCGCGCGCCAGCTTGAACAGGGCTTTCACGCCGACGTTGCTCTCGCCGCGTTCGATCCTGCCTATACGACGTTAAACAGTGACAGTATACATTTACCCGGCTCCACGCCGGCCGCTCCGCGCTTCGTAAATGTATACTGTCACTGTTTACCACGGATTCCCGAAGAACCCCTCCACCATGCTTCGCATGGTCCGCCTCCCCCGGAAATCCGGGGGAGGATTTTAGAAGGAGCGCGGCAAAGCCGCGCCGGGGCGTCGGTCCTTCGACAGGCTCAGGATGATCGGAAAGGGAGCGCGCCTCGCCGGCCGGCCCTTCGACTTCGCTCAGGACATGCCTGCGCCGACTCCGTTCGCTGCTCAGGATCGCTTCGCGATCCTCTCGCTGCTCTCGGGCGGCTTGGCTAACGCCAGCCTGAAGCTCCACCAGAGCAGGGCCAGGATCGCGGCGCTGAGGGTCGCGCCCCAGAACCAGTAGGGGAGGAGGAGGACGTCGGCGATGGCGCCGGTGTCGGAGCGGTGGAGCTCGCCGCCGATGGTTCCGCCGGGGCTGAAGAGGTAGTCATATTGCTGCCAGGCGCTGATCGCGGCCTGGACCCCGAGGAGCTGGATGGCGAAGCGGCGCCAGGGCTCGGAGCCGCGCAGGGCGAGCGCCGCGATCGCTGCTCCGAGGGCGGGGAGGACCAGCCAGCCGGTCGGGGAGCGGACCCAGATCAGGGTCGACAGGATCAGGGCGGCGCCCAGCACCGCCAGGGCGTAGCGCGTGGCGGTGGGGGAGCGGGAGGCGGCGATCAGGAGGGCTCCGGCGATCGCCGGGCCGAGGGGGCCGCTCGCCGCGACCAGGGCGTCGGTCAGCCTGTAGCCGTCGGCGGGGCGGAGCGACACGGCGACTCCGGAACCGTCGGCGAAGATCAGCAGGCGCTCGAACCCCCGGCCGGCGAGCAGCGCTGCGAGGCCGTGGCCCATCTCGTGGAACCAGGTCGCCAGGATCGTGAAGGGATAAAGGAGGAGGCTGCCGAGGGCGGTCTGCCAGGCCAGGATCGAGGCCAGGGCGATGCCGAGCAGGAGGGCGATGCGCTCCTTGCGGTCCTGGGCGGCGAGGCTGCGGGACATCGAGGGCTTCAAGGCAGTGGCGACCTTCCGTGGGACCCAGGCTGTAGCGACATTCGGCAGGGGCGAGCGATCGTCGTCCCTCTCCCCGGCGGGGAGAGGGTAGGGAGAGGGGGCTCGGCTTACGAGGAAAATCGGCGGACCCGGTGCCCCCTCACCCCAACCCTCTCCCCGCCGGGGAGAGGGGGCTGCACGGAGCCGGCCCTGAATGTCGATACGGCCTCGCCCCCTTTTAGGCGTTTCGCAATCCCGCTCTGCTAGAGGCCGCCTCCATGCCGCGCTTCAAGCCCTGGTGGGCGCTCGCCCTCGCCTTCCTCGTCACGCTCGGGCTCGAGCTGGCGCTGGTCGAGCGCAAGCATTCGATCTTCGGGGGCGGGTTCGGGCAGTCGAAGGTGATCGGCGAGGCGGGGGAGTGGGCCCTGTTCCTGCCGGGCCTGCTGGTCGCTCACGCCGCTTTGATCCTCGCTTTCTATCTCGCCCTTCGAGCCCTTCACGGGAAGCGGGCGGGAGGCGCGCTTTTCCTGCTCAACTTCCTGTTCGTCGCGGTCGGGATCGTCTCGGCGCTGCTGGTCGCCAAGTTCCAGGCGCTGGCCTATTTCAGCGACGCGATGGGGTTCGAGCTGGTCCGCAACCTCGGCGGCGGAAGCCTGTTCACGGCGGCGCTCTACGTGCTCGACGAGGCGACCCTTCTCGGGATCGCGGCGGCGGCGGCGGCGGCGGCTTATTATGCCGGCTACCGGCTGGTCAGGCGCTTCGCCCCCGAATGGCGGCTCGGCGAGGACCGGCTGCGCTGGAGGCATTTGCTGGCGCTGCTCGCCCTCGCCGTCCCGCTCGCCCTGGCCGCCGGGTGGAAGCCGGACGTGCGCTACGGCCTGGCCCGCTTCAACGCCTTCGCCGCGGTCAACACCGGGCTTCAGGCCCTCACCGATTTCGACCGGGACGGCTACAGCTGGTTCAGCGCCCAGAGCGATCCCGCGCCCTTCGACCCGGAGCGTCACCCGCTGGCGCTGGACGTGCCGGGGAACGGCGTCGACGAGGACGGGTTCGGGGGCGACTTCCGGCTGGCGGGGGCGACCGACGCGCCGCCCGGGCTCAGGCTTCCGGCGCAGCCGAAGCACCTGGTCGTGATCGTCCTCGAGAGCGTGCGCGGGGACTCGATCGGCAAGGCCTATGGCGGGCGGGCGGTCACGCCCCACCTGACGGCGCTGGCTCGGCAGGGGCGCTGGGTGAGCGAGGCCTACAGCCATGTCGGCTTCACCACGCAATCGGGGATCAGCATCTTCGCCGGCGCCCTGGCCCCGCGCCCGGGCGGCCCGTCGCTGTTCCGGGACCTGAAGAGCGCCGGCTACCGGATCGGCGTGATCTCCGCGGCGCCGGAGGATTTCGGCGGGATCTCCGAGACGGTGGGGATGCGGGCGAGCGCCGATTTCTATGTCGACGCCGAGCGGCTGAAGGCGGAGCGGGCGCACGAATCCGCGTCGCTGGGCTCGCTCGCCCTGGACGGGCGGATCGTGCTTCGCGAGCTCGACCGGCATTTCCGAACGGCGGCCGACTGGGCTCGGCCGACCTTCCTCTACCTCAACCTGCAGGAGGCGCATTTCCCGTACAGCCATCCGGACATGCCGCGCTTCCTTCCCGGCCGGCTGGCGAAGCGGGGCGAGATCAAGGCGGCGAACCGGGAGATGGTGGAGCGCACCTACTGGAACTCGGTCGCCTATTCCGACTGGCTGGTCGGGCAGGTGGTGGGCCGGCTCAAGGCGCAGGGCGTCTACGAGCGGACCTTGATCATGATCACCGGCGATCATGGCGAGGCCCTGTTCGAGGAGGGGTTCCTGGGCCACGGCCACGTCATCGACCGGGCGCAGACCCAGGTGCCCTTCATCCTCAGCGACCCGGCCGTGCGGGTGGCCGGGCCGATCGGGCTTGCCGATTATCGCGGGATCGTGCTTCGGGCGCTCTCCGGCGGCGGCGGGGAGCCGGCCTCGAGAGGCCCGGTCTTCCAATATATCGGATCGCTCGACCGCCCCGCCGCAGTCGGGATCGTCGAAGCGGGCGGAGTGTGGACGACGCTCAACCTCGAGACGGAAGAATTGTGGTTCAGCGACACCGGTCGGCGGGCGCGCTACCGGGCGCTTGCGGCGGGCTCGCCGGACAAGGCGCGGGCCGACCGGCTGGTCAACGAATGGGCGCGGCAGAGGTGGCTGGCGAGACATTAGTCCGTCGCCGGGGCGACGGGGTCAGACCGCCGTCCTGCCATATTCCTGGTGGCTGTAGGGGTGGGAGATGGACAGGCCGCCGTCGACGACCAAAGCGTGGCCGTTGACGTAGCTGGCTTCGTCGGAGGCGAGGAAGAGGGCGGCGGCGGCGATCTCGTCCGGCACCCCGCCGCGCTTGAGGGGATTGAGGTGGCCGATCCGGTCCTCCTTGCCGGCCTTGCGCGCCCATTCGTAGACGGAGCGCGTCATCCCGGTCTCGATCAGGCCGGGGCAGATGGCGTTCACCCTGATGCCGGCGCCGGCGAGCTGGGTGGCCGCGACCCGCACGAGGTTGATCACGCCCGCCTTGGAGGCGGAATAAGCGGGGCCGCCGGCGCCCGCGCGCAGGCCGGCGACGCTGGCGGTGCAGATGATCGAGCCCCGGCCATTGTCCTTCATCGCCGGGGCCGAATGCTTGATGGCCAGCGAGGGGCCGATCAGGTTGATCCGGAGGATCTCCTGCCAGTCCTCGACGCCCTGCTCGAAGATCGAGGCGAGGCCGCCCGACACTCCGGCGTTGGCGAAGAAGATGTCGAGACCGCCATGATATTGGAGCGCGGCCTGGACGAGGTCGTGGACGTCGTCCTCGCTGCCGGCGTCGGCCTGGATCGCGATCGCGGCCTCGCCGATCTCGGCGGCGGTCTCGTCCTGGCCCTTCAGGTCGGCGCAGATCACCCTGGCGCCCTCGGCGGCGAAGCGGATCGCGCTGGCCCGGCCGATTCCGGAGCCGGCACCGGTGATTATCGCGATCTTGTCGGCGAGTCTCATGGTTCAGCCTTTCTCGTCCTGCGCTGAGAAATCGGGACAGTTACGAATTTTGCCGGGGCGAGGTGCCGTGCCCGGGCGCGGCGCGAAAATTCGTAACTGTCCCGATTTTCTAAAGTCCGACGCCGGTGGTCGAACCGCCGTCTACCACGATCGCCTGTCCTGTCACGAAGGTGGAGGCGTCGCTGGCCAGGAACACCGCGGCGCCCGCAATCTCCTCCGGCTCGCCGATACGCTGGAGCGGCGTGTGGGCGGTGACCATCTTCAGGGTGTCGGGATTTTCCCAGAGGGCCTTCGCGAAGTCGGTTCGGATCAGGCCGGGGGCGATGCAGTTGACCCGGACCTGGTGGGGGCCGAACTCGGCGGCGAGATTGCGGGCGAGCTGGAAGTCGGCGGCCTTGGAGATGTTGTAGGCCCCGATCACGGCCGAGGCCTTGAGGCCGCCGATCGAGCTGACGATGACGATCGAGCCGGAGCGGCGCTCGATCATCTCGGGAGCGACCATCTGGATCAGCCAGTGATTGGCGATGACGTTGTTCTCGAGGATCTTGCGGAACTGGTCGTCGGTGATCCCGGCCATCGGGCCGTAATAGGGGTTGGAGGCGGCGTTGCAGACGAGGATGTCGATCCGGCCGAGCTGGCGGCGGGTCTCGTCGACGAGGGCCTGGAGGGCGTCCTTGGAGGAGATGGAGGCGGGGACGACGATGGCGGCGCCGGGGTGCTTCGCGTTGATCGCATCCGCGACGGCCTGGCACGCCTCCGCCTTGCGGCTCGAGATCACCACCTTCGCGCCCTGATCGGCCATCGCCTCCGCGATCGCCCGGCCGATGCCGCGCGAGGAGCCGGTGATGACCGCGACTTTGCCGGTCAGGTCGAACAAGGACATTCTCTTCTCCTTCTCGTCATCCCAGCGAAGGCTGGGATCCCGGCGGGTCATGGGCGGCCGGCCCTCTTCACCCGCCGGGGCCCCAGCCTTCGCTGGGGCGACGGGGAAGGTCGACGGTTCATCATCGTCATTCGAACACCACCACGCTGCGGGCGGCATCGCCGCGCTTCATGCGCTCGAAGCCCTCGTTGATCCCCTCGAGCGGGATCGTCTCCGCCACGATCGAGTCGAGATCGAGGAGGCCGCGAAGGTAGAAATCGACCAGGCGCGGGATGTCGACGGGAAAGCGGTTGGCGCCCATGAAGGCGCCCTGCAGCTTCTTGCCGGAGAGCAGATCCCTCGCTCCGAGGCCAACCTTCTCACCGAGCGGCATCATGCCCAGGATGGTGGCGGTTCCGCCGCGCTTGAGGGTCTTGACGGCGAGGGCGGCGCAGGCCGGGTGGCCGACCGCCTCGATGGCGTGGTCGACACCGCCTCTGGTCATCTCGACGATCAGCGCGCCGACGCCTTCCTCCATCGGGTCGAGGGCGTCGGTGGCGCCGAGCTTGATGGCGAGCTCCCGCTTCTCCGGAACGGGATCGGCGGCGATGATCCGGCCGGCTCCGGCGATCCGGGCGGCGTTGATCGTGGCGAGGCCGACCCCGCCGCAGCCGATCACGGCCACCGTCTCCCCGGGGACGAGCTTGCAGGCGTTGAAGATGGTGCCGGCGCCGGTCGTCACCGCGCATCCGATCACCGCGGCCCGGTCGAGCGGCATCTCGCGGTCGATGGCGACGCAGGCATGCTCGTGGATCAGCATCGCCTCGGCGAAGCCGGAGAGGTTGAGCATCTGGGCGATCGCGCTTCCGTCTTCGGCGGTGATGCGCGGCGCCGCCGCTTTCGCGCGCCGCGTGTCGCCGCCGGGGCAGAGCGACATCCGGCCGGTGACGCAATATTCGCAATGGCCGCAGAAGGCGGAGAGGCAGGTGACGACATGGTCGCCGACCTTCACGGTGCGCACTTCGCTGCCCACCGCCTCGACCACGCCGGCCGCCTCGTGGCCGGGGATGCAGGGGAGGGGGTGGGGGTAGGCGCCCTCGATGAAGTGGAGGTCGCTGTGGCAGAGGCCGCAGGCGACGGTTCGGATGAGGACCTCGCGGGGGCCGGGGGAGTCGAGGGTCGCCTGCTCGATCGTGAGCGGGGTGCCGGGGGCGCGGAGGAAGGCGGCTTTCACAGGCTCGTCGTCCCAGCGAAGGCTGGGACCCCAGGGGGTGAAGTTCGCGGGTGCATTTCACCCACCGGGGCCCCAGCCTTCGCTGGGGCGACGGAGCGGTTCATCCCTTCCCTCACCCGCTCATTCCGCATGTTTGGAGAACTCGATGCGCGCGATGGCGCGGTTGTGGACCTCGTCGGGGCCGTCGGCGAGGCGGAGGGTGCGGATCCCGGCCCAGCTCTTGGCCAGCTCGAAATCCTGCGACACTCCCGCGCCGCCATGGGCCTGGACGGCATCGTCGATGATGCGGAGCGCCATGTTGGGGGCGTAGACCTTGATCATCGCGATCTCGGCGGCGGCGGCCTTGTTGCCGGCCTTGTCCATCATGTCGGCCGCCTTGAGGCAGAGCAGGCGCGACATGTCGATGTCGATGCGTGCGGCGGCGACCCTCTGCTCCCAGACGCTGTGCTCCATCAAGCGCTTGCCGAAGGCCGTGCGCGACTGGAGGCGCTTGACCATCGCCTTCAGCGCCTCCTCGGCGACCCCGATGGTGCGCATGCAATGGTGGATCCGGCCCGGCCCGAGCCGACCCTGGGCAATCTCGAAGCCGCGGCCCTCGCCCAAGAGCATGTTCGAGGCCGGGATGCGGACGTCCCTGAGCTCGATCTCCATGTGGCCGTGGGGGGCGTCGTCATAGCCGTAGACGGTGAGCGCCCGCTCGACCGTCACTCCGGGGGCGTCGAGCGGCATCAGCACCATCGACTGCTGGCGGTGCTTTTCCGCTCCGGTGTCCGTCTTGCCCATGACGATGGCGACCTTGCAGCGCGGATCGCCGGCCCCCGACGACCACCATTTGCGGCCGTTCAGCACATAATCGTCGCCGTCGCGCTTGATCTCGCACTGGATATTGGTCGCGTCGGAGGAGGCGACGGCGGGCTCGGTCATCAGAAAGGCCGAGCGGATCTCGCCGTTCATCAGGGGCCTGAGCCACTGCTCCTTCTGATCGCGGGTGCCGTAGCGGTGGAAGACCTCCATGTTGCCGGTATCGGGCGCGGAGCAGTTGAACACTTCCGACGCCCAGCCGATCCGGCCCATCTCCTCGGCGCAGAGCGCATATTCGAGGTTGGAGAGCTGGGTGCCCTCGAACTCGAAGCTCTCGTCGACGTGGCGGAGCGCCTGGCCTGGCGGCATGAACAAATTCCACAGGCCCGCCGCCTTCGCCTCGGGCTTGAGCTCCTCGATCACCTCGACCGGCTGCCATCGGTCGCCGGCGTCGAGCTGCGCCTTGTAGTCCTTGTTCCTCGGACGAATCCGAGTCTCGATGAAATTGCGAACCCGATCGCGGTAAAAAGCCTGCCGTTCCGTAAGGTCGAAGTCCATCCGGCCGGATTCCTTGTCGTTGCTGCGTCGTACCCCGCTGCCAGAAAGCGCGGTTTCGCGCCAGTGGCGGTGGCGGGACCGTGACGTCCGACGCTGGGCCTCGGGCGCTCGCTTCAAGGGAGAGGGGCGTTCGGCGCCGTCCGAAAAAATCGGAACAGTTACGGATTAAAAAAATCGGGACAGTTACGGATTACGGGCTTCCGCGCGGCGGCGCACCGCCTGAAGCGGCGACAGGAAATTGGTAACTGTCCCGAATTTTTTGCGGCGACGGGGGAGTGAGGTGATCGGTTCGCGGGCGGAACAGTCGAGGCTTAACGTACGTTAGGGCGCGATGACGAACCCAGCCCCCAATTTCCTGCTGCTGACCCGGGTCGGCTTCGCCGCCCGCGGCCTGCTCTACATCATCATCGGCTATCTGGCGCTCAAGCTCGGGCGGACCGAGGATGCGGGCGGGGCGCTGGAGCATGTCTCGCGCGAGGCCGGCGGGCCGGTGCTGGGCGTGCTGGCGCTCGGCTTCGTCGCCTACGGCATCTGGCGCCTGGTCGACGCGATCTTCGACACCCAGAACAAGGGCAATGAGGCCAAGGGAATCGCCGGGCGGATCGCCGGGGGGCTCAGCGGGCTAATCCATCTCGGCCTCGCCTTCACCTCGGTGAAGCTCGCCTCGGGCTCCGGCTCCGGCGGCGATTCGAGCAACAACGCGGAAAGCGGAGCGGCGACGGCGATGGGCCTGCCGGGCGGCGACCTGCTGCTCTATCTCGCCGCGGCGATCCTCGCCGCCGCCGGGATCGCGCAGCTCGTGATCGCGGCGAAGCAGGACTTCTGCAAGCATCTGGCCGCCGAGGCGAAGAACAAGATGTGGGTGATAGCCGCGGGCACCGCCGGCTTTGCCGCCCGGGGCGTCATCTTCCTCTCAGCCGCCTGGCTGCTGTTCGGCGCCGCCCGGCACAACGAAGCCGAGGAAGCCGGCGCTCTCGGCGACGCCCTTCTGAACCTGCCCGGCTGGCTCCAGGCGGTGGTCGCCGCGGGCCTGGTCCTGTTCGGAGTCTACAGCCTGATCGAGGCGCGCTACCGGATCATCCCCGATCCGCATGTGAAGAACCGGGTGGCGAATGCTTTGACCTAAGACGTACCGACATTCATTCGGCATGAGCCAAACCCCTCTCCCCGCCGGGGAGAGGGAGTTGCACCCGGCAGTCCGCTGAATGTCGATACAGCCCAGGGCATATCCGGTGAGTTGCTCGGTGCACCCCCTCTCCCCCGTGGGGAGAGGGTTGGGGTGAGGGGGCTCTGAGTCTGCCGATTTCCTCGAACGCCGAGCCCCCTCACCCTGCCCTCTCCCCACAGGGGAGAGGGGTTCCTGGCTCATGCCGGACGAAAGTCGATACGCGCCAGTTTCGAAGGGTCCGAAACGGTCGCCCGAGCGTAATTGCCTCCATGGGCCAGCGCGAGGGGGTCTTCCCCACCTTCTTCCTGTCGGGCTTCGAATGCTCGACCTTCGTCTGGAAGGACCAGGGCCGCCGCGACCTGTGCGAGGAGACCCAGCATCTCGGCCATAGCGACGAGGACTATCGGATGCTGCGCTCGCTCGGCATCGGAGTGGCGCGCGAGGGCATACCCTGGCCTTTCGTCGACAAGGGCGGCGGAATCTACGACTTCTCCTACATCGATCCGTTTCTGGACGCCCAGCGACGCCATTCCATCCTGCCGATCTGGGACCTGTGCCATTACGGCTATCCCGACGGCCTCGATCCGTTCGGCCCGGATTTCACGCCGCGCTTCGCCGCTTACGCCCGGGCGGCCGCCCGCTACGTCGCCGACCGCGCGCATCACGGGCCGCTCTGCTTCACGCCGATGAACGAGCCGACCTTCTTCGGCTACATGGCCGGCGAATGGGCCTGGGCGGCGCCGTTCGGGAAGGACCGGGAGTCGAGGCGGCGGCTGACCCTGGCCTGCGCGGCGGCGGACATCGCGGCGGTGGGCGCGATCCGCTCGGACTTTCCGGACTCCCGGATGATCCACATCGACCCGCTCATCTGGGTGGTGCCGCCGCGCGACCGGCCGGACCTCGCCGAGGCGGCGCACCGCGAATGCCATGACGACGCCTATCTCGCCTGGGACGCCATCTCCGGCCGCCGCTTCCCGGAGCTCGGCGGCTCGCCGGAGATCCTCGATATCCTCGGCTTCAACAATTACAGCTTCGGCCAGATGGAATATCGCGAGAAGGGGCCGCATGCGGCGCTGGAGCCGGGCGACGACCGCATCCGGCCGCTCTGCGACCTGATCGAGGAGGGGGCGAAGCCCTACGGCCGGCCCTGCATCGTCGCCGAGACCTCGGGCCTGAAGGGCGGCCGGCCGGACTGGCTGAACGACGTCGTGGCGGAGTGCCTGGCGGCGGTGAGGCGGGGGGTGGACCTGCACGGCATCTGCCTGTTCCCGGCGGTCGACATGCCCGACTGGGGCACCGGCGAATGGGTCAAGAACGGGATCGCCGACGTCGAGCTTCTGCCCAGCGGAGCTCTGATGCGGGTGCCCTACGTCCCTTATGTCGAGGCTTTGCACGGCTGGCAGCGGCGGCTGAACCGGGTGACGGAGCTGGACGAGAACCCGTTCGACAAGGCGGTGAACCTGGAGGACATCCGCCGGGCGGCCGAGGAGACGGCGCCGGCGGCCGACGCGGACTGGCATTAGGCGCGTCGCTCCATCGCGCGCTTGACTTATACGCATGATGCTTATAAGCATGAAGCGTATAAGGAGTCGTGATGAGTCGCCGAGCCTTCCAGGATTACGCGAAACCGTCCGTCGCGGTGGACCTCGTACTGATGACGGTGCGCGCCGGGCGGCTGGCGGCTTTGCTCCAGAGGCGGGAAGGCGAGGCCGAGGCGGGGAAGTGGGCGCTTCCGGGAGGCTTCGTCGGGATCGACGAGAGCCTCGACGGCGCCGCCGCCCGCGTGCTCGCCGAGAAGGCGCGGATGGCCGGCGCCTGGGTCGAGCAGCTCTACACCTTCGGGGCGCCCGCCCGCGACCGGCGCGGGCGGGTGATCTCCGTCGCCTATTTCGCCCTCCTCCCGGAGGAGCGTTTCGCCGACGCCTTGTCGGCGGCCGGCGACCTGATGCTTGCCGACGTCGCCGTCGACTGGGCGGGGCAGACGGGCGGCCCCGCCCGGGCGCTGGACGGCGGCGGCGGCCGGCTGCCGCTCGCCTTCGACCATGCCGACATCCTCGGGCTCGCGGTCAAGCGGCTTCGCGGCAAGCTCGATTATTCCGGCATCGCCTTCGCCTTGCTGCCCGAGCTGTTCACCCTTCGCGAGCTCCAGCAGGTGCACGAGGCGATCCTCGGCGCGACCCTGAACAAGCCCGCCTTCCGGCGCCGGCTGCTCGCCGGCGGCCGCCTCGAGGCGACCGGGCGGCGGGAGGCCGGCACCGGCTTCCGCCCCGCCGAGCTGTTTCGTCACATTCGACTCGAAGAAAGGATTTGAACCATGGCCAGCATCCGCAATTTCGGCTTCGCCGCATTGCTTCGCAGCGAGGCGAGCAGCTACGTCATCCGCTACCGCAACGGCCGGCCCGTCCGCGCCGGGCGCGGCCTCGCCTTCTGGTTCCGCCCGCAGCGCGCAAGCATCGCCGAGCTGCCGATGGACGACCGCGAGACCGCTTTGTTCGTCAAGGGCCGGAGCAAGGACTTCCAGGACGTTGCCGTCCAGGGGCGGATCAGCTGGCGGGTCGCCGACCCTCAGCGGCTCGCCGAGCGGGTCGACTTCACCATCGGGCTGTTCACCGGCAGCCATAAAGGGGAGCCGATCGACCAGATCGAGAGCCGCTTCGGGGGCCTCGCCCACCAGGCTGCGGCGCAATATCTGATGGAGCGGCCCGTCCGCGAGCTGCTCGACGCCGGGCTCGAGCCGCTTCGGGAGCGCATCGAGGCGGCTCTGATCGGCTCGCCGGCGCTGATCGAGATCGGGGTCGAGACGATCACCGTGCGGCTGAGCGGGATCGCGCCTTCGAGCGAGCTCGAGCGGGCGCTCCAGACCCCGACCTTCGAGGCGCTTCAGCAGAAAGCCGACGAGGCGATGTTCGAGCGGAGGGCGCTCGCCGTCGACAAGGAGAGGGCGATCGCCGAGAACGAGCTCGCCAACAAGGTCGAGCTGGCCCGGCGCGAGAAGCAGCTGATCGCCGAGGAGGCCGACAACGAGCGCGCCCGGGCGGTGGCCGCGGCGGATGCCGGCCAGGTGGCCGCGGCGGCCGAGGCGGAGCGGATCCGGAGCGTCGAATCCGCCCGTGCCGAAGCGGAGCTCGGCCATATGGCGGTGTACCGCGATCTTCCGCCGGAAGTCCTGCTCGGCCTCGCCGCGCGCGACTTCGCCGCCAAGCTGAAGACGATCAACGAGCTGAACGTCACCCCGGACCTGCTCGCCTCCCTCCTCGGCGAGTTCCGCAAGGCGCCGCCGGCGGTCCTGGTGGACGCGCGCTAGGGGGGAGGGGCAATGATCGAAATCCCCTCTCCCCGCCGGGGAGAGGGGGTTACAAAGGAGGAGCTGCATCATGGGCATCGTCGCGCGAAGGGCGGTGTTCGTCACCCGCGAGACCGACCTCGAGTCGCTCCTCGCCCGTCACGGCACCCGCGAGCAGGCCCGCTTCTACCTGGAGACGAGGGGGCAGGAGATAGGCGAGGCGGAGCGACGGCACGCGCGTTTCGCCGCGGCCCTTCACGAGGCCCGGGCGGCGGCGCCGGGCGACTGGCGGCAGGTGCTGGTCAGGCGGGCCGATTTCGACCGGTTCCTGTTCGCCCCGGAAGACGTGATCGTCGCGGTCGGCCAGGACGGGCTGGTCGCCAACGTCGCCAAATATATCAGCGGCCAGCCGGTCATCGGGGTCAATCCCGACCCGGAGTTGTTCGACGGCGTGCTCGCGCGCTGGCCGGCGGGCCGGCTCGGCGAGACTTTGCGGGCGGCGGCGGCGGGCGCCGCGGCGGTCGAGCGGCGGACGATGGTCGAGGCTCGGCTCGACGGCGGCGAGCGGCTGCTCGCCCTCAACGAGATCTTCGTCGGCCACCGAAGCCACCAGTCGGCCCGCTACGAGATCGCCGTCGGCGGCACCCGGGAATATCAGTCGTCGAGCGGCCTCATCGCCGCGACCGGCACCGGCGCCACCGGCTGGGCGCGGTCGATCATGGGCGCGACCGGCCGGCAGGTGCCGCTGGCGCCCGGCGACCGAGCCTTCGGCTATTTCGTGCGCGAGCCCTTTCCCAGCGTCGCCACCGGCACCAGCGTCCGCGCCGGCCGGGTCGAGGCGGCGGCCTCGATCGAGATCGTCTCGCGCCTCAACGAGGGCGGAGCGATCTTCGCCGACGGGATCGAGAAGGACTTCCTCCCCTTCGACTGGGGGCGAAGGGCCGAGCTGCGCGTGGCCGAGGAGGTGCTGAACCTCGTTGTCGGCTAGGCTCAGCGGCCTCGGCGATGGCGCGGCGGCTGAAGTCCACGATATAGGCAAGTCGGGCCGGTTGACGCTTTCCTCCGGCCGCGCCATTTACGTTAACGTAAAGCTGAGGAGCGGCCCCGTGATCGATCTCGATACTTTCCGCATGGACACCCGCGCCTGGCTGGAGGCGAATTGCCCGGCCGAGATGCGCGAGCCGATGCGGGACGAGAGCGATGCGTGCTGGGGCGGTCGCAATTTCCAGTTCAAGAGCGAGGCCCAGAGGCTCTGGATGGAGGCGATGGCCGGGCGGGGCTGGACCGTGCCCGACTGGCCCAAGGACTATGGCGGCGGCGGGCTTTCGCCGGCCGAGACCAAGGTTCTCAGGCAGGAGATGGCCCGGATCGGAGCGCGCAACCCGCTGATGAGCTTCGGGATCTCGATGCTCGGCCCGGCCTTGCTGAAATACGGCACGGAAGAGCAGAAGAAGCGATTCCTGACCGAGATCGCTCGCGGCGAGATCCGCTGGTGCCAGGGCTATTCCGAGCCGAACGCCGGCTCCGACCTCGCCTCGCTCCAGACCAAGTGCGAGGATATGGGCGACCATTGGCTGGTCAACGGCCAGAAGGTGTGGACCAGCTATGCCGACAAGGCGGACTGGATCTTCTGCCTGGTCCGCACCGACTTCCAGGCACCGAAGCACAAGGGGATCAGCTTCATCCTGTTCGACATGGCCACCCCGGGCGTGTCGACCAGGCCGATCCTGCTCATCTCCGGCTCCTCGCCCTTCTGCGAGACTTTCTTCGACGACGTGAAGGTGCCCAAGGACCAGGTGGTCGGCGAGGTGGGCAAGGGCTGGGACGTCGCCAAATATCTGCTCGGCCACGAGCGCGAGATGATCAGCGGGATGGGGCTGGGCGGGCAGACCGGGAGCCTCGGCGAGGCGCTCGTGGAAAGCATCGGCCGCGATTCCGACGGGCGGCTCGCCGATCCGGTGCTTCGCGCCGACATCGCCCGCTTCGACGTCGACGCCATGGCCTTCCGGGCGATGTCGGAGCGGTTCATCGACGAGCTGAAGGTCGGGATGGCACATCCGGCCCAGCCCTCGATGATGAAATATGCGGGCACCGAGCTGAACAAGGCGAGGCACGAGCTGGTCATGGCCGCGGGCGGCTCCGGCGCGCTCGAATGGGAGAGCGAGCGGAGCCGCAAGGGCAAGCAGGCGCGCGAGTGGCTTCGGACCAAGGCCAATTCGATCGAGGGCGGGACGAGCGAGGTCCAGCTCGGGATCGTTGCGAAACGGATACTGGACTTGCCGGGGGCCTGAACTCGTCGTCCCAGAAGGCTGGGACCCCGGCGGGTGAAGAGCGCCTTGCCTTTTACCCGCCGGGGCCCCAGCCTTCGCTGGGGCGACGCGCTCTTCGCTGGTACGACGAGGATAACAAATGCCGCTCTACCTTACCGAGGACCAGGTCATGCTTCGCGACACGGCGCGGGAGCTGATGGCGCAGGAAGGCTCCATCCAGAACCAGCTTCGCAAATATCGCGACATGAATTGCAAGGACGGCTTCGGCCATGCCCTGTGGAAGCAGATGGCGGAGCTGGGCTTCACCGGAATCCTGATCGGCGAGGCGGACGGCGGCCTGGGTCTCGGCCACGTCGAGGCGGGGATCGTGCTCGAGGAGATCGGGCGCAACCTCACGCCTTCGCCCTTCCTGATCAGCGCGGTTGCGGTGGTCGAGGCGCTCAAGGGGACTCCGCACGCGCAACGCTGGTTCCCCGGCATCCTGTCGGGCGACAGCGTCGCGGCGCTCGCGGTGGACGAGGGCCCGAAGCACCGGCCCGAGGCGATCGCGATGCGCGCCGAGCGGTCGGGGAACGGCTTCCGGCTGAGCGGGCGCAAGCAATTCGTCGTCCAGGGCGCCTCGGCGGACGTCATCGTGGTGGTGGCGCGAACCGACGAGGGCCTCACCCTGTTCGCGGTCGAGAAGGACGCCAAGGGGCTGGAGATCGAGGGCGTGAGGCTGGTCGATTCCAGCATCGGCGCGAGGCTCGACTTCCAGGGCGTGGAGGTCGATTCCGACGCCGTCATCGGCGAGGTCGGGGAGGGCGAGGCCCTGCTCGGCCGGGTGCTGAACGCCGGCCGCGCCGGCGCGGCGTCGGAGATGGTCGGGCTCGGCTCGGCGGCGATGGGCATGACGGTCGACTATCTCAGGCAGAGGAAGCAGTTCGGCCGGCCGATCGGCGAGTTCCAAGTGCTCCAGCACCGCTCCGCCCACCTCTATTCGGAGCTCGAGATCGCGCGCTCCGCAGCGCTCAAGGCACAGCAATTGCTCGACGCCGATGACGAGGCGGGGAGCGAGGAGGCGGAGGCGATGGTCTCGGTGGCGAAGGCCAAGGCCGGCCGGGCATCGACCCTGGCGGTGCAGGAGGGCGTGCAGATGCACGGCGGCATCGGGATGACCGACGAATATGACATCGGCCTATACATGAAGCGCGACCGGGCTCTGAACGAGCTGTTCGGGGATGCCAATTATCATTCCGACAGGCTGGCCCGGATGAAGGGCTACTAGAAAATTCCTGCCCGCATTTTGCGGGGGAGGGGGACCGCGCGGAGCGCGGTGGAGGAGTTCTACGGCGCTTGAAGAACCCCTCCACCAGGCTTCGCCTGGTCCCCCTCCCCGGCAAATGCCGGGGAGGATTTAGGAGTCAGCGAATGCCCCTCGATCCGGAATCCTTCGATCTGCTCCTCGCCGCCGTCCGCCGCTTCGTCCGCGAGCGCCTGCGCCCTCTCGAAGAGCGGGTGGACCGCGAGGATGAGGTTCCGGCCGAGATCGTCGCCGAGATGCGGGAGATGGGGCTTTTCGGGCTCTCTATCCCCGAGGAATATGGCGGGCTCGGCCTGACCATGTCCGAAGAGGTCCGGGTCGCGCTCGAGCTCGGCGGCACCACCCCGGCCTTCCGCTCCGTCTTCGGCACGAACGTCGGGATCGGAAGCCAGGGCCTGGTGATGGCGGGAAGCGAGGGGCAAAAGGCCGAGTGGCTGCCGCGAATCGCGAGCGGCGAGATCGTCACCAGCTTCGCTTTGACCGAGCCGGGCGCGGGCTCGGACAGCGCCTCGGTTCAGACCCAGGCGGTTCGGGAAGGCGAGGCCTACCGGCTCACCGGGACCAAGCGCTTCATCACCAATGCCGACAAGGCGTCGCTGTTCACCGTCATGGCGAGGACCGGCGAGCCGGGCGCGAGAGGAGTCTCCGCCTTTCTCGTCCCCGCCGACCTGCCGGGGGTGAGCGTCGGCAGGCCGGAGAGGAAGATGGGCCAGCAGGGCGCCCATGTCTGCGACGTCAATTTCGACGGGGCGCCGGTGCCCGCCGCCAACCGGCTCGGCGAGGAAGGGGAGGGGTTCCGGATCGCGATGCGGGTGCTCGACCGCGGCCGGCTCCACATCGCCGCCGTCTGCGTCGGGATCGCGGAGCGGCTGATCGCCGATTGCGTGGGCTATGCGGCGGAGAGGAAGCAGTTCGGCAAGCCGATCGCCGAATTCCAGCTCATCCAGGCGATGATCGCCGATTCCAAGACGGAGACGATGGCGGCGAGGGCTCTGGTTCTGGAGGCGGCGGCGCTCAAGGACCAAAGCGAGCCGATTACGCTCGAGGCGGCGGCGGCGAAATATTTCGCGAGCGAGACGGTGGGGCGGGTCGCCGACCGGGCGGTGCAGATCTACGGCGGCGCGGGCTATATCGCCGATTATGGGATCGAGCGGCTGTACCGGGACGTGCGGCTGTTCCGGATCTACGAGGGGACGAGCCAGGTCCAGCAGCTGGTGATCGCGCGGGAGGTGATGAAGCGGGGCGGGTAGGGTGCGTCGTCCCAGCGAAGGCGGGACCCCAAGGGGTGAAGAACTCGGCGCCTTTCGCCCCGCGGGGCCCAGCCTTGGCTGGGGCGACGGACTACCTTCGAACCATCAGGTTCATCCGGGCCGCGGCGATCGGCTTGCCGTGGTCCTGCTGCCAGGCACGGGCCTCGACGTTCGCGACCCGGCTGCCGAGCCGGGTCACGACCGCGGAGGCGAAGGTGTCGTGATCGGTGCCGCCGCGCATGAAGTCGACGCTGACGTTGATCGGCTTGGCCGTCGCTCCTTCGCCGAGCGCCTCGAACAGGGTGCCGAGGGCGGCGAATTCGAGGAGGCCGGCGATGGCGCCGCCGTGGAGGAATCCGGGCCGCCCCACCACCTCCTCGCGGAACGGCATGACCCAGAGCAGGATGCCGTCGGTCGTGCGCTCGGTGCGGAGGCCGAGCAATTCGGCATAAGGGGGGAGGGGGTGCATGGGTGGGCCGTCTATCGATGGCGGCGGAGCGTCGCAAACATTCCCTCTCCCCGACGAGGAGAGGGCAGGGTGAGGGGGCCCGGCCTATTCGAAGAGGCCG
>DASWLZ010000049.1:0-100906 GCA_036399975.1 Allosphingosinicella sp.
CAGGTTTCCGAGAATTTCGAGAAATACGGCAAGTATCACAAGCTCAACATGGCCTTGCTGATCGGCGGCACCAACATGGCCGACCAGATCAAGAAGCTTGAGAAGGGCGTCGACGTCCTCATCGCCACGCCGGGGCGCCTGCTCGACCACTTCGAGCGCGGCAAGCTGCTCCTCACCGGGGTCGAGCTCCTCGTCATCGACGAGGCGGACCGCATGCTCGACATGGGCTTCATCCCCGATATCGAGGAAATCTGCACCAAGCTTCCGGCCAACCGCCAGACGCTGCTCTTCTCCGCGACCATGCCGGGGCCGATCAAGAAGCTGGCCGACAAGTTCCTGACCGGGCCCAAGACGATCGAGGTCGCCCGCCCGGCCACCGCCAACGTCTCGATCGACCAGCGCGTCCTCAAGGTCGATTCGCGCCGGAAGAAGCAGGTGCTGACCGACCGCCTCAAGGGCAACGACGTCCGCACCGCCATCGTCTTCTGCAACCGCAAGACGACGGTCCGCGAGCTCATGCAGAGCCTCAAGCGCTCCGGCCTCAACGCCGGCGAGATCCACGGCGACATGGAGCAGCCGGAGCGGATCCGCGAGCTGGACCGGTTCAAGTCCGGCGAGATCAATATCCTCGTCGCCTCCGACGTCGCCGCCCGCGGCCTCGACATCAAGGACGTCAGCCACGTCTTCAACTATGACGTTCCGTGGCATCCCGACGATTACATCCACCGGATCGGCCGAACCGGCCGCGCCGGCAAGACCGGGATCGCCATCACCCTCGCCACGGCCGCCGACGCCGAGGCGATCGACGCGATCGAGAAGCTGACCGGGGCGAAGATCCGCCCGGTCGAGGGCGGGTCTGCACCGCCTGACGAATCCGCCCCTCCCGAGGGCGAGGAGGAGGAGCGCCCCCGCCGCGAGCGCGGCGCCCGGGCGCCGCGCGGTCGGGGCCGGTCGGAGGAGCCCAAGCGCGAGCCGCGGCCGCGGCGCCGGGCCGAGCCGGAAGCGAAGCCCGAGGCGGAGCCCGAATCGAGGTCCGAGGCGGAACCCGAGGCACCGCCCGAGCCGAAGCCGGCCGCGCGCCGGTCGGAGCCGCGCCGCGAGCGGCCCGAAGCGGAGCCCCGAGCCCGCCGCGAAGAGCCGAGGCGCGAGCCCCGTCCCGCCCGCGGCCGAAGCGAACCCCGGCCCGAGCCGGCCCCGGCCCAGGACGAGGAAGGCTGGAACGGCCCGGTGCCGAGCTTCCTCGCCCACAAGCTGGGCTGAACCCGCCAGATCGCGCAATCTAGATTTTTGATATATTGTAGAGGGGTGCCCGCTCTGGCACCTTCCCTCGGCGCGGCGGCGTGAGCCCGCCCGCGCCGACGGGGGAAGATCCATGGCCGAAGCGGGACCCGGCGCGGCCGGGGGCTATGTCGCGTTCATCAGCTACAGCCATAAGGACGCCGCGATGGGGCGGTGGCTTCATCGCAAGCTGGAGGGTTACCGCCTCCCGAAGCGCCTCGTGGGCACCCAGGGCGAGGACGGCGAGGTCCCGGCCCGGCTGACCCCCATCTTCCGCGACCGGGACGAATTGCCGGCGGCGGGCGACCTGAGCGAGAGGGTGCGGGCGGCGCTCGCCGTATCGCGAAACCTGATTGTGCTCTGCTCCCCGAACAGCGCCGCCTCCCCTTGGGTCGCAAGAGAGATCGCGACGTTCCGGGAGCTTCACCCGGGGCGACCGGTCTTCACGGCGATCGTCGACGGTGAGCCGGGCCAGTGCTTCTCTCCGGCCTTGCTCGAAGGTGGAGCGGAGCCGCTCGCGGCCGATCTCCGCAAGGAAGGCGACGGCCGGCGCCTCGGCCTCCTCAAGCTCGTCGCGGGCCTTGGCGGAATCGGGCTGGATGCCCTCGTCCAGCGCGACGCGCAAAGACGCGTTCGCCGCGTGACTTACGTCACGGCGGCGGCGATGGCCGCGGTGCTAGCCATGGCGGTCATGACCACGGTCGCCCTCAACGCCCGAGCGGAAGCCCAGCGGCAGCGCGCCGAGGCGGAAGGCCTCGTGGAGTTCATGCTGACGGACCTCAGGAGCAGGCTGAGAAGCGTGGGCCGGATCGACATCATGGAAGCCGTCAATGAGCGCGCGCTTCGGCGCTACTCCGCGATGGAGCGGTTGGGACCCCTGGCGGACGAGGAGCTCGTCCGTCGGGCGGGGCTGCTGCGGGCGATAGGCGAAGACGAGATCCTGCTCGGCAACATGGAAAAGGCGCTGGCGGCGGCGAGGCAAGCCCATCGGATCACCGCCGCCCAGCTCGAGCGCAGCCCCGGCGACGCCAAGCGCCAGCTCGAGCACGCGCGAAGCGAATATTGGGTCGGCCGCGTATCCGAGCTGCAGCGCGACTGGCCCGCCGCCCAGCTTCATTATACCCGCTACGCCAGCGCGGCGGAGTCCCTCCACGCCCGGGACCCTCGCAACTACGAATATCTCGAGGCCGCGTCCTCGGCGGCGATCAACCTCGGCACCGTCCAATTGCGGGGCTTCAAGGATTACGAGCAGGCACAACGGTCCTATGAGAAGGCGGCCGCCCTGTTCGGCAGGCTCGCCGCCCTGAAGCCCGACGATCCGACCGGCCTTCGTAACCAGGCGAACGCCTATGCCTGGCTGGCCGACAGCTATTTCGACCGCAAGCTCTGGCGCCAGTCCCTCGAGAAGCGCCTCGAGCAGTACCGGATCGTCCAGCGACTGGCGCGAGCCTATCCGAACGACGTGGACGTCAGCTATCGCCTGGCACTTGCGGAGCGGGGTGTCGGCGTCTCCTATCTGCTGGTCAAGGACAAGGAAAACGCGCGGGCTCACCTGTTCCCAGCCTATGCCGCAGCGGTCCGGCTCACGGACAGCGACCCTCGCAACGCCGAGTGGCAGCTGGTCCGGGCCATGCTCGGCTGCAACATCCTCTTCGCGGAGATTGGGCTTCCGCCGGGGGTGCGGCCCGAGCGGCTCCGAAGCGAAGTGACGGCCGTCGCGGCACTGCTCGAAGCTGAAGACAATCCGCGCGTGGCGGACCTCGGGCCCTGCCTGTCGGCACTTCAGCCTATTGCAAAATCCAAATTGTCATGAGGAGAGACGAAATGAGTTCGAGCAGCGGGCACAGAGGAAAATATGATGAGGCAGGGCCCGCAGGGTGGAAACACCTGATCCCTCACACCATATATTTTTATTATTTCAGGAAGCAATCGGACAAGACATACGACAACGACTTTTACTTTGTTCACTACCCAGATAGCTCGATCAACGCAGGCCAGTTGAAGAATGAAGTAAAGAGGCTTGCCGCAAATGCTGCCACCCCCAATCCTCCCATCCCTCCGGCAATCGGCAAGTTTGGCAGCCACCCTTGGAGGTTTATTAGCTGGCTCGTCATAGCGGTGGATAGCATCGAGCTTGATCCGGCCGTCATCCAAATCGCGCACACGACCCCAAACCCTTCCGAAGACAATCACAACTTCTTCGACGGGGGGGTAGACGTTGTGCATCTCCCAGGTGGGAAGAAGGTCGGGTATATGTGGGTATGGAACCATATGCGCGATGCCAACGGCAACGAACTCAACGGTGACCAGACGTTCAACTTCAAGCTCGATCGTAGGCCACCCAGAATCTTTCCCCCCGAGCTCGACGAAAATGGCACGAACACCGGTCCTCCCGTGGCCCCGCCGCCTACCGGCGGTGGCGTGATCGGCCATGGCCAAGGGAGGGGCAAGGAGGGCGCCGGAGCGTCGTGAGCGACGGCGGGCGCGCTCGCCTTCGGGAAGGGCGGGTCCGGGCTTGATCGGCCGGGACGGGAGGGGGAATAAGCGGTGATGGCGGCTACCCCCCTCTCCCTCATCATCGCTTACGCCCGGGCGGGCGCCTTGGATTTCGCCCGGCAGCGCTTCGTCGCGGCGGGATACAATCGCATGGAAGACGATCCGGCCGTGCTCGGCGTGAAGGCCAGGCTCCTCAAGGACCAGGCCTCGACCCTGGAGGGGGCGGAACGGCGGAGAGCCTATGCCGAGTCCGCCGGCGCCTATCGGCGGGCGGGCGACCTCAGCGGTTCCACCTATCCACTGATCAACGCCGCCTCGCTGTCGCTGCTGTCGGGAGAGATGGCGCAAGCTCGGGAGCTCGCGGCGCAGGTGCTCGAGCGGGTCGAGCAACATCCGGAGGAGCCGGAAACCCCTTATTATCGAGTCGCCACCCGCGCCGAGGCCCTCCTCCTCCTGGACCGCCATGACGAAGCCCGCGCCGCCTTCGCCGAAGCCGTCGCCCTCGCCCCCCAAGCGTGGGAGGACCACGCCTCCACCCTTCGCCAGTTCGCCCTGATCCTCGCCGCCCAGGGCCGCGACTCGGCGTGGCTCGACGCCCACCGCCCCCCGCGCTCCCTCCACTTCGGCGGGCACATGTCGTTCGACCCGAAGGTCGTCAGCCGGGAGCATCTCGACGAGAAGATCGCGGCGGTGCTGGAGGAGGAGAATGTCGGCTTCGGTTTTGGGGCCCTCGCGGCCGGGGCGGACATCATCATCGCCGAGGCGCTGCTGGCGCGGGGCGCGGAGCTGCATGCGGTCCTTCCCGGCGGGGCCGAAGCGTTCGCCGCCGTCTCCGTCGATCCGTTCGGCAAGGCGTGGCGCCGGCGGTTCGACGCCGTGCTTGCCATGGCCGAGGCGGTTCGCCCGGTCCGACCGCTCGGCACCTCGCCCGATTCGGCGATGATCGGCCTCGCCGACGAGGTCGCCATGGGCGCCGCGTTGATGAACGGGCGACGGCTTGAAAGCTCGGCGGTGCAATTGCTGGTGCTGGATTCGGCCGAGACCGGCAATGGCGCCTCCGGCCGCTCGTGCGAGATCTGGGCCGCCGGCGGGTGGCGGCAGCGGGTGCTAACCGCGCCTCGGGAGACTGCGGACGACGGGCTCGCGCCCGTGGACAAGGCGCCCGAGCCGCTGGCGGTGCTCGCCGTCGGGTTCGTCGACGGCCCCCCCTTGGCCGATGTCCTACCGGAGCTTGATGCGCGGATCGGGAGGCTCCCGGCTCCGGCCCTGCCCCCCTACCTCACCGAAGACCGCCTGATCCTCGCCTATTCCCGCCCCGGTGAAGCGGCGGAGGCGGCCGTGGCGCTGCTCGGCGGCGGCGAGTCCGCCTGCCTCCGAATCGGCGGCCAATACGGCCCCGCCGCCCCCTTCATCGACCCCTTCTCCAACGCCCTCCGCCTCGACCCGGCCGCCACCGCCGCCGCAGCGGGCGCCCTCGCCTCCGCCCCGCCCGGCACCGCCTGCGTCACCGACGATTTCGCCGCCGCGCTCGCCGCCGCCGGGCCTAGCCGGCCGGCCAGCGAATATATCGGCGAGCTCGATCCGCCCGACGGCGGGCCGCCGGTCGGGCTCTATGCGCTCAAATCATATGATCAGCTCTTCCAGCCGCTGCGGGGCGACGACGGTCAGTGAGCCGGAATCGCGGCGGACCAGGCCCCGCCGCTCCAGGGCGCTCACCGCCCGCGACGCGGTCTCGCGGGTGGTCGAGACCCGGACCGCGAGCTCGGACAACACCGGCGCCGGCCGAATGCAGAGCCCCGGCGAGGCCCGCGCCAGCCGCAATATCTCGGCATGGACCCGCCCCACCGCCGACACCGCCGCCCGCTCGTACATGCGCGACGTCGCGCGCCTCAGCTGGCGAAGCAGGAGCCTCGACAAAGCGAGCCCGATGCTCCCGTAGGTCTCCGCCAGGGCGACCAGGTCGCGACTCTTGAGGATGAAGCTGCGGGCCGCCTCGACGGCGACGATCTCCGCCTCCTCGGGCGCCGGGTCGAGCTCGCCCAAGGCGCCGAACAGGTCGCCGGGACGATATTCGCAAAGCAGCACCATCTGCCCCTCGAGGCTGTAGAGCAGCGCCTGGGCGCGGCCCTGGGTCAGCAGATAGGCGGCCGCCGCCTTCTCCCCCTGCCTCACGATCGTCGAATGGGGCGCGAAGGCCCGGACGGCGCCGCGGACGAAGATATGGCCGGCGATCTCGTCGCTGCAGCCGAAAGTGTCGCGAAGAAAGGCTCGCACGTCCTGCTCGGGAAGCAGCCTGGCTTTGTCGTCGATGACCACGGCCTTGCAGAACAGCACGAGCGGGAAGCGCTTGGCAAGCGGCGGCGCCATGCTATCGGCGGACGGGTGATCCCCACCGGACTCCTCGGCGGCTCGTTCAACCCCGCCCATCGCGGCCACCGCCGGGTGAGCGCCGCCGCGATCCGGGCCCTTGGCCTCGAGGAGATGTGGTGGCTGGTCTCGCCGGGCAATCCGCTGAAGCCGGTCCAGGCCATGGCACCGCTGCCCGCCCGCCTCGCCTCCGCCCGGCGCCTCGCCCGGGGCCTTCCGATCCGGGCGACCGCGATCGAGGCCGAGCTCGGCACCCGCTACACCGCCGATACGCTCGCCGCCCTGCTCCCGCTTTACCCGGATCGCCGCTTCATCTGGCTGATGGGCGAGGACAATCTCGCCCAGTTCCACCTCTGGCGCCACTGGCGCAAGATCGCCCGAACGGTTCCGATTGCGGTCGTTTCGCGTCCGGGATATGATGGCGCCGCCCACGCGGCTCGCGCGATGGGCTGGCTGCGGCGCTTCGTCCAACCCGCGGACCAGGCTCGGCACTGGACGGAGTGGAGTCCCCCGGCACTCGTGTTACTGAGATTGCCGCTCGATCCGACCTCCGCCACGGGCATTCGTGCCGCCGATCCCAACTGGCACCAATCGGAAGCTTATTCGTTCAACCCCCGGGCCCTGCGCGACGGCGTAACGCGGCGGCTCGTGACTTGAGGAGGCCGTTTGCCCGCTAACGCACCGGTTCCGCCCACGGGCGGAGCGAATGAGAAGATCGAAGCCCTGCACAGCCTCGTGCTTAGATCGCTGGACGATGACCAGGCCCAGGACGTCGTCACCATCCCCTTGGCGGGTAAGTCCGCAATCGCCGATCATATGGTGATCGCCTCGGGCCGCTCGACCCGCCAGGTCGCCTCGATGGCTCAGAAGCTGGGCGAGCGGATCAAGCAGGAGCTCGGCCGAAGCGTCCGGGTCGAGGGCCTCCCGGTCGCCGACTGGGTGCTGATCGACGCCGACGACGTCATCATCCACCTGTTCCGCCCGGAGGTCCGAAGCTTCTACAATCTCGAGCGGATGTGGGCGTTCGAGGGCGACGCAGGCGCTCCGCCGGCGCCGGCCACGGCGGCGGGTTAGGGTCGGGGGCAACGTCATGCCGGACTTGATCCGGCATCCATGAACACGGATCGTGGAGAAATGGCGATGACCATGTTCATGGGTCCCGGCCTTCGCCGGGATGACGGGGAATGAAGCTCCACATCGTCGCTCGGGGCAGGATCGGGCGAAGCCCGGAAGCCGAGCTGGTCGAGCGTTATCTGAAGCGCGTCTCCTGGCCGACGCAGATCACCGAATTGCCCGAAAGCGGCGGCCGGCTCCCCCCGCTCGCGGAAAATTCCGTCACCATCCTCCTCGACGAGAAAGGCGAGGCGCTCGGCTCGGCCGATTTCGCCAGGCGCCTCGAGCGCTGGCGCGACGACGGCCGCCGCGAGGCGCGGTTCCTGATCGGGGGGGCGGACGGCTTCACCGACTCGGACCGGGCCGCCGCCGACCTCCTCCTCTCCTTCGGCCGAGCCACCTGGCCCCACCTCCTCGCCCGGGCGATGCTCGCCGAGCAACTCTGGCGAGCCACCTCCATCCTTGCCAACCACCCCTATCACAGGGAAGGATAGGCGCATGGAGCGGCGCGGCACGAGGCTCCCCTCCCTGCAAGGGAGGGGTCGGGGGTGGGTAGCGCTTCGCGGGCTCGATGCCCGCGGAGCGCTACTCCGGCGCCTCCGCCCGCATCGAGCGGGCGAAGTCGCACCCACCCCTGGCCCCTCCCTTGCAGGGAGGGGAATCCTGCTGGCGTTCCTTCTCGCCATTCTCGGCGGGGGCTGGGCCACGGCCCAGGCGCCGGGCGGGCCGACGCTCGCCCAGGCGCAGCGGGAAGCGGCCGCGGCCCGCGGGCGCTCGGAGCAGCTCGAAAGCCAGGCTCGCCGAGCCACGGGCGAGGCGGCGCGGGCCAATGCCGCCGCCGCCGCGCTCGCCTCCCGGATCGAGGCGGCGGAGGCGGACATCACCGCCGCTTCGGCGCGCATCGCCCTGATCGAGCGGCTCAGCGCCGAGCAGCGTGCCAGGCTGGCGGCGAGCCAGGGCTCGCTGATCCGGCTCACCGCCGCCCTCCAGACCATGGCGCGCCGGCCGCCGGCGCTGGCGCTGATCCAGCCCGGCTCGCTGAGCGAAGTCGTCCACGTCCGGGCGCTTCTCGCCTCCTCGCTCCCGCGGATCCGGGCGCGGACGGCGGGGGTGAGGGCGGAGTTGGCGCGCGGCGAAGCGCTCCGCCGCCAGGCCCGGGAGGCGGTCGCCCAGCTCGGCTCCGGCCGCCGCGACCTTCAGCAGCGGCGAGTCGCCCTCGCCCGCTTCGAGCAGGGCCAGCGCCGCCGGTCGGCCAGCCTGATGCAGTCGGCGCTTCAGCAATCCGACCGGGCCCTCGCCTTCGGCGAGGAAGCGCGGGATCTCGCCGAGCTGGCCGGGACGCGGGCTTTCCAGGCCCGTCTCGAGCGCCGCCTCGCCGAGCTCCCGGGGCCGGTGCCGCGCCCGGGAGAGGCTCCGGAGCGCCGCCCGCCCCCTCGTTACATCCTCCCCGTCCAGGGCCGGCTGGTCGCCGGCACCGGCGAGATCTCGGACGCCGGGGTCCATGCCCGGGGCCTCACCTTCGCGACCGCCGCCGGGGCCGGAGCGGTCGCGCCCAGGCCCGGGCGGATCGCCTATGCCGGGCCCTATCGCGGCTATGGGCAGATCGTGATCGTCGATCACGGCGGCGGCTGGACGACGACGATCACCAACCTCGGCGCGCTCGCCGTCCGCCGCGGCGACCGCGTCGCCGCCCGCCAGCCGCTGGGCCGGGCCGCCGGCGGCGAGGTCGGAGTCGAGCTCCGCCGCGACGGCCGCCCCTTCCCGATCACCTTGCTGCTGTGATTCATGCCTCCCCATCGCCAGATGGGGAGGGGGACCATGCGAAGCAGGGTGGAGGGGTCACCTCGCGCAGGTCCGTGCAAGCTCACCCCTCCACCACCTTCGCTGGTCCCCCTCCCCATGCTGCGCACGGGGAGGCAAGTCGGGATCAGCAATTGCTCGTTCACCCGGCGTTGCTTTTCGCACGCTAAAAAAAGCGGTACACGCGTCTCGAACCGCCCAGCAGGATTTCCCCGATGAACAATCTATTCCGCTCCCTCGCCCTGGTCAGCGCGGTGGCGATCGTTCCCGCCGCGACGGCGTCGTTCGCCGCGGTCGATGTCGACACCTATCGCGAGCTCGACCAGTTCATGTCCGTCTTCGAGCGGGTCCGCTCCGATTATGTCGAGCAGGTGGACGACAAGACCCTGATCCGCGGCGCCATCGACGGGATGCTCGCCAGCCTCGATCCGCACAGCTCCTATATGGACGAGCGCGGCTACCAGGCGCTGATGACCACCACCGACGGCAATTACGGCGGCCTCGGCCTCAACGTCACGATGGAGGACGGCGTGGTCAAGGTCGTCGCCCCGATCGAGGACAGCCCCGGCTTCAAGGCCGGGATCAAGGCCGGCGACTACATCACCCATCTGAACGGCAAGCTGATCTACGGCGGAACGCTGGACGAAGCGGTCGATTCGATGCGCGGGCCTCCGGGCAGCACGATCAAGGTCACTATCCTGCGCCTCGGCCGGGACAAGCCGTTCGACGTCACCCTGACCCGGGCCGCCATCGAGCTCAAGGCGGTCAAATGGTCGGTGAAGGACAATGTCGGCGTGATCAACGTCAACACCTTCAGCCGCACCACCACCGACGAGACCCTCGCCGCGATCGCCGCGATCGAGAAGCAGCTCGGCCGCCCGCCGCTCGGCTACATCGTCGACCTCCGCTCCAATCCGGGCGGCCTTCTCGACCAGGCCGTCGGGCTCTCCGACGTCTTCCTCGAGCGCGGCGAGATCGTCTCGCAGCGCGGTCGCCGCAAGAGCGACATCGAGCGCTATTTCGCCAAGCCGGGCGACGCCGCCCGCGGCCTCCCGGTCATCGTCCTCGTCGACGCCGGAAGCGCCTCGGCGGCCGAGATCGTCGCGGCCGCGCTCCAGGATCATCATCGCGGCCTCGTCATGGGCGAGCGGAGCTTCGGCAAGGGCTCGGTCCAGACGCTGGTGCCGCTCAGCCAGAAGACCGGCCTCAGGCTCACCACCGCCCGCTATTACACCCCCTCGGGCCGCTCGGTTCAGGAAGGCGGGATCAAGCCGGACATCGAGGTTCCGCAGCTTTCCGACCCGGACTACAAGTCCAGGCCGAAGCTTCGCGAGGCGGATCTGAGGCGCCACCTGATCAACGAGGTGAGCGTCGACAACGACGTCGTCGAGGACGACGGCAAGCCGGATCCGCGCTTCACCGCCACTCCGGAGCAGCTGAAGGCCAAGGGCATCGAGGACTTCCAGCTCAATTACGCGCTGCAGACCATTTCCCGCCTCGGCCGCAACGCGGCCGTGGCCCCGGCCGCGGGGGGCGCGGCACGCCCGACCGGAAAGCGCTGATGCATCTCACGCGCATCCCCTCCCTGAAAGGGAGGGGCTAGGGGTGGGTAGGCAAGCGCAGCGAGACTTCCTGCTGACTCGGAGTTTCGGCCGCCTTCGGCGGACCCACCCCCGACCCCTCCCTTTCAGGGAGGGGTGAAAGCTGTGACCAGCCTCGACAAAGCCCGGGCGATCGCAATCGCCTTCCCCGCCGCGCTCCTCGCGGGCGCCTACGGGTCGGAGATATGGGGCGGGCTCTATCCCTGCGAGATGTGCTGGTGGCAGCGCTACGCCCATTTCGCGGCGCTCGGCCTCGCGCTGCTGTCGCTGCTTCTCGTCAAGGCGCCGGACCGGGGCCGAAGCTTCGTCTGGCTTGCCGCCCTCGCCATCCTGACGAGCGGCGGAATCGGCGCCTATCATGCCGGGGTCGAGGCCGGCGTGTTCGAGGGCTTCACCACCTGCAGCTCGACCGGCACCGCCGGCCTCAGCAGCGAGGACATGCTGAAGGAGATCATGGCCAAGCCGATCATCCGCTGCGACGAGATCCAGTTCTCGCTCCTCGGCATCTCCATGGCGGGGTGGAATGCGATCCTTTCGATCCTTGCCGCGTTGTCCATCCTATGGCTGAGCCTCAGACGACCGAGGGCATCCGCGTGAACGCCGCCGAAGCCCCTCCCCGCCCCCGCTGGCGCCCCGGCGACGAGCGGCCGGATATCGACTCGATGGTCCGGGTCGACCAGGCGGGCGAATATGGCGCCACCCGGATCTATTGCGGGCAGCTGGCCGTGCTCGGCTCCCACCCTGCAAGCCGGCCGATCGCCCGGATGAAGTCGCAGGAGGAAGCGCACCTCAAGACCTTCGACGAGATGATGGTCGAGCGCGGCATCCGCCCGACCCTGCTCCAGCCGGTCTGGAACGTCGCCGGCCATGCGCTCGGGGCGGCGACGGCGCTGATGAGCCCGAGCGCCGCCATGGCCTGCACCGCCGCCGTCGAGACCGAGATCGACCGCCATTATTCCGACCAGCTCCGCTCGCTCGGCCATGAGGAGCCGGACCTCGCCGACACCATCCGCCGCTTCCGCGACGAGGAGCTGGAGCATCGCGACACCGCCATCGCCGCCGGCGCCGAGGACGCCTTCGGCTACCCCATATTGTCTTCCCTAATCCGCGCGGGCTGTCGTATCGCCATCGCGCTGTCGAAAAGGATCTGAATCGATGAAAGCCCTCCTCCTCGCCGCCGCCGGCGCCGGACTCCTCCTCGCCTCGGCCCCCGCCGTCGCCCAGAGCGCCGCCGCCGCCGAGCCGAAGGTCAGCACGATGATCGTCTATGGCGACGATCCCTGCCCGCCGAGCACCGACGACACGATCGTCGTTTGCGCGCGCATGAAGGAAGGCGAGCGCTACCGCATCCCCGAGGCGCTTCGCGGCGACCCTAACGATCCGACCAACCAGGCCTGGGCGACGCGCTCCCAGGCGCTCGAAGTGGCCGGCCGCTCCGGAATCGGCAGCTGCTCGCCGGTCGGGCCGGGCGGCGCCAGCGGCTGCTTCAACCAGATCGTCCAGGCCGCCCGGGCCGAGCGCCGCGGCGACCCCAGCGTCAACTGGAACGCCCTGGTCGAGCAGGCGCGGCGCGAGCGGCTCTCCAAGATCGACGCCAAGGCCGAAGCCGACGAAGCCGACGCCAAGGCCGACGAAGCGGCGACGAAGCCACGCTGATCTGCCTCCCCATGCGAAGCATGGGGAGGATGTGGAGCCGGGACGCTGAAAACTCCCCTCCCTGGAAGGGAGGGGTCGGGGGTGGGTAGGCGAGCGTAGCGAGACTGCTTTCAGCCGCGGAGTTTCGGCCGCCTTCGGCGGACCCACCCCCAGCCCCTCCAGGGAGGGGGCTTAGCGCGCCTTCTCCGCCTCCACCCACGCCTCCACCTGCGCCTCGAGCACGTCGAGCGGCACGCTCCCCTGCAACAGCACCGCATCGTGGAAGCGCCTCAGATCGAACTTGCCGCCGAGGCCCTTTTCCGCCTTCGCCCGAAGCGCCTTGATCCTGAGCTCGCCGACCTTGTAGCCGAGCGCCTGGCCCGGCCAGCTGATGTAGCGGTTCACCTCCGCGTCGATATTGGCGTCGGTGAGAGCGGTATTCTCCCGCATGAAGGCGACCGCCTTGGCCTTGTCCCAGCCCTTGGCGTGGATGCCGGTGTCGACCACCAGCCGAGACGCCCGCCACGCCTGGTAGGAGAGCTGGCCCATCTTCTTCTCCGGCGAGTCGTAGAGGCCCATCTCCTCGCCCAGGCTCTCGGCGTAAAGGCCCCACCCTTCGGTGAAGGCGGTGAAATAGGTGAAGTGGCGGCGGAAGGGCGGCAGCTCGACCTCCTGCTGGAGCGAGATCTGGTGGTGGTGCCCCGGCACCGCCTCGTGCAGGGTCAGCGCCGGAAGCTCCCAGAGCGGCCTCTGGTCGAGCTTGGAGGTGTTGACGTAATAGGTGCCGGCAAGGCCGCTCGCCGGCGAGCCCTGGCCGTAATAGGCCGTCGTCGTCCCCTCCGCGATCTCGGCCGGTATCTCGCGCACCCCGTAGGGGAGCCTCGGCAGGGTCCCGAAATAGCCGGGCATCTTGCCGTCGATCGTCTTGGCCGTCGCCGCCGCCGCCTGCATCAGCTGGGCGGGGGTGGTGGCGTAATATTGGGGGTTGGTCCTCAGCTCCCGGATGAAGGCCTCGCGGCCGGCGAAGCCGGCGGCCCTGGCCACCTTGTCCATCTCCGCCCGGATCCGCGCCGATTCCGCGAGGCCGATCTCGTGGATCCGGTCGGGACTGAGGTCCGTCGTCGTCTCCTGCCTCACCCGGAAGGCGTAATATTCGCGCCCGCCCGGCTGGGCCGAGATGCTGTCGGACTTCGCGCATCTCGGGAGATAGGTGGTGCGGTAAAAAGCGAGATGCCTGGCATAAGCGGGATTGAGCACGCCCGAAACCAGCCGCCGCGCCCGCCCCTGCATCGCCGCCCATTCGCTCTCGCTGACGTCGCCCGGCCGGGCCCGGGTGAACGGCTCGTAGAAGCGCGACCTGGCCGGGTCCTCGGCGATCACCCCCGATATGCCCTTCTCGTAATTGCCGAGCACCGAGCAGGGCAGGGTGAAGCCGCCCTTCACCGCCTGCCCGGTGATGTCGAGCGCGGCGTCGTTCTGCTTCGGGTAGAGGGCCAGGCGGGTGAGGTAGCTTTCATAATCCGCCTTGGTGCGGAAAGGCAGGCTGTCGGCGAGGCCGGCAAAGGCCTGGTGCCAGCCGGCGTAGGTGGTGAACAGCATCACCCGCTGGCGGAAGCGGTTGGCCTCGATCCCCTCCTCGAGGCCGCGCTTCAGGATCGCCCGGTTGACCCCGTCCGCCGGCGACAGCGTCTCTGCCGGGATCCGGTTCAGCCGCTGGAGGAACGCCTGTGCCTCCCGAGCCTGGCGGTCGCGCGCGGCGAGGCTGATATCCTCGATCCGGTCGTCATGGTCGCGCACCCCCAAGGCCGTCGCATAGGTCGGGCTCTCGCGAAGCAGCCAGGCATAATGATCGTCCAGCAGCCGCCGGAAATCGTCGGCCGGAGCCGCCGTGGCCGGGGCCGCCGCAAGCAAGGCCGCACCGGCCAGAAGCCATATCCGCATTCCGCTCTCCTCGCTTTCGCCGGCCACACTAGCGGCGCGGAAACGATCCCGTCCACCGCGTGTTGGACCCCGGCGGAGGTAAGCGATGAGCGACAATGTCTACAAGGTGATCGAGATCGTCGGAAGCTCGGCGACCAGCATCGAGGATGCGATCGAGGGCGCCATCGCCCGCGCCTCCTCGACCCTCCACGACATCGGCTGGTTCGAGGTGGTCGAGACCCGCGGCCATGTCGAGGGCGGCAAGGTCGCCCATTACCAGGTGACGCTCAAGATCGGCTTCACGCTGAGGGGCTGATCGCCGTCCCGGCTTGGCTCGCCGGCCGTGAACCCCGACAGCCCTGCAGTATATCTTGGCCGATGACGACCCGCGCCTTGTGCAGCGGCGGCGGATGACTTGCCGTTGCGCGGGCGTCAAAGGAAGTCGGCGCACTGAAGGCAATCATTCGCGTCAAGTGGATATTGGCGCAGGCTCATCTCTCCGGCCCTCGTCGAAAAAAGCTGGCGCCACCGAAACGATCCGCTAGTTTTCGCGCGATTTTGCCGGAGGAATGCGCATGACCGCCGCCGACGCCACCCCCGACTTCGACGCCGTCGCCGACCGCAACGACCGCGCCTTCCTCGGCCATCCCAAGGGTCTGGGCTATCTCGCCTTCATCGAGGCGTGCGAGCGCTTCTCTTATTATTCGATGCAGACCCTGCTGACGCTCTACATGTTCAAATATCTGCTGGTGCCGGGCCGGATGGAAGGGGTGATCGGGCTCGAATGGCTTCGATCCTGGCATTACGAGGGGCTCGCAGGCCAGCAGCTCACCTCCGCGATCTTCGGCGACTATACCTCGCTCGTCTATCTCACCCCGATCCTCGGCGGGATCATCGCCGATCGCTTCGCGGGGCGCAGGGTCGCCCTGTTCGCCGGCGGGGTGACGATGTCGATCGGCCATTTCCTGATGGCCTTCGAAGGCGCCTTCCTGTTCGCCCTCCTCGCGCTGATCATCGGGGTCGGCCTGTTCAAGGGGAATATCGCGAGCCAGGTCGGGGCGCTCTACAAGGGAAACGACCTCAGGCGGGCGATGGCCTTCCAGATCTTCTACATCGCCATCAACGTCAGCGTCATCGCCGGCCCGCTGATCAGCAGCACGCTGGGCGAGAAGGTCGGCTGGCATTACGGCTTCGGCACCGCGGGAATCGTCATGGTGCTGGGCGTGCTGATCTTCCTGGCCGGCCGGCCGCATCTGCCGGTCGAGGAGGGCGAGAGCGGGTCGATCCGCCCCGCTGCGACCCTCGGCGCCATCGCGATGGCCGGGCTCGTCACCGTGCTGGTGATCGGGATCGTGTTCGCCGCCGGGATCTGGATCACCCTGGCGGCCCTGGTGCCGCTCTATTTCTGGCTTACCCGAGGCCTCACCCGGGAGGAGAGGATGCGAGTCCTGGCGCTGGTCCTGCTGATCCCGGCCATGGCGGTCGCGCTTCTGACCAACCAGCAGATCTTCAACGCCTATCTCGTCTGGGCCGACCGGCATTTCCAGCTGACCTTCTTCGGCTTCACGGTGCCGACCGGCTGGATGGTGTCCATAGACGCGACCCTGAGCTTCTCGATGCTGGTCGCCGTCGCGCTCTTCTTCAAATGGTACGGCACCAAGCGGCGCGAGCCGGACGAGCTCGGCAAGATGATCATCGGCAGCGTCTTCACCATCGCCGGAGGCCTGTGCCTCTACGTCGCCGCGCTCACCCAGGGCGACGGCAAGATCGGCCTGTTCTGGCCGCTCATGTTCCACCTGTTCAACAGCATCGGCTTCTCGTGCATCCTGCCGGTGAGCCTCGCGCTCTTCTCGAAGATCGCGCCGCGCAAGATCAACGCCACGGTCATCGGCCTCTACTATCTCGCCTTCTTCGGGGCCAACAAGATCGTCGGCGAGATCGGAAAGCTCTATTCGACCTGGGACACGCCCAGCTTCTGGCTGCTCCACGTCGGCACGGCGGCGGTCGGCCTCGTCGCCTTCGTCCTGTTCAAGCTGTTCATGTCGAAGCGAATGGCCGAGCACGAGGAATCCGCCGCCGCCGCCGCCTAGGCCGTCGCCCCAGCGAAGGCTGGGGCGCCAGGGGGTGAAAGGCGCGGTGCTCTTCACCCGCCGGGGTCCGGGCCTTCGCTGGGACGACGTGCCATTGACTTTCGTTACGCCCCCGCTTATTCGCCCGCTCCCCGCCGCCCCCACGGCCGCGGGAACGACGGAGCAATGACGTGGAATATCGCGGCCTATCCCGGCGATTTCATTCCGCTTCCGTCCGGATGCCCAAGCGCTAGTTTAGCGCTGCCGGCTCCGGGCCGGCGGACACGAAATCCCCTGAAATTTTTGAAAAGAACGGCCCCGGCCGCGCCTTCGCGCGCGCGGCGGCCGGATGGATTTGGCATGGGCGAGAAGCTTCTTGCGCAACAGCTGCTCGGGCTGCTGCGCGACACGATCGGCCGCAAGAGCCTGGCGGCGCGAATCCTGCTCGATTGGGCGCAGGAGCGGAAGGACTGGCTTTGGCCAGGCCGCAAATGGCCGGGCGACAAGCCTCGGCGGAAGAAGGCCCGGCTCGCGCTGGACTGGGACGGGCTGCCCGCTCTGGCCGCGGCCGTCGACACGGCCGAGCCGGAGCCGCCTCTGTTCGAGCTGACCGGCGCCGCCTCGCGGCTGCTCGACTTCGACCCGTTCGAGGCGATGCTGCTGCGCTCGGTCGCGGGGCTGGCGCGGCTGCCGCGCCTGTCCGCTCTGCGCCGCCAGCTCGCCGATGCCGGAGTCGACTTGCTGCCGCTGCTCGGCCGGCTGGCGGGGGCGCCCGACGGCGAGGCGGCGGCGCGGGTGCGCCGGTCGGGGCCGGTGTCGCTGGGCCTGCTGCGCATCGACCTCGCCAGGGGCGGCGGCTACTCGGTCGATCTCGATTGGGCCTTCGCGAGGCTTCTGGACGGCGGCTGGGCCGACGAGGAGGCGCTGATCGACGCCCTCGCCGGGGTGCGCCAGTCCGCGTCGCTGGGGCCGGGCGACTTCGTCGAGCATCGCGAGATCCTCGATCTGCTCGAGCGCCTGCTCCGCGGCGCGCTGAGCCGCCAGTCGCGCGGGATCAGCATCCTCATCCACGGCCCGCCCGGAACCGGCAAGACGGAGCTCGCCCGAACCCTGGCGGCCGCCGCCGGAGCTGAGCTGTTCGCGGTCGGCGAGTGCGACGAGGATGGCGAGGAGCCCACCCGCTGGGAGCGGCTGCACGCGCTCAAGCGCGCGGAGCGCCTCCTCGCCCGCCGGGGCGGCAGCGCCCTCCTCTTCGACGAGATGGAGGATTTGTTCTCCGACGCCTCCCACACCGCCGACGGCGATCGCCGCGCCGGCTCCAAGATCTTCATCAACCGGCTGCTCGAGGAGGCGCGCGTGCCGGTGATCTGGACCTCCAACGCCGTCGACGGAGTGGATCCGGCCCATTTGCGCAGGATGAGCTTCATCCTCAGGATGGATCATCCCTCGCCTCGGGCACGGGCTCGGATCGCCGTCCGCGCGGCCGAGGCGGAAGGGGTCGAGGCCGCGGCCGCCGGCCTCGACGCCTTCCTTCCGGATCAACCGGAAAGCGCCAGCGTCGCCCGAGCGGCGCTTCGGACCGCCGCCCTCGCCGGCGGCGGCGCGGCCGATGCCGAGTCGGCGGCGCGATCCCTCCTCCTGGGCCTTCGCGGCGGCCGGGCGCTGCCTCCGGCGCCGGCGGGCGCAAGCCTCGACCTCGCTTTGTACGAGGCGGAGGCGGGGATCGCCCCGCTCATCGCCCGGCTGTCGGCGGAGGGCGCGCCGGCCGATTTCTCGCTCCTGCTCACCGGGCCGCCGGGGACCGGCAAGACGGCGCTCGCCGCTCACCTGGCCGATCGGCTCGATCGGCCGCTCAAGGTGAAGCGCGCCTCCGACCTCCTCTCCAAGTGGGTCGGGGGGACGGAGGCCAACATCGCGGAGGCTTTCGCGGAGGCTCGCGACGAGGGCGCGGTGCTGCTGTTCGACGAGGCGGATTCGCTGCTCAGCGACCGCGGCGACGCCCAGCGCTCGTGGGAGATCACCCAGGTGAACGAGATGCTCACCTGGATGGACTCGCACCCGCTCCCGTTCGTTGCGGCGAGCAACTTCGCCCGGCGGCTCGATCCGGCGGCGCTCCGGCGTTTCGTCTTCAAGATCGAGCTCAGGGCGCTGCCGGCCGAGGCGGCGGCCCGGGCGTTCCAGCGCTTCTTCGGCACCCCCGCCCCGGCGGCGCTTGCCGAGGTGGGCGGCCTCACGCCCGGCGACTTCGCGGTCGTCAAGCGCCAGCTCCGCTACCGCCCCGAGGCTCGGGCGGGCGAGATCGTGACGCTGCTCGAGGCCGAGGCGAAGGCGAAGCCGGAGCGGGTCGCAAGGATCGGCTTCTAGAAATCCTCCCCATGCTGCGCATGGGAAGGATTTTGTTGTCACCAAACCGTCATCTCCTCGTCGTAAACGTGACTCGATGACAGGCGCCCCGCCAGTCCCGGACGGACCCGCCCTCTGGGCCGCCCTCTCCCGCATGCACATCGAGCTGCCCGCCCCCGAGCGCCGCTTCGAACAGGCCCTTGCCGAGCAGCAGGGCTGGACGACCGGCTTCGCCGGGCAGGTCGCGGGCGAATATCGCCGCTTCCTCTATCTCGCCGCCACCGCCGGGTTCGAAGTCACTCCGTCCTGCGCCGTCGACGAGGCCTGGCACCTCCATTTGGCCCTCCCGCATTATCGCGAGATCCTGTGCGGCAGGATCCTCGGGCGACCGCTCGAGCATCGGCCGGGCACGGGCACCGCGGACGACGACGCCCGCTGCGCCGGCCAATATGAGCGGACGCTCGCTTTGTACGAGCGCATCTTCGGCGAACCCGCTCCCGCTGACATCTGGCCTCGCCCGCCCGAGGCGGAGACGAGAGGTTACCTCATCCCCCGCTGGCGGATCTGGTACGCCGCGGCGACCGCCGCGACCGCAGCCGCGCTGGCCGCGTCGGCGGCCGGCACCTCGGCTTTCGCGCCTATTCTGCTGGTCGGGGCCGCGGCGACCGGGCTCATCCTGTTTCCCCTCGATGTCCTCACCGGAGCCGGCCCCCGCCGCAGAGGCGCCAATTGCGGCGGAGGCTGCGGAGGCGGCGCCGCCGATGCGGGCTGCGGCGCCTCCTGCGGCGGAGGCTGCGGAGGGGATTAGTTCCACTTGGAACAAAAAGAAAACTCTCGCCCAGGCCGCTGGTTTCGTGCGATATAATCTTTATGCCCGAGACTCTTTCCCGACGCTCGTCCACCTCCCTCCTTAGCGTCGCTTCGACGTCTGCCTTGGCGGAGGGGGACTTTTTCGTCGAGATCGTGAACTTCGTGAACTTCGCGCGCTTTTCGGCCGGGCCGGAGCGGCGCTGATGTCCCAGCTCGACCTCCAGCAAAAGCTCGCCATCCTCGCCGACGCGGCCAAGTATGACGCCTCCTGCGCCTCGTCCGGGACCTCCAAGCGCGACAGCCGCGGCGGCAAGGGGATCGGCTCGACCGAAGGCATGGGCATCTGCCATGCCTATGCGCCCGACGGGCGTTGCATTTCGCTCCTCAAGATCCTGCTCACCAACAGCTGCATCTTCGACTGCCATTATTGCATCAACCGCAAGAGCTCGAACGTTCGCCGCGCCCGCTTCACCGCGGAGGAGGTCGTCCGTCTCACCCTCGCTTTCTACCGCCGCAATTATATCGAGGGCCTGTTCCTCTCCTCCGGGATCATCCGCTCCTCCAACTACACGATGGAGCAGCTCGTCGAGGTCGCCCGGAGCCTTCGCGAGGATCACGATTTCCGCGGCTATATCCACCTGAAGACGATCCCGGACGCCGACCCGGAGCTGGTCCGGCTCGCCGGGGTCCATGCCGACCGGGTCTCGATCAACGTCGAGCTTCCGACCGCCGCCGGCCTCGCCCGCCTCGCCCCCGAGAAGGACGGCGGCCGGATCGAAGGGGCGATGAAGGACATGCGCTCCGCGATCGAGGACGGCGCCGACGCGAAGAGGCGCTACAAGTCGGCGCCCGGCTTCGCCCCCGCCGGCCAGTCGACCCAGATGATCGTCGGCGCCGACTCCGCCACCGATGCGGACATCGTCGGCCGGGCGAGCACGCTCTACGACCGCTTCCGACTGCGCCGGGTCTATTATTCCGCTTTCTCGCCCATTCCGGACGCCTCGGCCGTCCTCCCGCTGCGCCGCCCGCCGCTGATGCGCGAGCACCGCCTCTACCAGTCCGACTGGCTGATGCGCTTTTACGGGTTCTCGCCGGCCGAGGTCGCATCGGCCGCCGATCCCGCCGGAATGCTTCCGCTCGATATCGACCCCAAGCTCGCCTGGGCCCTCAAGTTCCGCGAGAGCTTCCCGGTCGACGTCAACCGCGCGCCCCGCGAGGCGCTGCTCCGGGTCCCGGGCCTCGGCGTCAAGGCGGTCGACAAGCTGCTCGGGAGCCGCCGCTGGCGCAGGCTCCGGCTCGAGGACGTCGCCCGCCTCACCGTCTCCATCGCCAAGGTCCGGCCGTTCATCTGCGCGGAGGGCTGGCAGCCGGCCCTGCTCACCGACAAGGCCGATCTCGGGGCCTGGCTGAAGCCGAAGACGGACCAGTTGGAGCTCTTCGCGGCCTGATGCTAGGCTCGGCGGCAAGGCAGGAGGATGCTCTTCGTGGCTCGACGCTCGCTCTGGATCGCCCTCACCGCGGCCGCCGCTTTATGTGCCGCCGCTCCGCCTTTGGCCGCCCAGGACGATGAGGAGGAAGCCGAGGAGGCCGGCCTCGATTTGAACCGGGATCCGGAGGTGCAGGCCCGGGCCGCCGTGCGGAGCGGCGACTTCCGGATCGCCCGGCTGGTCTACGACAATGTCGACTCCGTCGGCCATATCAGCTTCGGGCAAGGCACGCCGGGAGTCGCCTGCGACGGGCTTCTCAGCGAGGTGGCGGCTCGCGGGATCCCCTGGAGCGATCGGGCGAGTCGCTTCGCCGAGGCCTATAACGCCGCCCTGCTCGCGGACCCGGGCTATCCCGACCGCGACGTCTGCGTGCCGGTGGACACGGATCTCAAGGCCCCCGACTGGCCGGAGTTCGCGAAGCCGAAGGGCAAGCCGCTCCGCGCCGCGACGAGCGTGAACCGCGCCGCCCGGGCCTCCCGGCCGGATCTCGCGCGGGCTCAGGTCGCTGCCGGCCGCCCCCTCGATTCCTGGGACCGCTGGTACCGCCGACCGCTTCACTGGGCGGCCCGGCGCGGCGATGTGGCCACTATCGACCTTCTCCTCGCGGCCGGCGCCAGAACCGAAGCCCGGGAGCCGGCGCCGCCGATCCTGCTCGCCTCGGACTCCGGCCACGGCGCCGCGGTCGAGCGCCTGCTCGCCGCCGGCGCCGATCCCCTCCGATGCGGCAAGATGGACGTGCGCACGTCCTGGGGCAGCACCAACACCAGCTCGCGCCAGTCCTGCCCGCTGAGGCAGGCGATCGAGCGCGGCTTCACCGCACCGGTGGCGCCGCTGGTGAAGGCGGCCCTCGCCCGAGCCCTCTATGAGGATCGGGACGAGCTGATCGTGGAATTGTACAAGGCGGTGGAGCTCGGCCGGCCCGAAATCGTCGGCGCCTTCGTCGCTGGCGCCGGGCAGGCGCGCGACCGCTTCCTTCAGCCTTCGGTCCTGAGGATGGCCGCCTACCGGCTCGACCGTTCCATGCTTCGGGCGCTCCTTGCCCTCGGAGGAGGCCATGCGGCCCGCTCGCCCGCCGAGGAGCGCCTGTGGCTCGCCGCGGCAAGGCTGGGCCGGCCTGAGCCGCTGGCGATGCTGATCTGGTTCGGCGGCGACCTCAACTATCTGCCCGCCGCCGATCGCGGCCGGCTCGAAGAGGCCCTCCCCGGCCTCACCGCCGACCGGCTCCGCCCCTTCCTCGTCAAGGCCGCGGAGGCGCGGGAGAGGGCCTGGGACTCCGTCCTGGCCGGCGACCTCCCGGCGCTCGACGCCCTGGCCCGGGACGGGGTGGATTTCGCCGAGCGCCGGGGCGAGACGGCCCTCAGCCGCGCCGCGCGGGCGGACCTCGCGACCCTGCGCTGGGTGCTTGCGCACGGCGGACGCGCCGACACTTACGAGAATCGCGAGGAAAGGCTGGAATGCTCGAGCATCAGCGACGATTTCGGCCGCAACAAGCACAGCCGGGCTCAGCGCTTATCCTTCATCGCTTTGTGCGAGGAGCAGGAGGGGCGCGAGCCTCGGCCGCGCCCCGGATCCGGCTTCAGCCGGCATGCGCTCGGGAGCGCGGTCACATCCGGCGACCCGGCCCGGATCGAGCTCCTGCTCCCCGGCTCGCGACCGGAAGCGGCGCTCGACACCCTGCCCTATCTCGCTTTCCGGCCGCCCGATTACCCCGGCCGGCTCGCCCTGCTCACCCGGCTTGCCGCCCTCGCCGCCGAAGGCGACAGGAGCGAGCTGGCGTGGAGCCTGGGCGATGTTCTGGAAAGGAAGGACGAGGCGGCGACCGCGGCCATTCTCTCCGGCTTCATCCCGAAGGGGCGTGACGAGCTCAGGGGCGCGCTCGACATTGCCTCTGAGCAGGCGGGGCGCTGCGGGATCGAGCCGTTCCGGTTCCTGCGGGAGAAAGGGGTGGACCTGTCCCAATGGCGGGACCTCGACGGCGGCAATCTCTATGCCCGCGCGGCCACCTGCGACTCGCCGGAGTTCGCCGCCTTCGCCGCGACCGTGCCCGGCATCGGCGTCAACGATCTCGACGACATCGGCCGAACGCCGTTCGAGACCCTGCCCTGGGACAAGCGGGAAGGCGCGGCCGGCAAGGCCCTGGCCGCGCTTGGCGCCAAGTCTTGCGAGGACCTGCACGGCGAGGATTCCGACAGATGCGGCTCGCCCGGCATCCGGCCGGACCCCGCCCTTTGAGGGACGACCGGCCTTGTACTCCGTCCAGCTGAGCTCGCCCGACGATCTGGAGGGCTGGCGCGACTCGGCCCGGGCGCTGTCCGCCGCCGGCGTCCCCGCGGCCGAGGTGGCGTGGCGGCCGGGCGGGTCGGCCGGCGACCTGTTCGCCGCGCCGGCCCCGCTTCCGCAAGGGGGCACGCCCTTCTCGGTCCCCCGCGCCTTCCTCACCCTGGCGGAATCGGCGATCTGCCACACCGATCCGGAGCGCTTCGCCCTGCTCTATTCGCTCCTCCTGCGCCTTCGCGAGCGGCCTGGCCTGCTCGCCGACTCCGCCGACCCGCTCGTCCAGAGGCTCGAGCGGATGGCCAAGGCGGTTCGCCGCGACGTCCACAAGATGCGCGCCTTCCTTCGCTTCCGCGAGGTCGAGACGCCCGAGGGCCCGCGCTTCGTCGCCTGGTTCGAGCCCGAGCATCATATCGTCCGCCACAATGCCGGCTTCTTCGTCCGCCGATTCTCCAACATGGCCTGGTCGATCCTGACCCCCGCTTTGTCGCTCCACTGGGACGGCGAGACTCTGGGCGAAGGCCCCGGCGCCGCCCGCTCCGACGCTCCGGAGGGCGACCCCGTCGAATCGGTCTGGAAGACCTATTACGCCTCCATCTTCAACCCGGCTCGGCTCAAGAAAGGCGCTATGCTCAAGGAGATGCCGAAGAAATACTGGAAAAACATGCCCGAGACGGCGTTGGTGGGCGAGTTGATGGCGGGGGCCCAGGCGCGCGAGGCGAAGATGGTCGAGGCTGGACGAGGACAGGTCGGCGGCAACCTCCGCACCGCCTGGGAGGCGGTCCGCGACGAGGCCAGGGTCTGCACCCGCTGCCACCTCTACAAATGCGCCACCCGGACGGTGTTCGGCGAAGGCCCGCTCGACGCCAGGATCCTGTTCGTCGGGGAGCAGCCGGGCGACCAGGAGGACCTCGCCGGCCGCCCCTTCGTCGGCCCCGCCGGCCAGCTCTTCGACCGCGCCCTCGGCGATGCGGGGGTCGACCGCAAGGCCGCCTACGTCACCAACGCGGTCAAGCATTTCAAGTTCGAGCAGCGCGGCAAGCGCCGGATTCATGCCAAGCCCGACGCCGGCGAGATCGAGGCCTGCCGCTGGTGGATCGAGCAGGAGCGCCTGCTCATCCGCCCTCCCCTCACCGTCGCTCTGGGCGCCACCGCCGCCCGCTCGGTCTTCGGCAAGGCTGTGACGATCACCGCGATGCGCGGCCGCGCCCACGAGCTTCCGGAGGGCAGCGAGGCCTGGGTCACCGTCCACCCCAGCTTCCTGCTTCGGGTGAGGGACGACAAGGAGGCGGAATATGCCCGGTTCGTCGAGGATCTGAAGGTGATCGGGGAGAGAGCCAAGGCGCTTTGATCCTCCCTATGCAAAGCATGGGGAGGGGGCCAGGCGAAGCCTGGTGGAGGGGTCGCTGACTTGGCACTCGAGGATCGAGCGCGAGACGGCGAAAGCTGAGCCTTCTACCCCTCCACCACCCTGCGGGTGGTCCCCCGCCCCATCTGCGATGGGGAGGATTTAAAGCCGGACCAGCATCTTCCCGATATTCGCACCGCGGAACAGGTCGAGGAACGCCTCCGGCATCGCCTCGATCCCATCCCGGATCGTCTCCCGGCTGGTCAGCTTCCCCGCCGAGATCCAGCCGCCCATGTCCCGGTAGAACTCACCCATTTCCGCAAGATAATCGGTGTAGATGAAGCCCTTCAGCATGATCCGCGCGGCGATCACCCGCATGATGTACTTGAAGCCGTGCGGCGGTGCTCCGTTATAGCCTTCGATCATCCCGCAGATGGCGAAGCGGGCATTCTGCCGCGCCGCTGCGAAGGCCGCGTCGAGATGCTCGCCGCCGACATTGTCGAAATAGACGTCGATCCCCTTCGGGGCCGCCTTCATCAAGGCGGGCACGATCGGCTCGGCCTTGTAGTCGATCACCGCGTCCGCCCCGAGCTCTTTCACCCAGGCGCATTTCTCCGCTCCGCCCGCCGAACCGATTACCGTCATGCCCTTGGCCTTGGCGATCTGCACGACCGCCGAGCCCACTCCACCCGCCGCGGCCGAGACGAAAACGATGTCGCCCTCCTTCGCCTGAGCCGCCCGCAGGAGGCCGAAATAGGCGGTGCCGCCGGTAAGCCCCAGGTTGCCAAGCCACTGATGGTCCTCGACGGGAAGCGGCGGCACCTTATTGAACTGCTCCGCCGGCCCGGCCGCGGCCTCGCGCCAGCCCTGCATGTGGAAGACCGTCTCGCCCTCGGCGAAATCCTGCGAGCGGCTCTCCACCACCTTGCCGACAGCGCCGCCCTGCATGGTCTCGCCGACCTGGAAGGGCGGGACGTAGCTCTTCACGTCGTTCATCCGACCGCGCATGTAGGGGTCGACCGACAGCCAGTGGTTCTCGACCCTGACCCAGCCGTCCTGAAGCTCGCCGAGCGGCGCCTCCTTCAGCTCGAAATTGTCGAGGGTCGGCATGCCCTGGGGGCGCGACTTCAAATGCCAGGCGCGGGTGGTGTCGGTCATGGTGTCTCCTCGTCGCCCCGGCGAAGGCCGGGGCCCGGCGGGTGAAGAGCGCGGCCGCTTTCACCTCCCGGGATCCCAGCCTTCGCCGGGATGACGCCGAGAGTCAAAAAAGCCCGGCCCCCTTTTGGGAGCCGGGCCTCTTTCGCCGACAGCCGCGCGCGTCAGTCTTCGTTCTTGCGGCCGTAGGTTCCGGAGAAGCTCCGGTCGAGGGCGTGCGGGCCCTCGCTGCCCTGGTCGGGGCGCTCGAACAGGGCCCGGCCGGTATCCTCGTTGCGCCAGGCGTCCATGGCCGAGGAAGCGGTGCGGTTGAGAATCACCTTGTCCTCCACGGTCTCGACCCAGCCGCAGGGCACGCTGTGGTGCATCCCGGCGGCATTGGGGTCCGACTTGGCGAGGATGATCCGGTCGCCGCTCACCTTGTCGACCTTGCCGACATGGGTGCCGTCGGAGCCGACCACCTCCATATGCTCCGCGACCTTGCCGAGCATCTGGCGCTGGCTCTGGCGCTTCTGCCGCCAGCCGCCGAACTCCTGCTCGAACTTGGACTGATGCTCGCGGCGATAGTCGTCATAGTCGCGGTCGAGATCCTCGATCTGCCGACGCCGCCATTCCGAATAATGCGGGTCGTGGATGTCGCCGCCGAAGCCGCCGCGGGTCATCTCCTCTCGGCCGCCGTAGCCGGCGAACCTCTGGCCCATCGGGCCAGACGTCCCGACCCGGCCGGGATCGTCGCGGTCGAAGCGGCGGCCCCGGTCGGGAGAGCCGCCGAAGCCGGAGCTTCCGCCGGCGACCCAATCGTTGCCGGAGCTCTCGCGGCCCGGGGAGGTGTCGCGCCCGCCGGATCCGCCCCAGCGCTCGCCGCGCTCGCCGCCGACCGAGCTCGAGAACCACCCTTCGCGCTCGCCGGAGCGCTCGCGGTCCCGATCCCAGCCGCCGGGCACGCCCGGGCGGTCCCGGTGCCAGCTCTCGCCGGGCTGGGTGCCCCAGCCGCCACCCATCCAGCCCGAGCCGCCGGAGCGGGGGTCGCCGCCGGAGCGGGGGTCGCCACCGGAGCGGGGATCGTTGCTGCGGCCGCCGCTCATCCTCTGCTCCTGCTCCCAGCGCCGCTCGTCCAGCTCGCGCCGGCGCTGGGCGTCGTCGTCGCCGAACCAGGAGCGGACCTCGTCGCCGGCCCGGTCGAAGAAGCCGCGGTCGTCGCCGCGCCCGTGCCCGTCGCGTCCCTCGCCGCGCCAGCCGCCGCGGTCGTTGCGGTCGTCGCGGTCACGCCATCGATTGTCTGAGCGGTCGTCGCTGCCGTAAGCCATTTCACTCTCCTCGAATTCGGGTCCCGCGAACGGCGGCGCGGTTCGTCCGCGCGCCGCGGGGTGCAAGGGGAACGGGGGCTGAGGCAGACTTGTTCCATGTTAAGAGCCGACCCGTGAGGGGGCGCCGCCGAACCGAATCCCGGCATTGCGCAAGCGCTTGCGGCTCGCTATCTGGGCGCCTCCCAGCCCCGCATCCGCGGGGAAACCTGGCCGCCGAAAAGGCGCGGGGCTGTAGCTCAGATGGGAGAGCGCTGCAATCGCACTGCAGAGGTCAGGGGTTCGATTCCCCTCAGCTCCACCAGCCTTCGCCCCTGACGGGGCTTCGGCTGGCAAGCCAGCCTGAGGATCGGTGGCGAAGGCGGCCTCGCAAAGGAGGGCTAGTGCGCCTGAGGAGCCGCTCCAACCTTGGGCGGCAGCGGGAAGAGCGTTGCGAACCTTGCAGCCACCTCCTGATCCCCCTCGAGCTTCAGCATTCCCGCCTGCTCCAGGACCTCGATCGGCTGCCCGCCGTAGATGAAGGCCGCGAGGCCGGTCGGGGTTCCGCTGAAGACGACGTCGGCCGCTTCGATTTCCGCCCTCATATTCTCGAACCGCCCGGCCTCCACCTTGCCGATGAAATGCTCGGACCCGAGCCGGAAGCCGATCCGGACCCTGAAATCGCCCGCCCGCGCCGGATCGAACATCGTCCGGAACGACAGCATGATCGACGTCCCGCTGATCGGAAGCGTCGGATCGTGCGCCGGCGAGCGCGCCGCCCATTTGCCGAGCGACTGGACGATCGGCTCCGCCTCGTAGCCCCACGGGGTCAGCTCATAGACCTGGGCCGAGGCCGGCGGCGGAAGCCGGCGCCGGACGAGCAGCCCGGCCGCCTCCAGCCCCTCCAGCCGCTGGGTCAGCACGTTGGCGCTTATCCCCGGCAGGTCGGAGCGAAGGTCGCTGAAGCGCTTCGAGCCAAGCATCAGCTCCCGCATCACCAGGAGCGCCCAGCGCTCGCCGATCAGGTCGAGCGCGTGGGCGGTGCCGCAGGCGTCGTCGTAGCGCCGTTTCGCGCCTCCCCGTCCCGAGTCGGTTAAGTTTTGTAACTTCATGGTTGCTTTTAATAACTCACACGGGCATCAGCGTCAAACAGTGATTCGCCCAGGAGAGAAAAGATGCCCCGGATGATCTTCGTGAACCTGCCCGTCGCCGACCTCGACCGCTCGACGGCCTTCTACAAAGCGATTGGGGCGGAGCAGAACCTCCAGTTCACCGACGAGACGGCGACGATGATGGCCTTCTCCGACACGATCAACGTGATGCTGCTCACCCACGACAAGTTCCGCCAGTTCACGAAGAAGCGGATCGCCGACTCGCACGAGACGGTGCAGGTTCTGCTCGCCCTTTCCTGCGACGCCCGCGCGGGAGTCGACGAGATCACCGAGAAGGCGCTCGCCGCCGGCGGCCGTGAGACCCGCGAGAAGGAGGATCACGGCTGGATGTACGGCCGCGCCTTCGAGGATCCCGACGGCCACACCTGGGAGCCGATGTGGATGGACGTCGAGGCGGCGACCCAGGCGATGGCTCAGCCGCCCGAGCCCGCCGGCGCCTGAAGCGTGGCCCGCTTGCGGCGGGCGGAATCGTCGCCGCGCTTAACTTGGATTATAGGAGCCCATCATGGCTGACAGCCGCAATGCCCATGGCAGCTTCATCTGGTACGAGCTGCTGACCGCCGACCCCGACTCCGCCGCCGCCTTTTACGGCGACGTGATCGGCTGGACCGCGGCGAGCGCCGAACAGCCGGGAGTCGACTATCGCCTCTTCTCTGCGAACGGCACTCCGGTCGCCGGCCACATGAAGCTGCCCGACGGCGCGGCGGAGATGGGCATGCGGCCCGGCTGGCTCGGCTATATCGGAGTCGATGACGTCGATTCGGCGGTCGCGAGCATCGTCGGCGCGGGCGGCAAGGTTCACATGCCCGCCATGGACATGGAAGGCGTCGGGCGGATGGCGCTGGTCGCCGATCCGCAGGGCGTGCCCTTCTACGTCATGCGCGGCGAAAGCGAGGAGGCGAGCACCTCCTTCTCCGCCACGGAAACCGGCCGTTGCAGCTGGAACGAGCTTTCCACGCCCGACCAGGACGGGGGCCTCGCCTTCTACACGAGCCAGTTCGGCTGGGAGAAAGGCGAGACGATGCCGATGGGCGAAATGGGCGCCTACCAGTTCATCAACCACGGCGGCGGGATGATCGGCGCGGCGATGACCGCCCCGCCCGGGCGGCCCACCGGCTGGAACTTCGCCTTCGGGGTCCCCGACATCGACGAGGCCGCGGCGAGGATCGGCGCCGCCGGCGGCACCGTGAACCACGGCCCGGTCGAGGTCCCCGGAGGACGATATGCGGTCATGGCGAACGATCCGGAAGGCGCCGCTTTCATGACCGTCGGGCCCCGCAATTGAGCTTTTCGAACGAAGGAGAATCGAGATGGGCAATAACGCACTCGAACTGTCGATCACCCGATTCATCGACGCGCCGCCGGAGGCGGTCTACCGCGTCTATACCGAGCGCACCGAGGAATGGTGGGCGCCCAAGCCCTGGAAGACCCGGATCATCGCCCTCGAGCCGCGGCCCGGCGGCCGCTTCGACTTCGAGATGGAAGGCCCGGAGGGCGAGCGTCATCCGGGCGAGGGCGTGATCCTCGAGGCGGTGCCGGGCGAGAGGATCGTCACCACCAACGCCTTCGCCTCCGGCTGGGAGCCGCGCACGACGATGGACAGCGACTGCGACTTCCCGAGCGTCACCATCGTCACCTTCGAGCCGGAAGGCTCCGGCACCCGCTACACCGCCCGGGTCCGCCACTGGACCGAGGAGGCCGTGAAGGCGCACGAGGCGATGGGCTTCGAGCAGGGCTGGTCGATGGTCGCCGCTCAGCTCGCCGAGCTCGCCGAGGCCGAGGCGCATCAGTCGGTCGCCGCCTGAGGCCATGGCCATGGCCATCCGCTTCCCGGGCGAGCCCGCCGGCTACAGGTCCGCGCGCCACCATCTGCTCCGGCAGGAGATCGATCTCCGCCGGGCGATGGAGGCGGTCGCGGAGGCTCGACGGGCTCTGCCCCGGGGAGGGGTGGCCCCGGAGGATTATGCCTTCGCGGGAAGGCTCGCGGACGGGAGCGTCGGCGAGGTCCGGCTGTCCGGTTTGTTCGGGCCGCGGGGGAATTCGCTGGCCGTCTACAGCTTCATGTTCCCCCGCTACCCGACCGACGACCGGCCGGGCCCGAGCCACGGCTCGACGGCCCTGCTCCCCCTGGAAGAGGGCCCCTGCCCGTCCTGCACTGCCTTGCTCGACCAGCTCGACGGAGCAGTCCCCCATCTCGAGCAGCGGATGAGCTTCGCGGTGGTCGCGAAGGCGCCCATCGAGCGGCTGCTGGCCTTCGGGCGCGAACGGGGATGGCGGCACCTTCGCCTCCTCTCCTCGGCGGCCAATAGCTACAACCGGGATTATCTCGGCGAAGACGGGGAGGGGCGGCAGCAGCCGATGCTGAACGTCTTCCACTGCGACGGGCCGGTCATCCGCCATTTCTGGGGCTCCGAGATGCTCTACGCGCCGACCGACCCGGGCCAGGATCCGCGCCACGTCGGGACCCTCGAGCCGCTCTGGAACCTGTTCGACCTGATCCCCCAGGGCCGCGGTAGCGGCTGGGACGAGCAACTCGACTATGACTGCTGCCGCCACCCGGCTGCGGCAAACCGATAATGATCGAAGAAAGAGGAGAGACGTCATGACCTATGTCGAAGGCTTCATTCTCGCCGTGCCGGCGGAGAAACGCGACGAATACCGCCGCCACGCCGCGGGCGCGGTGCCGCTGTTCGAGGAGTTCGGGGCGACCCGGCTGGTCGAAGCCTGGGAGGACGACGTCGCCGACGGCAAGGTCACCGACTTCCGCCGCGCCGTCCAGGCGAAGGAAGGCGAGAAGGTCGTCTTCTCCTGGCTCGAATATCCGGACAAGGCGACTCGCGATTCCGCCACGGCGAAGATGATGGCCGATCCGCGCATGGAGGAGTTGGACATGCCGTTCGACGCCCAGCGCATGGTCTATGCCGGATTCGCCCCCTTCGTCGACGAAGGCTCCGGCGCCGGCGGCTATGTGGACGGCTTCATCCTGCCGGTTCCCGAGGGCAATCGCGACTCCTATCGCGAAATGGCGCAGAAGGCCTCGGCCGTCTTCCTCGAATATGGCGCGGTCCGGGTGGTTGAGGCCTGGGGCGACGACGTCCCCGAAGGCAAGGTCACCGACTATCGCCGTTCCGTGGAGCAGGCGGACGGCGAGAACGTCGTCTATTCCTGGATCGAGTGGCCCGACAAGGCGACACGGGTCGCCGGCTGGGAGAAGGTGATGGCGGACGAGCGGATGAAGCCCGACCACGACAAGATGCCCTTCGACGGCCAGCGCATGTTCTGGGGTGGATTCGAGGTGATCGTGGATTCCAAGGCGGGGATCGGCGCCGAAGCCGCCGAGCGCGAGATCGCCTGAACTGTTCAACCTCCGTCATCGCGAGCGAAGCGAAGCAATCCAGAGCTGCCCCTGAAGTCCGGCTGGATTGCTTCGTCGCTTCGCTCCTCGCAATGACGTCATCGCAATTGGAGAAACCCAGTGCCCGACAAGATCACTCCCGTCCTCTGGTTCGACAAGAATGGCGAGGAGGCGGCCAATTTCTACGTCTCCCTCCTCCCCGACAGCCGGATCGACCGGGTAACCCGATCGCCCGCCGACTATCCGAGCGGCAAGGAAGGCGACGTCATCACCGTCGACTTCACTCTGGCCGGCCGGCAATATCAGGCGCTCAACGGCGGCCCGCAATTCCCGTTCACGGAGGCCGTCTCCTTCATGATCCACTGCAAGGACCAGGCCGAGGTCGACCGGCTGTGGGACGCGATCGTCGACGGCGGCGGACAGCCCGTCCAGTGCGGCTGGATCAAGGACCGCTTCGGCCTGAGCTGGCAGATCTGCCCCGAGGAGATGCTGACGATGCTCGACTCCGGTGACCGGGCGGCCGCCCGCCGCGCGTTCGAGGCGATGATGACGATGGTGAAGCTCGATCTGCCGACGCTCAGACGAGCCTATGAAGGCGAGACGGCCGACGCCTGAATCCTCCCCATCGCCAGATGGGGAGGGGGGCCATGCGAAGCATGGTGGAGGGTTAGAAGGCGCAGGCCGCAGGGGATCGCACGCGAACCTCTCGGCGCACCGGCACCTCCACCACCCTTCGGGTGGTCCCCCTCCCCACGCTTCGCGGGGAGGATTTCACCCCTAGAGGATGAAGTCGCTGCTCGTGATCGGGTCGGGCGGGCTGATGACCAGGATCACCTCGAAGTCGGACACGCCGTCTCCGTTCACGTCGCCCTCGACCTCCCAGACCGACCCGCCCAAGCTCTCGAAGCGGAGCTCCCCCGCCGTGCCGCTGAACGCGGCGCTGCCGATGAAGGTGAAGGCCTGGTTGCCGCCGACCAGGGTGTTGGCGTCGATCCTCGACAGGTCGATCAGGTCCCCGGCGTTGAAGTCCTGGATCCCGTCGCGCTCGGTCGAGTTCGAATCCTCCACGAAGTCGTAGCGGAAGATGTCGTTGCCGGCGCCGCCGGTCAGGGTGTCGCCCCTCAGGCCGCCGACGATCAGATCGTTGCCGGAGCCGCCGGTCAGCACGTCGATGCCCGAGCCGCCGAAGATCCGGAAGGTGCCGTCGGTCTCGTCGGAGCCGTTGAACGCCATCGATTCCTCGGACTGGAGGAGAGCGCCGTTGATCGTCATCGCCTTGCCGGCGCCGAGCAGGTCGTTGTCCCAGGTGATCGAATAATCGAACTCGGTGCCGCCGCCACGGGCGTAGCGCTCGTCGCTGGCCGAGGAGAGGGTGACGTTCTCGAGCCCGGTCAGAGCTCCGGCATAGCCCGCCTGGGTGAAGTCGACCGTCATATTGCCGCGCAGGAACAGGCCGTCATAGCCGGCACCGCCGTCGACCACGTCGCCCTGGGCCAGGCGGCCGCCGGCGAAGAAGAAGATGTCGTTGCCGGCGCCGCCGGTCAGGTCGTCCTTGCCCATGCCCCCATAGACGACGAACCGGCCGTCAGTCTCGGCCGATCCGTCGAACGTGAGATCCTCGTCCGCAAGCAGGTTGCCGCCGTTGACGAAGAACTGGATCCCCGCCGCGACATTGTCGTCGCGGGTGGTGATGACGTAATCGTAGCGATTGCTGCCAGGGTTGCCGAACGCCGTGTTGGTGCCGGCGAGCATCGAGATGCCCTCGATTCCCGTGAGCATCGCGACCCCCCTCGTCGGAAAGCCGTTCAGGACAAGGCCGCCGCTATAGTCGCCCTGAAGGACGATCGTATCCGTCCCGGCGCCGCCGAATATGACGTCCGACGCCGTGAGCTCTCCGCCGAAATAGAAGATATCGTCTCCGGCGAGGCCGTCGACCGTGTCGTCGCCGCCCTGGCTGAGGTCGATTACGTCCGCCTGCGGAGTGCCGGCGAAGGTTTCGGAGAAGGTGCGGAAGTCGAACGTGGCGACGGCCGGATCGTGGTCCGACAGGGCCGGGCTCGCATTCGCGCCGGTGCCGAAGCTGCTGTAGCCGGTGTTGACGTGGACCACGTCATAGCCCGCGACTCCGCTCAGCATGGAGTTGACGAGGATATGGTCGAGCGTCTGGCTGCGGCCGTCGAAGGTGTAGCTGTAGCGCTCCCCCTCGGTGAGCTCCGTCACGGTGAGGTTGTCGAAGCGGGCGCCGCCCACCCGGGCGGTGCCGTCCGGAAGGACGTAGCCGGTGGCGACCTCCAGCGGGCGGTAGAAATAGAAGTCGTTATAGTCGCCGCCGCTGACGACTCCGGCGCTCGAGTTCGTCTCGATGTGGTTGAGCATCGTGTACAGGTCGTTCGCCACCGCGTTGCGCTGGGCGAAGTCGCTGTTGGCCGGCTGGCCGGTCTCGAGATTCTGGTTGATCTGCCAGAAGCTGCCCGAGCCGGACTTGGCGGGAAAATGGTTCGCGGCGACGAACACGGTCTGGCCGTGGAAGGTGAACTGCGCGAGCAGCGACTTGCGCGTGCCCGACCAGTCGGCCGTGTTGATCTCTCCGGCGATCATGTCGTCCGAGAACAGGATCCTGTCGCCCGCGTCGCGAACTCCGTCGCCGATCCGGTCGGTGAACATGCGGCGCTCGGCGATGCTCGCGTCGGCCGACAGGTCGCCGAGCCCGACCCGGTTGGTGTCGTAGAGGAAGCCGACCCGGATGTTGCCGCCCGGCTCGCCGCCCTCGGCGCCGGCGACCGGCTCCTGGTCCACCCACTGATAGGCGGCGCCCGGAACCGCCGCGTTGAGCGCGTCGACCAGCATCTGCCAGCCGATGGACGCATCGGTCGTCCCGCCCGCGGCGCCGTTATTGTCCTGCATCTCCTCGATGATGACGATGTCGGGCGAGTTCATGTTGTTGGCGATGATCCCGGCCAGCGCCGCGAATCGGGCCGCGCCGTCGCCCGGATCGAGATTCTCGACGTTGAAGGTCGCGACGGTGAGGGCGCGGTCGTCGGCGCCGAACGTCGTCGTCTCGCGCGCCGGGATGGTATCCTGGTAGGATGCGGGGTTGATGTTGGTGACGAACAGCTTGCGGTCGGTGAAGTCGAACTCGACGATGCCGGTGACGTCGCCGAGGCCGTCGCCCATCGACATCTTGTCGAGCTGCCCGGCCGGATAGGGGTTGGCGAAGCCGGAGAAATCCAGCTCGATGATGTCCGGATTGGTGTCGCCGTCATGGACGTGGCGGCCGCCATGGATCGTTCCGTCGTCCGTGTCGGCTGTGTCCGGCGGCGAGAGCGGCGGATCGCCGGCGATGGTGTAGCCGCCGCGCGAGTTGATCTGGTCGGCGTCGGCATGGACGCGCGAATAGGCCTGGAAGATCGGGTCCCCGCCCGAGGTCGAGACGAAGCCGTCGGCGACGACCATGTCCGGGACCGTGACCAGCATCCCCTCGACCGTCTCCCAGAACGACAAGCCATAGTTGGCGGCGTCGAAGGAATCGCCGGCGTCGTCCGAGGAGTCGGTATAATCGGGCGTGACGCCGGTCAGGATCGAGTTCGGGATCGGGCGACCTGCATCCAGAACCAGGGTCGGCAGCGCGTTGCCGGAGCTGTTGATCGAGAGCCCGGTCATGTTGACCAGCACGGTCCGCGGCATGGACTGGAACGCCTGATATTCCATGACCTGGGCGCTGAAGGTGACGATGTCGCCGACCTGCAGGCCGGGCGCCGCGGTGACCAGGTCGCTGCCCGTTCCGGCGTCGTTGCGGGTCATCACGAAGATGCCTTCGGACGTCAGGGGGTTAGAGTCCCAGTCGCCGGTTTCCTCGGTGAGATAGAAGCCCTGGCGAGGCCCGTCCCCGTCCACCGCCGTGACAACGGCCCGGATCGTGACCACCGTCTCCGAGACGATGTTGAAGCCGTTCTTGGCTTCGGCGGCGAGGATCGGGCTGTAATAGGATGAGCCCTGGATCTGATGGATGTAGACCGCGTCGTCGTTGGTGATGATGCCGGTGCCGCCGGGGTCGGCGATGACGGCGAAACCGGTCGGATTGGAGAGCAGGACCCCGAAGGTCTCGCTGAACTCGCCCTGGGTGTCGCCGTTGACGGTAACCTCGATCGTCTTGCTGTTTTCGCCGGCCGCGAAGTTGAGGGTCCCAAACGTGGCGACGTAGTCGGTGCCCGAGGTCGCCGTTCCGGGCACGGTGGAATAGTCGACGGTGAAGGCGCCGGTGCCGCCGGTGCGGGTGACGGTGAAGGTGAAGGTCGACGTGCCGGCATTGCCCTCGGCCTGGGTGACGTCGCTGATCGCCACGAAGGGCGGATTGCCGTCGTCGTTGACGATGGTCCCGAGCGCCGAAGCGTCGGTGAGCGACGCGCCCCCGGGATTGGAGAGAGTGACCGTGAAGCCCTCGTCCGCCTCGGGGTTGGAGTCGGGATCGAGCGCGACCACGATCGTCTTCGTGGTCTCGCCTGCGGCGAAGCTGACATTGCCGGTCAGGGGCTGGGCCCCGGCGAGGTCGTTGGCGGAGGCCGCAAAGCCGCCGGCCCCGAACGAGATCGTCCAGTCGGCGCTGCTTGCGGCCGCCGTGTCGCCCGTGCGGGTGACGGTGAAGGTGATCGAGGAGGCGCCGCCGGTGCCTTCGAAGGCGGCCGCGTCCGCGATCGACAAAGCCGGGCCGCCCTGGCTGGACACGACGATGTCGTCGATTCCGACCCATTCGTCGGTCGAGCCGGCGTTGACGGTCATGATCCGGATCTCGAGCGTCGGCGCATTGTTCGCGCCGGCGGGGAGAAGGACATCGAGCACCGTGGTCTGGGTGGCGCTGCCGCCGGTGGTGACGTCGGTGAACCGCGCGCCCGGCACGTTGATCCAGCTGCCGTTCGGATCGGTCCGATACTGTACGTTGATCTGCTGGGCCGAATTGTCGGCATTATAGTCGAGGTCCCGGAGCGTCGCCTGGAGTCGAACGTCGCTTCGGCCGGTCGAATTCATATAGAGGACGATGCTCGGAGCGTCCGCAGTGCCCGAGCCCTGGAGCGCGATGGTCGGATTGGGGACGAAGTTCGTCTCCGGAGTGGCCCCCGGCTGGAACTCGGCGACCCCTCCCGAGCCGGCCGCGCTCGGATTGGTCTGGTTGGCGAGGACGTCGACCGCGCCCAGCGCCGGACCGGTCAGGGTGGTCGGATCGACGTCGGCGGCGGTGCCCGTGCTGATGTCGCCGAGATAGCCGACGATGAAGGGGACGTTGCTCCAATTGTCGTCGGCGGTGATCCGGCCGGTGTCGGTCCAGTCCTCGCTGAAGCTGCCCGAGGCGAGGTTATAGTAACCGCCGCCGGCAACCTCGTCGTTGGTGATCGTGCCCTGCCCGGCGGAATCGCCAATCGTGGCCCCCGTGGCGTTGGACAGGGTGAGGGTGAGCGTCTCGCTCGCCTCGACGACCGAATCCCCGACCACTGGAACGGACACGGTCTTGACCGTCTCACCCGCGGCGAAGCTGACCTGGCCGCTGACCGCCAGATAGTCCGAGCCCGCGGTGGCCGTGCCGTCCGACGTGGCATAGTCGATCGTGACCGGGCCGGTCGGGGCGAAGCTCAGCGACACCGTGAAGGTAAGATAGCGAACGCCCGAATTGCCCTCGGCGATCGCGGCATCGGCAACCGAGGCGACCGGAGTCGGCGGCTGGTCGTTGTTGACGATGGTGCCGGTGGCCTGGCCGTCGCCGACCGTCGCATTGACGACGTTGCTGACGTTGACGAGGAACATCTCGTCGGGCTCCACCGCGGTGTCGCCGTTGACGGTGACGTCGAACGTGTAGCTGGTCTGGCCCTCCGAAATCGTCTGGGTGGTCAGAGTCCGCGGCTCATAGTCGTTGTCGGCATCGGTCGCACTATTGTCGGCCGTCGCGATGTCGAAGGTAACACCGCCGAACGGCGCGGGCTGGTTGAGGCTGACGGTGAAGGTGAAAACCGTGGTCCCCGCATTGCCCTCGGACTGGGTGACGTCGGCGATGCTGAGGACGGGCGTGTCGTCGTCGGTGAGCGTGCCGGTGCCCTGGGTGTCGCCGGCCGTGGCGCCGGTGATGTTGGTCACGTTGACGAAGAAGGTCTCATTGCCCTCGCGGATATTGTCGTTGTTGACGGTGACGGTGAAGGTGTACGGCCCGACGCCGCCGGCGGGGATGGCCTGCCCGGTCAGCGCCCGCGCCACGTAATCGGCGTCTTCGGTCGCCGGATTGTCGTCCTGCGCGGTGCCGTCGGCGGTCGCGATGTCGAACGTGACGCCGCCGGGGCCGGCCGCAGCGGTCAATGTGACGCTGAAGGTGAAGTCGGTCGTGCCGGGAGTCGTCCCTTCGGCCTGGGTGACGTCGGAGATGTTGAGGGTCGGGAGCGCCGCCGCCGTCGCGATGGTCTGGCCGTTGTTCGCGGCACCGAAGGTGTTGGCGGCGGACGTAGCCCAGGTGAAGTCGCTATACTCGTCCCCGGACCCGGTCAGTTGTAGAGACGTCCCAACCGGAGTCGTAGTATTATTCTCGGTAACGCCGACATCCGTGCTGGTCATGCCCGCCGCAACGCCGCCACCCGGCGCGGCGGCGGCAGTGAAGACGCCTTCATAGGAAAGGAGTTGAACGACGACTCCGTTGTTGACCAGGGCAAAGCCGTCATTGCTGCCGTTCTGCAGCCCATCGACCGGAAAAGTGATGACGTAATAACGGACGCCATTGACGATCGTCGGCGTGATGCTCGCAAGGTTCACACTATTGGAGGCTGCGGGCGAGGTATACGGAACCGCCGCTCCGGGCGTGCTGCCGTTGTATCGAACGATCGAATAGCCGCTGACGTCCTCGCCTGCGCTCACGACGACTTCGATCGCCTCGCCGCTGTCCGCGCTGGCATTGTCATAGTGGAATTCGTTGATCCAGACGGCCACAGCTTATCTCCTTGCAAGCAGCATGGGGGCGAGCGCGTTGCCGCGCTCGGTCCACGATCCGTCGATTGACCGAATCCCCCGAAGTTTCAGGACTTTGGCAGGGTAAAGTGACAGGCGCAAGACTGCTGCGCCGAAGCGTTAAGCATCGGAGGGGCGGGTATTTTCGGTCGCGGGAGCGGCGGGCAGGGGCGCGGCAAATGACCCATATCCCGGTCACCGGACTCAGGCGCGCGATCGTCGACTGATTCGAGGACAACAGGAGCCGATCCTCTGTTCGGGCTCCATGTCCTCAAAACCGAAATGAAGACGCAATTCAAACGGCGCCGCCTCCCGCGGCGGCGATGCGCAGGCGAATCCTTGCCGACTCGTCCGGCGTATCCCTGGCCGCCGAGAATGACAATTTGAATACGCCGCATACTTGGGATCAGAGGAAAATGATGGTGGAATTCGAGAGGTTCCGCCGCCCCTAACCGCGCTTGGCGCAGGATCCTCCGGGTCCAGCGCCTACGGATTTTCGTCGCGTCAGCCGGTTCCTTCATCGTATCCGCCCGGCTTCGGCGCCCGAAACTAGCGGGTGGTCGCGACCGTCGAGACCGGCGTGCCGGGGAATCCCTATCGGCAGCTCGTCGCCGCGGGAGACAGGCACGCCCCTCGCCTCCTCCCGCGGCCGCCCTTCTCTAAAGACCGGATCTCCGATGAAGCGCCTGCCCCTCGTCCTCGCCGCCTGGCTCGCCGCCGCCGCTCCCGGGGCCGATGTCGGCGAAGTCGTCGCCGCCGAGCGCGCCTTCGCCCGGGCGGCGCGAACGGAAGGTGCGAACGCCGCCTTCCTCCGCTATTCGGCGCCCGACGGGCTCCTTTTCCAGCCGGGCCCGAAGCTCGCCAAAGCGGCGCTGAAGGCCAATCCCCTCCCGCCCGTCCCGCTCGACTGGTGGCCGGTCTATGCCGGGATCGCCGCCTCGGGCGACCTCGGCTTCACCACCGGCCCCTACGTCGTCGGGAGCGGCCAGCGCACAGGCCATGGCTGGTATTTCACGATCTGGCGGCGGCAGCCCGACGGAAGCTGGCGCTGGGTGCTCGACCACGGCCCGCCGACATTCGAGCCCGCGCCCTTCGGTCCGGAGTCCGCAGTCGCCGCCCTGCCGGCCGGACGCCGCTCGAGCGGAAGCAGGGTCATGGGGAGCCTGAGGGCCGCCGAAGCGCATCTCGCCGCCGCTCTCGAGGCCGACGCCCGAGCCGCCTTGCCCCGCTTCCTCGCGGCCGACGGGCGGCTGATGCGGGCCGGCCCGCAGCCCGCCGTCGGAGCCGCCGCCTGGGCCCCGGTGCTTGCCGCCGGCCCGGAGAGGATCGAAACCGCCTCCCTCGGCGGGGACGTATCGGCCGCCGGCGATCTCGCCTTCACCTACGGCATGGCGCGATGGCGGACGGACCACGCCTGGATCGGCGGCCACTATGTCCGGATATGGCAGCGCCGCGCCGGCGGCTGGAAGCTGATCGTCGACAACATGATCGCCGTTCCGCCGCCCCGTCCCGCCGCGGGATGAGTTTCTGCCAAACCCGAACATGATGCGACGAAAAGGGCGGCGCTGAACTCAACCCTGCTGTAGCATGGCCGCCATGGAGACGCCCCCCGCCCCTCCGGCCGTCGCTCGCCAGGCGGCGAAGCTTACCCTCGGCGTCTGGGCCTTCACCTTCATCCTTTTCCTGATGCCGATCCTCGTCTCGATGGGGCGGGTCCCGAGCTTCGACATCGGCATCACCGCGCTCGTCATCGCGTTCGGGATCGCCCTTTCAGCCCTGCTATACTGGGCCTGCGCCCGGCTTCAGGATGCGCCGACCGCCGTCAAGGTGGGGGGCGTGTTCGCCGCCGTCTGCGCCGCGGCCTTCGCCTTCTCCCTGGGCGACGTGCTGCTCGGCGGGAACCTCATCGACATGTTCATGTCGGCGCACCGTATCCCCGCCGACACGGTCAACCGCACCGTCTCCAACTTCATCAGCTTCTCCTGGCTCTACGGTTGGCTCGGGACCACCTACGTCGTGCTTCTGACCAACGCCGCCATGCACGAGCGCGACCTCCAACTCGCCGAGGCGCGCAACCTCGCCCAGACGGCCCAGCTCACCGCGCTGAGGCTCCAGCTCAACCCGCATTTCCTGTTCAACACCTTGAACGCCATATCTTCGCTGATCGTCACCGGCCGCAACCGCGACGGCGAGGCGATGCTCGCGAAATTGTGCGTCTTCCTTCGCACCGCCCTCGTCGCCGACGGCCGAAGCGAGGTGACCCTCGGCGAGGAGCTCGAGACCCTGCAGACCTATCTGGAGATCGAGTCGATCCGCTTCGGCAACCGGCTGACGGTCGAATTCGCCGCGCCCGACGAGCTGCTCGAGCATCCCGTTCCCAATTTCATCCTCCAGCCGCTGGTCGAGAATGCGGTGAAGCACGGAGTCGCCCCCACGAGTCGCCCGGTGATCGTCCGGGTCGGAGCCCGGCGGGAAGGCGACGACCTCATCCTCTCGGTCAGCGACAACGGGGGCCCCGCCGGCGCGGCCGCGGGCTCGCGGGCCTCGGGAACCGGAGTGGGGCTGGACAATACGCGGCGCCGGCTGGAAGTCATCTACGGCGCCCGCGGCCGGGTCGAAACCCTCGCCCATGACGACGGCTTCACCGTGCTTCTTCGGGTCCCCCTGAATGACTCACCCGCTCTGGGTCTCGTCGCATGACTCTTCGGACGCTCCTCGTCGACGACGAGCCGCTCGCGCTGGAGCGGCTGCAGGTCTTCTTCCGGGACATCGAGGGCGTGGAGGTGATCGGCACCGCCCGCGACGGCCGGGAAGCGGCCGAGGCGATCGAGCGGCTCAGGCCGGACCTCGCCCTGCTCGACATCCAGATGCCCGAGCAGAACGGGCTTCGGGTCGCCGCCACCCTTCCGCCGGGCGAGCGGCCCGAGATCATCTTCGTCACCGCCTTCGAGCAATATGCCCCCGACGCGTTCGAGGTGGAGGCGGCAGACTATCTGCTGAAGCCGGTGCGCTTCGACCGGCTGTGGCAGGCCGTCGAGCGCGCCAAGCGCCGCAAGCAGCTGCGCACCCTCGCCGGCCGGGCCGAAGCCGGCGCGCCCAGGCTCGAGGCCCATGAGGACGGCCTGTGGGTGCCGACCCGGGCCGGCGCCGTCTTCGTTCCGGTGGAATCGATCGACTGGATCGAGGCCCAGCGCGACTATGTCATGCTCCACACCGCGACGAGGAGCCACATCCTCAGGATCTCGATGCGGGCGCTGGAGGAGAAGCTCGATCCCGCCCAGCTGATGCGGGTCCACCGCTCCGCCTTCGCCCGCCCCGCCAACGTCGTCGAGGTCCAGCGCCTCGGGCGGACGATCAGCGCCCTCGTCCTTCGCGACGGCGCCATAGTCCAGGTCGGGCCGAACTATTCAAGGGCGGTCGCGGAGCGGCTGAAGCTGCCTGAGTGACACCCGTCGCCCCGGCGAAGGCTGGGGCCCCAGGGGGTGAACCGCACGGGGCCCTTCACCCGCCGGGGCCCCAGCCTTCGCTGGGACGACGAGAATGGGACAATCCCCAGCTTTATTTCATTTCGGCGACGACCCGCGGGAACGCGCGTGGCTGATCTGGGTTAACGCCCAATGGCGCTGCGTCCGCAGCCCTGAACAGGGGAAGGTCCGAGTGTCCAGGACCAAGATATTGCTGGTCGAGGATGAGCCTCTCGTCCTTCGCAACACCGCCGATCTCCTCACCGAGGACGGGTATGACGTCACCGAATGCACCGGCTGCGAGGAAGCCCTGGCCCGGCTCGAGGCCGAGCCGGACACGGCGGTGCTGGTCACCGACCTGAACGTCGCCTGCCCCGGCGATGGAATGACCCTGGCCCGGGTCGCGGCCGAGCGCTGGCCGCATCTGCGCATCGTCATGGTCTCGGGAGCGCTCCGGCCCCCGCAGGGCACCTATCCGGAGCGAGCCATCTTCTTCACCAAGCCCTACGCCCCCGGAGCCCTCCTCCACGTCGTCAGGTCCCCCGACTTCGCCTGACCGCCTTCAATACGGCCTTCGCCTTCGCTCAGCCCTACGCAGGATGAGCGGAAAAGCTGGGACCGCTCATCCTGAGTAGCCGGTGAGCTTGTCGAACCGGCGTATCGAAGGAGCCGAGGAGCTAGTGACTGTCACTCCTCGCGCGCCTAACGCCTCCGCCATGGACGACGACGACCTGCCGGACGCCATCCCGGCCGCCACCCTGATCCTGATGCGCCCGGCGGCGGCGGGCGGGCCGCCCGAGATACTGATGCTCGAGCGGGCGGAGACGATGGCGTTCGCGGCGGGAGCCCTGGTTTTCCCGGGCGGCCGGATCGATCCCGGCGATCTCGAACTTGCGACCCGCTTTCCCGGGCTTGCGGATGCCGCCGCCCGGATCGCCGCGGTCCGGGAGACGATCGAGGAGACCGGGGTCGCTCCGGCGCTCCGGCCGGCGCCCGATTCGGCCGCGCTCCGCGCAGCGATGGCCAGCGGGCGGCCGTTCGGGGCCCTGCTCGACGAGATGGGCCTGACGCTGGATCTCCAGGCGCTCACCCCCTTCGCCCGCTGGTGCCCCAACTTCCGCGAGGCGAGGCGCTTCGACACCCTCTTCTACCTGGCCGAGGCGCCGCCCGGCGGAGGGACGGTGCACAGCGCCGACGAGACCGAGAGCGTCCACACCTTCTGGGCGAGCGCCGCGACGGTGATTGCCGAGATCGAGGCGGGCCGGGCCAAGGCGATCTTCCCCACCCGCCGCAACCTGGAGCGGCTCGCCCGCTTCGGCTCGCTGGAGGAGGCCCGGGCCGACGCCGAGCGCCATCCCGTGCGGCAGATCACCCCATGGGTCGAGCAGCGCGGCGAGCAACGCTTCGTCTGCATCCCCGAAGGGATCGGCTATCCGGTGACGGCCGAGCCTTACGACACGGCCCGGCGCCGCTGAGACCGCTTCGGGCGGCGCGCGAGCCGCGCGACGGCGAGCCGGTCCCGCCTGAGGCGGAAGGCGGTGAGCCAGAACATGTAGCTGAGCATCAGGGCGATCAGGAGTGGGAACGCGTACATCATGGCGCGACAAAGCTCCGGGAGTCTGCAAGTTCCGATAGTTGCGCCGAACCGTTAAGCTTTAACGAAAGCTCGGCTCCAATCGCACCGGCGGCCGGTAGCGGCGGCGTTCCTCGAGAAGCTCGACCGGCTGCGACCGGCGCGTGTCGACGAACAAGGCCTCGATCACCTCCGGCCCGGGATAAGCGAACAAAATCTCCGATCCCGGATCGAGTCGGACCCGGCTCTGATCCTCGACCAGCCAGACCGAAGGCGGCTCGAGCGCCTGCCCGTCGATCAGCCCGCCGCCCCGCACCGGCACCAGCCAGACCGGCCGCTCGACCTCGCCGGCCAGACGGCCGCCCGCGGCCCGGGTCCAGCGCTCGATGACGAAGGCCCCGCCTTCGGCGAGGATCTCCCGCCCCGGCTCGATCTCCCGCCGCGGCGTCGGCGGCCGGTAAGGCTCGGGCCGGGCGGCCTTCACCCCCGCCTCGACCTGGAGCTCGCGCTCGCGGCCATAGTCGAACAGCCGATAGGTGAGGTCGACATTCTCCTGGATCTCGACGAGCGTCAGCCCGGGGCCGAGGGCATGGATCGTCCCCGCCGGGGAATAATAGAAATCGCCCGCCTTCGCCTCGCGCCAGTCTACCAAAGCCTCGAGCGTCCCTTCCTCTATGGCCGCCCGCAGCTCGTCCGGGGAAACCTTTTTCCTGAGCCCGAGGCCGATGCGGGCGCCGGGGTCCGCTTCCAGCACCAGCCAGGCCTCGTCCTTGCCTCGGCGATGGCCCGCGGCCCGCGCCGCCGGCCCGTCCGGATGGACCTGGATCGACAGTTTCTCGCGGGTCAGGAGATATTTGACGAGCAGCTCGGCCTCCGGCCCCCGCCCGTCCTGGAACCAGATCTCCCCGATCGGCTCGCTCGCCGCGGAGGCCGCGCCGAAGCTTTGCGGGAGCTCGGCGCGCCCCCACAATTTCTCGACCTGCCTTGAAGCGAGGCGGCTCGCCGTCACCTTTGGTCCTTCCCGACTCACGCAACCGGCGACCATCGCCCGGAGTCTTGCCGCCATGAGATACCTGCGTCGGGTAAAAATCTTCCTAGTGCTGGCGCTGCTCGCGTTCCTGGGCTTCCTCGCCTGGGGCTATGCGCGCAATCATCCGGAGGACGTCCCCTGGACCCAGATCGACCTCGCCCAGCCGGTCGGCGCCTTCACCGGCCGCAAGCTCGCGGCCCTGGGCGGCGAGGGCGAGACCTGCCGGGCCCTGCTCCGCCGGGCGGGGATCCGGTTCGTGCCCCTTCCCCCGCGCCGCTCCGGGCAATGCGGCTTTGAGGACGCGGTCCGCTTCTCGCCGGGCGGCGCCCTCGACCTCGCCTACCGGCCCTCGGACCTCGGCACGAGCTGCCCCGTCGCCGCGGGCCTGGCGCTTTGGGAGTGGCATTTCGTCCAGCCCGCCGCGCTTCGCCATTTCGGGGTCGAGGTCGCCTCGGTCGAGCATTTCGGAAGCTTCAGCTGCCGCCGGCTCTACGGCCGCTCGGAAGGCGCCTGGAGCGAGCATTCGTCCGCCAATGCGATCGACATCGCCGGCTTCCGGCTCGCCGACGGCCGCCGGGTCACCGTCGTGGGCGACTGGAAAAGCGGAGGCGCCAAGGCGCGGTTCCTTCGCGACGTCCGCGACGGCGCCTGCCGCCTGTTCGCGACGACCCTGTCGCCCGACTATAACGAGGCCCATCGCGACCATTTCCACCTCGACCAGGCCGGGCGCGGGGCGGCGGGCTGGAGGGCGTGCCGGTAGAGCCGGCCCCGGCCCGACTCCATTGAGCATCGGCGGGCGCCGGGAGTAAGGCCCCGCGGCAAGGAGACATGGCATGCTGAAGCTCTTCATCGCCCTACTCGCTCTGGCCTGGGCCGGCGCGGCCTCGGCCCAGGTCGATTATGCCGCCCGGCTCAAGGAGGGGGACGCCGTGCTCGGCGACTTCCGCTTCGGCAGCGGGGAGCGGATGGCGAAGCTCAACGTCCATTATGCGACTCTGGGCACGCCTCGTCGGGACTCGAAGGGCGCGGTGACCAACGCGGTGATGATCCTCCACGGCACCGGCGGCACCGGCCGGCAATTCCTCCAGCCGCAATTCGCGGGCGAGCTGTTCGGGCCGGGCCAGCCGCTCGACCTCGCCCGCTGGTACGTCATCCTCCCCGACGGGATCGGCCACGGCAAATCGTCCAAGCCGAGCGACGGCCTTCGCATGCGCTTTCCCGAATATGATTATGACGACATGGTCGAGGCGCAGCGACGGATGCTGGTCGAGGGGCTCGGGGTCACCCGCCTGAGGCTGATGATGGGGACGTCGATGGGCTGCATGCACATCTTCGTCTGGGCGCAGAGGCATCCCGACTTCGCCCGGGCGCTGATGCCGACGGCCTGCCTCCCGACCGAGATTGCCGGCCACAACAGGATGTGGCGCAAGCTCGCGATCGAGGGGATCAGGAGCGATCCCGCCTGGGCGGGCGGCGACTATTCCGCCCAGCCGGCGCAGGGGCTTCGAACCGCGGTGAGCGTGCTCCAGATCGCCGGCTTCGCGCCGCTCTACCTGCAGAAGGCCTACCCGGCGCGCGAGTCGGCGGACGCCTATATCCTGGACCGGGTGGCGAGGGACCTGCCGACCCGCGACGCCAACGACCTCATCTACCAGCTCGAGGCCTCGCGCACCTACAATCCCTGGCCGCGCCTGGAGCGCATCCGGGCGCCGATGACCTGGATCAATTCCGCCGACGATTTCATCAACCCGGCCGATTACGGGATCGCCGAGGACGCCGCCCGGCGCCTCGGGACCGGCCGCTACATCCTGATCCGGGCGACCTCCGACACGCGCGGCCACGGCACCCATACCTGGGCGAAATTCTGGCGGCAGGAGCTGATCGACCTGCTGGCGCGGACGGGGCCCTGACATCCGCCCGCCGCCGCCGGCGCAGCTTCTCAGAGTCGGTCGAGGACGCCGCGCTCGGTGATGTAGGCGGTCACCAGCCGCGCCGGGGTCACATCGAACGCGGGGTTCGCCGCCGGGCTTTGGGTGACCTGCACCGTGCCGGTCCCGTCGGAGAGATGGGTCAGCTCCTCCGCGGAGCGCTCCTCGATCGGGACATCCGCTCCGCTCGCCGTGTCCGGGTCGAAGGTCGTGCAGGGCAAAGCGACGTAGAAGGGAATGCCGTTGTCGTGCGCCGCGAGCGCCTTGAGATAGGTGCCGATCTTGTTGCAGACGTCGCCATTGGCCGTCACCCGGTCGGTCCCGACCACCACCGCGTCGACCTGGCCCTTCATCATGAGAAGCCCGCCGGCATTGTCGGCGATGACGGTGTGCGGGACGCCGTGGTTCCTGAGCTCGAACGCGGTGAGCAGCGCGCCCTGGTTGCGCGGCCTAGTCTCGTCGACCCAGACGTGGATCGGTATGCCGGAATCGTGAGCGAGGTAGATCGGCGCCGTGGCGGTGCCGTAGTCGACCGTCGCCAGCCAGCCGGCGTTGCAATGGGTGAGGATGTTGAGCGGGCGGTGCGGGTTCCTGGCATGAAGCTCCCGGAACAGCTTGAGCCCATGCTCGCCGATCGATCGGCACATCTCGGCATCCTCGTCGGCGATCGAGTCCGCTTTGGCGAAGGCGGCTTCGGCGCGCGCTTCGGGAGCAAGGCCCGCCACCGCGGCCCGGATCGTGTCGAGCGCCCAGCGCAGGTTGATCGCCGTCGGGCGGGTCTCGACGAGCAGCCCGTAACCCGCCTCGAGCCCGGCATCGCTGGGATCGGCGGCGAGCGTCAGAGCGAGACCGTAGGCGGCGGTCGCGCCGATCATCGGCGCTCCGCGGGTCCACATGTCGCGGATCGCCACCGCGGCCTGATCGGCCGTGCGGAGCTCGACCCATTTCACTTCCCAGGGGAGCTTGCGCTGGTCGAGGATGCAGACTCCCTTGCCGTCCTCGGTGCGCCGGATCGAGCGGCGGTGCTCGCCTTCCAGGATCATGGCACCACCTCGGCCAGGCTGGAGACTTCGCCGGCACCGCCCTCGCGGTCGATCAACGTTGCGGCCATCCCGGCGGCTCGGGCGGCATCGATCTCGGCCTGGACGTCGGAGACGAACAGCACGTCCTCCGGCGGCAGATCGAGCGCCGCCGCGATCCTTCTGTAGGAACCGGGCTCGCGCTTCGGCCCGCTATTGGTGTCGAAATAGCGGCCGAGCAGCGGGGTGAGATCGCCTGCGACGCTGTTCCCGAAGATCAGCTTCTGCGCCTCGACCGAGCCCGACGAATAGATGTGAACCCCGATCCCGCGGTCGCGCCAGCGCCGGATCGCCTCCGGCGTGTCGGGATAGACATGCCCGTCGAGCTCGCCCGAGGCATAGCCTTCGGCCCAGATCAGCCCCTGAAGTGTCTTGAGCGGGGTCTCCTTGCGGTCCTCGTCCATCCATTGGAACAGGGTTGCGAATTTATCGTCGCCCGGGATCTGCTCGAGGATCGGCTGGACCTCCTCGATATGGCTCGCGACGTAGGGGATCAGGTTCCGGCGCGCATAGGGGAACAGCGTCTCCGTCACGAAGGCGATGCTGCTCGTCGTCCCCTCGATGTCGAGGAGGACGGCCCTGGGCGTCGCGGTCAAGCCGCCACCGGCTCATGGCGGGGGAAGCGATCGGCGATCGGGTCGCCGGTATAATGGGCGACCCAGCCGGAGGGATCGACATAGAGGCGGATCACCGTGAAGCCCGGCGCGGCGCCCATGTCGAACCAGTGGCGCATGCCCGCGGGCACCAAGATGAGATCGCCCGCCGTGCAGAGGACCGCATAGACTTTCTCGTCGTGGCGAAGCGTGAACAGCCCCTCGCCCTCGACGAAGAACCGGACCTCGTCCTCGGAATGACGATGCTCGGAGAGGAACTTGGTTCGGAGCGCGGCCCGGTCGGGATGGTCGGGGGCGACTCGCATAACGTCGACCGCCTGGTAGCCGTTCTCGGCCTTGAGCCTCTCGACCTCCGGGGCGAACGCCTCCAGCACCGACCCCGCATCGGCCTCGGCGGGCAGCGGTCGCGCGGGCCATTGCTCGAAGCGGACGCCGATCGGCGCCAGCGCCTCGGCGATTCCGGCCGGCTCCCGGGTGTCGATCAGGGGCGTATCGCCGCCGCCCGACGGAAATATCCGCAATCTGGTCATCTCGCGCTCCCGTTCCTGAAGGCCATCTCGGCCAGCTCCGCCGCGATCAGCCATTCGGTGGCTTCGAGAATATGCTCGGCCTCGGCGACGTCCCGTCCCCAGGAATAGAGGCCGTGGCTGCGGATAAGATAGGCCGGAGCGGCGCCGGGCGCCAGCCGCGCGGCGGCGACCGCCGCCTCGATCGCCTCCATGTCCTGGCTGTTGTCGACGATCGGCAAATGCGCCTCCGTCTCGTGGGTATCGATGCCCGGGTAGATCTTGAGCATCTCATGCCCGCGGAACACCCATTCGGTGGCGTCCGGAATGGCGCGGCTGAGACCCACCGCCTGGGGCGAATGACCGTGCAGGACCGCATCGGCATCGGGGAAGGCGCGGTAGAGCGCGAGGTGGAGCCCTGTCTCGGCCGAGGGCCTGCCGGGGGTGAGCGGCGTCCCCTCGAGCGACACCCGCATGATGTCGGCGCCGTTCAAGCGCCCCTTGTGCTTGCCCGAGATCGTGATCGCGATGCTTCCGTCGTCGAGCCGCGCGGAATAATTGCCGGCGGTCGCGGGCGCCCAGCCGCGCGCATCGAGCCGCCGACCGACCTCTACCAGGGCAATCGCCGCGTCTTCGAACGTCATGGTCATTCCCCGGGTTTAGCGCCTGGGGCGGGAGGCTCAATGCCCGCGTGGAGGACGGCCTTAGCTTCGCCGCGTTCGGAGGCTATAGGGCGGCGATGGAGACTTTGCGCAGCCTCGTCGCGGCCGAGCTGGCCGAGCCGGTCGACCCGCGCGTGAGCGCGATGGCGGCGGCGGTGGCGGCGCATTACCCGGGCTCGGCCCGGGCGGTGCTGTTCTACGGCTCGTGCCTCAGGCAGCGCGAGCTGGACGGTCTGATGCTCGATTTCTACCTGATCGTCTCGGACTATCGTGCCGCTTACGGCCGGAGCTGGCGGGCGCCCGCCAACCGGCTGATCCCGCCCAACGTCTTCCCCTTCGAGCATGACGGCCTGATCGCCAAATATGCGGTCCTGAGCGAGGCCGATTTCGAGCGGCTGAACGGGCCGGAGACCCTGTCGGTGTCGGTCTGGGCCCGCTTCGCCCAGCCTTCGCGGCTGGTGTGGAGCTCCGACCCCGCCGCGGCGGCCCGGGCGGCGGCGGCGGTGGCTCGGGCGGCGCCGACCCTGCTCGGCGAGGCCCGGCCGCTGTGGGACCCGGGCGGCGACCCGCTCGATCTGTGGCGATGCGCCTTCACCCTGACCTATTCGGCCGAGCTCCGGGCGGAGCGGCAGGGGCGGCCGGCGTCCGTCGTCGAGGCCGATCCCGAGCGCTACCGGCGCTTCACCGCGCCGGCGGTCGCCGCGGCCGGGATCGACCTCGCCGCGCCGGTGCCCGAGGCGGAGCGCGAGCAGGCCCGGAAGCGATGGGCGGCCCGGCGTCGGACGGGCAAGGCGCTGACCGTGCTTCGGCTGGTCAAGGCGAGCGGCACCTATGCCGGCGGAATCGATTACCTCGCCTGGAAGATCAACCGCCATGCCGGGACGAAGATCGAGATCAAGCCCTGGCAGCGGCGGTGGCCGCTGGTCGCCGCTATCGGCCTGCTGCCGCGGCTGCTGAAGCGGGGGGCCATTCGTTAGGCCGGCGGGCGAGCGCTCCGGCGACGGCGCCTGCGAGAGCGGCGACGGTGAACGGCTTCCTCAATATGTCGTGGCCGCTCAGCTCCTCGCTCCCGGCCTCCCCGACATAGCCGGTGACGTAGAGGATGGCGGTGGAGGGCCAGCGCACGGTGGCTTCGCGGACCAGCTCCGGGCCGGTCATCTCGGGCATCATGATGTCGGTGATGACCAGCTCGATCCGGCCGCCCTCGCGCTCGAGTATCTCCAGCGCCTCGCGGCCGCCGGCGCAGGCGATCGGGCGGTAGCCCAGCTCCTCGAGGGCGCCGACCGTCGAGCGGCTGACCCGCGGATCGTCCTCGACGACGAGGATCGAGGTTCCGGCGGCTCCCGCCGGGGCCTCGTCCAGGACGTGGCCCGCGCTGCCGGCGGCGGCGTCCACCTCCTCGGTGGACCTCGGCAGGTAGAGCGAGACCGTCGAGCCGACCCCGACCGTCGACTCGATGACGACGTCGCCGCCCGATTCGCGCGCGAAGCCGAAGATCTGGCTGAGGCCGAGGCCGGTGCCCTTGCCGACCGGCTTGGTGGTGAAGAAGGGCTCGAACACCCGCTCAATCACCTCGGGCGGCATTCCCGAGCCGGTGTCGGAGACGCTGATCCGGACATAGTCGCCGGCGCCGAGCTCGCCGACCCGAACGGCGGCGAGAGGGACATTCTCGACGCTGATCGCGAGCTGGCCCTCGCCGTCCATCGCGTCGCGGGCGTTCACCGCCAGGTTGAGGATGGCGTTCTCGAGCTGGTTGGCGTCGACGCTGACGTTCCACGGCTCGTCGGGGAAGCGGGTGCTGACGGTGATCCGCTCCCCGATCGACCGATCGACGAGGTCGAGCATGCCCTCGACCAGCGCCGTCGGCGCGAGCGCGACCGGGAGAAGCGGCTCGGCTCGGGCGAAGGCCAGCAGCCGGCGGGTCAAGGCGGCAGCCCGGGTGGCGCCCTCCAGGGCATTGTCGAGGTGGAACTCGACCTCTCGGCGCGGCCCGGTGAGCTTGCGCCGGGCGAGATCGAGCCCGCCGACCACCACGGCGAGCATATTGTTGAAATCGTGGGCGATGCCGCCGGTCAGCTGGCCCACCGCCTCCATCTTCTGGACCTGGCGGAGCTGCGCCTCGGCGGCCTCGCGCTCCCCCGATTCCGCCTTGAGCTGCTCGTAGGCCTGGCTGAGCTCGCGGGTGCGCTCCCGAACCGCCTCCTCGAGCTGGCGGGCCCGGATCGCCTCGCTGTCGGCCTCGCGAAGCGCGGCGAGGCGGCCGCTGATCGCCCGGAAGGCGAGCCACCCGAGCACGATCGCTCCCAGACCGATTGCGACGGCGAGCCAGCCGAGCCATTTGGTAAGCTCGTCCGAGCGGGTGCCGGAGACCCGTGTGGCGTCCATCCGCCGGCGCAGGTCCTCGCGCTCGGCGGTGGCGATCTGGGCGAGCGTATTGCGCAGCTGCTGCCCGGTCGGAGTCCGCGCGGCGCCGTAGAAGAGCGAGATCCCGCCGCTCCCGGCCTTCGCCTGCGCGGCGACGGCGGCCGGCGCCAGCTCGCGGCCTCGGGTCGCGAACAGGGTCTCCAGGGTCTCGACCCGGGCGAGCTGCTCCTTGTTGCCGCGGACCTGGCGCCTGAGCTCGGCGATCAGCTGCTGCGCCTGGCGCCACTCGGCGCCGTAGACGCTTCCGCTGGTGGCGACGTCCTCGTCGAGCACGTAGCGGCCGAGCGCCGCCTCGGCCCGGGCGATGGTGCCGTCGACGGTCCGGGTCAGGAGCATGACGTCGTAGCTGTGGCGCTCCGAGGCCAGGGCCCGGTCCCGGACTTCGTTGGACGAGGTGACCATCAGCATCAGGGCGACGAGAAGCAGAGCGGCGAGCACGGCCCCCGCGCTCGCCAGCACTCCGCGCCATGCCCCGGAAGCCCTTTCCTCCGGCATGACGTACAAGTCGTCGCCCGCCATGACGTCGAGTCTAGATCAAGCGGGGAGCGGAAGGAAAGAAGGTTCCATGACGCGGCGCTCGGTTCGCCGCGCTTTGGGGGGCGATGGTCGCGGGTCTTCGCCGTCCCCCGTCGGTGCCGAGAAGACCGGCCAAGGGGCGGTTATGGCGTAAGTTCCGGGTTCATGCTAAGTAGAGTCGTAGTCGGAGAAAGCCAAGCACGTCAAATCGTCTGTTACAGATTAATATTCTCCGCGTACAGTGAGTAAAAGTCATCGTGGGGAGAGGCGCATGTCGATGCAAAGCAATGGATTTCTGGGCAAGTGCCAAGACGACGGCGGCCCGGCAGCGGACTCGCAGTCCTCATGCAACTTCAACATCCACGTAGAGGCGGCTGGGGACGTGCATATTCATAATAATTGCGCTTCGGATCCGGCGGGCGAACCTCCATGCCCGGTCCCACCCGGCTTCCCTTGCCCGACCACAGGGACCTGCATTCCCGCGACCGCCGGAGCCAAGCACAAGCAAAGCCGCGAACAAAAGCTCGCGCGGAGATTAGCCAACGACCCGATAGCCAGTGCTCTCGCCACGAGCGTCGTGCATGCCATGAGACGATTCGTGCTCGGCAAGACGGCGGAGAATAGCCTCGAAGAGGAGACTTTCGCCATTTTGCGGAAGCTGCCGCCGGAGTTCGTGGCCTGCGTCGTCGACGGGGTCGGCAGCCTCCCGTCCGCCCAACGCGACAAGGTTCTGGTTTCCTCGCTTCTCGAGGATACCGACCGCGCCCTGGATCAGGCCACGCTCGCGCAAGCGGTCGCTTCCGAAATCGAGCTGCGCGCCCGGTTGGAGCTTTTCGGCACCGCCTCCACCTTCAAAGAGGAACGGCCGGGCCTCATCCGTGTCGTGACTGGACTGCCGCCCACCTCGGAGGATTTCAACGCAAGAGTTCGCATCTGCCGCATCAACAACCTGCGCACGGCGAATTACGTCCCGCCGCTTGCCGCTGGCGAATATCTTCCGGAGGAGATCCAGATAGACTGTGCGCCGGTGTTCGTGGCCGGGGAGCCGAAGGTCGTCTGCGATGTGCGTACGACCGACTGCCCGGGACATCCGCTGGCCGGTGCTTGCGGCCGCGTGGTCGACGTCGGCCAGGGTGATGGGGTTCTACTCCAGGGAATCAACTTCTTCAGCGTCGATTCGAAGGTCCGGCTTACCGATAAGGATACGCGTACGATCACCCGCGAAGTCGCGGCCTTCGTCGTAGGGGACATTAGCACACCTCTGCATGAGATCGTCGACGGCAACACGCAGTTCGTTGCCGACTGCCGGGTCGCGGACAAATTGACCTTTCAGGTACCCGCCGACCTTCCCGCCGGCATATATGAGATCCAGGTGATCGTGCCCAACCTGACCGGCGATCCCGCATTCGGCATCTCGTTGCTCTCCAACGTCGAGTACATCCACGTGCAGCCGGCGCCCAATGCGAGGTTCCAGATGGTGGTGGAGCGGATTCTCGCCGTCAAGGAAACGTCCCCCGACTGGGCCGGGTCCGACGAAGTCGGTCTACACACCCTCGCCTGCGCCCTCGATCTCGACATGAACCTGACGCCGGTCACCAGTGTGGAATTCGATTCGTTGGATGGCGTGGACTTCGACTCTGGTACGAAGAGAGACGTCGAAACTGGCATTTTCACGAGCGAGCAACCCATTGGCGCAATGGTGGTGGCCGTGCTGGGCTACGAGATCGACGGCGAACGGGCCTATCGCCTGAAGATCACTGAGTGGACAACCTATTTCATCGATATCATCGAGCGTCATTGGGAGAAGCTGAGGGCGCTGATCAAGGCGGTCGGCCTCGACACTCTGATCGGCTTCGGCTGGAAAGGGGCCATTATCCTCGCCGTCGGCGTGGCGGTCGTCGGTGCGGTCGATCTGCTGATTTCGTTCTGGGCGCCCGCCGACCTCATCATCGAGGATACCATATCCCTGTCGATCGTCGATCTGGAGCGGTTGACCAACGCTTCGGTGCCCCCGCCAGGCTCGTCGTTCCTAACCGGCGCCAACGGGATAAGCATCTTCGTGAACGCGGGTGAGCAGCCGGTGAAGCTGCCGTTCCATTATCGGGAAACACGCGAATATCGGTGTGCCGAGGAAGAGAGCAAGTACGAGCTGAGGTATCGATATAATCGCATTGCCTGAAGCGTTCTAAGCTCGCATCGCCGGTTGTGGCGGCGGGCTTTCGGGCACGCTTGAACGTTCGCCTCAGCCGGTCGCGCCCGTCGCTCGCCCGGCGGACTCGAACATGCCTAGGACTTGGGTGACCTGCTCCGTCGTATGATCCGCGCAGAGCGAGCAGCGCAGCAGATACATCCCCGCCGGAGTGGCCGGCGGGCGGGCCATGTTCACATAGACCCCGGCCTCGAGCAGCGCCTGCCACATGCGCACCGTCCGGTCCTGGTCGGGCAGAAGGATGGCGATGATCGCCGACTGGGCCTCGGGCGTGGCGAGATCGAAGCCGAGGTCGCGCAGCCCCTTGTGGAGTCGGCGGCTGTTCTCCCAGAGGTGCTGGCGCTTGTTGCCGGCGAACTTCAGCTTGCGGATCGAGGTCGCGGCGGTGGCGACGACGCTGGGCGGGAGCGAGGCGGTGAAGACATAGGGGCGGCAGACGAGCCGAAGCACCTCGAACTTGGGGTGGTTGGAGACGACGAAGCCGCCGACCGTCCCGACCGACTTGGAGAAGGTGCCGACGACGAAATCGACCTGCTCCTCGACCCCGGCCTCCTCGAAGACCCCGCGGCCGTTGGGGCCGAAGAAGCCCATGCCGTGCGCCTCGTCGACCACGACCATGGCGCCGTGGCGCTTGGCGACCTCGACCATCTCCCTCAGGGGCGCGATGTCGCCCAGCATCGAATAGACGCCCTCCAGCACGACCAGCCTCCCGCCCTGGGCCGGAAGCCGCCCGAGGCGCTTGTCGAGATCCTCGACATTGTTGTGGCGGAAGCGGACGATCTGGGCGTCGCCCAGCTTGCAGCCGTCGTAGATGGACGCGTGGCTGTCGGCGTCGAGGATGATGTAATCCTCCTTGCCGGCGAGGGTGGACATGAGGCCGAGATTGGCCTGGTAGCCGGTCGAGAAGACCATGGCGTGGCGGGTGCCGTAAAAGTCCTTCAGCGCCTCCTCGCACTCCCGGTGGCCCTGATAGGTGCCGTTCAGGACCCGGCTCCCGGTCGTGCCCGAGCCGAACTCGTCGAGCGCCCGCTTGCCCGCCTCGATCACGTCCGGATCGAAGGTCATGCCCATGTAATTGTAGGTGCCGAGCAGGATCGTCTCCTTGCCCCGGACGATCGCCCGGGTCGGGGAGAGCACCTCCTCCATGACCAGCCCGAACGGGTCGCGCACGCCCGTGTCGAGAAGCGCCTCGCGCTCGGCGATCAGGGCGTCGAACTTGGAGAAGAGGTCGCGGCCCTGGGTGTGGCCGTGGGGCGCCTCGGCGGGATCGTTGGAGGTGGTGTCGGCTTCGGTCATACCTTGCTCCTCCCCGGGACGGGGAGGGGGACCGCCGCCGCTAGGCGGTGGTGGAGGGGGGCGAGCTCAGCGACCATGGAGGCGTGGGCCCCCTCCACCATGCTTCGCATGGGCCCCCACCCCGTTCCGGGGAGGAGCTTGATCCGCCCGTCCCTCATCCCTCGTTCCGGAGCTCCTCGACCGAGTCGACGAGCTGGCCGACCGTCTCGATCTCCGCCTGCATGTTCATGGTGATCAATATGTCGAACTCGTCCTCGACGGAGGCGACGAAGTCCATGACGATCAGGCTGTCCCATTCGAGATCGCCCGCGAAGCTGGTGTCGTCCGCGAGCGGCACGTCCTTCTTGTTGAACGGCTCGATGAGCTGCGCCACCTTGGCGAACGTCTCTTCCCTGTCGGTCATCCCGGCCCCTTATGTCCCGAGCGAGGCTCTGCCAAGCGAATAGGGCGTCATTGGGGCGGCCGCTTGGCAGGGTAAGGCAGCCATGCCAAGGGGAGCGCCGCTCGGACGAAAGGGGTGCGGCCATGGCAGAGGAGCAGAAACGCGGGCCGCCGGTCTATCCGCCCAGCGCGGTTCACATGGCGCGCTCGGCCGTGTCGAACCAGATGCACCTGTCCGCCATGGCCGATCGGAAAGCCAGCATACTGCTCGGCGCCGCCTTCGTCATTTTCACCATCGCGGCCGGCCATTCCGACGGCAGGGGCGCTCCGCTTCCGCTTCTCATCATGGGCGGAACGGCCTTCCTGTCGGCGTTCGTGGTGGACGCCCTCGTATAGGCAGCCACGGTCATCCCGAAGGCGGGATCCATGAACATCGATGCCCGCAATGGAGGCGAGGCCTCATCGCCCGATCTCCACCTTCCCTGTTCATGGATCCCGGCCTTCGCCGGGAACACGGTCAGCCCAGCGACTCCAGAATTTCCGCCGCGAACTGGCTCAGCGTATCGTCGCGGGCGCCCATGACCAGGATCCGGTCGCCGGGCCGGGCGAGGGCGGCGAGGCGGCGGCCGGCGGCGGCCCGGTCGGGGATATGCTCCGCGATCCGCCCCGCCGCCTCGACGTCGGCGACGATTTCGGCGCTGGTCACGATCCGCTCGACCGTCCCTCCGAAATAGACCGGATCGCACAGGATGAGGACGTCTTCGGCGCCCATCCCCCCGGCGAAGGCGGCGGCCAGCTCACGGCGCATGGTTCGAAGCGGTCCGTAGCCGTGCGGCTGGAAGAAGAGGAGGAGCCGGCCGGGAAAGGCGTGGCAGGTCGCCAGAGTCGCGGCGATCTTGTCCGGGTTGTGGCCGAAATCGTCGATCACGGTGATCCCGCCCCGGCTTCCGACGATATCGAACCTCCGCCTGAGGCCCGCGAAGCCCGACAGCGCCTCGGCCGCGGCGGCGAGCGGGACCCCCGCCGCCCGGGCCGCGGCCAGAGCGGCCAGCGCGTTGGCGGCGTTGTGGCGGCCGGGCACCACCAGCCGGATCCGCGCCGATTCCCCTCTCCGCCGCTCGAAAAGCGTGAAGGAGATGGCGGTGGGCTCCTCCGCGATGTCGCCGGCGCTGTAATCGGCGGCCCGGTCGACCAGGCTGAAGGTGACCGCACCCGCTCCGGCGAGCGCTCGGGTCTCGGCGTCGTCGAGATTGACCACGGCCGTTTCCGCCTCGGCGAGGAAGCCGCCGAACAGGGCGCGAAGCTCCTCCATCGACTTGTGGTCGAGGCTGACGTTGTTCAGAACCGCGATCTTCGGCCGGTAAAGCGCGATCGAGCCGTCGCTTTCGTCCACCTCGCTGACGAAGAAGCGGTCGGAACCGACGAGAGCGCTGGCGAAGGGCGCGTCGGGCGTGGCGAAATTCTTCATCACCGCGCCGTTCATCACCGTCGGCTCGAGCCCCGCCCGGTGGAGGATCCAGCCGATCATCCCCGTCACCGTCGACTTGCCGCTGGTGCCGCCGACAGCGATGCCGGCCCCGGCGGCGTTGAACAGCCGCGCGAGAAGCTCGGCTCGGGTGATCCGCTCGAGGCCGAGGCGGCGGGCCGCCTGGACGTCCGGAACGCTGTCCTCGACCGCGGCCGACGCGACGAGGACCTGCCCGGGCGAGACGAGGCCGCTTCCGTCCTGCGGGTGAAGGCCGATCCCGAGGCCGCGAAGATAGTCGAACTTGGCGGCCGTCCGCCCCTGGTCGAGGGCCCGGTCGGAGCCCGCCACCTGGGCGCCCCGGGCTCGGACGATCGAGGCCAGGGGAAGCATGCCGCTGCCGCCGATGCCGCAGAAGAAATAGGATTTGGAGCCTGACATGGCGCAGCCCTATTGCGGTCGGCGAGGCTTTTCAAACTTTCGAGGTAAGGGAATGCGGATCGGAATCGTGGCGCCGAGCACGCCGATCCTCGAGGAGACGGCGGAGCGGGTGGCGGCGCTTGCGGCGCGGGCCTGCCCGGAGGCGGAGCTCGTCTTCCACCCGCAATGCTTCCTCAGCCACCGGCATTTCGCCGGCGAGGACGGGGAGCGGGCGAAAGCCTTCCTCGAGGTCGCCAACGATCCGGGCTTCGACGCGCTCTGGTTCGCGCGCGGGGGCTATGGCTCGTGCCGGATCGCGGAAGAGGTGCTGGCGGGTCTCGGGCCGGCGGCGCGGGACAAGGCCTATCTCGGCTATAGCGACGCGGGCTACATGCTGGCCGGGCTGTACCGGTCCGGCTTCCCCGAAGTCGCGCACGGCCCGATGCCGGCGGACATCAGGCGGGACGGCGGCGAGCGGGCGGTGACCCTGGCGCTGGCCTGGCTGTCGGGCCGCGACCGGTCGGCGCTCGAGCCCAGCCTCGGCGAGGCGCCGGCGGCGGCGTTCAACATCACAGTCTTCTCGCAGCTGCTCGGGACCGCGCTGGAGCCGGACCTCGAAGGCCATGTGCTGATGCTCGAGGACGTCTCCGAGCATATGTACCGGACCGACCGGTCGCTGTTCCACATCACCGGTAACGCGCGGGTGCGCAAGGTCGCCGGGATCAGGCTCGGGCGCTGCACCGAGGTGCCCGAGAACGATCCGGACTTCGGAGCGACCGAGGAGGAGGTGTTCCGTTACTGGTGCGAACGGTCCGCAATCCCCTACCTGGGGCGCGCCGATATCGGCCACGACGCCTGCAACAAGGTGGTGCCGTTCGGGTGGATCGGGGGTCGGACGGGCGGGCCGACTCGGTGACGGCGCAAGCGGCCCTCCCTCCCGATGCCGCCTCTCTCCAGGGCATTTCGGCCCATGATCCACATTAAAAACGCGTTGGAACGGCCCTGAGCGGCGATCCGGCGAATTCCGGCCTTGGAATCTCTTGCGCTCGCCGCGCGTTTGAGGCTTATCAGCTCAGCACTCACAGGAGGGAAAACTATGGCAAAGGGCACTTCAGGCGGCGGATCGGGCGGCGGAGCAAGGGGCGGGCTTTCGCGTCCGGTCACCCCGTCGGCGGATCTGGCGGCGATCACGGGCAAGGACCCGCTGCCGCGCAGCCAGGTGGTCAGCAAGATGTGGGACTACATCCGCACCAACAAGCTTCAGAATCCCGAGAACAAGCGCGAGATCGTGGCCGACGACAAGCTGAAGAAGATCTTCGGCACGGACCGCTGCTCGATGTTCGAGATGAACAAGCATCTCTCGCGCCATCTGAGCTAGAGCCTTCCCGCTCAGGCGGAGAAGACGATCGGCCTCGCCCGGCAACGGGCGGGGCCGATCCGCATTTGGCGCTTCGACCTGAGGATCGGGCGCGATCGACCGACGCCATCGGCTGCGCCGTGCAGCCCCTCTCCCCGGCGGGGAGAGGGTTGGGGTGAGGGGGCTCCGAGTCTGGGGATATCACTCAGACGCCGAACGCCCTCACCCTGCCCTCTCCCCGCAGGGGACAGGGGTTTGCGATCGACTTGCCTGAGTGTCGCTGCACGTAGATCCGGGACCCGCGAACAGGCCCTATTTGGAGCCGCCGGGATCGAGGTCGTTGAGCGACAGCCGCTCGAAGCGCGCGGCCCAGGGCGAATCGGGCTGAAGCTCGGTCTCGAGATAGGCGGGCTTGAGCACTTCCGGCGGCCGCTCGGCCTTGCCGGAAGGCGCGAGCGATTCGATGTTGAACGATTGCGCGAACTTGAGGCCGACCTGCCCGTCCTTGGACCAGCGCACCTCGGCGACCTGGAATCCGGCCTCGCCGAGGTCGAGCTCGACCTCGGACCCGGGGCAAAGCTCGCGGCCGCTCTCGACCCGGGCGCCGCCGCCGGAGATGTTGCGGAGCCTCACCGGGATCGAGATTCCGCTCCAGTAGAGGGTCCCGGCGCGGAGCAGCTTCTGGCGCGGCTCCCGGTCGCTGACGGCGTGGATATCGGGAGTTTCGGCCTTCTCGCTCTGGAAGACCGGCCCGCTCGAGCGCTCGCTGGTCCACAGGATCGTCTCTTCGGCGAATTCCAGCCCGACCCGACCCTCGCGAACCCAGCGCACGATGCAGCGGGTCTTGTTCCTGCCGTCGAACAGAAGGTCGATCTTCTCGCCGATCCGCGGCTCGATCTCGGCCCGGATCATCGCCCCGCGCGAGGAGACGTTGACCACGGCCACCTCCTGACGGCAGCGGCGGAAGACGATCGTCGAGCTTTCGACGATGCCGTGCTGCCGGTCCTCGAGCCTCTGGTTGGTCAGCCGGCTTTCCTGCCGCTTGATCGCGATCTTGGCAAGACCGCCCGGGCCGGCGCCTTCGGGCTTGGTCTTCGCCTTGCGCGCAACGAGGGAGGCCTTGGGCTCCCCGGAAAGGATCGTTGAGCGGAGTTCGTGCATTTCGGCCCCCAGGATCGGCGTGTCGAAGGTCCCATCGCACAGAAATGATTACCGAATCGCTAGCCGAACCCGTTGAGGACGTTCGTTTATGCCGAGGCCGCAGCCCGATCTGTTCGAAAAACCGCCGCCCCCGGCGCCGGCCGGCCTGGTCTATGCGGCCGGCTTGGTCGGCCCGGACGAGGAAGAAGCGCTCGCCGGCCGAATAGCCGCCCTCCCCTTCAAGCCGTTCGAATTCCACGGCTTCACCGGCAACCGCCGAACCGTCTCCTTCGGGCTCCATTATGCGTTCGACGGAAGCGGGCTGAGGGAGGCGGAGCCGATCCCGGACTGGCTCCGGCCGCTTCGCGCCCGGGCCGCCGCCCTCGCCGGGCTCGAGCCGGAGGCTTTCGTCCATGCCCTGGTGATCGAATATGCGCCGGGCGCGGGAATCGGCTGGCATCGGGACCGGCCGGTGTTCGGCGACGTCGCCGGAATCTCGCTTCTCGCCCCGGCGCCGCTGCGCTTCCGCCGAAGGGCCGGGGCGAAATGGGAGCGATTCACGCTGACTGCGGAACCGCGCTCAGCCTACCTCCTGCGAGGCGAGGCGCGCCACGAATGGGAGCACAGCATCCCGCCGGTGGAGACTTTGCGCTACTCGGTGACGCTGAGGACTTTGAAGGCATAAGAAATCCTCCCCGGGCTCGTCTCGGGGAGGGGGACCGCGCGAAGCGCGGTGGAGGGGAAATACGGAGTCGGCCTTGCCCCTCCACCACGACGCTTCGCGCCGCGGTCCCCCTCCCCGAGCGAAGCTCGGGGAGGAATTTCCCTCAGGAATAGAAAATGTGGAGCCCGATCTGGGTCTGCTTGGTGAGGCGCTTGCCCCAGCTCGGGGAGACGTAGGTGGCGTGGTACCAGAGCACGCTGGAGGGCAGGTTGCCGGCCAGCTTCTGGCGGGCGATGCTGGCGATCGCCACGGCCTTCTTCCAGGCCTGGGAGCCGCGGTCGGCGGCCGGGAAGCGGCCGCGGCGGATGAAGGAGAATTGCGCCTTCTGGGTGATGACGGCGCAAAGGTCGGTCGGGTAACGGCCCGAGGCGGCGCGGTTCAGAACCACCTCGGCGACGGCGAGCTGGCCCTCGATCGGCTCGCTGCGGGCCTCGAAATAGACCGCGTTGGCGAGGCACTCCTGCTCGCGGTCGCCAGCCTGGGTGCCGGCATAAGCGGCGACGAGGTCGGCAAGGGTTCCGGCGACCGGCGCCGGCGCGGCGACCGGAGCCTCGGGCTTCGGGGACACCAGGGCGGAAACGTTGGCCCACATCTTGGAGAACAGGCTGGGATCGGTCATGGTCGACGCCTCGGCCGTGATTCCCGTGGTGGTTTCGCCGGCGGCGGCGGGGTCGGAGTAGCTGGCACCTGCGACGAGCGCAAAACAAGCCGCGGCGAAGCCCGCGGCGCGAACGATCCGGTTCATCTAGTCTCTTTTTTTATGCGGCCGGCTGATCCCCCGGATGCGAGAACCGCATCCCCTGATCGCCCCCCGTCTCGAGCTCCCGCCGGCCGCTAATCGGCTGCGGCGGACCCACTCTCGCTACTAAGCTGAGGGGCCAATGATCGAAGTCGGTGGGTCAGGCAACGACGAAGCGATGAGCCGTGTGACTCGGGGGACACGCTGAAAAAAAATTCGCCTTCGCCCGGAACTTTTCAAAAAATCTTCTTTTTTCAACCACCTGGAGACGTGGAATTCACCGCCTCCGAAACGTTCCCGCCTTCGGCGGGAGTCGCGGCGCCGGGCTCCTCTCCCGCGATCACCTTGACGAAGGCGCTTTGCACCCAGCCCGACCGGCACGGCCCCTCATAGTCGCGGCGCCGGGTCACCGGCTCGGAGACCCCGCAGCGGCCGGCCAGAGTGCCGCTCTCGTCATGCACGATCCCGAACCATTTCTGGTCGTGGCTTCGGGTGCAGATGAAGAACCGGGCGCCGGCGGGGACGCTTCCGGTCTCGCGCCCGTTCTCGAACGGGGCCCAGCGCACCGGGAGCGCCTCGCCGGCCGCCAGGCTTCGGGTGGTCCCGGCCGCGCTGCAGGCGCGGAAGTTCGGCCCGAGCTCGCCGATCCGGACTGGCCGGGCGCCCGCGGTCACTTCCTCGGCCGGGGCGCCCTGGCTGGCCTCCCCGGAGCGGTTGGAGATGGAGGCCGGGTCGCCGCACGAGGCGGCCAGCAGGCAGAGGGGCAGGAGGAGAGGCCGCATCGCGCTCCTTGTGGCGCGCCGCGCCGGAAAAATCTACGCTGCCTTCGGAGGATGCGACCAATGGCCCATTGGCTGATGAAGTCCGAGCCCGGAAGCTACGGGTGGGACGATCTGGTGAGCGACGGCGGCACCGAATGGGACGGTGTCCGCAACCCGGCCGCGCGGCTCCACCTCAAGGCCATGAAGGTAGGCGACGAGGCCTTTTTCTACCATAGCGGCGGCGAGCGGGCGATCGTCGGGATCATGCGGGTCGCCCGGGAAGAGCGGCCCGACTCCGGAGACTCGAACTGGGTCTCCGTCGCCGTCGACCCGGTCCGCCCGCTGCCGCCGGTGGCTTTGAAGACGATCAAGTCCGACCCGCGGCTGGCGAAGATGGAGCTGATCCGGCAATCGCGGCTCTCGGTCGCTCCGGTCCGGGACGAGGAATGGACGGCGATCCTCGAGCTTGCCGGAGAGCCGGGATGAGCCTCCTGCTCGCCGCCCTGCTGCTTGCTCCCGCCCCGGCGGCCGAGACTCCGCGCGCCTTCGTCGAGCGCCTCTACGCCGGCTACCGGCAGCCGGATTACGATCCCCTCGCGGACCCCGGCCTCATTTTCGCTCCGTCGCTGGTCGCCGCCATGGCCGAGGATTCGCGCCTGTCCCGGGACGAGGTGGGCTACATGGACGCCGATCCGCTCTGCCAGTGCCAGGACGCCGCCGGGCTTCGCCCGCTCGTCCGCGAGGTTCGCCCCTCCGGTCGGTCGGCGGCGACGGCCGATATCCTGCTCCGCTTCCCCGGAGCCGACCGCCGCGACCTCAGCCTCCGCCTGGTCCGCACCGGGGCCGGGTGGCGAGTGGCGGACGTCGTCACGGCGGACGAGCCCAGCCTGCTCGGCTCCCTCCGCCGCTTCAACCGCCGCCGCTCCGGCCGCTGACCCGCCCCCGTCCAAAATCCTCCCCCGGCTTTCCGGGGGAGGGGGACCGCGCGAAGCGCGGTGGAGGGGTTCTTTCGCAGCGGACAGGCCCCTCCACCATGCTTCGCATGGTCCCCCTCCCCTGCAAATGCAGGGGAGGAATTAAGAGCCCGGCCCGCTGAATATCGGCACAGGCTACAGCAGGAAGTCCGAGGCGATCAGCGGGACCGAGCCCGAGAGCTGGATCTGGAGATCGGCCAGCCCGTCGCCGTTGACGTCGCCCGAGATGGTGGTGACCCCGTTCGCCGTCTCGAAGCGCAGCTGGCCCGCCACCCCGGAGAAGGCCGAGGAGCCGATGAAGGTGAAGGCCTGGTTGTTGCTGACGAGGCTGTTGGCGTCGATCGCGGTCAGCGAGATCTTGTCGCCCTGGGAGCGGCTGAAATCGAGGATCATGTCGCGCGCCGCGGCGGTGGAGTCGGACACCGAATTGTAGGTGAACTGGTCTTTGCCCAGCCCGCCGGTCAGCCGGTCCGAGCCGGCGCCGCCGACGAGCGTGTCGTTGCCGTTCTCGCCGTGAATCTCGTCGTCGCCGGCCATGCCCTGGATCGTGTCGTGACCGTCGCGGCCGAACACCGTATCCTCCTCGTTCGAGGTGCGGAGCGAGGCGCTGGTGCTGGTCGCCGAGATGGAGTCGCCGCCGTTCGTGCCCGTCACGACGTTGCCGTCGACCCGGTTCGCGACGGTGACGCTGAGCGCCTGGTCGTCGAACAGCTGCCCGTCGCTGGCCCGGACGACCACCGCGTAGACATTGTCCTGGTTGGAGTCCGCCGGAAGCTCCCAGTCGGGCGCGGCGACGAACTGGAGGGCGCCGGTCTGCGGGTTGATGGTGAACCGGGCCGCGTCGGCCCCGCCGACGATCGAATAGGTCCTGGCGCTCCCCTCCGCATCGCTCGAGGCGACGGTGACGACGGCGAGGCTGTTCTCCGCCACCGAGACGGCGCCGCTGGCGCCGCCGCCGCTGGAGGTGATGACGGGGGCCTCGTTGACGTTGCCTACCGTGACGGTGATCGTCTGGTCGTCGGACCAATGCCCGTCGCTCGCCATCACGGTGACGGTGTAGACGTTGTTGCCGTCCGAATCGCCCGGAGCCTCGAAATTGGGCGGAGCTCGGAAGGCGAGGACCCCGGTCGCCGGATCGATGGTGAAAAGCCCCGAATCGCCGCCGTGGAGGATGACGTAGCTCACCGGCCCGCCGTCGGGATCCGTGCCCACCACGGTCGTCACGACGGACATATTCTCGTTCACCGAGACCGCGGCGCCGGCGCCGCCGCCGTTGGACGTGATCGCCATCTGCTCGTCGACGTTGCCGACCGTGACGGCGAGCGCCTGGGTGTCGACGGTGGCGCCGTTGCTCGCCGAGACGACGACGTCGTAGACATTGTTCGCCCCCGCATCGCCCGGAGCCTCGAAGTTCGGCGCGGCGAGGAAGGCGAGCGCGCCGGTGCTCGCGTTGATCGTGAAGCGGGCGGAATCGGCGCCGCCGGCGATGGCGTAGACGAGCGGGCCGCCGCCGTCCGGGCTGCTCGCCGCGACCGTCGCCACCGCAATGCCGTTCTCGGCCACCGCGACCGAGGCGGCGGCGCCCCCGCCGTTGGAGGTGATGGTGACCGTCTCGGCCAAATTGGCGACCGTCACCGCGATTGCCTGGCTGTCGGTGAGCAGGCCGTCCGTCACCGACACCACGACGTCATAGACGTTGTTGCCGTCCGAATCGCCGGGAGCCTCGAAATTCGGCGCCTCCTTGAAGCGCAGGACTCCGCTCCAGCTCTCGATCGTGAAGCGCGACGCATCGGCGCCGCCGGTGATCGAATAGGTGAGGATGGTGCCGTCGGCGTCGCTCGCGTCGACGTCCGCCGCCGCCAGGCCGTTCTCGTTCACGGTGACCGCGGCGCTCTCCCCGCCTCCGCCGGAGGTAATGGCGGGAGCCTCGTTGACGTTGCCGACCCTGATCTCGAGGACCTGGGTGTCGGTCTCGCTGCCGTCGCTCGCCGCGACGATCACGTTGTAGACGTTGTTGCCGCCGGAATCCGCGGGCGCCTCGAAGTTCGGCGCGTCGATGAAGCTCAGCGCCCCGGTCGCCGGGTCGATCGCGAACCGGGCGGCGTCGGCGCCCCCGGCGATCGAATAGGCCGGCACGTCGCCGTCAGGGTCGAAGGCCACGACGGTGGTGACGGAGCGATCGCCCTCGTCCACGGACAAGCTGGCGTCGCCGCTTCCGTCCGAGGTGATCCACAGGCCCTCGTTGCGGTTCGTGATGGTGATCGCGAAGGCCTGGGAGTCGCTGGTCGTCAGACGGTTGGCGACCACGACCACGTCGTAGACATTGTCGCGGTCGGCATCGGCCGGAGCCTCGAAATTCGGCATGAACGGATAGCTGAAGCTCAGCACCCCGGTGTTCGGGTCGATGATGAACTTGGACGCATCGGCCCCGCCGCCGATCGAGAAGCGCACCCCGAAGAAGGAGGACATGTTGGCGTCCACATCGGCGACGGTGAAGCTGCTGCTCTCCTGCATGGTCAGCGACACCAGGTCCGCGCCCCCGTAGGAGACGATCTCGACGTCGTCGTCGACGTCGTCGATCGTGATCGACATCTGGCGATCGTCCGAATTCTGGCCGTCCGAGGCCCGCACGGTGACTTCGTAGACATTGTCCCCGTCGGCATCGACGGGCGCCTCGAAGTCGAGGAGGGTGACGGTGGTGAGGTCGCCCGTCGCGGCGTCGATCATGAAGTGCGCGGAATCCGCGCCTCCGGCGATCGAATAGGTGATGGGGTCGCCGTCGCCATCGGTGGCGGCGACCCTGACGGCGAGCCCGGTCTCCTCGTCCATCGAGACGGCCGAGGGGGTCGTGATCGTGACGCCCTCCTCGACGTCGCGGACGAGGATCTGGATCGACTGCCGGGTGGAAAGCTGGCCGTCGCTCGCCGTCACCTCGACGGTGTAGAAATTGTTCGATTCTCCCACCGGCGCCTCGTAATTCGGCGCCGAGATGAAGCGAAGCGCGCCGGTCGCGGAGTCGATCGCGAACAGATCGGCCGACCATCCGCCGGTGATCGAATAGGTGATTGCGCCCGGGCCGTCCGGATCGTTGGCGACCACCGTCGTGACCGCCGTCTGGCCTTCGTCCAGCTCGAGCGCCGCCGAGCTGCCGCCGCCGTCGGAGACGATCCTCGGCCGCTCGTTCTCGTTCAGGACGTTGACGGTCAAGGCCTGGGTGCGGCTCCACGAGCCCTGGGCCGCCGTGACGTCCAGCTCATAGACGTTGTCTCCATCGGCGTCGGTCGGGGCCTCATGGTCCGGCGACGCGCCGGGGCGCCAGGAGAGGGCGCCGGTCTGCGGGTCGATGACGAATTTTGCGGAGTCGGCGCCGCCGGTGATCGAATAAGTGATCGCCGCGCCGCCGTCCGGATCGTGAGCCCGGATGTCCGCGATGAAGGTTTCGTTCTCGAGCGTCGACAGCGGGTAGGGGCTGTTGCCCATGTAATCGTAGAATGAGGGGGCTTCGTCCACGTCTTGGACGACGACCGACAGCTGCTGGTCGTCCGAGTTCATCGCGTTGCTGGCGCGCACGATTACGTCGAAGGCGTTGTCGCCGTCGGAGTCGACCGGCATCTCGAAATTCGGCGCCGAGGCGAATGCGAGCGCTCCGGTGGAGGCGTTGATCGTGAACTCGTGCGCATCGGCGCCGCCGACGATGGAATAGGTGAGGGGGCCGAAGCCGGTGGCGGCGGCGACGACCGTCACCGCGGTGCCGTTCTCGGCAACGCTCACCGCCGCGGAGTCCCCGCCCCCGTTCGAGGTGATGGCGACATTCTCGTCCACGTTGGCGATCGTGATCGAGAAGGCCTGGCTTGAGCTCAGCGCTCCGGCCGTGGCGACGACCGCGACCTCATAGACATTGTCGCCATCGGCATCGGCGGGAGCCTCGAAGTCGGCTCCCTCCCTGAACTTGAGAGCGCCGGTGGACGGATCGTAGTCGAAGAGCGCGGCGTCGGCGCCGGCAAGCGCGAAGGTCACGAGACCGCGTTCGGGATCCGTCGCTCGGACGGTCGCCGCGGTCAGAAGATACTCGTTCACCGTCAAAGCGACGCTGTCCTGGCCGCCGTAGGAGCTGATCACGGGCGCTTCGTCGACGTCCGTCACTCGGACCGACAGCCGCTGCTCGTCATAGGAACCGGCGCCGTGGATGCTGACGATGACGTCGTAGGTGGTGCCGTGGTGCTCCGGTTCGTGATGGCGCGGGTACACCTTCGAGTTCGACTCGTAATTGGCGGGCGCCCGGAAGGAGAGGAGGCCCGTTTCGCGGTCGATGGTGAACCAGGCGGCATCGGCCCCTCCGGCGATCTCGAAATCGACCGGGCCGTCGCCGCTTATCGTGACGGTCGTGACCTCGGTCCCGTTTTCCTGGACGAACACAATTGCCGAGTCGCCGCCGCCGTTCGAGCTGATCTCGGCCTGCTCGAAATAGTCCTCGACCGTGATCGAGAAGGATTGCGTCGCGCTCAGATCGCCCGAGCTGGCGACGACCGAGACCTCGTAGACATTGTCGCCGTCGGCGTCGATCGGGGCTTCGTGGTCGAGCCCCTGCCTCAATTTCAGCCCGCCATAATAAGGGTCCAGCTCGAACAGCGCGGCGTCGGCGCCTTCCAGCCGGTAGGTCACCCAGCCGTAACGGTCGGGATCTTCCGCCCAGGCTTCGAGGTGCGCGATCGCGTTTTCCGGAACCGAGAGGCTGACATGCTCCTGGCCCCAGTGAGACGTGAATGTGGGCGCCTCGTCGATATCCTCGACTCGAACCTCGAGCTCCTGCACGTCGAACGACACGCCGTCGCTGGCGCGGACGACGACGTCGTAGAGATTGTTGTACTCCGACCCGGGGCCATAGGGATTATAGGGGCCGTACCCGCCGTTCTTGCCCGTTTCATAGTCCGGCAGCTCGACGAACTTGAGCTCTCCGGTTTCGGAATTTATCTCGAACCACGAGGCATCGGCGCCGCCGACGATCTCGTAGGTCACCGGGCCCGCCGCACCGCTGACGACGACGGTGGTGACCGCCAGTCCGTTCTCGTTGACGCTGATCTGCCCATAATCGCCGCCGCCATCGGAGACGATCGCGAAGCCGAGCGGCTCCTCGACGTCGTTGACGTAGACCCTGACGTCCTGGGAATCGCTCCGGATGCCGTCGGTCGCGGTGACCTGCACGTTATAGGCATTGCCCCCGTACATGCTCGTGGGCATTTCGTAATCCGGAGCGACGGCAAACCTCAGCTCGCCGGTCTGGGAGTCGATCGTGAACAGGGCCGCATCGTAGCCCCCGGTGATCGAATAGGTGAGCGAAGCGCCGTCCTCGTCGATCGCGCTGACCACCGTGACGGCGGTCTGGTTCTCGTCCATCCAGATGTCGGCGTAGCTGTAGCCGCCGTCGGAGATGATGGTGACGTAATTGACGTGGCGGACGAAAATCTCGACCGACTGGGAGCCGGTAAGCTGCCCGTCGCTCGCGGTGACGATCACGCTGTAGCTATTGTCGCCGCCGGCGACGTGATCCGGCGCGGCCTTGAAGGCCAGCGCTCCGGTCAGGGCGTTGATCGCGAACAGGCCGGAATCGGCTCCGCCGGTGATCGAATAGCGCAGATTGTTCGGTTCGCCGTCGTCGGACGCGACGACCGTGGTCACCGTCGTGGCCCCTTCGTCGTGCGTGAGCGATACGGAGGCGCCGCCGCCGTTGGAGATGATGACGGGGCTCGTGTTCGCAAGCGGTGCCGCCGCCTCCGTTCCGAGTATCTGGGCGCGGACGGAGCCGCCGCTCGGGTCGCCGACCGCGCTCGACCAGACGGCCACCACCCGGCCGTCGGCCAGCGTCGCCAGATCGGGTAGCCACTGCGCCCCCGACGTGAGTGTGTTGACCTGGAACTCGGCGTCCACTTTGCTGCCGTCCGCGGCGAAACGCTGGGCCTTGATCTCGGAATCGCTGCCGCTTGGCGAGAGGAAGCTGTACCAGGCGATGAAGAAGCCGCCGTCCGGCAGCGCCGTGACGACCTGACCGCCCATCGACGCGGCGCCTTGGGTGCTGACGAGAAGCTCGCCGCCCACCCGCTCCCCGGAGGCGGTGTACATCTGCGCCTTTATCCGGGTGTTGCCGGACGAATATTCCGGATTGGATTCCGACCAGGTGATCACGAAGCCGCCGCTCGCGAGAGCCGTGGCGTCGGGCGAGTTCTGCGAGCCGGCGGTGGTGGTGTTGACCAGGAACTCCAGGCCCACCTTGGTGCCCGAGGCGCTGAACACCTGCGCCCTCACGTCCCAGCTGTTGCCATTGACCCGGTAGGTAGCGACGAAGCCGCCATTGGCGAGCCCGACGACGTCGCCAAATCCCTGAGCGACGCCGTTGCCGAGCGTCAAGACGTTGCCGACGGGGGTTCCGCCGGAACCGAAGATCTGCCCCTTGACGCTTCCGCTGTTCCAATCGTCCCAGCTGATGATGAACCTGCCGTCGGCGAGCGACGTCACATTGGCTTCGAACAGGCTGCTGCCGGTCACGTTGACCTGGAACTCTTCGCCGATCGGATCGCCGTTGCGGCCGAACAGCTGAGCCTTGACCCTGTTCGCGCCGTCGCTGGAGTCGCTCACCCAGGTGATCAGGAAATTGCCGTTGGGAAGCGTGGCCACATTCGGGGTGAATTGCCCGCTGTCGGCGTCGGAGTTGACGAGGAACTCGAAACCGACCTTCCTCCCGGCTGAATCGAAGAGCTGCGCCTTGATCGCGTTCTCGGAGCCGTCCTGAGTAGGATCGGTCGTCACCCAGGTGACGATGAAGCCGCCGTCCGCGAAGGTGGCGACCGAGGGAGCCGTCTGGCTTTCCGCGGTGAAGCTGTTGACGGTGAATTCGCTCCGCGTGCGGATATATGACGGCATCAATTGTCCCCCCTGAAGTCCGGCGACGTTAGGAAAGGACGTCTTTACAAGGCGTAAAGTGACGGCCTTTTTTCTTCCGGCGCCGGTGCGACCTTTCCGAGTCGCAACCGGTCCATCCGCAATTAGAGCAGTCTGTTCGCTGTTTGTCCTACAAAATTCGGGCGGCGCAATCGGCCGTTCGCCGGGGAAGCAGGGGCGGCCTTATGCTCTAGACGGAAGAGTCCCGCTCGGCCTTGGCGAACAGCCAGGCCGAGGACAGCCACAGGGCCGTGAAGAGCCCGGCTCCGACCAGGAAGCCGCGATAATCCTGCACCAGGGCCACCGCGACGAGGCCCGCCAGCAGCTGAGCGCCCGCGGTCACGGCATGGCGGTCGCCATTCCTCGCGGGCGGAACCTGGCGATCGCGGCCCAGGCGAGGGCGAAGGCCGGAACTGCGAAGGAGAGCAGGTTCACCGCATTGCCCTCGTCGCCGGCGATCCCGACGGCGCCGTTCGCCAGCATTCGGCCGCCAGCATCGCTCCGAGGAGGATGAAATCGGCGATCCCATTTGACCTCGTCGCCGAGCTGCATCGCGGCCAGCTACATCCAGGCCGGCCTTGGGGTGTCGAGGCGCTTCTAAATTCCTCCCCCAGCTTGCTCGGGGAGGGGGACCGGGCAAAGCCTGGTGGAGGGGCGATGCCGAATCCGAATTGCCCCTCCACCACGACGCTTCGCGCCCCGGTCCTCCTCCCCGAGCAAAGCTCGGGGAGGAGCAAGGCCATTTGCTCACCCCGGGCCTCTCCCACGCACCTTCCACCCCCCGTCCTTCGGCCGCACCGGCTCCGCCTCGAGCGCGGCCCTCTCCGGCGACATCTCCAGCCCGGCGAGCTCCCAGCACGCCTCGCCCGGGACGAACGGCACGAACGCCTCGCCCCGGACCGACGGCTCGATCGCCCCGATCTGGACCGCCTAGTGGAAGTCGGCCCGGACGAAGGGCTCGCCCGGATCGTCGGCTGCAGCCTCAACCGCGGAATCCCCGCCCCGCTCGCAGGCCGCCCCGGCGGCCCGAGCCCGCTCCGCGCAGGCCTCCAGCGCCGCCGCGATCTGAGCCGCCGCCGCCTCGTCCAGCGCCACCCCCTCGAACGCCCCGACGATCGCCGCCGCCGAGTCCCCGCTCCCGCCGGCCCCGTCCTCGCCGCCCCCCTGCCCCGGCCCCGCCGCGGGCCCCGTGATCACCGTCCGGACGGTCGTCGTCGCCGCCTCGGCCCCCGCCGCCCCGCCCGCCGCTCCGGCGCTCGCCCGGGTCGAGAAATAGTTGATCGTCGTCCGCCTGCCGCTCTCGTCCTGGCCGTAGTGGCGAAGGCAGAACATCAGCGATTTGTCGTTATATTTGCGCCGGAACCCGATCAGCCTCCCGCCCGAGAAGACCGGCACCAGCTCCCCCTCGATCGCCCGCTGGAAGGCGATGTCCTTCAGCTTGGGCACCGCAAAGTCGAGCGCCGCGTCCCACGCCTGTATACCTGCCCGGACTCACCGCAAAATGTATACTGTCCCCATTTTCCCGTTCATTTCACAGGCAGACCGTTATCGCTGCGTAACATACTGCTTTGAAACGTATTTTTCCGTATAGCTCTTGACAGAATCAAGCCGATTCACTATCGGCGCGCCCAGCCAGGAAGCTGAGGGTCCGTGATCGGATGGGCGATCTTGGAAGCTGCGGCCTACGGCTTCGCCACCTATGCCGCGATCAAGGGCATCGACTAAGCAGGCGTGGGCCGGGCTCACGGGCCCGGCCCCCCACCTGGTCGAGGAGAAGCATGTTGATTGAGATCGAGCGCGGAGCGAATTCGCTTCTTTTCGCGGCCTTTCCGGTGGCGATGGTTTCAGCCATGAGCGATCTTGTCGGTGCGGTGTCGCTTCCGACCTTTCTGCTCACGGCCCTGGTTCTCGCGGCTCAGTTCCTCCGCACCGGCTATAAGGTGGTCGTGGAGAGGAAGCAGGGCCTTGCCGCAATCACGCTCGCCGCGATCATGCTGGCGGCGATGATCGTCCACTGGCTGAAGGCCGGCGACACGACGTCGCCTTGGCTCTTCGTGATTGCCTTCCTGATCTGGGTGAACATCGTGTGGGGGATGAACCCGCCGGACGTGCGCCAGACGAGCCGCTAACGATCCCGGACGCCCGAGCGGTGGCTATCAGGAACATTCACGAGAAGTTCGCCAGGGAGACGACGTTCCTCAACGTCGGCCTCGTCGTCGCCTCCCTGATCCTGCTCGTCAGGTCCGTGTCCGACCCCGGCTACGCGCCGGAAGCGGCGATTATCGATCCGCGCGCGGCCTTCGGCAGCAGCGCCGCTTTGTGTCTGCTCGGCCTGGTCTTGTCGAAGTCGGAACGCCGCGCCTTCAACTTCTACAGGGACGGTCTGCCGCCACTGGCCTTCGCGGCCTGTCTCATTCTTGCGGGTTTTCGCCACAACGTGACCTGGGTCCTCCTGGCCGCGGCGATTGTCACGAACATCCTCTTCCTGCTCTCCGCCGGGAAGCACGATATCTATGACGAAGATCGGGACCGTATCCCCGTCTATTTCAGGTGGCCCTTTTAGCGGAGCGGGCCAGGAGCAAGTCGATGTATCTCTATTCGAACAAGGTTATTCCGATCGATGCGATGCTTTGCGGCGAGAAGCCCGACTTCAAGCTGATCATCAAGAATGCGAAGGAATATCCCGCGTATTTCGTGTTTGAATTGTTCGCAATGGCGATGATGGTGCTGGGCGCTTACACCGCCGCGGGCTGGGCCTATGAGGCCGGCCGCTGGGTGGGGCGCTCGATCGGGTAGAGGCCTGTCGGTCAGCGGAGGGCGCGTCGTAGTGCGGCGCGCCCTTTCGCTTTTGACCGATCAAGCCATGGATCGCGGTCTTGGTCACGTCTCTGCTCGACCCGCTTGTGGAAGCGGCCCTGAACCTGGGCTTCGGCATCCTGTTCGCTGCCGGCGCCCTCGCGGCAAACAGTCGCTACGGCCTGAATATCTCGCGGGAGCCCCTCGGACCCGCCGCCTTCCTCGCGTCGGTCGCGGTCGGCGCCGCCCTCTTCGGGATCACGCTGCTTATACCTGCGCCGCCTCAGGACAACGCGCCTTCCAGCCTGGAAAGCCACACTGCAGCAACCGTCCTCACCTACATCTCCATCCTGATCGTCGCGCCGATCTGGGAGGAATTGATTTCAGAGGCGTGTTGTTCGAGTTCTTGCGACGCCGCGCTGGAGCCGTCGTCGCCGCCGGAGCGGGCGCGGTGGGCTTCGCTCTGGTCCACGTCAGCTACGCAAGCCCGCAATGGCTCGCTCTGGCCGCTGGAGGTGTTGGCCTGAGCATATTGTACGTCAGGATGCGAAGCATCTACGCGCCGATCCTGGCGCATTTCGTCATCAACCTGCTTGCGCTGTCGATTCTGTGACCGGAGGCGTATCGAGGCGCTTCCAGCCATGGCTTCCCGGCAGCTTATCGGCTCGGGCGGTCGCCGAGCCCCGACCTGGTGGAGCAGGACGGCGCTGAGCAAGCCGCTTCGGCCATGGGCAGTGCTTACTTCCGGCTCTTGCGCGCCGCGTAGCGGGCGTCGCGGGCGGCCTTGCGCTCCGCTTCGGTGAGCGGAGGCGGCGCGGAGGCGGCAGCCTCGGCGGTCTTGGCCGCCTCGGCAGCGCGCGCATCTTCAGCCGCTTTCGCCTTTTCAGCCTTGGCGGACCGCTTCTCCTCGGCCCGGGCTTCCCGCTCCCGAGCGGCCTCCTGTCGGGCGGCGGCGACCTCCGGGTCGACCGGCGGCTTCGACTTCAGCTTCTCGAGCGCCTTGCGCTTGGCTTCGGCGGCCTGGCCGACCCGGTCCTGGAAGCTGTCCTTGAAGGGCGGCATGGTTCGTAAGGTCCTTTATCGATTCGGGGCGGTAGCGGCGAGGCGACCGCTACTCGACCGCGAGGTTACAGTCACTTGCAGACTTTGGCATTTTCGCCGGCGGTCATGCCGTCCGCCGAACCTTTTGCGCCCTTCGCGTCCTTCGCGTGAACCCCAATTTTTCGCGCCTGCGCGCCTCCGAGCGAACCCGCGGGCGCCGTGCGGCCGTCACGAACTGAATTCGTGACGTCAGTCTTGCCCGCTGTGCGGCAGGCTGGCCGGCGTCAGCCGTCTCTTCGTGCTGCTCCGGCGGCGCTCCGCGCCGGCGTCGCTTCGGGCCCCATCAAAGTATTACTTTGATGGGAACCCTGCACTCGGCGGCCGACAAAGCCGTCAGGCCGCTTCGGCCTTGCGGCTCTGTCTTTTACGCTCATGCGGATCGAGGTGCCGCTTCCTCAGCCGGATCGCCTTCGGGGTGACCTCGACCAGCTCGTCGTCCTGGATGTAGGCGATGGCCTGCTCGAGGGTCATCCGACGCGGCGGGGTGAGGCGGATACTCTCGTCCTTGGGGCCCGATGCCCGGAAGTTGGTGAGCTGTTTGGACTTCAAGGGATTGACCTCGAGGTCCTGCGGCTTGGCGTTCTCGCCGATGATCATGCCTTCGTACAGCTTCTCGCCGGGCGAGATGAACAGCACCCCGCGCTCCTCGAGCATGTTGAGCGCGTAGGCGACCGCCTCGCCCTGCTCCATCGAGATCAGCACCCCGTTCTGCCGCCCGGTGATCGGGCCCTTGTAGGGGCCGTATTTCTCGAACAGCCGGTTCATGATGCCGGTGCCGCGGGTGTCGGAGAGGAACTCGCCATGATAGCCGATCAGGCCGCGGCTCGGCGCCGAGAAGGTCAGCCGCGTCTTGCCGCCGCCCGAGGGGCGCATGTCGGTCATCTCGCCTTTGCGCTGCGCCATCTTCTCGACGACGGTCCCGGCATGTTCCTCGTCGACGTCGATGACGACCGTCTCATAGGGCTCCTCGCGGCCGCTCGGCCCGTCCCTGAACAGCACCCGGGGGCGGCTGATCGACAGCTCGAAGCCTTCGCGCCGCATCGTCTCGATCAGCACTCCGAGCTGGAGCTCGCCGCGCCCGGCGACCTCGAAGGCGTCCTTCTCGGCGCTCTCGGTCAGGCGGATGGCGACGTTGGTCTCGGCCTCGCGCTCGAGGCGGTCGCGGATCACGCGGCTCTGCACCTTGTCGCCGTCGCGCCCGGCATAGGGGCTGTCGTTGACCGCGAAGCTCATCGCCAGGGTCGGCGGGTCGATCGGGCGGGCGGCGATGGCCCGGGTCACCGCCGTCTCGGCGATGGTGTTGGAGACGGTCGCCTTGGTCAGCCCCGCGATGGCGACGATGTCGCCCGCCTGGGCCGTCTCGACCGGCACCCGCTCCAGCCCGCGATAGGCGAAGACCTTGGTCGCCCGGCCGGTCTCGACCAGATTGTTGTCCACGTCGAGCGCCTTGATCGGCATGTTGACCTCGAGCCGGCCGCTCTCGATCCGCCCGGTGAGGATCCGCCCGAGGAACGGGTCGCGGTCGAGAAGCACCCCGATCATCCGGAACGGGCCTTCGGGATTGGCTTCGGGCGCCGGGATGTGGCCGACGATCGCCTCGAACAGCGGGTTGAGGTCGCCCGTGCGAACGTCGTCGCTGAGGCCCGCATAGCCGGCGCGGCCCGAGGCGTAGAGGGTCGGGAAATCGAGCTGCTCGTCGCTCGCCTCCAGGGTCAGGAACAGCTCGAACACCTCGTCGAGCACCTCGGCCGGGCGGGCGTCGGGCCGGTCGATCTTGTTGACGACGACGATCGGCCTGAGCCCCAGCGCGAGCGCCTTGCCGGTGACGAACTTGGTCTGCGGCATCGGCCCCTCGGCCGCGTCGACGAGCAATATCACCCCGTCGACCATCGACAGGATGCGCTCGACCTCGGCGCCGAAATCGGCGTGGCCCGGAGTGTCGACGATGTTGATGTGCGTGCCCTGCCACTCGACCGAGGTGCATTTGGCGAGGATGGTGATCCCCCGCTCCTTCTCGAGGTCGTTCGAATCCATCGCGCGCTCTTCCACGCGCTGGTTGTCGCGGAAGGTGCCGGACTGGCGGAACAGCTGGTCGACGAGCGTGGTCTTGCCGTGATCGACGTGCGCGATGATGGCCACATTGCGGAGGCTCATGTCAGGGTAACTCTCATGTCCGGGGAATATATCCCGGCCCTATAACCCCGGTGCTGCGCTGCAACAAGGGCGCTCGGGGGCCTCATTCGGTTTCTTGGGTGGGAGGCAGACTCGTTCCGCCGCAGCCGTTCCCCGGCGGAGGCCGGGGCCCAGCGGCACGAGCGGAAGGACTGGGTCCCGGCCTTCGCCGGGAAAGGGCTTGCTAATGGAGCTGGCGCGGGGCCTCCTCGCAATTCTCCGAATAGAAGATGTCGCGCCCCAGGCTGGCGAGCTCATGGTCCCGGGGCACCGGCGTCAGGTAGCGAAGGAAGCTGTGCGGGTAAGGGAAGAAGTGCAGGTGCGGATTGAAGGTGAAGCGATATTCGCGCTCCTGCGGCACCACCAGGATCAGCCGGCGGCGGGCGACCCGGCGAAGCTCGGACAGCGCCTGGCGAAGCTCGAGGATATGCTCGAGCACGTGGGTGCAGATCACCGTGTCGAACGAATTGTCGGCGAACGGCAGCCGCTCGATATTGGCCTGCTCGAACCGGATGTCGGGATGGCGGGTGCGGGTGCCCTCCTCGATGATGAAATCGACCCCGGTGAGCGCCAGGCCCGGCCGCTCGCGCTTGAGATGGTCGAGCAGATAGCCGGTGCCGCAGCCGACATCGAGCACCGTCTCGCCCTGGAGCGAGCCGACGATCCGGTCGAGGCAGGCGGCGCTGTTGTCGGTCTCGTCCTGGACCCTGGGCATCCGCTCGTAAATCTCGCGATACTCCCGGTCGGTGACGAAGGGGATGTTCTCGCGGAAATGCTCGATGTCGTCGACCAGAGGCCCCCAGTGACGGCGGAACAGCCAGCGCATCGGCCTGGAATCGCGAAGCATCGGCGGAAGCGCTTCCTCGAGCACCGTCCGGATAGCGTTTGTCGTTTCCCTGCGCATGAGCCTCTCCATGGAGATCGTCTGCCGGAAGGGTTACGGTCCCGTGGTTAACAATTCTCTAAAGGTTTGCGGGATAGTTCGGGTGGGCACACAGGGGGAACCAAGTCACATGTACCTGCCGGAAGCCGGGGCGGCTCACGAATCGCGCGAAATCGAATCAGGGGATCGGGAATCGCCGCCGCCGGTCGCGAGGCGGGCGAGGCGAAGGCCGCCCTTTTGGCTGTTCCTGACGTTGCTGGGATCGTTCCCGGTGATGCTGATGTTCGCGGTCGACATCAACGACCTCAAAGGCGCGTTCATGGACAGCGGCCACATCTGGGGCCGGGATTTCGTCAACGTCTGGACCGGCGGCCGCCTCGTGGTCGAGAACCGGCCCGAGGCGATCTACTCCTTCCACGAATATCTCGCCTACCAGCAGCAGCATGTCGGCCCGATCAAGCCGCATTATTATTCCTACCCGCCCTCGAGCTTCTTCCTCGCCGCGCCGTTCGGGCTCATCCCCTATTTCCCCGCTCTGGCGCTCTGGCTCGCGGCGACTCTGGCTTTGTTCCTCTGGGCGGCGCGCCCTTACGTGAAGGCGGTGCCCAACTTCCCGCTGTTCCTCGCGGCGGTCACCCCGGCGGCCACCGTCAACGTCTGGGCCGGCCATTACGGCTTCCTGGTCGGAGCGCTCTGGCTGGCCTGCTTCGCCCGGATCCAGAGGCAGCCAGGCCGGGCCGGCATCTTCGCCGCGCTGCTGACGATCAAGCCGCACCTCGGCCTTCTCATCCCCCCGATCCTGCTCGCCCGGCGCGCCTGGCGAACCATCGTGATCGCCTCCGCGGGCGCCGCCTTTATGGTCCTGGTCAGCGGCTGGGTGTTCGGCTTCGAGCTCTGGTACGAATATATCACCCGGATGAGCCGCTTCCAGGCCAGCCTTCTTCAGGACAAGGGCAGCTTCTTCCTCGCCATGATGCCGGGCACGTTCACCTCCGTCCGCTACACGATGGAGACCCGCGACCTCTTCGCCTGGATCCCCCACATCCTGGTCTCGGCGGGCGCGCTGTTCCTGGTCTGGCGGGCCGAGCGCAAGGGCGCCGGGCTCCACGACCTCGCCTTCATCGCCGCCACCGCCACCTTCCTGATCCTGCCCTACGCCTTCAACTACGACATGACCGTGGTGTCGCTGGGCTTCGCTTTGGTGCTGTTCCGGCAATGGGACGAGCTGGGCGGATGGGAGCGGGCGGCGCTGATCGGCGGCTTCCTCAGCCCCCAGCTCACCTTCATCGGCAAGCTGGTCGCCTTCCCGGTCGCGCCGCTGATCCTGATCGCGGCGCTATACGCGCTGGTGAGGGTCTGCCGCCCCGACGCGAAGGACCCTGCCCCGCAGCGCGCCTAGCCGATCCACCAGCGGAGCAGATAGGCCACCGATGCGACGGTCGCGACTCCGGCCGCCCAAAGGCCGGCGAACCAGGCGAGCTGCCGTGCCTTAATGATAGCCCTCCTCGCCGACCTTGCCCCGGAACACCCAATAGGACCAGGCGGTGTAGGCGAGTATGAGCGGGATCAGGACGAGCGCTCCCACCAGCATGAAGAGCTGGCTGGAATAAGGCGCGGCGGCCTGCCAGATCGACACTCGCCCCGGGATCACGTCGGGCCAGATCGAGATGGCGAGGCCGGCGAGGGTGAGCCCGAACAGCGCCAGCGACCAGACGAAGGGCGCCCAGTCCCGCCCTCGCCCGAGGCTTCGCCAGCCGAAAAAGGCGGCGGCCGCGACCAGGATCGGCATCGGCACCGCGACGAACACGCCCGGGACGTCGAACCAGCGCTCGAAATATTTGGGCTCGACGAACGGCGTATAGAGGCTGACCGCCCCGATCGCCGCGAGCAAAGCGGGGAGGAGGCGTCGGGCGAGGCCCCTCGCTCGCACCTGGAGCGGGCCCTCGGTCTTCCAGATCAGCCAGGCGGCCCCGAGCAGAGCATAGCCGGCGACGAGGCTCGCCCCGGTCAGGAGGCTGAACGGGCTCAGCCATTCCCACCAGCCGCCGGCATAGGCCCGGCCCTCGACGCTGATCCCCTGGATCAGCGCCCCGAGTGTCACGCCCTGGGCGAAGGTCGCGGCGAGCGAGCCGAGGAAGAAACCGGCGTCCCACCCCTTGCGGTGCCTTGGATCCCGCCAGCGGAACTCGAAGGCGACCCCTCGGAAGACGAGCCCGAGAAGCATAGCGATGAGCGGGGCGTAGAGGGCCGGGAGGATGATCGCATAAGCGAGCGGGAAGGCGGCGAGCAGCCCGCCGCCGCCCAGCACCAGCCAGGTCTCGTTGCCGTCCCAGACCGGGGCGATCGCGTTCATCGCCTGGTCCCGCTCCCGGCCGACCGGGAAGAGCGGGAAGAGGATCCCGATGCCGAGGTCGAACCCGTCCATCACCACATAAGCGGCGACCGCGAACGCGATCAGGAACGCCCAGATCACGGTGAGGTCCATCAGCGCCTCGTCGCCCCAGCGAAGGCTGGGGCCCCGGGGGGTGAAAGGCGCGGGTGGTCTTCGCCCGCTGGGATCCCAGCCTTCGCCGGGATGACGAACAGCCTCATCCGCCCCTCCTCACGCCCGCGGCCGGAGTAACCCCCGCCGTCCGGATGGGAGTCTTCGGCTCCGCCTCCTCCGCCTCTTCCGGCGCCTTCGCCATCAGCCTGAGGATGTACCAGGTCCCCGCCCCGAACACCGCGAAATAGACCAGCACGAAGGCGATCAGCGATCCCGTCACGGCCGGCGAGGCGATCGGCGAGACCGCGTCCCTCGTCCTCAGCAGGCCGTAGATCACCCAGGGCTGCCGCCCCACCTCCGTCGTCACCCAGCCCGCGATCACCGCGACGAACCCGGCGGGGCCCATCAGCAGCGCGAAGCGGTGAAGCCAGCGCCAGTCGTAGAGCTTTCCGCGAAGCCGGCCGAGCAGGCTCCACAGGCCGAGCCCGAGCATCAGGAACCCGAGCCCCACCATCACCCGGAAGGACCAGAAGACGATCTCCGCCGGCGGCCGGTCCTCCCTGGGCACGCTCTTCAGCCCCTCGAGCGGAGCGTCCGGATCGTGCTTCAGGATCAGCGAGGAGAGCTTCGGAACCTCGATCAGCACATGGGTCTTCTCGGCCTCGCTGTCCGGCTGGCCGATCAGGATCAGCGGGGCCCCGTCCGGATAGCTGTCGAAATGGCCCTCCATCGCCATCACCTTGGCCGGCTGGTGCTCGAGCGTGTTGAGGCCGTGGAGATCGCCGACGAGAATCTGCACCGGAGCGACGAGCGCAGCCATCCACATCGCCATCGAGAAGCTGGTCCGGACCGCCTTGTTGTCGCGCCCCTTGATCAGGTGCCAGGCGCCCACCGCTCCGACCACCAGAGCCGTCGTCAGATAGGCGGCGATGACGGTGTGGACGAGCCGGTAGGGGAAGCTCGGGTTGAAGATGATGTCGATCCAGCTTCCCCCCGGGACGAACTGGCCCTGCGCATTCATCGCCCAGCCGGTCGGGGTCTGCATCCAGCTGTTCACGCTCAGGATCCAGAAGGCGGAAAGGGCGGTGCCCAGCGCCACCATCAGGGTGGCGAGGAAGTGGAGCCTCTTGCCGACCCGCTCCAGCCCGAACAGCATCACTCCGAGAAACCCCGCCTCGAGGAAGAAGGCGGTGAGCACCTCATAGGCCATGAGCGGCCCGATCACCGGCCCCGCCTTGTCCGAGAAGACCGACCAGTTGGTGCCGAACTGGTAGGACATGACGATCCCCGAGACGACTCCCATCGCGAAGGCGATGGCGAAGATCTTCAGCCAGTATCGGAACAAAGTCAGGTAGGTCTGCCGCCCCGTCCACAGCCACAGGCCCTCGAGCACGGCCAGATAGCTGGCCAGCCCGATCGAGAAAGCCGGGAAGATGAAGTGGAACGAGACGGTGAAGGCGAATTGCGCGCGGGCAAGGAGCAGGGCGGTTTCGCCGTCGGCCATGGCGGGCCCGATAGCATAAGGCGGCGGCGGTGGGGCTGCTAAATAGGTTGATGCAGGTGCGTTCGATGCAACTTCCTTCGCCCCGGCGAAGGCTGGGGCCCCGGCGGGTGAAAAGCACCGATGGCCTTCACCGGCCGGGACGCCGGCCTTCGCTGGCATGACGGGTCAGGCCAGAACCCCGCCTTTGCCTCTCACCAGCAGCCACACCACGACCATCGCCAGCAGGCCCAGCCCGCCGAGCTCCGGCGCCTTGCCGAGCGCCTCGCGCACCTGCGGAGCCTGGGCGATGAAGGCCAGGCTCGCGGCCACGGCGGCCAGCGCCAGGGCCTCGCTGGCCAGCTGGCGGAGCAAGGCGGCCCGGCGGCGGCGATAGCGCTCGGCCTCGGCCACGACCCGCTCCACCCGGACCACGAAGCCACGATCCGCAGGGCAGTCGGGCGGCGCCAGCGCCTCGCGGAGCAGTTGGTCGAGGGCGGGATCGTCGCTGTCGCTCACGTCAGATGCTCCCGGCATTTCTGCTTGGCCCGCCGGACGATCCCCTTGAGGGTGCCGAGCGGCAGCTGCAATATCCCGGCCGCCTCGCCGTGCGACCAGCCATGGCCCTCGCACAGCACCAGAGCCGCCCGCTCCACCGGCTCGAGTAGGGCCAGCGCCCGTTCCAGGTCGAGCCGCTCGCCCGATTCCGCGGCCTCGGCGGTCTCGGCGAGCTGTCCCACGGCCTCGCGCTTGCGCGCCTCGCTTCGCTGCCGGCGGATATGGTCGACGAAGAGCCGCCAGCCGATCGCGCACAGCCAGGATGAGAATTTCGCTTCGCCCCGGAAGGCCGGCAGCGACTGCCAGGCCTTGAGGAAGGTCTCCTGCGCCAGCTCGTCGCCCACGTCCGCCCCTGCGAGCTGGGCGAGAAAGGCGCGCAACCGGCGCTCGTGGGTCTCCACGAGCAGCCGGAAGGCGCCTTTGTCGCCTCGCGCGGCGCGGCGGCAGAGGACCTCATCGGGCTCAGGCTCCCGCGGCAACGTCCGGCTCGGCCGAACGGCGCTGCAGATGGTGCCGGGCGAGCAGGGCCGCGCCGACGAGGGAGGGGAACAGGGCCGCGCCGAGCCCGTACCTCATCCACTCCATGTCGCCCGCGATCAGGGAGAAACCCGCCAGCGCGAGGCCGAGGGCGATCAGGACGAGGCCGGTCCGGTCGTCCGTCCCCGTCTCCGCGCGCGGCCCGCTGAAGTCGCTCCGCCCGACCCGGTCGACCAGCATCCCGGCATGGGCCGAATCCTTGCTGATCGCCTCGCGCAAAGTGCGGTGCAGAAGCCACGCCTGGATCAGCCGGATCAGGAAGATGAAGGCGAGCAGGAAGAACAGCCCGATGCTCAAGAAGATGATCATTTCCGTGGCCGGCATTGCAAAGCTCCTCGATCCCCCGGAGCCCTCCTCCGGTTTCGAGCCTAGGACGCAAGCACCGCCCGCTTTGGATCACCGCCTGCGAAAATTATTTCCGTCGCGGCGGCCCGCCGCATCCCGCCGGCACGAACAGCCCGATCCGCATCCCCTCCGGCTCGGCCTTCGGATCGTTGCCGGCGAGCGTCGAGGGGCCGTACCAGAGGGCCGGGCCGAGCCCGCGCGCGAAGAGCAGGGAGGGCGGCCTGTCGCTCGACCGGGGCGGCGCCTCGAACGCGCCGAGATCGGCGGCGAAGGCATCGAACTCCAGGTTCAGCGGCTCGGCCGGCTGCATCCTTTCAGCCGCGTCGCGCTCCTCGTCGTCCGAGAGCCTGGCCGAGATCCTCGGGTCGATTTCCGGCGTAAGATAGGTGCCGCCGTAGCCGTTGGGGGCCGCGAAGGAGAACCAGTAGGTGCGCTTGGGCGTGTTCAGCCACAGCACGAGGTCCGAGACCCCGGAATCGCGCCGGTCCTGCCGGGCGAAGCCGGCGGTGAAGCCGGGATCGCCTTTCAGCCGGTAGACAGCCCTGTCGATCGGGCAGGCGGGCGGCGCGGGCATTGCGGCGGCGAGGAGGAGAGCGGCGAGCATGAGGGGAGGTTAGCCTATTTATCCTCCCCATGCGACCGCATGGGGAGGGGGACCATGCGAAACATGGCGGAGGGGTAACTGCTGTAGATTTGGAGGGTCGCGAGAGAACCTCCAGTCCCGCGCCATCTACCCCTCCACCACACTCCGTGTGGTCCCCTCCCCATCTCCGATGGGGAGGATTTACACGAACACCGACCACCCCGTCTTGTCGACCAGCCGTTCGAGCGCCATCGCTCCCGCCAGGGACGTCCCCGCCGAGTTCAGCCCGGGCGACCAGGCGCAGACGGCGCCGTGGCCGGGGGCAATGGCGAGAAGCCCGCCGCTCATCGCGCTCTTGCCGGGAAGGCCGACCCGGAAGGCGAAGTCGCCGCTATTGTCGTAATGGCCGGAGGTCAGCATCAAGGCGTTGATCCGCCGCGATCGCGACGCCACGGTGACGGCGTCGCCGGTCCTCGGATCGACCCCGTCGAAGGCGAGGAAAAGGCCCGCCTTGGCCAGCTGCCGGCAGGTCATCGCCACCGAGCATTGCCGGTAATAAGCGGAAAGCACCGGCTCGACCGGGTTGGCGAGGTTGCCGAAGGCGGCGACGAAATGCGCCAGGCTCCGGTTGAACGCGCCCGCCCGCGATTCCGACATGGCGAGGCTTTCGTCGATCGCCACCTTGTCGTCGCCGCAGCGCTCGCGAAGGAAGCCTACCAGCTCGCCGACCGCGGCATCGGCGCCCCCGGCCGCAGTGACCAGCTGGTCGCAGACGACGAGCGCCCCCGCGCTGGTCATCGGGTTGCGCGGCCGCCCCTTCTCCATCTCGAGCTGGATGATCGAGTTGACCGGCGACCCGGCCGGCTCGCGGCCGACATGGTTCCACAGGCTCGCCTTGACATGGTGGAGCGCGAGGCAGAGCGCGAAGACGTAGGAGATGCTCTGGATCGAGAAAGCCTCGTCCGCGTCGCCGGCGACGAAGCTCGACCCGTCCTTCAGCACCAGCGCGAGGCCGAGCTTCTTCGGGTCCGCCTCGGCCAGCGCCGGGATGTAGGAGGCGACCTTGCCTTGCCCCCGATAGGCGGAGACGTCCGACAGCACCTCGTCGACCAGCGCCTGATAATCCATGCACTTCTCCTCTCCCTTAATTCCTCCCCCGGCTTTCCGGGGGAGGGGGACCGCGCGGAGCGCGGTGGAGGGGTTCTTCGGATGCCGGAAGAACCCCTCCACCATGCTTCGCATGGTCCCCCTCCCCGAGAAATCTCGGGGAGGAATTAGAACAGCCCCTACACCTTCATCGGATAAACCGGCTGGATGTCCGTCGGGATATGCGCCATCTTCGCCAGCACCCCGCGCGCCTGCTCGTCCAGCCGGGCGTAGCGCTCGAAGAACGCCTTGGTGCCGGCATAATCGCCATTGCCCTGGAGCCGCACCAGCTCGGCCACAAGGTCTCTCAGGCCCGCCTCCATCCGATCGTAATCGACGCGGTAGCGGCCCGCCTGATCGTCCCAGCGAAAGGCGCCCTTGTCCTTCAGGTAGCTGTACTGCATCGCTGCCCCGCGCCCGTGCGCCTCGTCGATCCCGAAGCGGACGGCGCGGAAGATCCCGACGAAATAGGTCGCCAGAGCCTGCTCGCGCTCGGCGGCCGGGAGCTCGCCCCGCTTCATCATGTAGAGGATGTTGTGGAGCCCCATCACGTCGGCCTTGGCTTCCTCGCTCGCCGAATAGACGTCCTTCAATTCCGCGTTGACCGTGGTCTGGCGCCCGCCGACCTTGATCGTCCCCGGCCCGAGGCTGTGCGCCAGCTCGTGGAAGAGCGTCTCGTTGGTCATATACTTCCTGGTGACCAGCCGCGCCTGCTCCGGAACCAGCACCAGCCCCGCCATCGGCGCCAGGATGCGGTCGTATTTGGCGCCGAGCACGTTGGCGAGGATCACCTTCTTCGCGCCCTTCGCCTCCCGCACCCTTTCGTCGTTGGGCAGGTTGAAGGCGATGGTCTGCACCCCGGGCACGTTGTCGCCGCCGCCATGGACCTGGTCGGCGACGAGGATCGGCGAGGCAAAGGGCCGGTTGAAATTCTTGTAGCGATCCTCGACCGGGAGGTTGCGCTCCATGTCGGGCAGTAGCGCCTTGTACTTGGTGAGCGCCGCGCTCTCCCGCGGGTCCTGGACGGTGACGAAGGCCTCGAACGCCGTCTTCGTCCCGTAGAGCGTGTCGGTATACACCTCGTACGGCCCGATCACGACCTCGATCGGCGTCCCGCTGACGTCCATCCAGGCCAGCTCGGACTCATAATAATCGTTGGTCCGGAAGGCCTTGGCGCGAAGGTTCAGGAACTTGCGAAGCGAGGCGTTGCTCGTCGTCGCCGCCGCCCGCTCGAGCAGCCTGGCCGCCGGCTCGAGCCACTGCCGGTATTCGACGCTGTAGGGCACCGCGACCAGCCGGTCCCCCTGCCGCTTCACCACCGTATAGCCGCTGGTCAGCGCCTCCTTCTCCCCGGGATTGGCCGCGAGATAGGCGTCGAGATCGGCCTTGGTCAGGTCCTTGGGATAGAAGCCCGCCCCGGCCGGCATCTTCTCGCCGCCGTAGAAGGGATGGTTCTCGGCGAGCGTGTCCCAGGGCCCGAAATGCAGATCGTACATATCGAGCAGGGCGGCCTTCTGCGGATGCTGGCTCCGGGCGATCTCGGCGCGGATGGTTGGATTGTCGACCGAGCGCTGGCGAAGATAGATGGGGTTCATCAGCTCCGCCGCCTGGATCAGCAGATTGACCACCTCCCGCTCCTCGGCGTTGAGGAAGCCGGTGTCGGGGTTCATCTGGATCCGGGCGATCTTGGCGCGCTGGGCGGCGCGGTCGTAGGAGTCCGCGGCCGGAGCCGCGGCCGCCGCGGGCGGCTCGGCGGGCCTCGTCGCGCAGGCGGCGGTGGCGAGCAGCAGGGCGGCGAGAGCGGCGTGGCGCAAGTTGTTTCTCCTCAGTCGCAGGTAGTTTGGAACGGCTGCGGCACGAAGTACGTTCCGAAGGGCGTGACCAGTAAAACGCAGCGTACCGGCGAAAGCCGCATCTTCAAGCTGGAGGAAGGCCGCAATTGCTGGCGGGTCTCCCGCGCCGGCCGGGCCTCGCTCGTCGTGGACGCCTGCGACTATTTCCGCCTGGCGCGGACGGCGATGCTGAAGGCGAAGTCGCAGATCCTGATGATGGGCTGGGACATCGACACCCGGGTTGCGCTCGACGAGCCGGGCGGCAAGGGCGAGCCGCCCGTCAAGGTCGGGGCGCTCATCACCTGGATCGCGAAACGGCGGCCGGACCTGCAAATCTACATCCTCGCCTGGGACGGCGAGGCCTATCGCTACCTCGGCCGGGGCACGACCCTGTTCCAGCTCGGCAATTGGGCGCGGCGCAAGAACATCCACTTCAAGCTCGACCACAACCATCCCCGCGAAGCAAGCCACCACCAGAAGATCCTCGTCATCGACGATAGGGTCGCCTTTTGCGGCGGCATCGACATCACCGGATCCCGCTGGGACACTCGCGAGCACAAGGACGAGCCCTCGCAGCGGCGCGAGCCGACCACCCGCCGCGCCTACGACCCGTGGCACGACGCGACCATGTGCGTCGACGGCGGAGTCGCCCATTGCCTCGGCGACCTCGCCCGCCTGCGCTGGCTGGCGGCGACGGGCCAGCACCTCGAGTCCGCCAAGCCGGGTGAGGCGGATCATTGGCCGGAGGAGCTGAAGCCGGATTTCCGCGACGTCGACATCGCCATCGCCCGCACGCGCGGCGAGGTCAGCGACTGGTCCGAGGTCCGGGAGATCGAGGCGCTGTTCCTCGACCTGATCGCCAGCGCTCGCCGCTTCGTCTACATTGAGACCCAGTATTTCGCTTCCCGGGTGGTGGCCGAAGCGATCGGACGGCGGCTCGGCGAGCCCGACGGACCCGAGTTCGTCATCGTCAATCCCAAGGCCGGCTACGGCTGGCTGGACGAATCCGTGATGGGTCCGGCGCGCGCCGAGCTATTCGAGGCGCTCGAGCGGAAGGACCGCTACGGCCGCTTCCGGATCTACACCCCGGTCACCGAAGGCGGGGCCGACATATACGTCCACGCGAAGATCATGATCGTAGATGACGTCGTGATCCGGGTCGGTTCGGCAAATCTCAACAATCGATCGATGGGCCTCGACAGCGAGTGCGACCTGCTGATCGATTCGCGCCTCACCGAAAACGACCCGGACCGCCGGACCATCGCGCGGCTACGCTGCGACCTCATGGCGGAGCATCTCGGAGTCACCCCGGATGAGATCCATGCCTGCTTCGAGAAGACCGGATCTCTCGTCGCCACCATTGAACGCATGCGCGGAGAAGGCCGCACGCTCCTCCCCTACCGCCCGCCGGAGTTTGCCGCCCCGCTGAAGGCGGTCGCGAAAAGCGAGACGCTGGACCCCGAAAGCGCCTGCGACCCCTTCGAACCCTTCAACCGCCGCCGTCTGCTGGGCGGGTTCAAACGGCGGTGAGACCAGCCACGTCGCCCTAGCGACGGCTGGGGCCACGACGGGTGAACGGCGCGGCGGCCTTCACCCGCCGGCCTCCACCGGGATGACGAGCCTTATGCCAAGGCTAAACCCCACCCCTTGCGGGGTCTCGACAAGGGCATCGCGGGATGCGGCATCGCCGGCCTTGCGGCGGCGCTTCTGCTCGCCCGCGACGGCCACAAGGTCTGCCTCTACGAGCGGTTCGACGGGCCCCGCACGCTGGGCTCGGGCCTGATCGTTCAGCCGACGGGGCTCACTGTTCGGGAGGGCCGATCTCTCGGGCCGGGTCGTTCTCGACATGCGCTACGAATGGCTGAGGCGCGAGGGCGCCCGCGGCCATGGAGCCCATCGCGCCGCCCTGTTCGCAATCCTCCGCCGCGCCGTCGCCGCCGAGGGGATATCCGTCCATACCGGCCGGACCGTCGCCGGCCGGGTCGAGGGGCGGCTGAGCTTCGCCGACGGCGAGCTCGCGCCGCGCCACGTGCGCCCCTATCAGGCGCTCTCGGCCCTCTTCACCCCCGCCTACCAGTCCGAGAGCCGGACCCTCCCCTGGGTCCGCGACCGCATCGTGCCGCCCTTCGGCCGCCTCTGGCCGGCGACCCGGATCCAGGCCGAGATGGTCGCGGGCACGTTCGGGAGCCCGCTGGAGCGGCTGGGGCTGTAGCTCCATCTGATGAATTCCTCCCCGAGCTTGCTCGGGGGGGGGCCGCGCGAAGCGCGGTGGAGGGGCACGGGGCAATTGTCAGTAGCCCGCTTTTCTGGTCCCATCCGGGCTGGGGCGACTCGGGGGGAAAGCCGTGGCGGACAAGAAGGAAGATCCGGTCCCGGTCGCACTGACTGCGGACGTGCTCGCGGCGGAATATCGGCTCATCTGGCAGGAGGATCTGCCGGCGGGCGGAACCCCGGCCGAGCGCGAGGCCGCCTATCGGCGGGAGGCCTTCGCCAAAGGCCAGGCGGCGCTCTGCCTCTCCGGCGGCGGCATCCGAAGCGCCGCCTTCGCGCTCGGGGTCCTCCAGGCGCTCAGCGCCAAGCACCTCCTCACCGGCTTCCATTATCTCTCCACCGTCTCGGGCGGCGGCTATATCGGCAGCTGGCTCCAGCGCTGGATTCACGAGGAGCCCGGAGGCGCCTCGGCGGTGATGGTCAAGCTCGGCGGGGTGAGCGAGCCGGCGGAGGTCTCCGCCCTCCGCGAGAATTCGAACTTCATCACGCCCAGGGTTGGGGTCGGGTCAAACGACACCTGGACGGCCCTCTCCATCTCCGGCCGCAACATCGCGCTCAACTGGCTGCTCTTCGCGCCCCTCTTGATGCTGGTCACGGTCGCCCCGAACCTGTTCGAGGCGAGCGTCCTGTCGCTTCCCCAGCGCGCGACTGCGGTGCCGATACTCGCCGGCATCGCCCTCGGGCTGAGCGCCGCCTTCGCCGTTGCCGCGGCCTTCTTCGCCGTGCGGGGCCTGCCCAGCTACCGGGCCTCCGCAAGCATCCCGCCGGGCAGCGCCGACGGCTGGCTGACCAAGCGGATCGTCGTGCCTCTGGTCCTGTGGTCGATCAGCGGCACCCTCTGCCTCGCCGTCGACCTGCTCCACGAGCCCCTTCTCCTCGACATCCCCGGGTCCGCGCTCGCCATCGTCTCGCTGCTCGCCTCGGTCGGCGGGCTGCTGGCTTCCGGCCTGACCCTTCCGGCCCCGGAGGGGCCCGATTCCTCCGGCAAGGAGAACGGCTACCGCCACACCTTCTTGGCCGATCTCCCGCTGTGGCTGATTTCGCTGATGATCGCGGCCGCGGCGACCCTATTCGGCGCCGCCCTCTTCCAGGCCTATCTCACCGAAGGCATCGACAAGATCCTCGCGAGCTTCCCGCAGCTGACGACGGAAGGAGCGATCGAGCGCTGGACCCGAAACCGGAAGGCCCTGTCGCCGCTGGCGGTCCTGACCTTCGCCGGGCCGCTCTGGCTGATGGGGACCCAATTGCTCATCGCCATCGTCTTCGCCGGCTTCCGCCCGGCGCGAGGCAAGACGGTTCAGCCCGACGCCGACCGCGAGTGGCTGGCCCGGCTGTCGGCCGTGAAGATCAAGCCGATGCTCCTGTGGGGCATGGTCGGGTTCGCCGTCCTGATCCTCGACTGGGCGCTGGGCCGCTACATACCCGGATACGACAGCTCGCTTTCGGGCATCATCACCGTCGTCAGCGGCTTCGCCGCCGTGGCGGGGGGCAAGAGCTCGAAGAGCGGCAACAGCACGAGCGTCGTGAAGGGCATCGGCGGCTTCGTGCTCAAATATCTTCCGATGCAGGGCGTCATCGCGCTCGGCACCGCCGTGTTCATCCTGATGCTGTTCCTGATCCTCGGCCGGATCGAGCAGAATGGCGCCGAGTCGATCGCCGCCTGGCTCGCGACCTGGCAAAGGCCTTCGTGGCTGGAGCCGAGGGACGTGGCCTGGATCGATCCCAACGTGGTCGCCCATTTCATCATGCTCGCCGGGCTGCTCGCGATCCTCTGCTTCCTTCGCGGCCGGATCCAGGTGAACCGCTTCTCGCTGAACGGCCTCTACCGCAACCGCCTCGCCCGCGCCTTCCTCGGCGGCGCCCGCCGGCAGCGCGATCCCGACCCGTTCACCGGCTTCGACCCCGCGGACAACGTGCGGATGCACAAGCTCACCCCGGAGGTCGGCGGCCGCGCGATCCTCTACCCGGTGGTGAACGTGGCGTTGAACGTCACCGCCAGCGAGAAGCTCGCCTGGCAGGAGCGCAAGGCCGAGCCCTTCGTCTTCACGCCCCGCTTCAGCGGCAGCGCCATGCTCAAGCCGCCCGAATGGCCGCCCAAAGACGGCTCGCCGGTCGATCTCAGCGAGCCTCCGGGCGCCTATGTCCCCTCGAGCGTCTACGGCGGCAACGAGCCCGACCTGGCCATGGCGGGATGCGGGGTCAGCCTCGCCACCGCCATGTCGATCTCCGGCGCCGCGGCAAGCCCGAACATGGGCTACCACACCTCGGCGGCCACGGCGCTTCTGATGACCCTGTTCAACGTCCGCCTCGGCGCCTGGCTGCCCAACCCGGCGCAGGCGAAGGAGATGGGGGACCTCATCGGTCGCTCCGGGCCGAGCGATTCGCTTCGGGCCATCCTTCGCGAGCTCGGCGGCGCCACCGACGACCGGGGCTGGGACATCTACCTCTCCGACGGCGGCCACTTCGAGAATCTGGGCCTCTACGAGATGGTCCGCCGCCGCTGCCGCTACATCGTCGTCAGCGACGCCGGCGCCGATCCGGAATGCGCCTTCGCCGATCTCGGCGGGGCGGTGCGCAAGGTGAAGATCGACCTCGACGTCGACATCAGGTTCGACGACCTCGACATCTCCTCGCGCGGAAGGAGCGTCGAGGGGCAGCGCGCCTTTGCCCTCGGCACGATCGAATATCCGGAGCGGCGCCATCCCGGGCCGGAGCCCGAAAGCCTCGAAGCGAGCGAGCCTCGCACCGGGCGGCTGCTCTACATCAAACCGAGCTATTTCGGCGAGCTTCCGGTCGACGTCCGCTCCTATGCCGAGGTCAGCAAGACCTTCCCCCACGAATCCACCGCCGACCAATTCTTCTCGGAGTCGCAGTTCGAGAGCTACCGCCACCTCGGCCACTTCTTCGCCTCGACGCTGGGCGGCGATTTCGACGCGCGCAAATTCCCGAACAATCCGGTCGAGAAATTCTTCGACGCGATCGACGCCCAGCTCCGGCAGGTCGAAGAGGCGAAGCAGGGCCTGGTCGCCCGGACGGTCCGGGCGGTGAAGCGCCGGGTCGGCGGGAAGAAGGACGAGGAATAGGCTCCAGCCGCTTCAGTTGGTCAGAGCCGCCACCAGCGCATCCGCGAGCTTTCCCCCCGCGGCGAGGTCGTAGGCGGCGAACATCGGCCCGCTGTTGAGCTCGAGGAAGAGCGGCGCCTCGTCGCCCGGCCGGGTCTTGAGGTCGCAGGCGCAGAAATCGACCGCGACCGCGGCGGCGAGCCTGGTCAGCCCCTCCGCCACTCCAGGCCAGGGCAGGGTCTCGCCGAGATAAACGAGGCTGGACGGCGCCGCCGTCCGGTAGTCGAGAAGCCGCGAATGGATCTCGAACAGGTGGAATCGCCCGTCGGCCAGATAGATGCGGTATTCGGGATAGGCGAGCCGCTCCTGGACGATGGCCGGCATCGGGCTTCGGCCGTCCTTCCAGCCCGCGTCGGGCAGCGCCGCGTCGAGCGGCCGGACATAGCCGCCCCCCGCCACCGGCTTGGCCACCGCCCCGGCCGGAAAGGCCCTCAGATCCGCCTCGACGTTGCTGACCAGGGTGGGAGCGGTGGCGAGGCCGAATTCGCTCGCCAGCCTCAGCATGTAGGGCTTCTGGTTGGCGGCGTGGCGCATGTCCCGGTTGAGCAGCCGCATCCCGCGCGCCATCGCCCAGCCCAGGGCCGCGGCATACCAGGCGGCGTTGCGGTCGAGCCCCCTGGCCTCGGTCGGAGGGGTGAAGACGTCGTAGCGAAGGAAAGCGGCCCGGGCGTCCACCTCCCGGCCGTCGACGAGCAGCCGCCCGGAATCCAGGTCCCAGCTGAACGCCGGCTCCTCGGCCGCGCCGTGGACGATCCGCAGCACCGACCGCCCCGCCCGCTCCGCGGCGCGGAGGAGCGGGGCGACATTGGGGTCGGCCGATCCGCAGGCGATCAGCAGATCGGCGACGACCTCATCCCCCATCTTTCGCCTAGCGTCGGCCGAGCGGGTTCTGGTTGGCCGGATCGTGCCAGCCTTCGCCGGCGATCTGGGTGGTCGGATTTTGCTGGCCGCCGCCCTGCTCGCCGAGCAGCCCGGTCGGCTGGATGACCGGGCCGGGCATCATCTCCTCGAACCAGGGCGCGGTGGTGCCTTCCTCGCCGACGACCATGGTGGTCATCGCCGTGCCTCCGCCGCCCTCTTCCTCGCCGAGCGCCAGGGTGGTCATCTGCCCGCCGCCTCGAGCGGCCTCGGCATGGCCGCCGGGAGGCAGGCCGCCGCCTTCCTCGCCGAGCATGTGCGTGGTCGGCGGGAGCCCACCGCCCTCCTCACCGAGCATGAGAGTCGTCATCGGCGGCAGCCCGTGGCCTTCCTCGCCCAGCATCCTGGTGGTCATCCCGCCGCCGTCCTCGCCGACCATCTGCGTCGTCGGGGAAAGGCCGTGCCCCTCCTCCCCGAGCATGTGGGTCGTCGGCGGAAGCCCGCCGCCTTCTTCGCCGAGCATCCTGGTGCTCAAGCCGCCGCCGTCCTCCCCGACCATCTGAGTCGTCGGCGGGAGGCCATGGCCTTCCTCGCCCAGCATGTAGGTGGTGGGCGGATAGCCGCCGCCATGCTCGCCGAGCAGGTGGGTGGGCGGGAGTCCGCCGCCCTCCTCGCCGAGCATCATGGTGGTCATCGCCGCCGCGGCCGCGAAATGCGGATGCTGGCCCTCGCCGGCGATCTGGGTCGTCTCGCCGGCCGGCTGCTTCGCCTCGGCGGGCTCGCGGACGACCAGCCTGACGATCTCGTTGGTGCGGGCGACGATCCGGACGCCCATCAGGCGTCCCACCTCGCTCGTGTTCCACTCGAGAACCGCGGTCACCGGCGACAGCACCGGAGCGTCGAACTCGCCTGGCGGGGTGGCGACGAAATCGAGGTCGAGGATCCCGTCCGCGGAGAGCTTCCGCTCGAGCGGAACCAGCTCCGGGTCCGACCAGCCCGAGCTGATCACATAGCCGTGAGCGATGACCGTGAGCTGGGGCGCTTCCCCGCCCCTCACTCGGAGCTCGGCCTCCACGGCCGAAAAGACCCGGATCTTCGTCGCCATCCTGATTCTCCCCCTGGATCGGGGAGCCGCGTCCCCCTTCCCGGCACGCTAGGCCGGATCGGAGGGGACGGGAAATCGAACTACATCCGTTTCGGATGTAAAATCGGATCGCTCACCGGGCCTCGGCTTCCCCGTCGGCCTCCTCGCCCTCGACGGCCGGCTCCTCGGCCTCCGCGGCGCCGGCGGCATCCTGGAAGAAGGGCTCGACCTCGCCCTTCAGCTTGATCGTCATCGGCTGGCCGAAACGGTCCAGGCTCCGGCCGGCGGCGACCCGGATCCAGCCTTCCGGAACGCTATATTCCTCGACGTCGGTCCGCTCCTTGCCCTTGAAGCGGATCCCGACGCCGCGGCGAAGCAGCTCGCCGTCGAAGAACGGGCTGCGCGGGTTGAGCGAAAGGCGGTCGGGAGGCGTGTCGGCCATGGCGTGTCTCTTCGTAGGTTCTGGTTGACCCCTCTCCCGCTTTTCGCGGGAGAGGAGGGGCCCGCCGCGAAGCGTTGGGAGGTGAGGGTCCGTACACCCGATTCAGCAAGACCCTCACCCCCCAAGCCTTTGGCTTGGGTCCCCCCTCTCCCGCGAAGGCGGGAGAGGAAAGTTTAGCGCAACTTGCTGATCTTCAGCCCGTCCTGCTTGGCGCGCTCCTTCACCGACTCCTCCGTCCGGGTCAATGCCTTGGCGACCGCCTTCAGCGACATGCCCTTGCCCGCGAGCAGGTGGAGCTTCTGGATCTCCTCCTGCTTCCACGGCTGGCGGTGGCGGGCGAAGGGCTCCGCCATCAGTCCTTGACCACCACGCCCTTGCTCGACGGATTGGCGGCGATGGTCTTCTTGACCTCCTTCTTGGGCTTCCTGGCTTCCTTGTTGCTCTTCTTCTGACCTTTGGCCATTTCGTCTCTCCTGCCGGCCGCCCCCGCGAGCCTTTCGCATCGGCCACCCCTCCGCCCGCGTCAAGATGCGCGCCCTCCCCCCTTGCGCCGGCGCCCGGCGCGTGGCTTCCTTCGCTCTCGAGTCGAGGGGGGGACGGCCATGCCTTTTTACTATTCGATCCGGGACGACACTCCGGAGCAGCGCAAGCGGACGGCGGAAGGTCTGCTTCGGCTTCGCGCTCAGCTCAAGGACGAGGTGCCCAAGCGCACCGTCACCGACACCCTGCTCCTGGCGACCTGGAACATCCGCGAGTTCGACTCGAGCAAATACGGCTTCCGGACCAGCGAGGCGCTTCACTACATCGCCGAGGTCATCAGCCATTTCGATCTCGTCGCCATCCAGGAGGTTCGCGAGGACCTGTCGGCGCTCGACCAGGTGCAGCGCATGCTCGGCGGCTGGTGGAAATATATCGTCACCGACGTCACCGAAGGCTCGTCGGGCAACGGCGAGCGGATGGCCTTCATGTACGACGACCGCAAGGTCCGGTTCGGGGGCCTCGCCGGCGAGGTCGTGCTCCCGGCGAAGAAGGACGATCCCGTCCTCCAGTTCGCCCGCACCCCGTTCCTGTGCGGCTTCCGCGCCGGCTGGGTGAAGTTCAACCTCTGCTCGGTCCACGTCTATTACGGCAAGAGCGTCGCCGACGACCCGCGGCGGGTCAAGGAGATAGGCGACCTCGCCCAGCTGCTGGCGAAGCGGGTCCAGCCGGCGATGCAGCCCTCGCGGCCGCAGGGCGAAGCCACCTCGATCCGCAATACGTCGGGCGAGAACATGATCCTGCTCGGCGACTTCAACATCTTCGCCCGCGACGACGAGACCTTCAAGGCCCTCACCGATCCCGGGTTCCAGATACCCAAGGCTCTCATGAACCTCCCCGGGAGCAACCTCGGCCAGAGCAAATATTTCGACCAGATCGCCTTCCTCTGCCGCCCCGACCGCTTCGAGGCGACCGACCGGGCGGGCGTGTTCAACTATTCGAGATCGGTCTTCGGCGACGGCGACGAGGCGGTCTACGTCGAGGCGATGGGCGAGGATTATGCGAACAAGCCGACGCCCGAGAAGAAGGCCCGCTATTACAAGGACTGGCGCACCTACCAGATGTCGGACCATCTCCTCCTGTGGTGCGAGCTGAGGATCGACTTCAGCCGCGAATATCTGGAACGCGCCCGCGAGGAGCAGGCGGCCGACGCGGCGGGGGATGGGGGCGACCAGGACGGCGAGCCCAAGGGCGCTTAGGGCGCATCGATTTTCAGAACGCCGGCGCCATCTTCTTTCCCTCTCCCCAGCGGGGAGAGGGTAGGGGGAGGGGGTTCGGGGTCCGCGGTCACCCTCGGCGGCCGAGCCCCCTCACCCCAGCCCTCTCCCCGTCGGGGAGAGGGGGGAATTCTACCCCCGCTTCGCCGCGATATAGGCGTCCACCTGCTGCTCCAATATGTCGAGCGGCAGAGGCCCGTTCTCGAGCACCGCGGCGTGGAAGTCGCGAATATCGAAGCGGTCGCCGAGCGCGCTCTTCGCCCGCTCGCGAAGCTCGACGATCTTGAGCTGGCCGATCTTGTAGCTCGTCGCCTGCCCCGGATTGTTGATGTAGCGCTCCACCTCCTTGACGATGTCGCGCTCGGAGAGGAGCGAATTGTCCTGGAAATAACGGATCGCCTGCTCCCGGGTCCAGCGCTTGGAATGGAGGCCGGTGTCGGTGACCAGCCGCACCGCCCGCCACAGCTCGAGCGAAAGGTGCCCGAACAGCGAATAGGGGTCCTTGTAGAAGCCCATCTCGCGGCCGAGCCGCTCGGCATAGAGCCCCCAGCCCTCGCTATAGGCCCCGTAGCCGCCGAAGCGGCGGAACTTGGGAACCCCTTCCAGCTCCTGCTGGAGCGCGATCTGGAAATGGTGGCCCGGGGCGCCCTCATGATAGGCGATGCCCTCGATCTGGGGCTTGAGCACCTGGTTCATGTCGGCGAGGTTGACGTAGAAGATGCCGGGCCTCGAGCCGTCCGGCGAGGGCCGGTTGTAGAAGGCGACCGACGCCGTCTCCTGCCGCCACGTCTCCACCGCCCGAACCTCGAGCGGCGCCTTGGGCAGCCGGCTGAACCATTTCGGCGCCTCCGCCATCACCTGGGCGATGAAGGCGTTGGCGTCGGCGAGATAGGTCTGCCGCCCAGCCTCGGTGTTCGGATATTTGAACTGCCGGCCGGTCTTCAGATGCTGGAAGAAGGACTGGAGCGTTCCCTTGAAGCCGACCTGGGCCTTGATCTGCTCCATCTCGCGGTGGATGCGCGCGACCTCGTCGAGGCCGATCTGGTGGATTCGGTCGGCGGAGAGGTCGGTGGTCGTCTGGGCCCGGAGGCGCGAGGCGTAATATTCCGCCCCGTCGGGAAGGCTCCAGGCGCCGCTGTTCCCGGTGGAGCTGGGCTCGATCGAGTTGAGCGTCGCCAGCATCTCGCCCACCGCGCGGCGGAACGGACCGGAAAGCGCGGACGAAGCGTCGGCGATCAGGCGCGCCTTGACGTCGGCGGGCGCGTCGAGCGCCGTCACCTTCTTCCTGAAGTCGGCGAGCAGGGGCGAATCCGCGCCCGCGCCGAACGGCGCCCCGGTTATCGCCCGCTTCGCGTCGGCCCTGACCGGCGCGAAGTTGAACTTCGGCGGGACGATCCCCTTCTCCGCCTGCGCCCGGGCCATGGCATTGATCTCGCGCATCGCCCGCTCCGTGTCGCGGATCCGGGCGACATAGGCTTCCGCGTCGGCGACGCTGTCCACCCGGTGCTGGTTGATCAGGAAGACCGGGAAGTCGCCGGCCGGGCTTCCGTTGGTCGACATCGGGAAGCCGTAGTCGCGCCAGCGGTAGCTCTCGGCGGCGCGCTGGGCGTTATATTCGAACAATCGATAATTGAGCTGACCGGCGGGGCTCAGATTTGCATAATCGAAGTCGGCCTTCATCCGGGCGGTCTGCGTCTCCGCCAGCGCCCGCTGCCGCTCCACCTCGGCGTCGCTGTAATCGTCGAGGCGGTCGTAGCCGGCCTTGCTCCCAAGCGCGGTCAGGGTCTCCGGGCTCGACGCGATCCGCTCGTCGAACGCGGCGTCGAGGAAGGCGAGCAGGCGCGAGTCCTCGGCGGCGGGATCGGCCGCGGGCGGCTCGGGCAGGCCGGGCGACATATCGAGCACCCCCTGCGAGTAGGGAGTGCCGCAGGCGGTGGCGAGGAGAAGGGCGAGGAGCGGGAGTGCGTTTTTCATGGGCGAAGCTTTAGCGCCTGGCCGAGCCGCGTCCATCCTCTCTAGATTCCTCCCCCGGATTTCCGTGGCAGGGGGGCCGAGCGAAGCGCGGTGGAGGGGTTCTACGGAGCCGGAAGAGCCCCTCCACCATGCTTCGCATGGCCCCCCTCCCCGGCAAATGCCGGGGAGGAATTTCCATCATGCCCCGCAAGCCAGCACGGATCCCACTCCGGCTCCGGCCCGAATCGCCCGACCAGGAAATCGACCAGCGCCCTCACCCGCGCCGTCGTCGCCCGCCCCGGCGGCATCACCGCGTGGAGCGCCCCTTCCTCCATGGGATAGTCGCGAAGCACCGCCTCGAGGGTGCCCCGCTCGAAGGACGGAGCGGCGATGAAGCTGGGCAGGATGCAGATCCCCAGCCCCGCCTCCGCCGCCGCCCGCAACATCTCGCCATTGTCGGCCCTCAGCCTCGGCCGCCCCCGCACATAGTCCCATTTGCCGCCGACCCGGAAGCGCCACTGCTCGTTGGCGTAGAGCAGGATGTCGTGACCCGCGAGGTCGCGCGGATGCTCCGGCCGGCCGCGCGCCTCGAGATAGGCCGGGCTCGCCGTCGCCACCTTCCGCACCGGGGCGATCCTGCGCGCGATGAGCGAGCTGTCCTTCAGCGAGCCGATCCGGACCGCGAGGTCGAAGCCGCCCGCGACCAGGTCCACCGATCGGTCGTCGAACGAGATGTCGAGCTCGACCCGGGGATTCAACTGCGCGAACTCGGCCAGCGCCGGCGCGAGATGCTGGACCCCGAACGAGAGCGGCGCCGACAGCCGCACCGGCCCCGCCACCTGGGTCACCGCCTCCGCCACCACCTCCTCGGCCGCCTCGAGGTCGGCGAGGATGTTCGACGCCCGCTCGAAATAGGCCTGGCCGACCTCGGTCGGCTGCGCCCCCTGGGCGGTGCGGGTGAGGAGCCGGGCCCCCAATTGCTCCTCGAGCCGGGCGACCCGCCGGCTGAGGATCGACTTGGACATTCCCATCCGCTCCCCGGCGCGGCTGAACGCCCCCGTCTCCACCACCCGGACGAAGGCGAGGACGTCGAGCAGGTCTGTCGAGGAGCGTTCCATATTGAGCAACACCGGAATGCGTCAGTGGCGTCTACAAGCAACACTGTTACCGGCTTACATGTCTCCTTGCAAGCTCAGGAGGCAATCATGACCAACGTGCTCATCATCGACAGCGCCGCGACGGGCGAAGCGTCCGTCACCCGCCGGCTGACCGGCGAGCTGGAGGCGATCCTTCGCGGCCGCGGGCCGGTCCGGATCGTCCACCGCGACGTCGGCACCCACACCATACCGCACCTCACGGCGGAGACCACCCCCGCGATCCGCGGCGCCAAGGCGGCGACCGACGCGGCCCGCGAAGCCATCGCCCTCTCGGACGAGCTGATCGCCGAGCTGAAGGCGGCGGACCTCGTCGTGATCGGAGCGCCGATGTACAATTTCGGGATCTCGTCGACGCTCAAGACCTGGTTCGACCACGTCCTCCGCGCCGGGATCACCTTCCGCTATTCGGAAGCCGGTCCCGAGGGGCTGCTCAAGGGCAAGAAGACGATCGTGATCGAGAGCCGCGCCGGCCTCTACAGCACCGGCCCCTCGGTGCCGATGGACAGCCAGGAGCCGCATCTGCGCACCCTGCTCGCCTTCATGGGGCTCGACGACGTCGCCTTCGTCCGGGTCGAGAAGCTCGCTTTCGGGGCGGACCAGGCCGCCGCCTCGATCGCCGCGGCGATCGACGAGCTTCGCAGCCTCGCCGCCGACGAATTGCCGCTGGCGGCCTGAAAAATCCTCCCCCGGATTGCCGGGGGAGGGGGACCACCCGAAGGGTGGTGGAGGGGTAGCTGGAGCAGGCCTGCGCCATTTACCCCTCCACCAGGCTCCGCCTGGTCCCCCTCCCCATCTGGCGATGGGGAGGATCTCGCCCATATCCGCACCCAAGGAGAACTGACATGAAGCTCTACTACGCCCCCGGCGCCTGCTCGCAGGCCCCGCACATCGTCGCCCGCGAGGCCGGCCTCGACATCGAGCTCGCCAACGTCCGCTTTCCCGACAAGGTCACCGACGACGGCGAGAAGCTGACCGACGTCAACCCGAAGGGCGCCGTCCCCACGCTCCGACTGGACGACGGCGAGGTGCTCACCGAGAATGCGGTGATCCTCCAGTATCTCGCCGACCGCGCGGTCGGATCGGAGCTCGCTCTGCCGGCCGGCGGAATCGAGCGCTACCGGCTTCTCGAATGGCTGAACTTCATCGCCACCGAGCTCCACAAGGGCTTCGGCCCGCTGTGGAATCCGGCGACCCCGGATTCGTTCAAGGAGGCGACCCGAGCGGCGCTCGGCAAGAAGTTCGACTATCTCCAGGAGAAGATCGGCGACGGTCCGTACATCCTGGGCGATCGGTTCTCGATCCTCGACGCTTATGCCTTCGCCGTGCTCAACTGGACGAAGGTCCATTCGATCGACATCGCCCGCTGGCCCGGCCTCGCCGCCTATCTCGAGCGGGTCGCCGCCCGCCCGGCGGTTCAGGAGACGCTTCGCGCCGAGGGTTTGCTCGGCTGAAGAACAACATTGCCGTCATCCCGGGCTTGACCCGGGATCCATGAACACCGCGGCGAGCGGATCGGATCGGCCCGTGTTCATGGATTCCGGCTTTCGCCGGAATGACGGTGAAAGGAGACCCATCATGATCGACATCCGCCCCTTTTCCACCCTCGGCCATGCCGACCATGGCTGGCTCAACGCCCGCCACCATTTCTCCTTCGCCGATTATTACGACCCG
>DASWLZ010000050.1:0-18406 GCA_036399975.1 Allosphingosinicella sp.
GGCTATGGCCATGACCCGGTGTCCCGGCTCGAGCAGCTGACCCAGGATCCCGGGGGCACCGCCCGCGACCTTACCCTGGATTTCACCTACAATCCCGCCTCGCAGATCGCCACGACGACCCGGTCGAACGACTCCTACGCCTGGACCGGCCACGGCTCGGGAACGACGTCGACGAGTTCGAACGGCCTCAACCAGATCGCGGGCTGGGCGGGCAGCCTCGACTACGATCCCAAGGGCAACGTCGTCTCGCACGGCACGTGGGGCTACACTTATTCGTCGGAGAATCTGCTGACCTCGTTCAGCAACTCGGCCCCGGGCGCCGTCCAGGCCTCGTCGGCCTTCGCCTACGACCCGCTGATGCGGCTTGCGGTCATCGATTCCAGCAACGCCTCGTTCGACGCCTCGCTCGGCTATGACGGGCAGGAGATCGTCTTCGAGGCGCTGAGCAACGGCCGCACCCGGCGCTATGTGTTCGGGCCGGGCACCGACGAGCCGCTGATGGCCTATCTCACCCAGGGCGGAGTGACGTTCCGCAACTGGTATTATGCCGACGAGCGGGGCTCGATCATCGGCCAGACCGACGATGCCGGCGCCCCGCTCGGCCCGGGCGGGCCGGCCTCGGCCTTCGACGAATATGGCGTCGGCGCCGGCACCAGCCGGTTCCGCTACACGGGGGGACCGGGTCGACCCCCGGGCGGCGGCTTCATCGCTCACGCGCCGGTACCATCGGCGACCCGACGCTCGCTTCGGCCGCTGTGGATGAAGCCGGCGGGGCGGGCCCGCTCCCGCGACGCGCAGGCGATCACTCGCCCGGCCGGTACACCCGCACCGTGCGGCCCTTGAGCTGCTCCGGGTAGAAATAGACCTCGCGCAAATCCCCCGTCGCGTAACGCTGCGCCTGGTCGTTGAAATGCGGCGAGGCGGGATGGCCGCTCTCGCCGCCGGCGGTCACCGCCCGGGCGCGAACCTTCGGGCCGAACTGGACCACCGCGACGAAGCTGTTGCCGCTCGTCCCGTACCAGCGTTTCGAGCCGCCCCGAGGCGCGGCCCCGAACGAGGCGAGCGAGCCCCAGCGCGCGGAGGAGAAGCCGACGGGGATGCTTGGGCCGGAATCGCTGAAGGGATGGGCGATGTCGCCGGTCAGTCGCTGGAACCGGTTGATCTCGCCCCAGGGCGTGTCCCAGCGCCCGAAATCCCGCTCCAGCCGCTCCACCGCAGCGGCCAGCGCTTCCAGCTTCTCGCGATTGGCGGCCCGGTCGATCTGGGCATAGGTTGCCGTCGCCTCGTCCCATTCGGCGGTCCCGGCGCGGCGCCACATTTCGTCTCCCCAGAACATGGCGAGCGAATTGGCGACCGACCCGACGCCCCAGCGATAGTCCCAGCCGCGCAACGCCGCCACCGGCCCCTCCAGCCGGCGCTTGAGCGGGCTTCCCGCCGGGGCGGCCTCCCAGGCGCGGACCAAGCCGGGAATGAGCTGGGCGAAGGCCGGCTGATAGCTGTCGTAGGCGGCCTCGCGCAGCCGCTCGAGGCTGAAGTCCCGGCGCTCGCCAAGCACCTGAAGCGCGTGGATGCCGCGCGGATTCTCGCCGAACGTGTCCATGTAGCGCGGGAAATCCGCCTGCCGCGGGCTGTGCGGCCCGGCGGCGGAATAGGGCCAGTTGTTGGTGTTCTGGATCCAGCCGCTGGGCGGGTTCAGAGCCCGCGGCGTGTCCATCAGGGAATGGAGGCCGCGCCAGTCGGTGCGCGGGTCGCTTCCGTCCACCGGCTTGGTATAGTCGAAGCGGTCGTCGCGCACCGGGATGAAGTGCGGATGGTGGTAGGCGATGTTGCCTTGCGCGTCGGCGAAGACCGTGTTGTTCGACGAGTTCGCCTTCAGCTCCGCCACCTCGAGGAAGCCGTCATGGTCGCGGACCTTGGTTCGAAGGAAGCTTTGCTGGAGCGCCTCGACCGGCTTGTGCATCATCGCGAAGGCGACCCATTTGCCGCCCTGCTCGCGCACGATCGGGCCGTGATGGGTCCGGTAGGTCTCGAAGCTCCGGCTCGCCATGCTCCCGTCGCCCTGGCGCCAGGCGATCGTCACCGTCTTCGTCCCGACGGGCCTTTGCTCGTTGCCGTAGCGGTAGAGGAGCCGCCCCTCCTTCTGCTCGACCGTCTCGAGGAACTCGTCGACCACGTCGACCCCGCTCGACGTGTGCATCCAGCCGGCCCGCTCGTTGAAGCCCTGGTAGATGAAGAACTGCCCCCAGGTCGCGGCGCCATAGGCGTTCAGCCCCTCGTCGCTCGCCACCTGTTGCTCGGAGCGGAAGAAGAAGCTGGTGTGCGGGTTGATGAGCAGCAGGGCGTGCCCCTCGGCGCTCCTCGAGGGCGCGATGGCGAAGCCGTTCGAGCCGCGCGGCTCGGGGTCGGTCCCGTCGCCCCAGCGAAGGCTCGGGCCCCGTTGGGTGAGGACCTCGGCGCTTTTCATCCGCCGGGATCCCAGCCTTCGCTGGGATGACGCGAGGGCCTTTCCCCGCTTCGAGTAGAACGCCTCCAGCGCTTCCAGGTCGATCCGCTCTATGTCGCCGCCGATGCTGCCTTCGGTGAAGCTCAGCGCCATCCAGGGCTCGAAGCGCGTGATGGCGCGGGGCCGCACGTCGGGGTGGGTCGCAAGATAATAGTTCAGCCCGTCCGCCCAGCTGTCCATCAGCCGCTTCAGCCAGGCCGGGCCGGCGGCGTAGCGGGCCCTGAGATCGTCCGGGTCCATGTAGAGCCTGGCCCGGAGGTCCGACCAGATCGCCTTCTCCCCTTCCGCCTCGGCGGTGCGCCCGAGCGCGGTGAGGTAGTTGGCCTCCACCCGGTGGAAATCGTCTTCCGCCTGGGCGTAGATCATCCCGAACACCGCGTCGGCATCGCTCCTTCCGCGGACATGGGCGATCCCCCAGTCGTCGCGGGTGATCGTCACCCGCTCCGCCTGGGCCTTCCAGCGGTCGAGGTCGGGGTCGGCGGCGGGCGAGGTGGCGCAGGCGCCGAGGAAGAGGAGAGCGGCGAGGAGGATGCGCATGGCTTCGGCTACGCTCCGGCAGCGTAGGCCGCAAGCCGTCAGTGGCGCGCGCGCTTCGGCAGCCTCTCCACGAGTTCCCCGACGCCGTGGAAATGGGCCGACACCCGAAGCGTCGAGCCGTCCTTGAAGGTCAGCTTATAGTCGCCGAGCATCTCGTTCCTGCTGACTCGCGAAACGTCCGGGATCCGCCGGACCTGCTCCCGCCCGAAGATCGTGCGGACGCTTAGCTCGTTGCCCTTCCACAGGATGGTCCGGCCGTAGCCAGTCCAGAGGAAGTAGATGATGCCCGACCCGCAGCCGAGCACCAGGACGGCGGCGACGAATCCCTGGGTGTCGGCATCCGGAAGCGAGGAGCCGGCCAGCAAGATGTAGGCCGCCAGCGCCGAAATGGCGGCCAGCCCCAAAATAGTGGAATTCATCAGCCATCCCGGCTGCAGCACTTTCCACCCCTGGCCATTCCTTCGCGCCGGTTTCTGCGTTCGATTCGAGACGGCGATCAGGGCCGCTGCGAGAACGGCGCCGAGCAAACCTGGCAGCCACGAACTCATTCGGCACCCGCTCCGTCAGGCGACGAAAGCGCGCAGGACATGAGAAGAAGATGTGCCCACATCCCGAGAGTTTAGGATGAACGAGTCAGGTTGGCTATGTCGGCCATCTCGCCTAATCCGGGGCCGGGTATCAGGAGGCGGCATGGCGGGCGATCGGAGCAGCGGGGAATGGCAGCCGGGAAGGCTCCGCCGGGTCGTCGCGGCGAGCATGATCGGCACCACCATCGAATGGTACGATTTCTTCCTCTACGGCTCGGCCGCGGCGCTCGTCTTCAACAAGCTGTTCTTCCCGTCCTACGACCCGTTCGTCGGCACCCTGCTCGCCTTCGCCACTTATGCGGTCGGCTTCGTCGCGAGGCCGCTGGGCGGGATCGTCTTCGGCCATTTCGGCGACCGGATCGGGCGCAAGCGGCTGCTCATGCTGAGCCTCGTCCTGATGGGCCTGGCCACGGTCCTGATCGGCCTGCTGCCGACCTATGCCCAGATCGGGGTCTGGGCGCCCGCCGGGCTCATCGCGCTCCGGCTGGTCCAGGGCTTCGCGGTGGGCGGGGACTGGGGCGGAGCGGTGCTGATGGCGGCCGAGCATGGTGACAGCGCCCGCCGCGGCTTCTGGGCGAGCTGGCCGCAGGCCGGCGTCGCGGCCGGGAGCCTGCTGTCGGCCGGAGTCCTGGCGCTGATCGCGGGGCTCCAGAGCGAGGCGGATTTCCTCGCCTGGGGCTGGCGGATCCCCTTCCTCCTCTCGGCGCTGCTCGTCGTCGTCGGCTGGTACATCCGCAACCGGGTCGAGGAGAGCCCGATGTTCGAGAAGGCGCTCGAGGAAGCCGAGATCCCGCCCAAGCTTCCCGCCATGGACGTGCTTCGCGAGAAGCCGCGGGCGATCGTGCTCGGCGCCGGCCTCAGGGTGGGCGAGAACATCTCCTATTACATCCTCACCGTCTTCTCTCTGACCTTCCTCGTCGACGTCGCCGCCGAGACCCGCAGCCTGGCACTCCAGGCCCTTCTGATCGGCGCCGCCGTCCAGTTCTTCGCCATCCCCCTCTTCGGCCGCCTCTCGGACCGGATCGGCCGCCGCCCCGTCTACGCCTTCGGAGGCCTCGGCCTCGCCGCCTTCAGCTTCGCCTTCTTCCCGATGCTGGCCAGCGGCGAGCCCATGCTGATCGTCCTCGCGCTGGTGACCGGCCTCGTGCTGCACAGCGCCATGTACGGCCCCCAGGCCGCCTTCATCACCGAGCTGTTCCCAACCCGGATCCGCTATTCGGGCGTGTCGATCGCCTACCAGCTGACCTCGATCCTCGCCGGCTCGCTGGCCCCGATCGTCGCGCTCTGGCTCTACCGGGAATATGATTCCGCGGTGCCGGTGGCGGTCTATGTCGGCGTGGCCTGCTTCGTCAGCGGAGTCTCCGCCCTGCTGGCGAAGGAGACGAAGGGCGTGGAGCTGAGCGAGATCCGGTAGAGGCGTCATCCCGGCGGAGGCCGGAATCCATGAACACTGCAGCCTGAAGCCTCGCCCGGCGATGTTCATGGATCCCGGCCGTCGCCGGAATGACAGGCTCGGGTCGAAGCGCCGGTCGATCGGTCGACCGATCAACCTCCCGCGGCAGGCAATTCGTAGAGCGTCAGCCCGCCCCGCTTCTCGGTCCGGTCCGCCGGCCGGAGCGGAAGCAGCCAGCGCCTCCCGTCGCCCGAGAACCGGCAACCGCCCGTCCAGTCCGGCCACCCGTTGCCGCAGCTTCGCGAAGCGAAGGGGAGCCGCGCCACCGCTTTGCCGCGGGCGTCGACGAACAGGCTGCTCGTCTCGCCCAGCGGCAGGATCAGCCCGCCGCCCGGGGCGAGCAGGTTCGAACGCCCCTTAGCGTCGACGACACGCATCCGTCCGTCGAGGCCGACCCGCTTGTGCTCGTCCCTCTGGAAGGCAGGATGGAGAGCGAGCCGGATTTCGGGTCGCCCCTGTGCGTCGGCGGCGCCGAACACGCGCAGATTTTGCGTCTTGAAATCGTGGATAGGCTTGCCGGAAACCAGGTCGAAGATCCTGCAGTCGCTCGGACGGTCATACCCGGGGGACCTCCCGCACAGCACGGCCAGCGGATGGCCGGCGGCCACGGCGAAAGAGGCGCTGTCGAAGTCGGTGAGCAGGCGGCCCATATCCACGCTGCGGCCCCCATCGTCCTTGCCGATGTCGACCCAGTGGAGATGCCGGCCCTTGGTTTCGCGGCGGAAGCAGAAGCGCCCTTCCAAGGGCACGCAGGTCCAGATCCCGCCCTTCGCCGCTCCCGGAGGTCCGCTTCGATGGAGCGTGAAGGGCGCCTTCGAGCCCGTCAGCCAGACCGCCGGCCCGATCCCTTGAAGGACGGTCCAGCCGTCCGTGCCCGGCACGGGCCGGACCTCGCCGCCGGGCAGCGCGATCTCGCGCATGCCCAGCGCCCACTCGCGATCCTTGCCGCCGGCGAACAGACGGTCGCCGTGGAAGCGAAGATCGTCCAGCAGCATCATGTCCTCGGCGACGCGCTGCGAAAGGATCTTTGCTGCCCCGAGATCGAGGACGGTGATCTGGTTCTGGTGGGTTACGACGACTCCGGTATCGCCCGAGATGACGACCCGTCCGCCCGGATAGCCGCTCGCGCCGGAGGGCTGGTCCGGCCAGTCGATCCGCCGCATCTCGAGGCCGGCGCCGTCCCACAATTGGATGACGCCGGTGGCGCTGACGGTCAGCACCCGGCTTCCGTCATGGTTGATGGCATAGTCCTGGAAGCCGCATTCGTCCCACGGCTCCCCGTCGGTGTGGACGCTCACGCAATCGCCCGAGGAAATCGACCACAGCGCCTTGGCGAGCGGAGGCTCCTGGGCCGCCGCCGGGGCGAGGCCGGCAAGCGCCGCCACCAGCCCGATGGCGAACATCGTCAGGCGATCCGCGCCGCGACATAGCGGTCGATCACCGTCTCCAGCAAGGTCAGAGGCACGTTGCCGCCGAGCACCAGCGCGTCGTCGAAGGTCCTGAGGTCGAACTTCGCGCCAAGCGCCCCCCTCGCCTTCTCCCTCAGCCGGTTGATCTCCGAATGCCCCACCTTGTACCCGCAGGCCTGGCCGGGCCAGGCGCAATAGCGGTCGACCTCGCCCTGGACTTCCTCGACGGTCGAGCCGTTGGTCTCGGCGAACCACTGGATCGCCCTGGCCCTTGTCCAGCGCTGGGCGTGGAGGCCGGAGTCGACGACGAGCCGGCAGGCGCGGAAGGACAAAGACTGGAGGTAGCCGAGCTCGCCCAGGGGATCGCCTTCATAGACTCCGAGCTCGTCGGCGAGCTGCTCGGCGTAGAGCGCCCAGCCTTCGGAATAAGCGTTGAAGGCGAGCAGCGAGCGGAGCAGCGGCAGCTTGTAGGTATATTCGCCCTGCCAGATGTGGCCGGGGATGCCCTCGTGATAGGTGAGCGTCGCGAGGCTGAAGCGCGGCCACATCGCGGTGTCGCGAAGGTTGATGTAGTAATTGCCGGGCACCGAGCCGTCGATGGTCCCCGCCGCCGCATAGCCGCCCGGAGCGCCCGCCTCGATCTCCACCGGCACCCGCTTGATGATGAGGCGGCCCGGGACGAGGGTGGCGAAAGCGCGCGGAAGCCGGGCCCGGATGTCGGCCACCTTGCCGTTGACGAGCTCGAGGATCTGCGCCCGGCCCGCGTCCGTGTTCGGGAAGAGGTGCTTCGGATCGTTGCCGAGCGCGGTCATCCGCTGGCCGACGGTCCCGCGGGTCAGCCCCTGGGCCCGAAGCAGAGGCTCCATCCGGCCCTGAAGCTCGGCGAGCTGGTCCAGCCCCATATTGTGCACTTCGGCCGGAGTGAGGCTGCTCGTCGTCGCGGCCCGCAAGGCCCAGGCGTAATAGGCCTCGCCGTCGGGGAGCTTCCAGACGCCGGCCCGGCTGTCGGCGCGGGCGCGGTGACGGGTCAGCTCGGCGATCTGCCGGTCCATGGCGGGAGCCACCTTGCCGGTCGCCAAAGCGAGCGCCCTGCCCCGCCAGTCGCCCGGCACCTCGGCCGTCCGCCGAGCGAGCGACGTCACCACCCCCCATTCGGCGAGCGGCTGGGCTCGGGCACCCTTCATCTGCCTCAGGGTCTTGTCGAGGAGGAAGTCGGGCGCGACCACGCCGATCCCGCGGTCGTGCGCAAGGCGCTCGGTCTCGCCGTCGAGCGCCCCGGCATAGGCCTCGAGCCGGGCGAGATAGGCCTCGGCGTCGGCGGCGCCGGCGATCATATGGCTGCTGTCGAGAAAGTCGGGCACCTCGACGAACGCGCCGGTATTCTGGGCCACCACATAAGGGGCGTTGCGGTAGGAGAAATTCTGGTTGAGCGTGACGACGTCGCCATAAGGGAAGCGGAAGCCCTCGACGGCCAGGCCGTGGGCGGTCTCGGCGACGGCGAGATGGGTCTGCTCCGCCGCACCGAGACCTGAGCGGGCGACCGCCCGGAGCCGCCGGAGCCGGTCGGCCGCGGCGCCGGCGAGCCGGGCCCGGCCGTGAAGCGAGCGGTCGGTGAGCCTCGACTTGAGCCCGGCCCGGGCGCCCTTGTCGAGGCCCAGCGTGGTGGCATTCTCCGGATATTCGGCGAGTATCTCGTCGGCCATGCGCGCGAGCAGCGGCTCGAGCGAGCCGCCTCCGCGGGCCTTGCGGGTCGCGCATCCGGGAAGAAGCGGAAGGGTCGCGACGGCGGCTGCGGAACCGAGGAAATGGCGGCGGGTCCAGGGCTGCATCGGAGTTCCTTCAGAGTGGGGACAGTCGCTAGTGACTGTCCCTATTCGAGCCTCACCCAAGTCGGGGCGTGGTCGGAGGCCTTTTCGCGGCCGCGGTGGCTCTTGTCCACGCCGGCGTCGAGCATCCGGTCGGCGGCCTGGGGGCTGAGCAGGAGATGATCGATCCTGAAGCCGGCGTCGCGCTGCCAGCAGCCGGCCGTATAGTCCCAGAAGGTGTAGACGGCGCCGTCGGGATGGCGGGCGCGGATCGCATCCGTCCAGCCGGAGTGGAGGATCCGGCGGAAGGCGGCGCGGCTCTCGGGCTGCATCAAGGCGTCGTGCGCCATGGCGCGGACCGAGAAGACGTCGTCATGGCTGTCGGTGGGGATGACGTTCCAGTCGCCGGCCAGCACCACCGGCCTCTCCTCGGCGAGCAGCGCCTGCCCATGCTCGCGCAGCCGCTCCATCCAGGCCAGCTTGTAGGCGAACTTCTCGGTCCCGACCGGATTGCCGTTGGGCAGGTAGATCGAGCCGATCACCACGCCCCCCACCTCGGCCTCGATATAGCGGCTGTGGGTGTCGTCCGGGTCGCCGGGAAGCCCCGTCCGCCGAAGCTCCGGCGGCCCGGCGGCCACGGGCGTCAGGATGGCGACCCCGTTGAAGCCCTTCTGGCCGTGCCACACCCCGTCATAGCCCGCCGCCCGCACGTCCTCGATCGGGAAGGCCTCGTCGGCGCATTTGATCTCCTGGAGGCACAAAGCGTCGGGCTTCTCCTCCTGCAGGTATTCGACCAGCCGCGGCAGCCGCGCCCGGATGCCGTTGAGGTTGTAGGTGACGATCTTCATGGGAAGCCGCTTAACGGGTCGCGGAGGGGTCGTCATCCCGGACTTGATCCGGGATCCATGAACACGGTCGTCATCGATCTGGGCAGGGCGGTGTTCATGGGTCCCGGCCTTCGACGGGATGACGGATCAGGTCGGGAAGACCGCGTAGCCCCGCCTCGAGATGCCGTCGACGCATTCGCGATATTCGTCGTAGCAGGAGTCGCCGGGCCTCACGAGGCCGAGCTGAGGCTCCGACTGGCGGCTCCTGGGCAGAAGGACGATCGGCGCGGCCGCTGGGGTTAGCTCCGCCCCGCGCGCGTTCACCAGGGTGGTGAGGACTCCATTGAGGGCCCCGCCGCTCGCCGGGCGGTTGAGGAGCACGAGCCGGTACTGCCCCTCGCTGTTTGTCACCAGATAGATGTGCCCGGAGAGATGGGGGAAGCAGACGAAGCCCTGCTGGGCGAAATCGCGGTCGACCCGCTCCCGCTCGGCGAAGGTGAGATGCCCCTTGTCCTCGTCCCAGACGATCGTGGTCAGGTAGGCGTAGATCGCGCCCGGCTCGCCGAACGAGGGCCGCAGAGTGAGATATTCGCCCTCGAGCCACCGGACGGCGGGACGGGCATAGGCGCCCATGTCCTCGGGGGCGAACATGCCGGCCGCCTTGTGGTCGCCGCCGTTGGAGCGGTCACGAAGGCTGAGGCCGAGCGCCTCCTCGAGCCTCACCACCGTCGCGAGCGTGAACGGCCGCCGGCCCGACAAGGCCTTCTCGAGGGTGGACAGGCTGACCTTGGCCCGGTCGGCGAGCCATTGGCGCGACAGACGGCGCCGGGCGAGCTCCTCCCGGACCGTGAGCACGATGCGATCGCTCCCCTCGACTTCGATGTCGCCGTGCACGAATCCCATCCCCGATGCCCGCCGTTATGCGCACATTTCCGCACAATTCGTCAATCCTCTGCCGAAGGGCGTCCTGATCGCGGCGGCAATGCCGGACATTTGCCGTGGCTTCCCGTGGATGTTCTCGTGCCGCGGGCGCAGTGAGGCTCCATAAGAAATAAGGAAGTGGGAGGCCTTCCAATGCAGGACATCAGAGCAGCCACGGGAATTGGGGGATTGGCGGTCGTGACCGCGATCCTTCTGATGTCTCAGATCGTCCCCCGCCTTCCGCTCACTCTCGTCAGCTGAGGCCCAGGATGATCCAGGCAACCACCCAGGCACCCTCCGTCATGGACGGATGGCTTCTCGGAGTCCTTCGCAACGGACCGTATCGCGGCCACCTCGTCATGGGCCGGCAGTCCTGCCATCGCGCCCGGGCGGGCGGGGCCGGCAACCCGGTCTCGGTCGTCAGCCCGAGCGGCGAGGTCATCATGCTCGTTCCGGGAAGCGACTCGGAAGGCGGCGAAGGCAGCCTCTCCAAATGGCTGAAGGAAAACAGCTGGCTGATCTGACCGGCGGAGAGGGTCCGTGCTAGGACTTGGCGATCAGACCGAGAAGCTGCTCCCGCAGCCGCAGCCCGAGGCCGCATTGGGGTTCCTCACCTGGAAAGCGGCGCCGCCCAGGCTCTCGACATAATCGACCGCACCGCCCCTGACGAGATCGTGGGTCATCGGATCGACCACCAGGGTCACGCCCGACTCGCCGGCGACGAGATCGTCGGCCTCGACCCCGTCGGCGAGGCCGAAGCGGTAGCTGAAGCCGGCGCAGCCGCCGCCCTCGACGCTGAGTCGAAGGATGGCCGGCTTGCCCTGCCGCTCGGCGATCGCCGCGACCCGGGCCGCGGCGGCGGGCGTGAGGGCGATTTCGGAGGGTTCGGCCATAGCGGGAAGATAGGGCCTGCGCCGGGCAGTCACAAGCCGAGCCTTTCCCGTCCAAAATCCTCCCCTGCATTTGCAGGGGAGGGGGACCAGGCGAAGCCTGGTGGAGGGGCCTTGCTGACTTTCGAAGAGCCCCTCCACCGCGCTACGCGCGGCCCCCCTCCCCCGGTAATGCGGGGAGGATTTGAGAATAGGCGATCGCGCCCTTGGCAGACCCTTGTGCCCAGGCCCGCTTTGGCGGCATAGGGCCGGCCATGAAGACCCGCGTCTACGTCACCTTGAAGAACGGCGTGCTCGACCCTCAGGGCAAGGCCATCCACCACGCGCTGGAAGGGCTCGGCTTCGCCGGGGTGAACGACGTTCGAGCCGGCAAGCTGATCGAGCTCGACCTCGCCGACGGCGTGGGCGACGAGGAGGTCGAGGCGATGTGCCGCAGGCTCCTCGCCAACACCGTCATCGAGAATTTCCGGATCGAGCGCGAGGCGGCGGAAGGGCGCGAGGCGTGAAGAGCGCCGTCATCGTCTTCCCGGGCTCCAATTGCGACCGCGACATGGCGGTGGCGCTCGAGCAGGTGACCGGCAACCGGCCGGCGATGGTCTGGCACCGCGAGACCGAGCTCCCGCAAGGCCTCGACCTGATTGCCATCCCGGGCGGCTTCTCCTACGGCGACTATCTGCGCTCCGGAGCCATGGCCGCCCGCTCGCCGGTGATGCGGGCGGTGGCGGACTCGGCCGGAGGAGGCATTGCGGTGCTGGGTGTGTGCAACGGCTTCCAGATCCTGACCGAGGCCGGCCTCCTGCCGGGGGCCCTGATGCGAAACGCCAACCTCCACTACATCTGCCGCGACGTTCCCTTGAAGGTGGAGAACAGCCAGACCGCCTTCACCAGCCGCTACGAGGCGGGCGAGGACATCGTCATCCCGGTCGGCCACCATGACGGCAATTACCAGGCGGACAGCGAGACTCTCGACCGGCTCGAAGGGGAAGGCCGGGTCGCCTTCCGCTATTCCGACGCCTGCAACGGATCGGCCCGCGACATCGCCGGGATCGTCAGCGAGCGCGGCAATGTGCTCGGGATGATGCCCCACCCCGAGCGGGCCTCGGAACCCGCCCACGGCCGGACCGACGGAAGGCGGCTGTTCGAGGGGCTTCTGGAAGCGATCGGCTAGCCCCTTACGACGGCCTCCAGGGCCAGGAAGAGTAGGAACCCAGCCGTCGCCCAGCGGGTGATCCGCATCGCCGGGCGATAGAGGCCGACCCCCTCCGCAAGGGTCGACTGCCGCGCCAGCCTTTCCAGGGAGACGACCAGTGCGGCATAGCCGAGCCCGATCAGAAAAGCCTCGGGCGGCCCGAAGCGGCGTGCGACCAGCCAGGCCGTGACTGCTCCGCCGAGCGCGAGGCAGGCGGCGCCGAAACGGAGGGCCGCGCCCGGCCCCAGGACGACCGCCAGAGTCCGATCGCCCCGCCCTCGATCTTCCCCGAGCTGGAACACCTGGGTCGTCGGATAGAGGCCGAGGGCCGTCAGCGCCGAGCCCGCTGCCCCGGCGAACAGGGCCTCGTCGCCCGGGTCGAGCGGGGCCGCGGCGATCCAGCCGGCCGCGAAACCGAGCGCCCCCTGCCCCAGCGCTATCGCCGCCGAGCTCTTCCACGGGCCGGCCTTCCACCGGGTCGCGGGGTGGCTGTAGGCGGCGGTCCAGACGACGATCGGGGCGTAGACGAGAAGAAAGGCGGGTTCGGCGAACAGGGCGACGACCGCGCCGGCGGCCGCCAGGGCGAGGGCGAAGCCGAGCAGCCCCGGCGGCACTGGCGGAGGCCGCTCGAGCCCGCTCACCGGGCCCTCGTCATGGTCGTAGGCCGAGTTGAAGGCGGTGGCGGCGGGGTAGAGGAAGAGGTGGAGGGCGACGAAGGCGGCGGTCGCCCCACCGTCCCAGCGCCCGCCCGAAAGCAAGGCGCCCCAGAGGAAGATCGGCGCGAGAGTCAGCTGGAACGGCAGGCGCAGGTGGGCGAGATAGGGCGCGGCGCGGCGGAGCGGAGCCATCGCCGCTCCTAGACATGGCGCTTGCGCCGGCGCAAGGAGGGGGCGCCGCAACTCGATTCCTCCCCGCGACTTCGCGGCGGACGGGGACCGCGCGAAGCGCGGTGCAGGGGTTCTTCGGACTCAGCAAGGCCCCTCCACCATGCTTCGCATGGTCCCCCTCCCCTGCAAGCGTAGGAGGAATTAGGCAACGCAAAAGGCCGCCCCCTTTCGGGAGCGGCCTTCCGCTTTTGCCGTGGATAGGCGGTCAGGCGATGACCGCGTCCGCCACCAGCATCTCCTGCATGGACTGCATCGAGGGGAAGCTGGCGAACTCGCCGTCGTCGACATGCGACCCGCCGGCGCCGCCGACGAAGGCCGACAGGATCGACTCGCCGCCCGACATCGATGTCGTGACTGCGCCGTCGGCCGCACCGGTGATGGTGACGGTGACGGTCGCCGTGTCGGACGAGCCCCAGCCGTCGGTGACGGTGTAGCTGAAGGTGTCGGTGCGGGTCTCGCCCGGGGCGAGGTCGATGTCCGCGGCCGAATAGGTCAGGGTGCGGGTGAAGGTGTTCATGACGACCGTGCCTTCGGTGCCGGTCGTGTCGACCGAGGTGATCCGGCGGCTGGCGAGCCCGCTTTCGATGTCGTTGTCGTTCGAGATGAGGCTCGTCCACAGGTTGCCGGTGGTCGCGCCCTCGCCGACCGCGACGACGTCGTCGACGGCGACGATCTCGTCGTTGATGCCGTAGATGACCATCCCGATCAGCTTCTTCTCGCCCTCGGCTCCGACCACCGTGAAATAGCTCTCCATCTTCTGGTCGGGGAGCAGGCGGTCGAAGCTGTCATGGTCGGCGGCGAAGTCGAGGATTCCGGCGAAGTCGTCGAACTTGATCGATCCGCCCATGGCGGGCCCTTCGATGCTCTCGATGTTCATGTCGAAATAATCCTGGAGGATCGACATCATCCCTTTCTTCTCGCCGTCCTCCTGGACGTAGAAATAGAAGTCGGGGGCCTGGGTGGTGCCGCTGATCTTCAGAGTCACGGTCGCGGTCGACGTGGCGCCGTCGGGATCAGTCACCGTATAGGTGAAGGTGTCCGTGGCGGTCTGGCCGGTCTTCATGTCCGAGAAGATCGCTCCCGCGTCGTAGAGGACCTTGCCGTCCGAATCGACGGTGACGGCCGCGCCCTTGGCGGTGACCGCCTGGACGTTGGTCACCATCAGCTTCTGGCCGTCGGCGTCGGTGTCGTTGGCAAGGATGAGCGCGGTGAGGTCGGTCTTGCCGGCATCCTCGGCGAGCCCGAGCAGGTCGTTGACCGCGACGGGCGCGCTGTTCCGCGGCGAGATGCCGGAGATGATCACCGTCGCCGTGGCGGTGGAGGTGAGGCCCTTGGAGTCGGTGATCGTATAGGTGAAGCTGTCGCTCGCCTTCTCGCCGTCCTCGAGGTCGACGAAGATCTTGCCGGCGTCGTAGCTCACCTGGCCGTCGGGTCCGACGGTGACGATCGCGCCCCTGTCCGAGACGCCCTGGACGGCGGTGACCTGGAAGGCGTCGCCGTCCGGGTCGCTGTCGTTGTCGATGAGGGAGGCGGTGACGTCGGCGGCGCCGGCATCCTCGTTGAGGCCGAAGATGTCGGCGGCGGCGACCGGAGCCTGGTTCTGGGTCACGCCGGTGATCGTCACGGTGGCGGTGGCGGTCGAGACATGGCCGTTGCCGTCGGTGATCGTGTAGGTGAAGCTGTCGGTCGCGGTCTCGCCATTGTCGAGATCGGCGAAGATGGCGCCGGAATCGTAGCTGACCTTGCCGTCGGGGCCGATGCTGACCGCAGCGCCCTGGGCGGAGACGGCCTGGACCGAGCTGACGACGAGCGGGTCGCCGTCGGCGTCGCTGTCGTTGGCGAGGAGGATGGAGGTCACCTCGGCCTTGCCGGCGGTCTCGGGCAGGGTCAGCGCATCGTTCTGCGCGACCGGGGCGACGTTCGCCTGGATGAGGTCGACGAGCTTGAAGGTGCCGTCGGAAAACTGGATCCGCTCGATGCTGAACAGACGGTCCTGGCCGTCCTGGCCGCCGGCGCGAAGGTCGCGGACGACGATTGCGCCGTTGAGGCCTTCCATGACCCGATAGTCGGAGCGCTTGCCGGCGAGGACGACCGTATCCTGGCCGTTGCCGCCGTCGATGACGTCGTTGCCGGCGCCGCCGGAGATGGTGTCGCTGCCGTTGCCGCCGTCGATATGATCGTCGCCGGCGCCGCCGTTGATCATGTCGTTGCCGTTGTCGCCGAAGATGCTGTCGGCCTGGGCCGTGCCGTTCAGGGTGTCGGCTTTGTGGGTGCCATTCAGGATTGCCATTGTTCTACTCCTTTACAGGCCCGCGTCGCGGGCGATGGGTGTGGCTCGCCTGGGATGAGGCGGGAGCCGGTTCGGGGATGCCTTGGGGGAGGAGAAGCGCTCGGGCGCCGTTCGGGTCAGCCGACCCTTGTGCGTATACGGTTCACGATTGCTTACTCCACGAACCGCTGGCCGAGCTGGCCGGGCGGCGGGACGGCTTTTGCGTCTGCCGCTTTACCGGGCGATGTCGCGAGCCGGCGAGAAGTGTCTCAATTATGTCCGCCGGCTGAGCAGGCGCGTGTAGCGGGCGAGGAGGAACAGCACGCCCGGCCAGAAGCAGGTGTTCCAGACGTCGTGCCAGTTGCGGTCCCAGTGGATCCGGGCGCCGGCGGCCCGGGTCTCGATCAGGTCCCAGGTCTCGCCGGCGAGCGCCGCGGCGGCGACCGCGGCGATCGGAACCCAGCTCCCCAGCGGCCGGCGAAGCAGGGCCGCGGCCGCCAGGAACACGGCGAGGCCGACATAGATGTGAAGCGCGTCCTTCGGCAGGCCGAGCAGCTGGCCGAGCGCGATCTTGGCCTGCTGGAACCCGCTCACCGTTTCAGACCCGCGCCCGGAACGGCGTGAAATCGGTGCCCTCGTCGTAGACGTCGACCCCCTCCCGCCGCTTCAGGAATCCGACCACGCCGTAGGTGACCGGGGTCAGCAGCACCTCCCACCCCACCTTGAGCGCGAACTGGCTCGCCATAACCATGGCGATGTCCTCGACCGGCCAGCCGGCGGCGCCGTAGAAAGCGAGCGGATAGAAGATCAAACTGTCTATCCCCTGCCCCACCATGGTCGAGCCGATGGTGCGCGACCAGAGATGCCGCCCCCTCGTCAGCACCTTCATCCGCGCCAGGACGTAGCTGTTGGCGAACTCGCCTGCCCAGAAGGCGACGACCGAGGCGAGGACGATCCGCGGCACCTGGCCGAACACCGATTCATAGGCCGCCTGCCCGGGCCAGTTCGAGGCCGGCGGAAGCGCCACCACCACCCAGCTCATCAGCGCCATGAACAGGGTCGCGACGAAGCCCGCCCAGATGCAGCGCCGGGCCCGGGCATAGCCGTAGACCTCGGTGAGGATGTCGCCGATCACGTAGGACAGCGGGAAGAAGAGGATCCCGGCCCCGAACGGCCAGAGGCCGACGAAGGGAAGGTCGATCTCCGCCCTCTTGCCGGCGCCGAGCACGTTGGAGAGGAGAAGGATGGCGACGAACGCCGCCATGACGAGATCGTAATAGCGGAAATTCGTGCCCCTGAGCTCGGCGCCCTCGACAGCCTTCACGTCGCCCCCGTCCATGCCGGCCGACGCTAGCGCCGTTCCGTTCCGCTGGAAAGCGCGCTACACGCGCCGGATGCGCGCCCGTAGCTCAGTCGGATAGAGCACGAGCCTTCTAAGCTTGGGGTCGCAGGTTCGAATCCTGCCGGGCGCGCCAGTTTTTGTCCGCCATTTTTTGTTACCTTAGCGCCTCGATGGAGCGTCGCCGGCTCGCGCCCGACGCGCGGAGCACGGGCACGAGCGCATGGTCGTGGCGGAAATACTCGCAGGTCGCGGGCGGCGAGACGGGGAAGAGCGAGTAGCCGACGATCTCCTCGTCGCTCACGCCGGCCTCCCGGAGCCGCGGCCGCTGAGTCTCCACGAACAGGGCGTCCCACGTCGCGAAGGACTCCTTCAGCAGGCCCGTGGAGGTCAGGTTGCAGTAGGTGAGCTTGCCGCCCGGCTTCAGGAGGCGCATCGCTTCCCGGATGAACGCGAACTGGTGGGTGTGCTGGTCCTCGGCCGACAGGGGATAGGTGTCGTAGAGGATCCCGTCGAACGACTCGGGCTCGAGCGTCGGGACGACCTCCTCCCAGAGACCGAGGCGCGGCGTGACCTTCCCGGCCGCGCTCGCCGCGAACTCGACGAGCCGGCGGTACACGTCGCCGTTGGCCTCGATGATGACGTGCTCGGCCGGGGCGTGCGACTGGACCGCGCGGGAGGCGAGGCCGAGCCCGAAGCCGACCTCGAGGACTCGCGCGCCGGGCGACGCGACCGCCGCGGCAAGCATCGCCATGTACGGCGCCTCCCACGCCTCCATCACCGGGTGCCCCTCGATTCGGAGGCTCTCCTCGTCGAGCGCCGCAGGCTTGGATGACCACCTTGCCTTGTCAGTGCCGGAGACCAGACCTCGATACGCCATGATGAATCCCCCTGGAAATGCTCAGTCGAGCGAATGGAAGTAGCTCTCGCGCGCGCCTCGCCGCCGCACGTCCCACGTCGCGCAGTGGAGGCTGCCGCCGAACTCGAAGACGTCGCGGAAGGGCAGGTCGATGACGCTGAACCCGAGCCCCTTCATCATCTTGATGAGCGGCTTCTCGGCCGCCTCGACGACGACGGTGGTCGGCGACAAAGAGAGGAGGTTCATCGCGAGCCACTTGCTGCTCTGGCAGAAGGCGGGCATCTCCTCGTCGGTGCTCACCGGCTGCGGCGCGTCGACGAAGCGCCAGCCGTTCGCCTTGAAGAGCGCCGCCTCGCTCTCGAGGATCGGGCGCTCCGGGTTCGTCAGGACGAGCCCGGGGCGGAGCGGCACGAACGTGCAGTCGATGTGGCTCGGGAACAGGTCGTACGGGAAGTGGACGGCGTGCACCCGCAGGCCGCGCGGCTCCAGGTGGCGCTTCAGCCACGCGATTCCGGGCCGGTTCGTCGTCATGCTCTCCTGGACGAAGAGGTCGCGCCCGCAGCGCGTGATGTCGGCCGCGTCGAAGATGATTTCGTCCTGGGTCACGGCGAACTCGAAGTCGTGCATGCGGGCGTGCCGCTCCTCGTCGCTGTGGTCCCAGAACTCCGTGCGGTACATGCCGTCGCCCATGGTCGGCTTGGGCGCGGACGTCCAAGCCATGCGCGGGTCCGCGTCGAAGAGCTCGTAGACGATGGGGCGATAGGCGAGGTGCTCGAAGTAGCGCGCACGCCGCGACATGGTCGCCTCGATGACCTCGTGCCCGATCGTGATCATCACGTCGCGCGGGCAGCCGGTGCAGTACATGTTCTCGACCTCGAAGGTCGGCGTGCGCAGCGGCTGGTCCCACTTGATCGCCGCGGGGCGGCGCACG
>DASWLZ010000051.1:0-49367 GCA_036399975.1 Allosphingosinicella sp.
CTCGGCGTCGATGGACCGGATAATCGACTTCACCCCCGGCACCGACAAGATCGACCTCAGCAGGGTCGACGCCGACTCCGGTGCGGCGGGCAACCAGGCCTTCAGCTGGATCGGCTCGAACGCGTTCAGCGGCTCGGCCGGGCAGCTCCGCGCCTATGAGCAGGGCGGCACCTGGTATGTCGAGGGCGACACCAACGGCGACGGCGTCGCGGACCTGGTCATCGCCCTGACGCTGCAGGGGCCGACCGCGCTCGGGGCGGGGGACTTCTTCCTATAGCAATATCCGACAAGCGGTCATCTCGGCGAAAGCTGAAGTCCCTGAGCAGGGGCGGGACTAAAACTCAGGCTTCAGGCCGGCGACGTCGGTTCAAGGTCGCGGCCCAGCGACCAGTCCGCTGTCGATCATGGCCTTCTGGAGCGGCGCGAGGCTCCGTCGCAGGTCCGTGAGGCGAGACGGCTTCTGCCCGAAGAAGGGCGCTTTCACGTCGTCGCCCATTACAGGAGCGGGCGTGAGCGTCTGGACGTAGAACGGGCCTTCGCCCCGTGCCGTATCCTTTCCGCCCTGAATGAAGGCAGCGTGGGCATAGAGGGCGTCATTGAGATGCAGCAGCCAACGCCCGCCGGGTTCGATCGAGCCGGGCAGCCCGGGAAGGACCAGCGGTTCCTCGTTCGACTGCGCGATCTTTCCGTCCGGCTCCTCACCCGACACCATTCGCACCTGGAGGACGTCGCCGGACCGGGCGCTGCCCTTCAGGGTCTCGACCACACGCCAGCGGGCGGTGGAGCGGTAGCCGTCCTTCGCGGGATCCCGCGTGTCGAGCGCCACCAGCTCCGCAACCACGACCTGCCGCGCCAGTATTGCCGTGGTGACGGGCGTGGCGCGACCGTTCATTGCGTCGAGCGCATCCACGGGGTCGAAGCCGCGGGGCTTCAGGGCGGCGATCTCTCTCGCGGTCTGGCCATAAGCTACGAGGAAGTGCGAAGTCTGCAGCGAGGCGGCCCGGCTCGGCCGGGCATAGCGGGTGCGCGGCGGGCTCGGCGAGGTGGCCTGGCCGCTTCCCGGCCGCGGCGGGGGCGGAGGTTCCACCAACGGGAGCTCGGTCCCGTCCACGAGCTTGCGGATCTCCGCGAAATCGGGCGCAGCTTCGAGCCGGAGCCACATGGCTTCCGGATCGCGGTTCATGCGCTCCCGGTCGTCCGACAGCGGTGCTGCCCCTTCCATCTCGACTCGCGCGACCTCGGGGAATGCGATCTTCCCCGCGGTCGCTGCCTTTGAGAGCAGCCGCGGGTCGGCGGGCCTCACGCTCACGATGCCCTGCAGCGCGTCCGGCTGAACCTGCGCAACTATGCCTGCCTCCGCGAGCTGGCGCTCCAGTGAGGCCGCGGCGTCGGCAAGAGCCCGATGGCCTACAGGGACCTCCTGCGCGGTCACGAACGTCCGCAGGTTGGGGGGCACGAGCTGCTCGGGGCGCTTGACGGCCGTGTGAAACAGGTGCGCCGTGCCGTTGTCTTCATCAATCCAGATCGCGGCGACCGCATCTCCCTGATCGGTCAGCATCCGCTCGCGCCATGCGCGAAGCGCCGGCAGGCGCGCCTGGTCCGCCCCGTAATCCGCGATGGCTGCTTCCCGGCCGCCGAGCTCGTGCACCCGCCTGTTGATCCTCCCCTCGCGCTGCTGATCCTCCCAGGCTGCGCGAGGCTGGAATCCGCGGATGACGCGGTAGGGGCCGGGGCAGCCCTCCGCCCCAACGATCCGCTCGGGCACTCGTTCCTCACCAGGCTGCAGGCCCATGAGGGCAATATCGTCGCCAGCGAAGATGCGGGTGCCGGTCAGCCGGTCGACCACGCTGACCTTTGCAGGGTCGGAAAGGTCGAGCGCGTCGGAGGCCTGCCAAAGGGCGGTGCGTGTTTCGCTGCCGGTGTCGAGCTTCAGGCAGCCATCGACCAGCCGCAGCGTCGCCGGGACGTCCGGCACGCCCACCAGGGTTCGCATATCCATGTCCGTCCGAAAGGGGAGCTTCGGGAACGAGCGGACGCGCGCGTCGCCGGCCGGTGGAGGGGGAGGCGCGGGAACCGGTAGCGGCCTCGGCTCGACCAGCACCACCCACGGCGGCAACGGGAATTCTCCGCGCGCCGCCGCGGCGCGGATAGGCGCCGCATCCTGGCCCAAGGTGATCTCCACGAAGCCCGTCCTCTCCGAGGCGCCCGCTCCCGACCAGCGGAAGCCGCGCTCGTTGAATTCGCGAATCAGCCGGTCCTGCATGGCGCGCAGCTCGACCAGCGTCGGCCCAGGTCGATCCAGCGGCTTGAACAGCGGGTCCTTCGTGTATTCGGCCAAGGTCGCCGCGGCGTTGCGGGTGAAAGCGACGACCACCCGATAGTCCGGCTGATGCTGGATCCACAGCCCGGCGAAGGTGCCGGCCTCCTTCTGCTGCAGAGCGGCGTTGAGCGCGCCGATGCTGTCGCCGGGTGGAGGGGGCGGACGGCCGGGCTCCATCTTGGGTCCGATCGCGCCGCGGTTCTGGATCCCCATGCGCCGCTCGGCCTCTTCGATGCTGACGCAATAGGCGCGGGCATAATGAGCGTTCTCGGCGAACTCGCCCTTGTAGTTCTCGATCCTGCCGATTTCCTCCGCGCTCAGCTTCGGACATGCTTCGGCGAGGGACCTCTCGGTCTCCTGGGCCAAGGCGGGCACGGCGACGGTCGCCGACAGGAGGGCTGCGAGCAGAATGGAACGACGCGTCATCGTGGGAGCTCTTTCGGAAGAAGTGGCCACATTCAGCCTTTTAGCTGAACCGGCGTGGAATAGCAGCGGCGTGCCGGCTCCGTTTCGGGCATCCCGGCCAAAGGTTACGCCGGGTAACGAAAGCTCGGATCCTTCGTTCTTGGAAAGAGGATATTCCTCTGCTGGCTGGATGCGCAGGTGAGATTCAGGAAAAGCCCATGGGCTTGGCTTGCCGGGCTCATTGCTGTCCCGCTGGCGAGCGCGTGCGGCGCCACGGATGGTCCAGCGCCGGCCCGGGAGGTCGTGGCAGCAGAAATGCCTGCGGAAGCACGTCGGGCCGCTCCGATGTTGCACAGCCGTTGGCATTGCTCTGACCCGAGCCTCACGTGCGGTCGCGCGGCTCCCGGGCATGAGGCGCGGGGAAGACCCGGCGACACGAGTCCCTGCCGACAACGCCGGAGGCCGGGGGCCCGCCGTATCCCTCGCCGCCGGAGCGGGTTCGGCAGCTTTGATCCTGGCGTGGCGCCGCAGGCAGCGAAAGGTTGCCGCTTAACCCCAAAGCGCATGTCGGTTCACCTCGTCCGCGCCGCCGCGCTCTCAGAGCTGTGCGCCTTTGGCCGCGCTGAGCGCCCTGTCCGCCGGCACGCTCATCTCGAAGCGCACTCCAGTCCTCGCGAATTCGAGGCTCGTCTCGGCGTCGAGCTCGTAGGGAAGGCTGCGCAGGAGCAGTTCCGTGCCGAAGCCTTCGTGCCCTCCGCCCGAACCGAGGGTGAGGTCTCGCTCGACCCAGGTGAAGTGCAGTTCCTCCGCTCCAGGCTCCCCCTGCACGCTCCAGCCGACCTCGAGCCGCCCCGAATCCCCGGCCAGGGCGCCGTATTTGACGGCGTTGGTGGTGAGCTCGTGGACCGCGAGGCTGAAGCCTTCGGCCGCCTTGGGCTGGAGTAGGACCTCGCTGCCGTTGATTCGGAGCCGGGGTCCTTCCCTCGTGGCGTGCGCGAGCAGCTCATCCTGGACCAGCGCGTTGAGGTCGACCCCGGCCCCTGGATTGCGGGTGACGGTCGCCTGGACCCGCGAGAAGGCGGCGAGGCGACCGCTGAGATGGGCCTCCATCTCCTCGACCGTGGCGCTGGCCGATGCCGTTCGGGCGACGATCGACCTCACCACCGCCAGGGTGTTGCGGACGCGGTGCTGAAGCTCGAACAGAAGCATCCGCTCATGCTCCTGCGCCTGCATTCGGGCCGTGACGTCCTGGCCGATCTTGAGGAAGCCCGTGAGCTCTCCCGTCTCGGAGCGCAGCGGCACCGCGAAGCCTTCGATGAAGACGCGCGATCCATCCTTGCGGCAGTGCCAGCGCACGTTCGGCGCGCGGCCCTCGTCCCGCGCCGTGATACGCTCCTTCTCGGGCTGGCCTTTCTCGCGGTCCTCCGGAGTAAAGGTCATATTGACGCTCGCTCCGGCCGCTTCCTCCGGCGACCAGCCGAACACGGCCTGGGCGCCTGCATACCAACCCGTGACGCGACCTTCGGAGTCGGTCGTGAAGATCGCATAATCGCGGGCGCTCTCAACGATCAGCCGAAGCTGCTCCTCGCTCTCTCGAAGCGCCTGCTCCTTCTGCCGCCGGTCGCTGACGTCGAGGACGAACTCGACGACGTCGCCATCGGCGAGGCGGCGCGGAGCGAAAAGCCCCCACCAGCGCGAGCCGTCCTTCCGGTAATATTGCTTCTCGTACGGGTCCGCGCGGCCTGTAGCCTCGATCTGCGCGATCGCCCTCTCCGAGGCGGGATGGAATTCAGGCGGGGTCAACTCCTGCCAGGTAAGGCCGACGGCCTCCTCGTGGCTGAAGCCGGTCATCGCGAGAAAAGCGGAATTGCACTGCCGCAGCTTGAAGTCGGAGCCCCAGAAGAGGACTGCGACGGTCTCGATCTCGAGCGCGCTTCGAAGCCGCTCCTCGCTCGCCCGGAGCGCCGTTTCGGCGCGGGCGCGTTCGATGGCGTCCCAGATCCGCTCGGCCGTCTCCTCCACGAGCCGAACCTCGGCCGCCGTCCACGCCCTCGACTCGCGCTGGGAGAGCGCCAGAGCTCCGACAAGCTGGCCGTTCTTGAGAAGCGGAACGGCGATCAGCGCCGTCATCTGAATTCCGGCCATGGCCGCGCGTTCATCGAGGGGAACCCGCTCTGACGTCTGGGTGTCCGAAACGACGATCGTCCTGCCCGCTTTGTAGGATTCAAGCGTCCATCCGAATGCGGACAGGGGCTGTTCGCCGGTGATCGGCGGCTCGCCTTCGCGAGCATAGCCACGGTCAATGTCGACGACGTCCCGCGAAACGTCGATCTGCCCATAGACGACCCAATCCGCGCCCACTCGGTCGCCAAGTAGGCGGCAGGCCTCGGTTCGGATCGCCGCCGGATCGCTCAGCGGCCGCAGCGCGTCACTGAGTTTCAGAAGGAAGGCCTGACGCTCCTCGCTCCTCCGCACGGCGTCTTCGGCCCGGTGGCGAGCCGTCACGTCGCGGAAGACGACGGCGAACTCGTCGGGGCCGACCTGCGGGGGCTTGAAGACGTAGAAATCGTACCAGATGCCGTCGGGCGCGGCGTAATGTTCCAGCCGCCGGGCCTCGCCCGTGCGGGTGACCGTGCCGAAAACCTCGAGCCAGTAATCTTCGTAATCGCCGAGCTCGCTCAGCCGGCGCCCTTTCGCCGCTTGGCCTGTCATTCGGATCGCGGCGGGATTCTCGTCGTCATAGACGATGTCGGTGCAGCGCCCGTCGGCGTCGAACAGCGCCCGTGCGAAGTAGAAGCCCTCGTCGATCGACTCGAAGAGCGTGCGATAGCGGTCTTCGCTGGTCCGGAGCGCGGCCTCCCCCGCATTGTGGCGCTCGATGAAGCCGGCCGCGGTCCAGGCTAGCATGTCCATCAGGCGAAGCTCGCGATCGGATGGCCGATGCGGCTCCCGGAACTGAGTGTTGAGCACCCCGATCAGCTCGCCCGTCCGGCTAACCATGGGGACGGACAAAGTGGCCCTTATTTCCTCGGCGAGCGCGATCTCGCGATCGATCGTGCCCGCCAGGCCGGGGAAGGTGGCGACGTCTTCGATGATCATCCGCTGGCGGTGCGCCCGAGCCGAATCGCAGGCGGCCTTGGAGCCTTCGTGGCGGAAATGTTCGGTGAACCGGCTGCCTTCGCCATAGCCCTGGTGGGCGGCGAATTCGAGGCGCTCGCCGTCCGTGCTCACCCGTTGCACCACCCCTCGGTCGGTGCCGGTGAGCTCGACCGCTGCGGCAAGGATGTCCGCCAGCGCGGTATCGAGGTCGGTCTCGCTCGCCAGCTTCGCGTAAAGCTCGTGGAGCCGGCGCAGGCCGGCGAGGTCGCCCTGGTCTTCGCCCGAGGCGGCATCCTCAGTCATTGGCGTCCAGGTGCCTGCCCTCGCGGTCGAGGTGAAGATAGGCGGCGTTGAACATGCTCGCGTCGATCAGCCGGTCGAGGTCCGGCAGGGTGGCCCGCCGTCTTTCCATCTCGAGCAGGCCGTCCTTGCGAAGCTCCTTCATCGTCCGGTTGACGTGGACGGGGGTCAGCCCGGTCGCCTCGCCGACGTCCGACTGGGTGAGCGGGAAGTCGAAGCTGTGCCCCTCGGTCAGGCCGACGGCGCGAAGCCGGAAGTAGAGCTCGACGAGCAGGTGGCCTATCCGCTCATAGGCCGTGCGCTGGCCGACGTTCAGCGTCCATTCGCGCTGGACGGCGGTGCTGACCAAACCGTCCCACCACATGGCCTGGGTGACTCGAGGGTGGGTCTCCGTCACCGAGTCCATTTCGTCCCGGGTGATCTGGGCGACGCGCATCGTCGTGATGGCGCCGATATTATGGTCCATCCGCTTCAGCAGGTAGATGTTGAGGTCGCAAAAGTCGCCGGGGATGAACAGGGCCACGATCTGCCGCCGCCCGTCCGGGAGCGTCTTGTGCCGACAGCCCCACCCGTCGAGGATCAGGTGGACGAAGCGGGGCGTGTCGCCTTCGCGGACGAGGTCGCGGCGCGGAGCGACCTCGCGGACCGATCCGCGGCTGATCCGGTCGAGTGCGGCGCGGTCGTCCTGTGACAGCCTGGCGAAGGATTCGAGGCGCAGGGTCAGGGGTGTGGCCAATTTTGCTGCCTCGTCATATTTCGCCTTGTAGGCGGCGGGTTGGGTCGAAACGCTGACTCATGTTATAACGCCAACGCCCGGTCCGGGCGAAGGATGCTGGATGAGCGCGCGCGACCAAGACCAGCATCCAACCGGGGGCCTCAGCGGCGCTCGAATCCTGATCGTCGAGGACGAATATTATCTGGCCGAGGACCTCGCCGGCGCCTTGAAAGGGGCGGGCGCCGAGGTCGTCGGTCCGGTCGGATCCCTGCGCCAGGCCGAGGCGCCGCTGACTGCCGGAGGTCTCGACGGCGCCTTGATCGACATGAACCTTCGCGGCGAGCCGGCTTTCGATCTGGCGGAGCGGCTGAAGGATGCCGGAATCCCCTTCGTCATCGTCTCCGGCTACAGCCGCGAAGCCCTCCCGCCCTCGCTCGCGGAGGTCCCCCGGCTCGAAAAGCCGGTCGATTCCGCTTTGGCGGTCGCGGCGCTCGACCGCCTGCTCGCCGCCCGCGCCGGGTGACCGGAGAGACCTTCGGCTAAATCCGCATCACCCGTCATGCCGGGCTTGACCCGGCATCCACCTTCTTTTTGCAGCGACGCCCAGTGAAAAAGGCGGACCCCGGGTCAAGCCCGGGGCGACGATTCTGAGCTCCGCTCCCCTAACCCATATCGATGCGCCGCATGGACGAGTGTGCCACGTCGCCTCCATGCACGGAAACCACAGCGCCCGCGGGAAGCCGTTCGACCGCGCCCTGCCCTTCGAGCGGATGATCGGCCTGCTGGCGCGGCTCGCCTCCCTCGGCGAGGGGGAGCGCGCAGCGATAAGGGCATTGCCGTACGAGCTGAAATCCTTCGAGCCCGGCGCAAGGCTGGTCGATGCGGCGCGAGCGGCGGGCGAGTGTCACCTCCTCCTCAGCGCCTTTGCGCACAAGGAGAAGTTCTCCGGCAAGATAATAAGGGTCGTGGCGATCAACCTGCCCGGCGAGATCGTCAACATCGAGAGCATATTGGGCCTTGAGAGCGACTATTCCGCCCGAACGTTCCGCGCCGGCGAAGTCGCCGCCATCCCTGTTGAAGCGCTTCGGGAGCTTGCCTTCTCGCTCCCGGCCGTCGGTCGGGCCATGTGGCTTCAAAGCCAGATGGAATCGGCCCTCTACCGGGAGTGGCTGCTCAATGACCAGAGGCGCGGTCTCCGCGGCCGGGCAGCACATCTGATCGCGGAAACGGCCGCCCGGCTGCATCTCGTCAATTCCCACGGCCTCGAGGAATTCGTTCTGCCGCTCAGCGCCGGCGAGCTTGCCCGGGCGCTGGGATCGGTGCCGCTCTACGTGCAGCGGGAGCTCGACGGCCTTGCTGAAGCGGGGGCGATCGAGGTGAGCGACGAAGGAGTCACCGTTCGCGACTCTGCGAGGCTGGCCGAACTGGGAGACTTCGATCCCCGATACCTCCTCGGCATCCGTGGCGCCGCCTGACGAGCGATCGGGATACCGTCATCCCGGCGAAGGCCGGGATCCATGAACACGGAAAATCGCCATGACAGGCTCGGCCGGATTCGCCTCTTTTTCGAAGGGCTGCGTTCATGGATCCCGACTTTCGTCGGGATGACGCTGGAATATTACTCATCCGACAGGATCAGCGGCTGCCGCACCTTCGCCTCAGCCGCTTCGCTGGCCGATCCGCGTAACCGACTCCTGAACCGGGCTTCCGCTCTTCCCGAAGGGCCCGAGTAGGCGCGAATATTCTCTCTCGGCGTCGCCGTAAGAATCGCCGGCAATCTCTTCCAGGCGGCCACGCTCCCTGATCGTGACGAGCCCGCGCTGCGACCGGATCGCTCCCGTGCCCTCGAGGGTGTGAAGGGTCACGGTCACGCCCGAACGCCGGACGGCGAGCATCATCGACATGAATTCGTGGGTGAGCTCGATCAGATCGCCATCGACTCGGTCGTGGCACATCAGCAGCCAGCGGGCGAGCCGCTCGGGGAGCGCGAAATGGGCGTTGGCGGCGGCGGTCAGCGCCGCCTGGACGGTGAGCGTGTGCACGTAGCGGAGCAGCAGCGTCTGAAGCCCGGGGCTTTGCCCGCAGGCGTCGAGGAGGCGCTCGGAGGCTATGTGCAGGGACGTGGCGCCGTCCACCTGGATCATCGACCGGTGCGGCGTCTGGCCGGCACCGAGCACGACCGAGGCGCCCGACATGCCTTCATAGCCATAGAGTCCGATTTCGATCTGCTCGTTCGGCTCTTGTTCGGAGACGATCGAGGCCACGCCGCCCTCGAGAAAATGAACCCTCTCGATCGGCACATTCGGCTCGAAGAGAGGTTGGCGCAGCTCCAGGTCAGATCTTTCGAGATACGGCTGGAGGAGAGCATAGTCCGAAGGGCCCAGTGCCTTCAGCAGCAGGTTCCTGGTCGAGATCTGGGGTGGAGACATGCTGCCGCTTCCGAAGGTCGGGGCGGGAGCGCGGAGCCTCTCTCAGCCGCTCGCGCCCTGAAGATAGGCGAGCGATCGTGCCAACATAGGATCGGCCGGTGGGTTATTCAAACCGCTGAAAGGGTGTCCTATGGCCGGAGCCCCGGTTGAAGCGATTGAACAGCATAGCTATTTGTCTTGAATCACTGGCCTGTATCGCGGGCGCCGGTGGCTGAGAGACGGTATGTGCTCCCGCCCTTTGCGTGGAGGCGGACATGACCCTGTTCTATTTCGACATTCGTTGCGAGGGCACTCTCATCGAGGATGAGGAGGGCACCGAGCACGTCAACCTCGCGGCCGCATTGCTGGAAGCCGTGAGGGGCGCGAGATCCCTGATGAGCGCCGAGGTCGAAAGCGGCCATCTTCGGCTCGACCAATCGATCGAGATCTTCGACGCGCAGGGGCAACTTCTATCCGTCGTCGGCTTCGAGCAGGCTCTCAGGATCAGCGGGAAGAGCGACGTCGAGGCTGCGACAGCGGCGCCTTCACTTTAGCCCGGCGGCCGTGCGGTAGCGCACATAGGCTTGGCAAGCCCACCTCGGTTAAGTAGCGGAAAAGTAAGGGAGTTCAGTCACTCGCGTTGACTGGCCTGCTGCTCACCACATCCGCTGCGCGTGCTCGCACGCGCGCTCACCCGGGGGTCATCCATTGCTCCAGCCTTCCGTGCTTTTGCCGCTGGTCGCGAAGCTGGCGACGCACGTGCCGCTCTCGAACGCGGATCGCGACGCCATATTGTCGCTGCCGCATAAAATCGTGGTTATCGATGCCGGCAGGTACCTGTTCCGCGAGGGAGACCGGGCGACCAATTGCAACGTAATCCTCTCGGGCTTCGCGTGCACGCACAAGATCCTGCCCGACGGGAGCCGCCAGATCCTCGCAGTCCACATGAAGGGCGACGGGATCGACCTTCAGAACGCGCTGATGGTCCTGATGGAGCACAACGCGCAGGCGCTCACTTCTGTCGAGGTGGCTGTCATCCCCGCGCAGGCGATCGCCGAGGTCGTGAGCAGCCGGCCGTCGGTCGCCCGGGCGATCTGGATCGAGACGTTGATCCACGCCTCCATTCAGCGCGAGTGGACGGTGAACGTGGGTCGCAGGGACGCCCGCACGCGAATTGCTCATCTGCTGTGCGAGCTTGGGATCAGGCAGGAAGCGGCGGGCCTTGCCGACCGCGACCGATATGTTCTGCCGCTGACGCAGGAGCAGCTGGCGGATGCGACGGCCCTCACGGCCGTGCACGTCAACCGCGTGCTCCAGGGCCTCGCCGGCGACGGCCTGATCACCCGCGAGAAGCGCAGTTTGAACATGCAAGACTGGCACCGAATGGCCGACGCCGGCCAGTTCACGCCGGACTATCTTCAGCCCGCCCAGAACGACATTCCGAGCCAGCCTCTGGTCAGGCCTGGACGCGGCCAGCGACGGTCGAGCGTCGGGCGGTCCTTCACATAGTTGAAGGCGGGCCCGCGACGCGCAAGCTAACAATTCCTAAGGAGAACCGACATGCTGTCCGACGAAGACCTGGCTTATCATCGAACCCGTGCTCAAACCGAGTTGGACCTGGCCTATAGAGCCGAGCGGCAGCCCGTGGCGGAGGCCCATATGAGGCTGGCGTCGCTTCACATGGAGCGGTTGAAGCGCCAAGATGAATATTGCGGCGGCTCGGCGCTTGGCGCTGGTCGGTAATCCGAAGCGCCGTTTCCTTTCACATTCCCGGCCGGCTCATTCAGCCGCTTCGAGCCGGACCTCGTCCTCGCGGCGATGCACGGCCCACTCGCCTTCGCGGCGGGCGGCGCGGCATTCGCGCACGAAGCGCTCGAGGGTGGTTTCGCCCGGAGGAAGGTAGGATATCGGTCCGCTCCAGGCGAAGAGCGGCCGGGCGGCCGGCGTTCCAGTCTCGACGAGCAGGGCCGGATCGCGGTCGGCGACGACGGCGAGGTCACGTGCGAACCGGGCTTCGGAAAGCTGCTCTCCAGGCGCGAACCGAATCTCGCCCGTCACGCCGTCAAGCAGCAGGTCGAGCACGCCGTCGACGAGGTCCGGCCCGTAGACCCGGTCCCACAGGGCGCCCGCATCGACCTCGACCCTCCGGCCGCGGTCGAGCGCATCCAGGATCCGGACGGCCCGCGCCGACCGGTCCCAGGGCGCGTAGACCGCGCCGGTCCGCACCAGCAGCAATCTGGCCCGCCCGGGCGCCGGATCCCGGGAAAGGAGGCCCGTGACGACCGCGCATGCGATAGCGTCGCGGTCGCATGCATCCACCAGCGAGGCCGCCGGCGCCGCGTTGCACGACTGTGACGCCATGCAGACATTGCTTCGGTCGCGGGCATCCAGAACAGCCCAGGGCCGCGCCTCGCCCAGCCTCGCTTCGGCTTCGCCGCCGCACCGCACGTAAGGAAGCCCGCGCACTTCGCAGGCCCGAATTGCGAGCCGGGTGAGAGGGCCCCCGTCACCCACGATCATCAAAGGCGCGGGACCGGACGCTCCAATCTCAACCTCGAAGCTGGGCTCGCTGCCCGGAACGGCGTCCAGGAAGCGCGAGCTGCGATGCCACCAGCCGGGGGAATGGAGAAAGGGAAGATCGGGCGTACCGCCGTCCGCCAGCTGCTTCAGGACCGGGGCCATCAGGGTCGGGCGCGGGGTGCCCGTCCGGCAGTCGTAGACCCCGGTTTCATAATGCCCGATGAAGCGGGTCACCATCCGGTTCCAGTCGTGCGAGCCGAGCAGCGACCAGGCGGTGACGGCTCGAATGTCCATGCCGCCCTGCCGGAGCGCGTCGACCGCTTGCCAGACCTCGACGAACCAGCGGACCTGCTCCTCGCGAGTCGCGCCGTTGTGGCATTCGGTCACGGCCATCGGCAGCCCGTAGCGCTCCCAGGCCTGCTCGAGCAGCGCCGGGAGTCCGAGGACGCCTTCCTTGCGGTTGCGGATCGCGTCGACGTCGACGAACTCCAGGCCCGAGCATTTGCCGGTCTCCCGATCCGCCAGCGACCGGTCCGGATAGAGCTCGACCCGGTGGTCGCGCAGGCGCTCGCTCGACAGGTAATGGTTGATCCCGATGATGTCCGGCGGGCACGGATCGTCCGCAATCGCGCGTAGCCGCCCCGCGAGACCGAACCCGGCGATATGGTCGTAAAGGGCATGGCCGGGAACGACCGTTCCGCACAGCAGATCCCAGCCGACCCAGCGGCGCTCGTTCTGGAAATCCGCGTCGCATTGCAACGGCGGAGTCGCGTGGCAATAGCCAAGATCGTCGGTCTGGATCAGCCGCGCTTCCGGATTGACCTTGCGGATAGCCCGCATCGCCAGCCGGGTGGCGTCGATCTCGTTCAGCAGGGCGACCCAGAACAGGCGCTCGTCCTTGGTGTGCGGATACCAATAGCCGTAGAGAGCGCTGAACCGGGCGGTGGTCAAATTCTCGTTCACCGGCGTCCAGTCCCGGACCCACGGATAACGCTCGGCGACGGCGGCGGCGTGCGCCACGAGCCCGGGCGCGAAGCTGTCTTCGATCAGGCTCGTATAATGAGGTCCGCTGCCGTGGTGGCAGAGGGTCAGGATCGGGTTCATGCCCAGCCGCCGGATTTCAACCAGCCGTTGGTCGGTCCAGGCGAAATCGCGCGCTTCCGGATCGTGCGGCGAGATGCGCTCCCAAAGCGCCGGATAGCGAAGCGAACGCATGCCAAGCTCGGCGAAGAGCTGCAGGTCCTCGATCCGCTCCTGATGTCCGGTACGCGGGGTCTGGTCGAACCATTGATCTCCAACTCGGTTGACGGTGCATTCGTACCCACCCCACAACTCAAGTGAGTTCATGGTCTACATTCCCAATTGTTTCGACATTTGCCACGAACACTACGAGGAACGAATTCCGTGGCTGAGGTGAGATAGAGAAACTTCGCGGCCGCGGCGCAGTTCCTTGGTAATGCCCCCTTTTAACATACAGCAACCACTTTGCAGGCACGCCGCGAGACTTTGAGCTTTTGTATTAAATATGATGCTTACCTAAGTTGAAGGACACTGCCCCCTGGCTTGGTGTGCCTATGCCTCTATCGGCATCGGGAACCCCCTGCGCCATGCGCCCATGGATCGCTCAGCCATGATGGGCGCTCTCGCCCTCCGGGCAGGCAAGGATTCGGTTGGATTGGCCCGCGCTGGGCGAGTCCGGACAAGATCGACTCGCCTTGATTTTCAAGGCGCCGTCTGCAGCTGGCCCGGCCAGCTCGAGAAGGCGCTAGTCGCGGCGGCGGCCCCTTAGGCCGAGCAGCCCGAGCAATCCCAGAAGGCCGAGCAGTCCCCAGTCAAAGCTGTTATCGACGCCCTCGGCAATGCGCTCCTGGGTTTCGGTCGGGACGTTCTGATCGTTCGCGAACTGGGGCTGGGACGAAAGGTCGATGCCGGCGCCGTTCAGCGTTGGAACCGCGTTCGGCCCGGTGGCTGGATCCGAGGAATTAACCCCGGGGGCGCCGGCTGGGGCGCCCGGGCTGCCGACGCCGCCCACGGGCTCCCCGGCGCCCTGGCCGGCTGCGCCATTGGCCGTCGCGTCGCCTCCTCCAGTACCTTGGGCCACCGCCGGAGCGCCGCTCGCAATGGCGGCAGCGAACAAGGCGGCGCCGAGTGCGGTTCGAAGTTGAAGCATGTTCAAGTCTCCTTTGTGGAGTTGTCGGAGGGCGAAGGGAGAAACCGGCGGCTTCGGCTTACTGCCACAGTCGCGGCGATGGCTTGGTCGGAGCGAAGCGGCTGCTGCGGATCCGCTCGAGATATTCATTGCTGAGCGCAAGGTGGGCGAATGCCGCTTGCGGATTGTCCGCCTGCCGGGCGAGGGCCAGCTCCTGTTCCGCTCTTCGCTGATAGTAGGAGATTTCGTCTTCGGTCATCGGTCGTCCAAGGCGAAGAGTGAAGACGCCCACAAAGCAGAGATCGAGCCGGGCCTGCCGATGCTTCGCGCCACCGGAGCGAAGCATTCCGCGTGCCCGCTCGCCTTGCCGGCTAGCCGATTCGACGCATCGCAACATTCACATAGATGAGGCAGGCTGCATCCGGACGGGCAAAAACCTCCAACAAAAGTTAACTTATTGAGAACAAAGCTTCCGACAGGAATATCGCCTTGCGGCCTCGATGCGCGTGCCTGTCCCGCCGCTGCGGCCGATCAGGGCCCTTCGGATCGGATTGAGAACGGCGTCGCGGCGCTGGAACTTGTCGCAGTCATACGGAGGCGCGCGGCTTCCGAGCTGCGGCCGAAAATCGTTTGGCGAAGCAGCAACCGGCCCGCGAAAGCATTGAACCAAACTCGGAGCGGCTCCCGCCGCTGGAGTGGTAGGGGTCTGCCAGCAGCGCAAGGCTGCTGCTGAAACAGGAGTCGCGCGGGATCATCTAACGGAGATCGGCTATTTTTCAGAGCGGCGGCGCCGGGCCGCGACGATCGCCACGGCCGCCGCGAGGACAGCCCCGACGGCCGCCGCCCCGTTCCACCAGTTGGACGCGCTTTTCAACATCGCCGCGTCCGCCTCCCGCGCCGACTCCGCCGGATGGACCGCCTGGGCCGAAGCGGGGCCGTGGAGAATCCGCCTGAGCGAGCGGGCCAGTGTCTCTGCTTCCTCTGGGGTGTTGTAGAACATGAAGGAAGCCCGAACCGCCTTTTCGACTCCGAGCGCCCGCAGCAACGGCGCCGCCTCGAGATTGCCGGCTCGAACGGCGATCCCGTCCCGGTCGAGGGCCTTTTCCAGATCGCTCGGGTCCTTGCCCTCGACGACGAAGCTGACCACCGAGATCCGGTCGGCCGGATCGCCGAGCACCCGCACGCCCGGGATCGATTGCAGGAGCAAGCGCGCATATTCGGTCAGTTCGCGCTCATAGGCTTCGATCCTGGCGAGCCCGATACTTCGCCAGTAATCCAGCGCCGGTCCCCACGCCTCGACTTCGCTGAACGGCGGCTCGCCCGCTTCATATTTGTGGGGGAGCGGCTTGGGGGTGATCTTCTCGAACGTCATGTCCTCCGACATGGTCGAGCCGGAATCGGCGAGCGGCATCGTTTCCATCACGTCGGCGCGGCCGTAGAGGAAGCCGACGCTCGACGGACCGCCCATTTTGTGGCCCGTGGCGGCGTAGAATTCGCAGCCGATGTCCCGCACGTCGACCGGGAAGTGTGGCACCGCCTGGGCGCCGTCGACGAGCACCTTTATGCCTTTGGCGTGGGCCATGGCCGTGATCCGCTTCACCGGGTTGATCGCCCCCGTGACGTTGGAGACGTGCGACACGGCGAGGATTTTCGTGCGCTCGTTCAGCATCGCCTCGAGCCGCCCGAGATCGAGATCCCCGGAAGGAGCGATCGGGACGACCTTCAGGGTCGCGCCCGTCTCCTCGCACGCCATAAGCCAGGGGCCGATGTTGGAATGATGCTCCATCTCGGTGATTAGGACCTCGTCGCCGAGGGCCAGGCCCTGGTGCTGGATCATCCGGCAGACGAGGTTCAAAGCCTCGGTCGCGCCGCGGCAGAATATGATCTCGCGCGGCTCGGCGGCATTGAGCAGCTCGGCGACCTTCGCTCGCGTGCCTTCGAAGGCTTTCGTCGCCTCGCTGCTGAGCGTGTGCCCTTCCTCCACCCGAGCATATTCGTGCCGGTAGATCCGGTCGATTCGCTCGATCATCGCGCGCGGCTTCTGGCTGGTCGCGGCGTTGTCGAGATAGACCAAGGGCCTCCCGCGCACGGTCCGAGCGAGGATCGGGAATTCGGCGCGAACCGCCGCCACGTTCAACTTTACGCCCTTCACGTCACTCTCCGCCAACGCTGGGGGTGGATGCCCCCGGCCATGAGTGGAGACAACTTCCACCGCGCGATGGCTGTTCCGCCTTCAGCGAGCGATCCGCGGTCGGGCAGGATGCTGCGCTTGCCCGACGAGCACGAGCGCGAGCTTGAACCAGATAGGCTCGACAATGGCGGCGACTGGCGCTCGACGCTCGACCTGGTGACCCCAACGGGAGGGGGCACTGCAGGTAATTAACCATTTGAAACCAGCAGCTTAGCTCCGCAGCCTCGTTGCTCTTTAAGAAGCTTTTGTACTACCGTTTTGTACCAACTCGTGCAAGCGGGACCACAATGGCAGCCACACCGATCGCTTTGAAGAATTGGCTTACCAGAAGTGACGCTGAAATCAGCCGCTCAGCCCCCATCGGCGGTGAGATGGCACTTCTTGTACTTCTTCCCGCTGCCGCAGTGACAAGGCTCGTTCCGGCCGAGCTTGGGACCCTGAAGAGCGCGCAGGGCCGGCCTCGGCGGCTTTCCCAGCTGGTCCGCCATCCGGTTCATATTGCCATCGAATCTCCAGGGGAAGGCGGCCTTTTTGCCGAAGCGGATCGCGCCCGTCGCCGGAGAGAGGCATAGCCCGAACCATCGCTCGGCCTTCTGACGGTATTTACGCAGCGTCATATGCGCTTCGAGCCTTGGCTCCGCCTCGGACCGGGGCGCGAAATTGGCGTGGACCGTCAGGCCGGCGTCAGCGAACCCCATCGAGAAGTCCGATGATCCCTTCATCTGCGCCGACTCGAGCACGCGATCAATGCCGCTCGCTAGCTCATTCATGGCCTTCCCGCTTAGCTGGTAGACCAGCATCACAAAGTCGATCATTGGCCCGTATGGGTCGGCTTCGATCGACCTGATGAGCGCGTCGAGGCGCCGGCCCTCAATCGCGGTCAGAATGCCATCGGGGGTCGCCTTGCCGCGCAGGCCGACTCGCCGCGACCCCATCGCGATTTCGATATCCGCCGCGAAATCGTCCTCAAGCGCGACGAAGTCATATTCGTCGTCGAGCCACAAATTGTACTTGAGGTGGTAGGAGAGCAGCGTGATCTCGTGATGGATCGTCACCTTCGCTCCGTAGAGCGATCGCAGCTCGAGATAGCTGAGGAAGCGAAGGGGCCTCGCCAGCATCTCTGCCATCACATCGAGGGTGAACACGTCGATGATCAGCGGCGCCAGCACGGCCGGTACCTCTCGCCGGACGAGGAAATGATCGGTTTGGAAAGCCAGCGCGGGATAATGGTCGGCAACCAGGCAGATCGGGAAGATCTGCGTCAGCCCTTTCGGCACCTTCACGATCTGCCCGTCGGCGGCGGTGAAGCGGAGCGTCGGGTCGCGCAACGCTTCCGCGCAATCCATCGCCTGGTCATAGGCGTCCTGGACCGCAGCCTTGAAGTCGCCCTTGAGCTGCAGGTCGTTGCCGCGCCGCGAGGCCATCGTGAGCCGCTTCGACTTGGCCTGCAGCACGATTGCCCGGTCGCCGAACAGCACGAGCGCGTCGATCTCGCCGAGCCGATCGCCCTTGCCCCGGTCGATGTTGACGCCTTGAAAGACGCGTCCGTAGCCGAATACTTCGCTCAGCCGCCGCATGGCGAAGGCCTCGGTATACCGGCCACGGTGAGTCAGCGCGGTCGCGGCATAAAGTTTGTCCGCGCCGAGCCAATAGAAAGGAGACTCATAAAGCGCGTCGGCGAGGGCGTTGAAGTGGAAGAGCAGGAATCGCGCTTGGTCGACGACGATGATCGGCGAGGCCGTCACCGCATTGTAATCGTGCAGCGTGAGAAAATCGGGGTTCCGGTGGGCTCGAGGCAAGGCGAAGGCCTGAACACTCGCGAGAATTCGCTCAGGAGCGAGCTGCAGACGTGCCTCAAGCTCCGCGACGGTGAACATGAACGCCGATAGGAATCGCGGATCGCCGACCCCATGCGGTTCCGCTCGAACGACGTCCGTCATCTTTTCGGTCTGAAGCTCGGCGATCGCCTTAGCGACGTCGGTCATGTCGCAGATGGACGCACCCTTGTTCGCGAGCAGCCAGGCGTCATCGGCGGCGTACTTCTCTGCGGCGAAATCACAGCTCTGGAACGAAAGTGCCCCCTCACCGCCGTAAAAGATCGGCTCCCGCATGGCATCGCCTGAACTCCAGGGATTGGGCGGTTCGCCCGCCGCGGCCGCTTCCCGGAAGCCTTCCAACCACGGCTGGGTCATGGTGCGATGGAGCTCCTCAAGCAGAGCCTCGACGCGGTCGGCCAGGCCGGCAGGGTCCTCCGGTGGCGATGCGTCATAATCGGGATCGCCGCGAACCATGAGGCCGATCAGCGTGAACATCTCGGTTCGGATCAGCCGCGAGCGTGAGTAGAGGTGCTGCATGTCCTCGGCACGCATCTCGCCGCTGTACCAGGTGAAATTGTCCCGCGAGCAGAGATAGGCGACGATATGGGCGAAGCCGGACGTCGCCGCCAGCTCGCCCAGCTCGTCAAAAATTTCCTGCTCGGCCCGGGGTGTTTGCATGATCAATATTCGCTTCTCCGCTTATCCTCTAACGCGTCGGCAACGCCGCCTCCATGGGCTCGAATGCCATCGGGCCTCCATCGGGGCGAAGGCCAGCTATCGAAGCAGGCGCTATCTGAAGCGCTTGAATGCCCAGAGATGAGAGTAAAGCTCCGCCAAGCGGCCAGCTGCTTCGGGAGAAAATCCCCTCCCGATCAAGAGGGATCTCATTTTCTGCTCGGGAATTTCCTGACGGCCCTTGCTGACGAGCCCGTAGAAGCGCCTCCAATCGAGCGGATGCAGCGACGTCTTGTTGGCCAGCGATGCGAACCGATCGAGAAGGGTGGCCGATCGGGGAGACAGCCGAACGCTGTCGCGATTGGTCTTCTCGATCCTCAACCGATACCGCGTTGAATGGGCGCGATTGTAGGCGCTGAGCAGCGGACCGACCAGCGACCTCGCCGCCTCGCAATAGGCATGGTGGGTGAGAGGGTCCAAAGCCCATCGCTCCGCTCGCATTTCGATGAGGACCCGGCTGGGAATTTCCGGCCTCGAGATGAGCTGGAAGCCAAGGTCCCTATGAGAGCTGTCTCCCCGAAAGCGGAAGTTCACCACGTTGAGGCCGGCACTGCCGGGACGGTCGAGATGCCGTTCTACGCCGAAGAGGTTCGACTCTGCCGCGATATTCGCCATCTGACCGAGGAAGTCCTTCGCTTCGCCTGCAAAGCCTATGTCTATGGCGGGCAGCCAGTTGGGCATGCCGCCTACCTGCCACAATTGATGCGGTCTGTTGAAGGCGGATTGAGTGATAAGCGCGTCTCGTCGGACTTTAGCCGATAGCAAACTTCGACATGCGCGACCGTCCAACGATGTACTGTGAAAGCCGAGAAGCGGATGTCATCAACCAGAGAAACGATCAAACTGACTAGGGAATCGACATTGGGCACGACCGCTTAGTGGTTGGGTCCTGGTAACTCAGGCCGCAGCCGCCAGCGGCTCGGATATCCGGATCTTGTTTCCGTCGAGATGACGGAACGCGCGCTCTCGGCAGGTGAGCAATATGACCTGCATGCGCTCGGCGGCTTCGGACAAGATTTCCGTCATGAGGTCCAGCCGACCATCATCTGAATAAACAAGTGGATCATCGAGGATCAGTGACACTGGCCGACCCTGCTCGAGAAGGACATCAGCAAATGCCAGCCGGGTTAGAACCGCGAGCTGCTCCTGCGTGCCTTTGGAGAGATTGTCGCATCCTTCGCTGACACCCGCTCGAATGACGTGATCAAGGGAGAGATTCTCGGAAAAGCGAAGATCGCACCCTGGCAGAAGGCGAGCGATGTGTCGCTTCGCCCGTCTCGCGACGGGACCGAGAAACGACTGAGAAGTTTCCACACGAGCTTCATCGAGAATCGATCGAAGCATCTTGAGTGTCTCGGCTTCTTCCATTGTTCGCTTTAGGGCTGCGGCTGCGGCTTCAAGTTCTTCCTTGGCCTCGGCCGCTTGATCGGCCAGCCCTTTGCCGCCCTCCGTGTCGATGGTGGCCTGGAGACGAGCGATATCGGTTTCTAATGTCCGCTTTGCGTCGGAGGCAGACTTCGCTCGGGCATCGATGACCTGCATTTTCCGGGTGATCGCGGTCTCGTCGTGGGCAGCTGCGTCACGCTGAGCCTCGGCCAAGGCAACTGCCGCGCCTGCGGCATCTTTGCGTGCCTGAGTGAGACCGTACTCAAGATTATCGAAATCAGGATGCTGTTTCAGAGCTTCAAGCTGAGCTTGAGCGTTTTCTACGTCGCGCTGAGCGCAGGCCTCTACGTTGGCCAAAGGCGCATCCTTTGCAGCGGCGGCCTGCCATCTCTCGGCTGCGCTCTGGAGTACGCCTTCAGCCTTAGCGAACTTGCTCTCAGCGTCCTCCAGAGCCTTTGCTAGTCCCGTTTGATCGGGAGCAGCTGGGCGTTCTTCCACAACCACTTCCTGCAGCTCAGCAATAAAGAGCTTCAGCTCCGCCGCGCCAGCTGCAAGCTCAATCTCGTCGTCGGCCGGTGTGATGGCCGAAATTTGAGTCTCGAGGGCTTTCATCTCGGATGAAGCAGCCTTTGCAGCATCATTGCGCGCGCGAGCCGCAGCCAGGTCCGGCACGCCGACGGCAGCGAGAGCTCTCTTTTGTGCGTCCAACGCACTTGCGAGCTCCGATGCGGCGCTCGATGCACTGGCCGGCGGCCGGATGATGAGTTCAGCCGATGCAAGCTGAATCCTCGTCTCGCCGGTTATTGATCGCTCGCCCGGTTCGAGCACTTCGCCGTTAATCGTGATTCCATTACACGGGCCGACAGCTTCAATCCGGGTCGCCCCGATGCTGACAGCAACTTTTGCCGATGTCACTTCAAGGCCGAGTGCCTCAAGCTCTTCGATGGCTTCGGCGGATATGGCCCGGCCGCTGAGCTCCCGCGCTGCGGCATAACTGCTTTCAAGTTCCTTCAGCTTTTCGTGGCGCTCTTTACCCGCGTTGACGGCTTTGCATCGGCGCTGCTGGGCCGCTAGCGCTTGCCCTGCTCGAAGAGCGTCTTGGGCTGCTTGACGGACGGCCCGCGCGCTTTTGACCTCCTCGCGGGCCTCTTCCTCATTGCTCTTCGCTTCCTTCAATTCCTCGGAGAGATCCGCACGATTCTTTTGCGCTTGGACCAGCGCACCCTGACTATCAGTGATCGCAGAGGCCGCCTTTTCCATGCGATCAAGCAGATCTTCGAGACTGCGAAGCCGCGTGGCCGCGGAGGCTTGCTCAGCGGTCCGGGTGGCCAGGATTTGAGCGGCGGCCCTTGCCGTTTCCAGGTTCTTCAGGAGACCGGCTCGTGCGTCGGCGTCGGCGCTGTCTGCCATTTCCCTATCGAGCGCACGGAGGCGCGTTCTTGCGGCCTCAAGATCGCTGAAGGTTTGCTCGAGCCCATCTAGGCGACGCTTGGCGTCCTCGGCGGCCGCCTTTGCAGCGTCGAGACGCGCCTGTGCCTGAGCCTGGAGGCGAGTTCCATCCCGGCCAGTGTTGGTCCAGTAATTGGAGAATTGCTCGTCAACACGGGCTCGGACGCGATCGAAGGTCGCTCCGCCCATGATGGTCCCGACTTCGGCTTCCAGGGCTGAGAGCACCGTGTCCCTGACGATTTGACCTGGAGCCGTCACGGACAGGGCTTCGGCCTGAGCGACCCAAAGCAAGCCCAAGGCGCCCCAAGCGGCAACGTCGCCGGAGCGGCTGGTGTCCCGGCCAAATCCGAGCAGTTCCTGCAGGACCGTCACGGCTTCGTCTCCGCTGCTTCGACCTCTGGGACCGCGAACTTCAACAGAGGGGCTTCTCAGAAACTGCTTGGAAAGACTCCACGCTTCGTCGCCGACGTCGAATTCTACATCGATGCGAGGGGCGACGGATTCTCCGTGGGGAGCATAAGATTGTGCGAGCTGGTTGCGGGTCCCGTGCCGAACGAAGAAGGCGCCACGCAGGGCTTCGAGCAACGTCGATTTGCCGGCTTCATTCGGCTCTATTATGATGTTCAGGCCCTCTTTGAGGCCATCGATCGTCAGGGGCTCCCGGAATTTGCGAAAGTTGTCGATCCTGATGGAGCGAATCAGGAGGCTCATCAGGCTTCTTCCCGTTGATATTCGACGAACAGGCGTTCAAGCGCACGCTTGGCGATGACGGCCTCGACGCCGCCGGCGGCGATTTTGTCGTTGAGCTTGGCCGCAGCCCTGCCAAGCATGCCCTCGATGGCGAGAGAGATTAGATCTTCCTCGGTCGGCCGCCCTACCAGGTCATCGGGACGGACATCGAGGAACCGCAGGCGATGCGCCAGGTCACTTTCTAGGTTGGCGAGGATCGCGATCCGATCTGAAAGCGAGGTGATGCCCGCTAGCGTCAACTGGAGCAAGGTGAAGGCGGGATCTATTTCGCCGAGAAGTCGATCCCGCTCCCCGAAAAAGGCTTCCCTGTCATTCACGGTCCAGCCCCGGCCGAGCCACTGGAACCGGCCGGTGCGAACCGGGGTGACCCGGGGTTCTGAGCCCGGTTCGAGTTCCACGACGAGGGCTTGTCCCGGCTGATCGCGCTGGAATCGGTCTGTCTCGGGCGTGCCCGAATACCAGGTCCTCCGATCGACCTGGAGGGTGCCGTGCCAATCGCCGAGCGCCAGATAGTCGAGTTGCGAGAGTTGAGCCCGATTTGGCGGAATTTGGTTGGGAGAGTCCCCCTTGGAGGCGAAGTCCCGGACGGAGCCATGGGCCAGGCCGATGCGCAGCGTTGCGCCGGGTGTCTCCATCGAGTCGAAGAGGATGGTTGGGTCTTCGAGGTTGTGCCGGTGGATCAAAGGCGCGGGTAATAACCATATGGAGTGTTCGAGCTCCCGCGGCTTCGGGTCGGTCAGGACCGAAATGCCGTTCGTCGCTATCTTGCGAAGCCTGTCCCAAATTCCGCCGTTGCGGGCGCTGTCATGATTGCCTGGAAGAAGCCACCAGTGGCAGGAGTAGCGCTGCATGCGAGAGACAGCCTGTACGAGTACCCGATCATCCGGCCACTCGGTGTCGAAGACATCGCCGGCCACGAGGACGTGATCGGCCTTCTTCTCCGCCGCGAGCTTCCCCAGATTGTCGATGGCATCAAACCGCGCTTCCGCGAGGGCAGAGCGGACATCATGTTCGAAGCGTCCGAAGGATTTGCCGAGCTGCAGGTCGGCAGTGTGGATCAGGCGAAGGACCGCCAAAGTTGATTTCTCCTCCGTGGCTCACGGGTATCATGGGCGCACAACCGCTCCAAGACCTATTCAGAATCGAGGCTGGGCATGACCGATGGTCGGGACGGGGACGCGCGCCGCCAGCTATAGGACCGCACCCAGCTACGTTGTCGGTGGCGGATGCGGCTTACGGCTCACCACGGCCTATGCCCAGATTTGAGATGAAGCAGAGGGCAACCTGACTGGCTAACCAAGACAGAAGGCCCAGATCTCCACATTGAGCATCGTCATTGCCGGGCGCATCCAAATTGTTCTCTCTCCTTCATTCAAAGCACATGACGACGCCGTGCTGGTTTGACGAATTGTCCTGAGCAGGCACTACAAACCCCTAGACCAGAAGCGGTTTTTTCCGGCAAACTGGGTCCGAGGGGAGTAATCCAGAATGACCGACATCGGCGTGGTGGGCGAAGAGCCGACCTCGATCTTTCAAAGTGCGTTGCCGATTGAGGCGAAGCTGGAGCGTGCCCGGACGGAGCTGCTCGACCTCTCGGCCAGGAACCGGCTGCTCAACATGCCCAGGTCCGGCAAGAGCGCAAAGATTCTGGAGGTGGTCGACGAGCGTAGCGCCGAAGTCTTCCGGCTTCTGGTCCGCGATCAGCGAGCCCTCACCTTCATGGCCGGCCGAGCGGCGCCTGGCGCAGTCGCCGAAGGGGAAACTGCCGCCGACGATGCGGAAGAAATAGCAGAGCTCGCACAGCCGGACGACGATGGCGTGGACGAGAGGGGCGTGGCGAATCGCCATGCAGACACGCGCCTCCAAACGCGACTCACGCCGGCCGGCCTCCAAAAAAGGCTGCTCGATCTCTACTACGACGCCAGGACACTGGAGGAGGAGCAGGGGGTAAACATCCTCTTTCTAACCCTTGGCAGCCTCCGCTGGATTGACCCGAACAACGACAAGAATGTCAGATATGCGCCGCTGGTTCTCGTGCCCGTAGCGCTCGAGCGCGGCAACGCCGCCGAGAAGTTCAAGCTTCGTTGGCGGCTGGAGGACCTTGCGCCGAATCTCTCGCTGGAGGCTTTCCTCGACAGGGTTCACGGAATCCGCCTCCCGACGTTCGACGGCGGCGACGACTTCGACGTTGGCAAATACGTCTCGGCGGTCGGCGACGCCGTGGCCTCCAAATCGGGTTGGGGCGTCGTCGAAGACGACATCGTCCTCGGCTTCTTCTCTTTCGCCAAGTTCCTGATGTACCGCGATCTCGATCCGGCCAATTGGCCGGCAGCGGCTCGGCTCAGCGAGCATGGGATCATCAAGCCGCTGGTCTCGGACGGCTTCGAGGCTGGGGAGCCCTTGCTGCCGGAAGACGCCGACCTCGACGCCCACATCCCTCCGGCCGACCTGCTCCATATCGTCGACAGCGACAGCTCGCAGTCGCTGGCGGTTCATGAGGTTCGCAAGGGCCGTAACCTCGTCATTCAAGGCCCTCCTGGAACTGGTAAGAGTCAGACGATCGCAAATATCATTGCCTCGGCTGTCGCCGATGGGAAGACAGTGCTGTTCGTGGCCGAGAAGATGGCGGCGCTGGAGGTCGTCAAGCGCCGATTGGACAATGCGGGCGTCGGCGATGCCTGCCTCGAGCTTCACAGCAACAAGGCCAACAAGCGGGCCGTTCTGGAGGAGCTGCGGCGGACCTGGGAGCTGGGTGCCCCGAGAGGCGACGGAATGGCATCGCTCAATGCTCGACTGGGCGAGGCTCGGGACACCCTCAACAGTCATGCGGTCCGGCTGCACCAGGTGCTCGGCTCGGCGGGTTTCACGCCCTACCAGGTTATTGGGCAACTCACGCGGCTAAGGCAGGCGGGCCACATGCCCAACGACCTTGCTCTGGAACAGCCGGAAAGCTGGTCGCCCGATCAACTTCATGAGCGGTCGCATCTCCTCGACGAGCTGGCCGAGCGCGTTTTGGACATCGGCCTTCCCGCCCAGCACCTTTGGCGAGGCGTGGGACTTCGGGCTGCCCTCCCCGCCGACGTCGACCGTCTGGTCATGCGAATGGAGAGGCTGCTCGACCAGCTGAAGCACCTTGGCGCGGAAGCCACCGAAGTGGCCTCCATTCTGGAGATCGACCCTCCCGAGGCGCTGGGCGGGGTCGATGCCCTTAAGGCGCTATCTGATCGGATTGCAGCGGCTCCGGACCTGGATTCCGCAGCACTGGGCGCTGGTATTTGGGGCCAGTCCGGAGCTGGCATTCTCGCCCTGCTTAGCGATGGACGCCGCTACGCCGAGCTGTGCGCCGAGCTTTCTGAAATCTTGTCGGCGGCCTCTTGGCAAACCGACATCGAAACGGCGACCGCGGCTCTGGACCCGTTGCCAGCGAACCTTTCGCTGGAGTGGTTCGGGACCATCGACACCGCCGTCAAAAGCATCCCGCCGCTGCTGGAGGCAGCGGCGGAACTATCCACCGCGCTCGGGCGGGCGGAAAGCCCCGCGACGCTCGAAGGCATCATGGAGCTCGCCCGGATCGGCGAGCGGGTCGCCGCGGCGCCGGAGGCGGATCCCGAAGCACTCGCTGCCGAACTCTGGGATTCCGGCGTGGAGCGCGCCGGCGACCTCGCGACGTCGGTCGCGGCGCTTGAGCGCGCCCGAGAAGAAGTCGGATCAGGTTTGACGGAGGCAGCCTGGTCGGCAAACCTGTCTGCGGCCCGGCAGACACTGGCAGCGCAGGGGACCAGCTTCTTCCGGTTCTTTAGCGGCGAATGGCGGTCTGCGAACCGGCTGGTCCGCTCGTATCTGACGACACCGAAAGCGCCCCTGGACGAGCAGCTCGCTCTCCTCGACGCGCTAGGCCGTGGCCAGGCCGCCCTCGCGGAGATCCGCCAGGAGGATCAGTTCGGCACCAGCGCCTTCGGCGCCGACTGGCGCAGTGAACGCTCCGCATCCCCTCCCCTGCTGGCTTTGGTCGAATGGATGCGCAGCCTGCGAGGGCTTGGCGCGGAGCCGAGGATCGTCGCCAGTCGCCGTCCCGATCGCCGGCGAATAGGAGCCCTTGCCGAGCGCCTGCGAGAATCGGCCTACGGCGCGGCACCCCATCTTGAGGCCACCTGGCGCGAGCTCGGCGGCTTGAGAAGCCTCGTTTTCGATTTAGCCCATCGCGTGGAGGTTGCGGCTCTCGCCGAAGTCGCTGCACGACTGGCTCCGGTGAGAGACGCTCATGATCGGTATGTGGCCATTGCGATCGTGGTTGAGTCGGAGCTCGATCGTCGTCGGCAGCGACTGCGCCAAGTGGCGGAGGGGCAGGCAGCGGTTGCGCGGATCGCCAGTAGCGAAGATCTAGGCCGTCAGGCTTTCGGACCTCTCTGGGGCGGAGCCTCCAGCAACTGGACGAGCTTGGGCGAAGCGGCTGACTGGATCATCGCCAATCTTGATATCCATGGGCTCGCCGCGCGCGTTCCGGACCGCCGGGCTCTAGCGCTTCGAACTGAGCGGATCCTCGAGCTACGGAGCGAATTCGTCAGCGTCTTGGATGCATTGTTGGCCGACCTCGACACGGGGGACGAAGCTGCCATCGCCAGAGGCTCCGGGGCAACTTTCCCCATCGAAGAACTGAAACGCGGTCTGCAAGAATGGATTTCAGGGTCGGAACATCTCTCGAAATGGGTCGCCTACTCCTTGCGAGCCGACGCGGCCCGCCGTGCGGGGATGGCGGACTTGGTCGCCCGCCTCCATGACGGGCGGGTCGGCCCGGATGTCGCACGGCCTTTCTTCGAGATCAGCTTTTTCGAGAGCGTTTTCCGCGATCAGGTCCGGGCGGTGCCGGAACTCGCCCAGTTCGATGGTGACCTGCACGACAGGATCGTCCGCTCGTTTGCGGACCTCGACCTCCAGCGCATCAAACATTCGGCACTGGAAGTGGCTAAAGCGCATCACCGCCGCATCCCTCCATCGGGCGGGGGCGCACTTGGCCCCTTGGGCGTCCTGAAGAGCGAAATCGCCCGTAAGCGCGGGCATATGCCCATTCGTCAGCTGATGCAGAAGGCGGGGCCAGCGATCCAATGCCTGAAGCCCGTACTGATGATGAGCCCGTTGTCAGTGGCCCAATTTCTCCAGCCGGGAGGGATGACCTTCGATCTCCTCGTCATGGACGAGGCCAGCCAGATCCAGCCCGTCGACGCTCTCGGCGCGATAGCGCGGTGCCGGCAGGTCGTTGTCGTCGGGGACCCGCAACAGCTGCCACCGACCGCCTTCTTCTCCAAGATGGTCGGTGCCTCCGACGATATAGAGGAGGATGAAGGGGCAGCGCGGGTTGGAGACATCGAAAGCATCCTGGGGCTGTTCACTGCGCGCGGCCTACCGATGCGGATGCTTCGCTGGCACTACCGCAGCCGCCACCAGTCGTTGATCGCGGTGTCGAACCGACAGTTTTACGAAAACAAGCTCTTCATCGTGCCCAGCCCCTATCTGCAGGAGGCGGGCGTGGGGCTGCGCTTCCACCACATCCCGGATGGGATTTTCGAGAGCGGCACCACTCGGACCAACCCGGTGGAGGCAAAGACGGTGGCTCGGGCGATCGTCGCCCACGCCGTGGCGAACCCGGAACTCTCCCTCGGCGTCGCTGCCTTCTCGGCGGCTCAGCGGCGCGCCATCGTGGATCAGCTTGAGATCCTGCGCCGCGGCCTGCCCCCCGAACATGAGGCATTCTTCCAGCGCCACCCGGCCGAGCCCTTCTTCATCAAGAACCTCGAGAACGTCCAGGGCGACGAACGAGACGTCATCCTCATCTCCGTCGGCTATGGTCCTACCGCCCCAGGCTTGAAGCCGCCGATGCGTTTCGGACCCTTGGGCCAGGAGGGCGGCGAGCGTCGGCTGAACGTGCTCATCAGCCGGGCCAAAAGGCGGTGCGAGGTCTTCGCCTCGATGACCGATGAGGACATCGACCCTGACTTCGCCAGCACCCGCAAGGGCGTCTTCGCCTTCAAGCTCTTCATGCACTTCGCTCGCACCGGCCGCATGGCCATGGCCGAGGCGACGGCCCGCGATCACGACAGCGTCTTCGAGGAGCAGGTCGCCGAGGCGCTGCAGGCGCGAGGCTATCAGGTTCATCCCCAGGTCGGCATTGCCGGCTTCTTCATCGACCTCGCGGTGGCGGACCCCGAGCACGCGGACCGATACCTGCTCGGCATCGAGTGCGACGGAGCCGCCTACCACGAAGCCCGGTCGGCGCGAGATCGGGACCGCCTCCGCCAAGCGGTGCTGGAAGACCATGGCTGGATCATCCAGCGGGTCTGGAGCACCGATTGGTTTCGCCGGCCGCAAGAACAGCTCGAGCGGGTGGTCGCTGCCATCGAAGCAGCGAAGACCGAGCTGGGGGCCCGTCGAGAGCGGAACAAGCAGGCGCCGCGCATGTCTCTCGAGATCGTGACCGTGGATCGCGGCGACGTCACCGAGATCGGGATCGGCACCACTGCGGCTGCGCCGGAAACTTCAGTCCCCTATGTGGAGGCTGAGCCGAAGCGACCAGGCCATATCTTTTGCGAGCTGCACGAGACACCGACCGGATTGCTCACGGCGATGGCGGAAGAAGTCGTCGGCGTGGAAGGGCCGGTCCATATCGATGAGATCATCAACCGCATCCGTTGCGCTTGGGATCTCAAGCGCGCCGGTGGGCGAATCCAGGACGCAGTGGAACGAGCGGTAGAGGTCGCGGTTCGCCAGAAGCGCCTGGTGGGGGAGAATGATTTCTATTGGCGGCCAGGCTCGGAGCCCGTTGTGAGGGATCGAAGCTGCGCAAAGTCTCCATCGCTTCGCAAGCCCGAGATGATTCCGCCGACCGAAATCAGGATGGCGCTGGTGGATCTGGTGAGTCAGAATTTCGGCGCCACCGAGGAGCAGGCGGTAGTGGCCGCGTCGCGAGCGTTCGGCTTCAAGTCGACCAGCGGCCTACTCCGCGAGATCATCTTGGACGAGCTGAAGGCCGCCCTCTCCGATGGTGTCTTGGCGCAGCAGGACGCCCTGATTGGGATCGGACCGAATGCACCAGCGCGATCAAGTCGGTGTCCGGAGCCGTCGCCGGTGGAGGCGTTGATTGCCCGAGGCGAAGGTGAGTGCATCGAGTTCAAGCAGTCGCTCCGCTGGGACGTGTATCAAGGCGCCCTCAACACAAAGCTTGAGGACATCGTCATCAAGACCCTTGCCGCGTTCGCAAACCGCCAAGGGGGTACGCTTCTGATCGGTGTGGCCGACGACGGGTCTGTGCCGGGCGTAGCGCCCGATCTCGCCACCTTCGGAGGGAGCGTCGACAAGTTCGAGCTCCATCTGACGAACCTGCTCGCGAATCATTTCGGCCAGGCATTCAAAGCGGCGAAGATAGCGGTGTCCTTCCCGCGGCTCGGGGAGGCGATGATCTGCCGGGTCGATATCCAGCGCTCGCGCATGCCCGTCTGGGTAAAGCTGGCCGATCGGGGCGGCGTGGTCAACGAGCGCCTCTTCGTCAGATCGGGCAACTCGTCCCAGGAGCTGTCGCCAAGCCAGGCCGCCGCATATGAGCGGGAGCACTTCGGCTAGCCGTCCTGTTCAGGGTCCAGCATTCTCTCGGAAGAAGGCTTCGATTTCCGAGCCCCATCTCATTTCTGCCGAGCAGATCACGCCATCGGCCGCGATAAGGTCTCCTATGGATCGCTGGAGGACCTTCGCTGAAGTGGAATTATGGGCGTAATGCTGGAGGGCAGAGAAGAACGTTTCAGAGTCCGGCGCCAACCGCTGCGAATGCACTACGATCTCGTCCAGCAGCGGATCTCCGGGCCGTTCGTTGCGCAACCACATTGAACAGACGAATTTCTTGATGACGGGCGTTTCCAGCGGATGCCAGCGACCGTCGCACCGAGCCATGAACGCCAGGACATTGAGCCCGGCAATGAGCGTCGCCTTCTGGCTTGGCGTCAGCCCCCACGTCGGCGCGCGCTCACGGCGGGACTGTGCCTGGAAACGATGGAAAAAGCCGCCATCGCCCAATACCTCGCCTGACGCTGCGTCGAAGACACTCTGAATTCGGTCACAGCGAAATTGTCTGTAGCCACGGGCGGCATGACAGATCGCGCCCACATAGCCGAGGTCGCCGACCAGGTCGAAGCGACGGCAGGTGATCAGCCGCTGCTCCCCGTCATATTCAATTATACATGCAAAGGCCGCGATCGATTGCAGCTCCGGCCCGGCGTCTACTGGCGCCTCTCCGACTTCGGGATCCTCGATTGCCCTCAACGAAAACGTAGCCGCGACGGGCGGAAGTGCGCTGCTGAGGCCAGCCCATCTTGCCAAGCTCTCGAATCCAACCATTCCCACTCTCATTCTTGTTAGATCGGAAAATGACCGAAGCCTCTGCGAATGTAAATGTTGCTGGAGGCGCGCGTTCCTTAGGTGATTCGATTAATCCCGCTGAATAAGCGTCTCATTACAGGGAATATGGCCCCCTCTCGCGCCGCCAACATCAACGGTTTGCGGTGCACACGTACATCAAGTCGACTAAGGCCAGTTGCGACCGGAAATGCTTATCGCATCGCACACCGCCCTCGCCTCGTCTCAGGCGGCGGCCTGCAATTCCGCCAAACCGAGGTAGTCGAAAACCTCACCCAGCAGCGATCCTAGCCGCTCGAACTCCGCACGGATGCGAGCTTCGGATAGCCTAGCAACGTGATTTGCCACATCGACCTTTGTGCCGGTCCGGAACTGCCTCGTAACGTACATCTTGTAGGTCTCGTCGACGTCGATGTTCGCCGCGCCGCCTTTCAGGATTTCCTCAATCATTCCGGCGGGATATATCTCTGCCAGCACGCGATCCTCAAGCATGTCGCGCGCCTCGGCCCATTGCCAGACATCCGGGCTGTAGAGCACTTCCAATGTCACCGGCAGGCGGAACCCAGCCTGAAGCGCAGCGATGGCATGTTGCGGCTTAGGATAACAAAAACATTTCGCTGATGCGACGTTCCCCGTGCCCGCGTTCCAGTCATTCTTCATCTTGGCCGCATCCACATCGAGGATGCCGGCCGCAAGCGGGCCATTCTGGTGATGCTTGTGCTGGCAACGCCAGCCGTTGAGCATATCGATGACGTAGCTGTGCCCGGCACCCTCGCGCTTCGTCTCGAAATCTACCAAATCCACTTGCTCAGGGTGGAAGACGGCGGCGCAGCGCCGCAGCACGATCCTGTCGCTTTCCCCTTCCACGAAAACCTTGGGGCGGTTCTGCCGAGCAAGAACTTCCGCACTAAGCTTCGCCTCGACCTGCTCGCGTACGTCATGGACAAGTTGCTTAACACGAGGCGCGAGAAGTGCCATGGTCCCCATCTTCTCGTCTACCTCGCAGCCGTTCTCGCTTACCTGCGTCCCTTCCTCATCCGTGTCTCGATACACGTGCGCGCACACGACGCCTTCGGGGCAGGTGTCGCCGAGGTCGTAGAAAACGGGCGAGTGCGTGGTGAGCAGAATCTGGGCGACCCCGCCTGCCGCGAAATCGGCGAGTTGCACGGCGAGCTCCACAGCGCTGGTAAACTCGAGATTATTCTCGGGCTCCTCATATGCCCAGATATAGCTGTATGGCGCGGCTCCGCGGACCTGGAGCGACTGTTTCTTCTCGGCCATGAACCTGAGGATCAATGGGATGTGCCGTGTCTTGATCCCATCACCGCGGTGGTCGAGTGAAATGCCTTTTGCGCCGCTGAGAAAATCGAGTCGTTGAAAGATGTGACTGAGGTCTCGCGGCAGCGCGAGACGCGTTTCGAAACCTAGGCTGTTGCCAATACCAGTCGTCAGATCTGCTAGATGTTCCCCAATCGAGTCCTCGAAAGCGGTGCTGGAGGTCCGGAAGGTTCGCGTCGCCACCTCCGCGATGATGCTGTAGATTCGTCCACGAAGGTTGTCGAAGTAGCTCGAATCCTTGATTGCCGGCACATACTCGAACTCAATCTGCCTGAGCAGGCCGTGAGCGTTGGACCTCTCCGGTATATCGACTTGGGTACGAACCTGCCGCCCTCGGCGGTTCGTAGACAGACGATATCCCCAGTAATGGTTGAGATGCAGCCCACCGCTCCGCCAGCGCTTCTCCCAGACGATGATCTCCCCGTTGGTCGAATGGTATGAGACGGGAATATCCAACTCAAGGCGGACGATAACCTCCTTCGCTGTCTTTGCACGATCAGGGACGAACAGGTTATAGTCGTCTTCGAAATTGAAAGGTTTGTTCGGGTTGGTCACTTCATTGAAGAACAGGTTCAGCGCCCGGAGTATATTGGACTTCCCGCAATCGTTCTTTCCCACGAAGACGGAGAGCTTTTCCGCGGGGATGGTCAGGCGTTGAATGGAGCGAAAGTTTTCAATGTGGATCTGACGTATCGTAACGCTCATGAAGGAATTCCCGACGCGGCAGCCTCCGCCGCGGAAGTCGCTTAGTTATCATGGATTTTATGCGTGCCAAGGGCGTACCGGAGCACGTGCCTGAAACGCCCTGGGCCAGCGTTGCGCATCCGAGGGTAGGGACGGAGCCTCTCCGAATGCCATAAGACATCATCGTGTCCGCCCTCGCCTGTTATCTATGCGTTACCTGATCCCAAAAAGGTAACAAAGAACAATGGAAAACTGGCGCGCTCAGCAGGTATCGAACCTGCGACACCTAGCTTAGAAGGGTCGTTACCGCGCCCAACCAAGATAGCGGCACGTTAGGGTGGAAACCAGACTATCACGGGGGCGGGCTCTTTCTAAACGGCCGCGCAGGTGCTAGAATGGAGTCGCGGTCTATATCTGAGAAGATTGGGCTCGAACCATGATTGGTTTGTCGCAAAGGAGGCTGAAATGGCGACTGTCTTGACCCGCGAGCAAATGCGTCCATTTGCCCCCTCTTCAAAAACAGAGCACATCGAGTTTGCCATGGAGGCAATCGCTTCGATTGACCTCACCATGGTCAAGAAGAAGCTCATGGACCCTGAGGAAGGCCAGGGGTGGAGCCAAGAGCATACGGAGTGGGTGGAGCAACGCTACCGGCGATACCTGTGCATGCTCTATCTCAGTCGGAGGGGATCGGTGGTCCCAACGCGCGACATCGACCTCTTTTGGCATCAGCACATTTTAGACACGCGGGGCTACGCGGACGATTGCGATCGCGTCTTCGGGGAATTTATTCACCACTTTCCCTATTTCGGCATGCGAGGTGACGACGACGCTCGTGCGCTGGAAAGTTCGTTCGACCGGACCAAAGCGATCTACGCTTCCCTGTTCGGGGAGGACTATGCGGTTGCCCGGACCGCTACGTCCAACCAGGTTGGAAAATGTCACGACGAAGATACCAGCACATGCCACAAATGTTCATCCGATAGTCCAACTTGTCATAAGTGCACGTCGAGTCCGGACGGCGAAGACACGATCCAATGTACGAAGTGCAAGAGCGACGATTGAGCGGCTTGCAGACCGCTGCAAAGCGGAGCGGCCATTGACGCGCCACATGATGAGATCGCCATTGGCACCTTTCCGCGACGCCTGAAACCGTCCGTTGAAGTTGCCAAAAGCCGCCGGTCCGACTCGTGTCCGGCACCGGCGCCCTTGCGTTCACTCGGTGGCGCTTCGCTCCAACTCTTGGAGCCTCGCCGAGCAGACCGCCTCGACAACGCGGCCGAGTTCCTCGACCCGGCCGCCCAGCCAGGTCAACTCGTCTTCGTTGATACGGAAATTTTTTGAATAGCGGGCTTTGACGTACGCTTCCTTGAGCTTCTGGAACATGGCCCGCTCGCGCCGCGCCTGGCGCGGCCAGACGTCGAAAAGGCGCATGTCGATCCGCTCTGCCTGGGTGCGCAGGAAGCCGAGATTGTGGACGTGGGGCGTGTAGAAGGTGCAGACTAGCAGGACGCAATGATAGTAGCGTTCCGCTGCCTGGTGGAGCTGAAAAGCCGCGATCTTGTCCGCGCCGTCGGCGGCGGCGATTTGGTAATGACGGAAGAATTGCCGGCCGCTGGGTAGCCATTCGTCGAAATATTCCTTCGCCAGCGCCAAGGCCTCGCTCGGAGTCCGAGGTTTCGGTTCGGCGAGATCAGTCTCATCGCTTTGATAGAGCGCTATTCCCTCGCCCGCGATGTCCATGAAGAAATAGCGGCCCTGGCTCAGGCCATCGTTCACCTCGTGGAGACTGTGTACAATGAAATTAACAGGCGTTTTCAACGTCTTGGTAATCGCCAGCTCGCGATTGAGCCGGTCCTCGGCGCTGGACCAGAATTCCACTCGGTCGGTAAGCTTCTGATGATTGACGATGATGAGGAGGTCGAAATCCGACTGGTAGCCCTTGGCGGTGTGCGGCTCGTCGACCCAGCCGCCGCGGGCGTAGCTGCCGTAGAGGATGACTTTGAGGATGCGCGCCTGCTTCTTCCAGGCAGAGGTAGCGAGGACGGTCGCGTCTCCGAACTCCTCGAACAGAATCTGGACCACGCGCTCCAGCTCGCGCTGCTTGGCGGCCGGAAGGTGATCAAGGTCGGTGCGCATGACCCATCCTATCTGCCTGCGCAGGCAAAGCACAGCCTCACCAGCTTCTTGCCGGCCAAGCGGCGTTTCAACGTCGGAATGATTCCCCCGTGCGGAACCGGTGGACCTTTCGTGCCTCATCCCATAGATTCTCTATAATCGATGAATTGGCGCTTGATTTCGCCGGATACTCATGACTAGATCATGTCACCCACCGCTTTTGGTGGGTCGAGGCTTGATAACCTCGCGAGTAGAACCGGTATTCGACCGCTGGTCGACCGGATGGCGGCGCTATGTCCAAGTCGCTGCGGCTTCGGCCGCACGACCAAAGGTGTCCGCGCCTGTTACTCGCAGGTTATCAACGTCCGGTTCCAGCCGGCCGGCAGCGCCTCGCAATCCGGAGACCGGCCCGAGGGGCGAGCCGTCTTCCGACCGTGGAGGATCGGATGCGAGCGCATCACTACCCGAGTCTAAGAATTTCAAGCTGGCCAATGCTCGCGATTGAGCGGCCATGACTGAGACGCCCGCTCCAATCTACCCTCTGCCGGTAGAGCACCTCCGCAACGCGGCCAATCGCCTGGCAGCCGAATTGGATGACGCGAGGCTATTCCAAGCCGCTGCCTATGCCTCGATGGCGGCCGATGCCATCGACCAAGGTCCGGCTCCCGCACCGACCGCCGAAATACTGCGAACCGACGTCGAATGCGAGTTCGAGATCGACGAACATGACCGCATCTGGCTGATCCAACGCGGAGATTGTTTAATCGTCGGCCGAACCAGTTCGGTTTTTCCTGAGATGCGTCGGCTGATCAGTGCCGTCGTTCTGGGGCACGAGCCTAAATAGCAAGTCCCCGTTTTCCGGCCAAGAACAAGGCATCTGAGTGCCTTTCCCCGGACGGCAGGCCGCGGCCGCGTGCCTGAATGGTGAAGAGTGAAGGCGGCTTCTGCGCTGCAGGCCGATGAATGAAAATTGGTCTGGGGCGGTCACTCAAACCGGAAGTCACCCCATGAATCCTCCTCCCCCGAACCTCATTTCGCTCGATGAGCATCGCCGCGCTCATCGAGAGCATCACCGCGCTCATCGAGCCCTCCTTTTCGTCGCCGCGATGATGGGCCGTAGCGGAACTCAGGATGTAACGTCGATTGGCTTGCCCATCACAACGGTAAAGCACCTGTCTGGGCTTGGCATCGATCTCGGCGTCACCCGGGCACCGGCGCCCACGCACTCGCGAGCCGCCATCGCATTCGCGCGGCGACGCCAGAACACTTTCATGCTGATCAGGTTGAGAGACCCCGCCCCGGGGTTCGCGGAGATCCTGCTGGACGTCATCATGGTCGACCAAGGCGTCGCCATCCTGGAGGGGCTCTCGCCCGTGACCAGCGATGGGCGCAGATTCTGGCTGTGCGGTCGCCATCCTGGGGATGTCCACCTTCGGCTCACGAACGACGGGCCGGTGCCGACGCTCAGCGACCCATGGGTCGAGGAAGAAGACCGGTTCAGTTTCATGTCGAAGGCGGACGAGCTCCTCGCCGCCGTCCTTTGGGCCGACTCCACGACGTAGGGCGGGCCGCGACGGATCACGCGCGCTCACCGCGAGAACAATTCAAAATTGGAAGGTGGCTTCGCCGAAGGAGAAAAAGGGCGACGAGCGCCCTCCGAAAGCGAGCGACACGCTCCACCAAGGATTACCAATATGCTCAGAATGCTTGCGAAGCCCCCCCAACTGGGGCTTGCCAGTCGCCGTGCCTTCAAAGCGGCGGCTCTCACGATCGAGCTGGCCGGAGGCCGGCCCGACTGCTGCTCGATGAGCGGCGGCGTCGTCTTTCCGACCTGCATCTATCACCCCGGTTGGAGAATATTCCTGCTGCCGACGAGTTGTGAGAGGCCGCTATTACTGGCCGAGGCTGTCGAACTCGTAACGCGGCGGAAGAACGAGAGTGCGCTGATCGTTCGCCTGAGCACCGACCTCGAGCCCCCGGTCAGCTTCGTAACCCTGGATGCAATTGTCCGTTTGGACGGGGAGGTGATCGTCCGGAGCGGCCTGTTGCCTTGCGCGCGCGATGGCGATCCACAGCTTGCGCTGGTCCCTCAGGATGCCTCCAGCCCCGCACTGGTCCTTGGATCCGAGGGCTTGGTGCCGCATCGCGGCGCCGCCGGCGAGGAGGCTTGGGACGTCGAGACTGGTATTTCCAAGGCCGCCGCCTTCTTCCGCAACCAGATCTGGGGAGGATTGTGATGGCCAAGCCCCGCGCAAAAGCTCGTCCGGCGCAACCGGCGACCAAGCGGCCGAGCCCCGCCGCTAAAGCGAAGACGGCCCGTCCGGGCCTTTCCCCTCACCTTTTCCTGAACCCGCTGGGGAATTTTTCCAACGGCTCCTCGAGCTTCAGTTTCGGTGTCCTGCGGCCCCAGTTCAACGGTCGGCAGAATACGGCCGAAGAATTTGGCCGGCTGAAACTGCACCCCGTCAATGCGCCCGCGCCTGGCCAGAAATTCAGTCCTACCTGCCGTTTCGACGTGCTGCTCCCGACGCCGGCACCGGACGAATGGCTGGATCCGCAGCGGCTGCTCGCCGCTTTCGACTCGAGCGCGCTGAAGTGGAAGAACGGGATCCTGGCCTACGCCACTTTCCGTTTCGAACGCGCACCGCGACTCCATTCCATGTTCGAGGAGGTAAGGAGGTTCGCCGCGGAACGGCTGCTGCCGCGGCAAGTCGCGGTCATAATCATGCAGCATGCTCCTCATCTGGTCGGCAGCCGGAACCTTCCGCATTGCCATTTGCTCGTTCCGATTCGGGAGATCACGGCTTTTTCAGGAGGCTTCGGGGCGTATGACGAGCTGCTGATGCGTGACGAGGCGCAACAGCTGATCTGGGACAATTGGCTGGAGTTCAGCCGGCCTTAGCCCTCGGCTTCCTCATCCTCTTCGCCGAAATAAATGACCGGCAACTCCCGCCCCGGCTTCTGGCTCAGATATTTTTGTATCGATCGAAGGGAGGGTGCCTTGCCTTCGAGCCGGCCCGCCTCCTCCAGCGCTTGGAGCGCTACGTGAATTCCTTCGACGATCAGACTGTGGGGCAAGTCGGGGGAGGCGATCTGCATATCGAGGTGCATATTCTCGACAATATCGCTCCATGGGCGTCCCCAGTTCGCCTTGTCGAGCCTTTCCGTTTTCTCCCGGGCATAGGCCAGCGCGGAAGCGGTCGCTTCGGCTTCGAGGTCGGCATCGACGATCACGCGGCGACGGGCGCGGGTCGGCCGCCGCTTGGATTTGGAAGGCGGCTTTTTCGGCTTCGTCACACTCGGCTCCTCCGCCATTCGCCCTACACGCAACCCGGGCGGCGCCGGCCATAAAATATAGTTGGAGAGGGTGCTTGCCGCACCCTTTGGCGTAAGGCAAGACAGGGTCAAGAAAGCAGTTTAGTCTGGGCGGAGCAAGTAATGGCGTATCCACCGCGCAAGCGACGGTTCAGGCGGGCTCTGTCGGGCGGTAAGAACGCCCTCTGTCGCCAGCCTTATGGAATGCCATTACTTGCGGGGAAGGGCGCACCCTTCCCCGGCCCCATCCCCTCCCTTTCGGATCATCACACATGATCCAAAAGTCTCGCTCGGGCAGCGACAATCGGCAGCGGCACCCCGACATCCGAATTCGCTTGGACGTGGTCGAAGTCGCGATGCTCGACGCCTGCGCCCGCGCCGCTGGCCTCGAAGGCCAGCATGCCCGAGGAGATTGGCTCCGACAGCAGATCGGAGCCGCGCCCCGCCCCGAGCGGGAGCGCGCTATCCACCAGCGCGTGCCCATGCCCGGCGGCCAAGCCGTGCTGGCCGATCTCGGCAAGGCCGGCGTCAACCTTCAGAAGCTCGTCGGCGTGCTCACGCGTTTCGCCGACGGCGACCTGCCGGCGGCCGACCTGCAACGTATCCGCAGCGAGATGCCCCGGATGATCGACGAGGCGATCGCGAGGATCCTGGCGGCGGTCGATCTCGTAGCGGATCGGCACGACCAGCTTTCCGAGCGGACGCAAAGGTGATACTGAAGGTCGTCCGAGGCGACTATTTTCGCGGGGCGATCAGCTACATCACTCGCACCGGAGAATATGCCGGTAAGGACGAAGCCCGGATTCTTCGCCTCGAAGGTCTCCTGAACCTCAAGACCGCGACCGCGCAGCTGGTGCAGCAGGCGTCCCTCGCGCCGACGCGGACGAAGCGGGTCGTCCACATCCTGGGAAGGGCCGAGAAGGGCCTGACCGACGCTCAATATAACGAGACCATCGAGCGCTGCCTTCGAACTCTTGGATTGCAACGTCGTCCCTACGTCTCGGTGATCCACGACGACGACGGCCATTTTCATGTCGTCACGGTCGAGCAGGATGAACATGGAAAGGCGCCGCCGCGGCGGTTGTATTCCCAACTGCTCAAGCAGGACGTAACCCTCGCCGAGGCGGCCAAATTGCCGAAGGGCGACGTCGTCAGTCGATCCTGGGATTCGCACGCCTGCTGGCGCCTGAGCAAGATTGCGCGGCAGGTCGAGCTCGAGTTCGGTCTGCGCCAGCTCAGGACCGGCGTTACGACCGGCGACCTCGAGGAGGCGCTCGAGCGCATCAAGATTCCAGGCTGGCAGCTCCAGCGCGAGAGTGAGCAGGGGCTGATTCCGTTGGCGCTCCAGTTCGGAATCGAGATCAAGGCTGCGCTCAATCTGCCGGATTGGGAAGAGCGGGCGGAGGCCCTCGAGGTCTACGGCTTGGCCATGCGGTCCTACGAGGGAGCCAACAAGCGCCGTGAGGGTATCCAGATCTACGCGCAGGCCGACCCCAGCCATTGCTGCAACGGATCGGACCTGGGAAAAAATTATGGATTAGGCGCCCTGAACAAGCGCGGGGCCGTGTCCTTCGGAGACTGGCTCAGCGAAAGGGCAAAAACCACGGTTTCGGCTGCTCCTTACAAGGCGACAAAGGCGACCTCTGCAAAGACCTCACCGGAGCGGGACCGGTTGCGCTCGAAATATGACGCCTATGCGCTCGACCATCGCAGGCGGCGCACCGATCGGACGAAGATGAATGCCCAGCATCAGAAGCGCCGCAAGGATATCCGCGGGACGGTCAAGGCAGCTCGCCCTGCCCTTCTGGCTACTGGGCTTCGGAAAAACGATGTCCGCAGGATGTGCGGGGTCATGCGCGAGGCTCTGGACCGTCGCAGCGATGCCGAATACCTTGAGAAGTTTGCGGCGCTGGCCCCCTACCCGCCGCGCAAGTCCACATGGTCGGAGTGGCTTGTGGAGAGGGCGAGTGAAGACCCCGCGGCAATGCGCGTCTACGACGACATGCGCCGCCGGCTCAGCGCGGAAGAAAGAGATGCGGACCTGAAGCGTGCCGCCAAGGCGAAGGCCGAGCGCGAAGCGGAAGCGACGCGGGTATCGGCCGAGGCCACCAAGAGGGCGGAGGAGGCGAGAGCGTCAGAGGCGAAGCTGGCGCGAATTGCGGCGGAGGCTAAAGCCCGACACGCAGCAGAAGTGAGGCGAGCGTCGGACCAGGCCAAAGCCCGAGACGCGAAGCAAGCGTCGGACGAGGCCGCCAAAAGGGCCGAGGAGGCGAAAGCGTCAGAAGCGAGGCTGGCGCGGATCATGGCGGAGGCCAACGCCCGAGAGGATGCGGCACGGGCCCGGGCCGATGCCGAACATAGATCCAAGCGGCGCGCCGCAGCGGTCGCCATGCTGGATCGGGCTGAACGCGAACGCTGGATGATCCTTGGATCGCCCGGGAGATACGCGTTCCTCTCGCCTGACCTCAAGCTTTGTCCGGGTGGCGAGCAGCTAATGGTGGATCCCGAGGAGCGAGCATTCCTTATGCGCGAGATGGGCAGGCTCCACGGGCTCCAGCAGACGGAGCTCGCGAGAATTCTCGATGCCCTTCGCGCCTCCTCCCATATTGGCCTCGACAAAAACGGCTGGGTGGAGGAGCAGAGCGTACCGGTTGACCTTCGCCCGATGCTGAAGCCGAGGCGGTGGTGGTCCGAGGTTTGCCAGGCAGCAAAGGACAGAAAGAATAGCCTCGAACAGGCGGCCGCGGCGGCTCTGGCAGCCAAGGCCGCCACGCCCGTTGCGCCGCCGCCGCCGGAAATTCCAGTTTCGCCGGTGGTCGTCACCGAGAAAGCGATCCCGACGCCCCCGGCCGCTCAACAGCTTTCTCCGAAGGGCAATGAGCGAGAACCGGCAGTACTCGAGAATGGGCTGATCGAACGCGCCTCGACTCAAAGAGGATTGCCGAAGTCGGCAGAGGCCGCGCCTCCCACCGGGCCGGCGGCGGCCAAGGTGACCAGCCCGCCTGCGGCCGAAAGTGAAACTGAAATAAAGGACCGGAAGGCGCAGGTCCCGTTGGGATCGCAAATCCTTCCTCCCCTGAAATCCGCTGAGCCTCCGAAGCGAGCCCCTCAGGATGCGGGCGCCTCACAGACGACCGCGTCGAGGCAGGAGTGGGAGTCAATGATCGCCGATATCGATGAATGGGATTATACAATCGCCTTCAATCCAGTCACCCAGCGCTACGAGATACCCCACTTGGTGCCCGAGATGCAGGCGGTTCTATTTTCCCCGGCACATGATCGGAGCACGCAGGAAAGGCTGGCGGCTCTCGCCCGAGCGCGCGAAGTTGATCAAGCTATAGCCATGGTAATTACGGCGCCTCCCAACGCCATCCGTTTTGAGGGTAAAACGATATCTTTTCCCGGCTTTGCACCATCGGAGCGTGATATTCTTGAGCGGCAGATGGCCCACGAAAAAGTTGCGGCCGAGCTGGACAAGTGGCGCCAGGCTCGTGAGGCCGAATACGAGGATCTCCTCGCTCAGTACGGCGCGTCACGGATCGATCGAGGTGGCTGATGCGCCTCCGTGGAGAGTGTACACCTCTCGGTGGATGCAAGGTCAGGAACCGGACGTCAGAACCTGCTCGTCGCAGGCGCGGGGCCTTTAGCCGAAGCTTGGACATAGCTTCCGCAATCCGGTCGGCCTGCACTTGTCGAGTGAGCGCAGCGTTTGCAAGCCCAGACGGCCGGGCGTCTCGACACAGGAGACTACGGCCCCCTTTTCGTTCAGTGCTGGTTGGCGCCAAGGCAACGGTTGCGGGACGGAGACAAGCATTGGCGTTTTGCTCGCGCCAGCATCGCATGCGGAGGTCGATAGCTTCGGACCGACGAATCTTGCTCATGGCCCAAAGCTACATGAGGCTCGCTCGCCGCGCGACGGGCTTTCGAGGGTGGAGTCACTGCCCGGCGGCTAACCCAGCGAGAATATAGGAGACCCGTTTGATGGCCGCTTGACTCTGACATGGTGTCAAACAGCATGTGAGGGTCCACGGATGCCGAATCGCCCTGAAGAGCAGGCGTGAGCCGGGCATCGGATGGAGGAGTTTCGCCGAAAGCGCCAACTCCGCATTGCGAGGGACCAGTGCTGTGGACGTCATTCATGATCATGCCGGGCATTGTCATCACGACCATTCGCCGGACGCACCGCCGACGGTGAAGGATCCGGTCTGTGGAATGACCGTCGATCCGGAGACGACGCCGCATCATCACGAGTTGGGCGGCACGACCTATCATTTCTGCAGCGCCGGTTGCCGCGGCAAGTTCGCCGCCGACCCGCACCGATATCTGCATCCCGGCCCTGCGGTAGCCGTCGAGGCGCCGGAGGGTGCGATCTGGACCTGTCCGATGCATCCGGAGATTCGCCAGGTGGGACCGGGAAGCTGTCCGATCTGCGGAATGGCGCTTGAGCCGGAGATGCCGACGCTCGACGAGGGGCCGAACCCTGAGCTGGTCGACATGAGCCGCCGCTTCTGGGTCAGTGCGGCCTTGTCGCTGCCGCTGTTCGTCCTCGCGATGGGCTCGGAGCTGTTGGGGTGGCACTGGCTGCCGATGCGAACCTCGGTGTGGCTGCAGCTCGCTCTCGCGACTCCGGTCGTTTTGTGGGGAGGCTGGCCGTTCTTCGCGCGCGGCTGGGCGTCGCTGAAGAGCCGCAACCTCAACATGTTCACGCTGATCAGCCTCGGGGTCGGCGTCGCCTATTCCTACAGCCTGGTCGCGACCTTGGCGCCGAACCTGTTTCCGCCCTCGTTCCATACGATGGGCGGGATGGTCCCGATCTATTTCGAGGCGGCGGCGGTCATTACGACGCTGGTCCTGCTGGGGCAGGTGCTTGAGCTCCGGGCTCGCTCAGCGACCGGCAGGGCGATTCGGGCGCTGCTGGGGCTGGCGCCCAAGACGGCCAGGATTATCCGTGAGGACGGACTCGAGGAGGATATCGACCTCCGCCATGTCCACGCCGGCGATCTGCTGCGGGTTCGGCCCGGCGAGAAGGTGCCCGTCGATGGCGTCGTCGTCGAGGGCCGCTCGTCCGTCGACGAGTCGATGATCAGCGGCGAGCCCGTCCCCGTTGAGAAGGTGCCCGGCGAGAAGGTCACCGGCGCTACCGTCAACGGCACTGGCGGCCTGCTAATGCGCGCCGAGCGGGTCGGTCAGGACACGATGCTTTCACAGATCGTCCGAATGGTGGCGGAGGCGCAGCGCTCGCGCGCGCCGATCCAGAAGCTCGCCGACCAGGTCTCCGCCTGGTTCGTACCCGCCGTTGTCATGATTGCAGTCCTCTCCTTCGGCGTCTGGGCCCTGTTCGGGCCGGAACCGGCGCTGAGCTATGCCCTCGTCAACGCGGTGGCGGTGCTGATCATCGCCTGCCCTTGTGCCCTTGGCCTCGCGACTCCGATGTCGATCATGGTCGGGACCGGCCGCGGCGCCACGGTGGGCGTACTGGTCAAGAACGCCCAGGCGCTTGAGCTGATGGAGAAGATCGACACGCTGGTGGTCGACAAGACCGGGACCCTGACGCTGGGCAAGCCCAAGCTGACGGCTGTCATTCCGGCGGGCGGCGTCGACGAGGCCGAAGTGCTGCGTCTTGCGGCTTCTCTGGAGCGCGCCAGCGAGCATCCTCTGGCGGCTGCCATTGTCGAAGGTGCCGAGGAGCGCGGCCTCGCTTCGGCTGGAACAGCTGACTTCGCTTCGCATACCGGCAAAGGCGTGAGCGGCTCGATCGAGGGGCGGCGGGTCGCGCTCGGCAACAAGGTCATGCTCGCCGATCTCGGTATCGACCCCTCTCCGCTGCTGACGCGGGCGGACGAGCTCCGTTCCGAAGGTCAGGGCGTCATGTTCGTCGCGGTCGACGGCAAGCTTGCCGGCCTTATCGCGGTGGCTGACCCGGTGAAGGAGAGTGCGGCGGCGGCGATCGCCGAGCTGCGTCGAGATGGAGTCCGGGTGGTGATGCTGACTGGGGACAACCAGCGGACCGCAGAGGCAGTGGCGCGCGAGGTGGGCGGGATCGACGAGGTCATCGCCGACGTGCTGCCCGACCAGAAGCAAGCCGTCGTCGAGCGACTGAGGGCGGCTGGCCGCCGCGTCGCTATGGCCGGCGACGGTATCAACGACGCCCCGGCACTCGCGGCCGCCGATGTCGGCATCGCCATGGGGACCGGCACCGATGTGGCCATGGAGAGCGCGGCGGTGACCCTCGTGAAGGGTGACTTGGGCGGAATCGTCCGCGCCCGGCGCCTCAGCCGGGCGGTGATGCGCAACATCCGCCAGAACCTGTTCTTCTCGTTCGTGTTCAACGGCGCCGGAGTGCCGATCGCTGCGGGTGTCTTCTACCCGCTCTTCGGCCTTCTGCTGAGCCCGATGATCGCCGGCGCGGCCATGGCCTTGAGCTCGGTCGCCGTGATCGGGAACTCGCTTCGGCTGAGAGGGGTGAGGCTATGAAGATCGGACAAGCCTCGGCGGCGACCGGCGTCAGCCAGCGCATGATTCGCCACTATGAGTCGATCGGGCTGATCGGCAAGGCGGCGCGGCGGGACTCGGGCTACCGTGACTATGACGAGCGCGACGTCCACACGTTGCGCTTCATCCGGCGCGCGAGGGACCTCGGGTTCCCGATCGAGGAGATCGGCCAGCTGCTGGCGCTCTGGCAGGATCGGGGTCGGGCCAGCGCTGATGTGAAGGCCTTGGCGCTGGCCCGTGCCGCCGAGCTGAAGCGCAAGGCGAAGGAGCTGGATGCTATGCGACGCTCGCTCGAGCATCTCGCGGCCAATTGCCACGGCGATGACCGTCCCGACTGCCCGATCCTGGGCGGCCTCGAAGGGAAAGCGCCATGAACATCCGGTTTCGGGCCATTGTAACCAACGGCCCTGCGGCCTATCTGCGCCGCGTGTCCCTGACGCGTCTCATCCGGTTTCTGACCATCCTGGCGCTGGCTTTGTCACCGCTCGCGGCGTTCGTTGCGACGCCTGCTTCGGCAACGGCGCATCATGCGGCGATGGCGGCCGAGGGCCATCGGATGGCGGGCCACGAGATGCCTGGCCACGACAAGGCGGGCGATGCTTCGATGGCGGCGATGCAGCTTTGCGAGGACATGGGTGACCAGCCGATGGATCAGCCTTGCGGGTCCGGCGATAGCGACTGCGTCAAGGCCTGTGCCGCCGTTCCCGCGATCCCGGCCGTCGGCGGGCAGTTAGAGCCGCAGGTTCTGATTCACGGTCCCCAGCGGATTCCGGCCTTGGTGTCGGTGCCCCACGGCCTTGTTCCCGAGGCAGCGACGCCCCCTCCACGAGGCATCCTGAAGATCTGAGACCCTTTCTCGATTTTCCAGGAGTGACACCATGAAGAAGATGTTTGCCGCGCTCGCGCTTGCGATCGCTCTCCCCGCCATTGCCCATGCTCAGGCAGCTCCTGCTCCCGCGCCTTCGCAGGAGAAGAAGATGGAGTGCTGCTGCGAGAAGATGGGCATGAAGATGGACTGCTGCGACAAGCACGGCAAAGCCGGTGCCAGTCAGGACGAGCATGCCGGTCACGACATGGGCCAGCATCAGCAGCCCCAGAAGCCCAATCAATAAGCCTTAAGGAGCGGAGGCGGCGCCTGCGCGCCGCCTCCGGCTCTGGCTGACGCCGTGCGCGCGCCGAGGAGGCGTGCGCCTGTGAGGACGATCATGAACCAGATTTCAGTAGACCGCCGGACTCTGCTCCGCGCCGGAGCCCTCGGTACCCTTGGTCTCGGCATGCAAGGCCTGTTCCCCGCCTGGGCGCAGAGCGGGACGAGCGGCCTCGCGCCAGCCCTGCCGACCCTTTCGGGCGAGGACATCGCGCTCGAGATCGGCAAGAGCCCGTTCAAAGTGCGCGGCCGAAGCGTCCATGCGGTGACGATCAACGGCACCGTGCCGGGCCCGCTGCTGCGGCTGCGCGAGGGGCAGAACGTCAGGATCGCGGTGAACAACCGGCTGGACGAGGACACCTCGATCCACTGGCACGGCTTCATCCTGCCGTTCCAGATGGACGGCGTGCCGGGGGTGAGCTTCCCCGGGATCAAGGCGAAGTCGACCTTCGTCTACGAGTTCCCGATCAGGCAGTCCGGCACCTACTGGTATCACAGCCATTCGGGGCTCCAGGAGCAGCTCGGCCATTACGGACCGATCGTGATCGATCCGGCCGGCGCCGACCCGGTCGGCTACGACCGCGAGCATGTGATCGTCCTCTCCGACTGGACCTTCCGGCACCCCCACGAGCTCATCACCAAGCTCAAGAAGGAAGGCGGCTATTTCAACCGGCAGAAGATGACCCTGCTTGGGCGCCTCAGCGGCGATCCCGAGCAGCAGATGCCGGCCGCCGATCGGAAGATGTTTGCCAAGATGCGGATGGATCCGGCCGACATCCTCGACGTGACCGCCGCGGCCTATACCTATCTGATCAACGGCCATGGACCTGCCGACAACTGGACTGGCTTGTTCCAGCCGGGCGAGCGGGTGCGGCTGCGGATCATTAACGCCGCGGCGATGACGATCTTCAATATCCGGATCCCGGGCTTGGACATGAAGGTGGTGAGCACCGACGGCCAGAACGTGGTGCCGGTCGACGTCCACGAGCTCCAGATCGGCAATGCCGAGACCTATGACGTGATCGTCGAGCCTCGGGACCAGGCCTACACTTTCGTCGCCGAGGCGATGGACCGCTCAGGCATGGGCCTGGCGACGCTGGCGCCCCGTATGGGCATGAGCCCGGCGATCCCCCCACTCCGGCAGAGGCCGGTCCTGACCATGAAGGACATGGGCATGGGCGGAATGGACCACGGCTCGATGCCGGGCATGGACCATGGGGCAGGCGGAACCGGCACCGCCGCGGCGGCCGGAGCGATGGCCGGCAGGGACCATAGCAGCCACTCGGCGGCGTCCAGCGGGGCCGCATCCTCGCCAGCCCCGATGGACATGAGCGGCATGAACATGCGCGACAAGTCGAAGGTGCCGTCGCACGTCAAGGTGGGGGTGGGCGTCGACTCGATCGCGATGGCGCCGGTGGACCGCACGGGCGATCCGGGCCTGGGCCTCGAGAATGTCGGCCATAAGGTGCTGACCTATCGCGATCTGCGGGCGCTGACGCCGAGCACGGACACCCGCGTTCCCGCGAGGACCGTCGAGATCCACCTTACCGGCAACATGGAGCGATTCATGTGGTCGATCGACGGCGAGAAGTTCAGCGAGAATCCCGAGCCGATCCGCTTCGAGCGCAATGAGAGGGTGCGGGTGACCATGATCAACCACTCGATGATGACCCACCCGATGCACATTCACGGCCATTTCTTCGAGGTCGTGAACGGGCAGGAGGCTAAGCCGATCAAGCACACGGTGATGGTTCTGCCCGGGGCGAAGCTGAGCTTCGATATGACCGCGGACGCGCCGGGCGACTGGGCGTTCCACTGCCACCTCCTTCTCCACATGCACGCCGGGATGATGCGTGTCGTGACGGTGCGGCCCCTCGACGGAGACCCGGCATGAAACGGCTGATCCCCTTTCTCCTCGCCACGGGTTTGGCGGGCCCGGCCTTGGCGCAGCATGCCGGGCACGGGTCGCCTGCGGCGAGTCAGGCGCCTGCCGCGCCGGCACCGGTGGCGACATGCACGCCCGAGCACGCCGCCATGGGTCATTGTAAGTTGCCCACTCCGGTTCCGGATGCGGCGACGGTTAGGGCTCCGGCTCCGAGCGCGGCACCAGTGCAGACATGTTCGCCCGAGCATGCTGCGATGGGCCACTGCAAGCTGCCCGCTGCGGCTCCGGCTCCCGCTCCCGCTTCCACGCCGGCGCCAGCCCAGGTTTGCTCGCCTGAGCATGCGGCCATGGGTCATTGCAGGCTGCCTGCCGGGCCCGTGCCCGCGGCCTCCGACCTGCATGCGGGTCACGCAATGGGCGAGGAGGTACCTGCTCCGCCGGTGGCTCCGCCGCCGCCCGGCGCGCTCTCGGGCCCCGCCCATGCCGCCGACGCGGCCTTCGGTCCCGAGGCGATGGCCGAGGCGCGGGAAGAGCTTCGCAGGGAGCATGGCTCGATCGTCACCTCGAAGGTGATGCTGGACCAGGTCGAGGCTTGGATCGGGAAGGGCCGCGACGGCTACCTGGTCGAAGGCGAGGCCTGGTATGGCGGCGACATCAACAAGCTCTGGCTGAAGACCGAGATCGAGGGCGAGTTCGGCCGCAGCCCCGAGCATGCCGAGGTCCAGGCGCTCTGGAGCCGGGCCATCAACCCGTGGTGGAATCTGCAGGCGGGCATTCGCTACGATGTCCGGCCGGATCCGGAGCGGGCGCACCTGGTGCTCGGGATCGAAGGGCTTGCTCCCTACTGGTTCGAGATCGATGCCGCGGCGTTCATCTCCCACAAGGGCGACGTCACCGCCCGCTTCGAGGCCGAGTACGTCCAGCGGCTCACCCAGAAGCTCATCCTCCAGCCGCGGATCGAGTTCGACCTCGCCGCGCAGGATGTGCCCGAGCTCGGGATCGGCTCGGGCCTCTCCACCGCCGAGCTGGGGCTTCGCCTCCGCTACGAGATCGTGCCCGAGTTCGCGCCCTATGTCGGCGTCGCTTACGAGCGCGCCTTCGGCGACACCGCCGACTTCCGCCGCGCCGCCGGCGACAGGGCCGGAGGTTTGAACTTCCTGGTGGGAGTGAGGGCATGGTTCTGACCCGCCTGGCAGCGTTCATCGCCCTCTGGCTGGCCGCTCTCGCGCTCAGCGTGTCGTCGGCAGATGCCCACAAGAAGGAGCGACATGCTCCGCCGGCAGCGGCTCAGCAGGGGTTGGCTCCGGGGGCTGCTGGGGCGACGGCCGCTCCCATGGCCGGCCATGACATGAGCAGCATGATGGAGAAGATGGAGGAGGACCGCGCCGAAATGTCGACGCTTGAGCGGTTCGGCGACTGGCTGGGCCGGCTCCATCCGATCGTTATCCACTTCCCGCTGGCCTTCTTCCCGGCCGCCTTGTTCACGGCCGTCGTCGGCAGGAAGCGGCCCGCTTATGCCAAGCCGGTGCAATTTCTGGTGGTGGCGGGCGGCCTTATCGCTCCGGTGGCGATGGTGCTGGGCTGGCTCACCGGCGGACTGACTCTCACGGACACCGACCCGCTGCTTCGCGTCCACCGCTGGCTCGGGACCGCAATTGGCCTCTCCGGGCTCGCGCTGGCGATCTGGGCCTGGAAGCGGCCCGAAGACGACCGGAAGCCGGGAATGATCGCGGCGCTCGCGGGCATC
>DASWLZ010000052.1:0-32436 GCA_036399975.1 Allosphingosinicella sp.
GAGCAGCTCGGAACCCCGCTCGAGCGGGCGATCGACTGGGGCTGGTTCCGCTGGTTCATGCAGCCGATCTTCTCGCTCCTGAACTGGCTCTACGCCGTGCTCGGCAATTTCGGCCTGGCCATCATCTGCCTGACCCTGATCGTCCGGGGCCTGATGTACCCGATCGCCCAGAAGCAGTTCAAATCGATGGCGGCGATGCGGGTCCTCCAGCCGAAGATGAAGGCGCTCCAGGACCGCCACAAGGACGACAAGCCGCGCCTCCAGCAGGAGATGCTGAAGCTCTACCAGGAGGAGAAGGTCAACCCGATGGCCGGGTGCCTGCCCATCCTCATCCAGATCCCGATCTTCTACGCGCTCTACAAGGTGCTGATGGTGTCGGTGGAGATGCGGCACAAGCCGTTCGTCCTGTGGATCAAGGACCTCTCCGCCCCCGATCCGCTCACTCCGGTCAACCTGTTCGGCTATCTGCCCTTCACGCCGCCCTCCTTCCTGGCGCTGGGCGTTCTGCCGATCCTGCTCGGGATCTCGATGTGGGCCCAGTTCAAGCTGAACCCGCCCGCCACCGATCCGGTGCAGAAGCAGATGTTCGCGATCATGCCCTGGGTGCTGATGTTCGTGATGGCGCCGTTCGCGGCCGGGCTTCAGCTATACTGGGTCGTCAACAACTGCCTCACCATCCTCCAGCAGAAGTGGCTGTACAGCCGCTATCCCGGGATGAAGGCGGCCTCCGAAGCGCCTGAGCCGGCCAAGTGAGCGAGGCCGAAGCAGATCTCGACGAGACGGCCCGGAAGCTGTTTTCCGGGCCCATCGCGTTCCTGAAATCGGCGCCGGGACTGAAGTTCCTGCCCGACCCTGGGGCGCCGGAGGTGGCGTTCGCCGGCCGCTCGAACGTCGGCAAGTCGTCGCTCCTCAACGCCCTCACCAACCGGAACGGCCTCGCCCGCACCTCGAACACTCCGGGCCGCACCCAGGAACTCAACTTCTTCGACGTCGGCGAGCCGCTTCGCTTCCGGCTCGTCGACATGCCCGGCTACGGCTTCGCCAAGGCGCCCAAGGACGTCGTCAAGAAGTGGCGCCAGCTGATCAATTCCTATCTGCGCGGGCGCCAGGTGCTGAAGCGGGCCCTCGTCCTCGTCGACTCGCGCCACGGGCTCAAGGAGATCGACCTCGACGTCATGAAGATGCTCGACGACGCGGCGGTGAGCTACCACCTCGTCCTGACCAAGGCCGACAAGATCAAGGCGTCCGAGCTTGCGGCGGTCGAGGCCGCGACCGCCGAGGAGGGCCGAAAGCACCCCGCCGCCCATCCCGAGATCATCGTCACCTCGGCCGAGAAGGGGATGGGGATCGAGCGGCTGCGGACGGCGGTGCTGGAGTCGATCCTTTAATTGCGTGGTCCTTCGATACGCCGTTTCGCCAAGCTCAACGGCTACTCAGGATGAGCGGACAAGGACAAAGCCCAAGCCGCTCATCCTGAGTAGGGACTGAGCTTGGCGAAGGCCCGTATCGAAGGACCTCAATAGCCCATCAGCGCCAGCACCTCGCGGCGGCTTCGCTGGTCCTCGCGGAAGACTCCCATCATCCGGCTGGTCGTCATCATCACGCCGGGCGTGTGGACCCCGCGCGCCGTCATGCAGGCGTGGCTCGCCTCGATGACGACGGCGACGCCCTGGGGCTTCAGATGCTCCCAGACGCAGTCGGCGACCTGCGCGGTCAGCCGCTCCTGCACCTGAAGGCGCCGGGCGAAGCCGTGGAGGACCCGGGCGAGCTTCGAGATGCCGACGACCCGCTCGGCCGGCAGATAGGCGATCGACGCCTTGCCGATGATCGGCGCGAGATGATGCTCGCAATGGGACTGGAAGGGTATGTCCTTCAGGAGCACGATCTCGTCATAGCCCCCCACCTCGTCGAAGGTGCGGCTGAGATGGTGGGCCGGATCCTCGCCATAGCCCTGCGCATATTCCTTCCAGGCGCGGCCGACCCGGGCCGGAGTGTCGAGCAGCCCTTCGCGGTCCGGATCGTCGCCGGCCCAGCGTATCAAGGTGCGCACGGCTTCCTGGACCTCGTCGGGGACCGGCAGCTTGGCGGGCGACCGGACGAGGTCGCCGTCGGCGGGTTCGCGATGGTCGGCCATGATCCCCTTTCGCGGCGGCGGTGGTGACCCCGACAGGATTCGAACCTGTGGCCCTCAGATTAGGAATCTGATGCTCTATCCTGCTGAGCTACGGGGCCGCGCCGCCTGAGCGCCCGACTAGGACGGGCGGAGGCGCGGGTCAATTCTCCTCGCCGGGCGGGATGACCGGGAAGGGCAGCGGGGCGATCGGCACGCCCTCCTCGATCAGGCTCTCGGCCTCGGCGAGGGTCGCCTCGCCGTGGATGGGGCGGGGATCGGCCTCGCCGAGATGGATGGCGCGGGCCTCGGCGGCGAAACGGTCGCCGAGGCCTTCCGAGCCGGCAAGGAGCCTTTTCTGGGCGGCGGCGGCCGCGGCGAGCATCGCCTTGGCCTCGCCGAGAGCCGAGGAGGCCGGGGCCTGGGCTTCGCTTCGGGCATTGCCCTTGGCGGGGACCGCGGGGGCCATCGGCGCCTTCATGACCTCGGCCGAGCCGCACAGGGGGCAGGCGACCAGCCCCCTCTCCTGCTGGTCGTCGAAGGCAGCCGACGAAGCGAACCAGGCTTCGAAAACATGGCCTTGCGGCCGGCACTTGAGATCGAAGATGATCAAGCGACCCGCTCCACCGGCGGAATTGGCCGGCGGTGGCGAAGCGCCGGCAGGCGGGCCCGGACCGATTCCACCTCACCCGGGTCGAGGCTCGCGAATCCCACCCCCTCCCCTTCTCCCATGTCGAGAAGCACCTCGCCCCAGGGGTTGACGACGAGGCTGTGGCCCCAGGTCTCGCGCCCGTCCTCGTGGCGGCCCCATTGGGCCGCGGCGACGACGAAGGCGCCGGCCTCGATCGCCCGGGCCCGCATCAGCACGTGCCAGTGCGCCCGCCCGGTCGGGACGGTGAACGCCGCCGGGATCGAAAGCACCTGCGCCCCGGCATCGGTGAGCGCCCGGTAGAGATCGGGAAAGCGAAGGTCGTAGCAGATGCTGAGCCCGAGCGGCCCGGCCGGGCTGTCGGCCACCACCGCCCGCCCGCCCGGGGCGTAGGAGGCGGATTCGCGCCAGCTCTCGCCGCCCGCCGGGTCCGCGTCGAACAGATGGATCTTGTCGTAATAGCCGCGGATGGCGCCGGTCGAGTCGATCAGGTAGCCGCGGTTGTGAAGCCGTGTGTCGACCTCGTCGCGGATGGCGAGCGAGCCGAGATGGACCCAGATCCCGGCTTCGGCCGCCGCCGCCCTAACCGCGGCAAGCACCGGGTCGCTCGCCTCGGTGCGAAGATGCGCTCCCGCCCGCGACCGGTCGCGGTCGAGAAGGCCCGACATTTCCGGAGTGAACAGCATCGCCGCACCGCCCGCCGCCGCTTCCCGGGCGGCTGAGACGAGGGCTCGGGCATTGGCCTCGGGGTCGATTCCGGTGCAGGCTTGGTAGAGGGCTATTCGGGTCATGGGCGAAGAGGTGCGGCGGCGGCGGCGGCAAAGTCAAGCGAGCCGGCCGGGCGCCCTTACGTTCCGCCGTCCCAGGGCGGCGGCGACCCCAGATGCCTGAACTCCGGCCGGCTTATCTCCCAGTTCGCCCGCTCGACATGGCCGGCGATATGATCGGCTACCGCGGCATGGACCTGCGGCTCCTCGTCGTGATTCTGGCGCTTCTCGAGCGCCGCAAGCTCATATTTCTGAAGCGCCCGCCAGACGTGCTTGGGCATGGTCCGAAGCCATACGCGAATGGCCTGGGCCAACTCGGCCGGCGTGACGGTGATTCGCTCCATGATGAGAACATAAGAGGAACAAAGCCCGCTTTACAAGCCGGGAAGCTTGGCCGGATCAGCCCTCCGCCCCGGCCTGGAGCATCGGGTCGAGCTGCCCGCTGCGCTCGAGCTCGGCGAGATCGTCGGAGCCGCCGACGTGGCGGCCGTCGATGAAGATCTGCGGGACCGTGGTCCGTCCGTTGGAGCGGCCGAGCATCTCGTCCCGCTTGCCGGGCACCGAGTTGATCTCGAACTCCTCGTAGTCCACCCCCTTTTCCTCGAGCAGCGCCTTGGCGCGGGCGCAATAGGGGCAGCCGAACTTGGTGTAGATCTCGACTCGGGCCATCGTCAGCTCCTGCTGGGGTAAGGGTTCGCCGAAGAGAACAACGCTCGCGGCGATAGGTTCACGGGGAGTCGACCTGGACCACCCGGGCCCAGCACAATATCTCGACCGAGGCGGCCCCGGCGCGCTTCAGGGTGCGGGCGCAGGCGGAGGCGGTGGCGCCGCTGGTATAGACGTCGTCGACAAGGATGATCCGGCGCCCTTTCACCCGGGGCCGGTGCTCCGGCGGCACCCTGAAGGCGCCGCGGACGGCCATCGCCCGCTCCCGCCGCCCGAGGCCCTTGAGCGGCGGAGTCGCGCGGGTTCGCTTCAGCAGGTCGATCTCGACCGGGATGCCGCTGCGCCGCGCCAAAGCGGAGGCGATCAGGGCCGCCTGGTTGTAGCCGCGCCCCCAGATGCGCCAGCGGTGGAGCGGCACCGGCACGAGCAGGGCGTCGCCCTCCCCCTCGCGGACGTGGCGGAGCATGAAGTGGGCGAGGGTCTCGGCGAGGCCCGGGCGACCGCTATATTTGAGCTTGAGCGCCACCTGGCGGGAGACGTCGCCATAGGCGACCGCGGCCCGGAGGCGGTCGAAGGGCGGCGGGTCGGCGAGGCAGCGGCCGCACCAATCCTCCGCACCGCCAGGATTGCCGAAGGCGAAGGGCAGGCCGCAGCGGCCGCAGCAGGGCTCCCCGAGGAAGGCCAGCGATCGCCAGCAGTCGAGGCAGAAACGGTGAGGCTGGCCGGTGATGGCCCCGCAGCCCGGGCAGCGCGGGGGAAGCGCGAAATCGAGCATGTGGCGAAACGCTGCGGTGGCGATGGCGACGGCCGGGGCGGGCATGGGGCAAGTGTGGCTCCGCAGCCTTGCAAGGGCAAGGCGAGAGAGGTGTTTCTCACGGGCTCTCTCGTCATTCCCGCCAAAGCGGGAACCCCGCGCCGGCTCGGAACTGGATTCCCGCTTTCGCGGTAGCGACGGGGAAGCGCCAATTCTTCCCCGCGCGTTAGGGATATTTGAACGGCCTGACGCGCATAGCGGCGCCAAGTCACTTCACACAGGCGAAGCGAGGAAAATGCCGGAACGCGTGCTGCTGCTGGGCGATGACCTGCGCGCCTTCCTCGCTATCGCCCGCTCGCTCGGGCGGCGGGGCGTGGAGGTCCATGCCGCCCCGGCGGATTTCTCCTCCCCGGCGCTCAAGTCGCGCTACATTGCCGCGGCGCACCGGCTGCCGCCCTACCCGCTCGACCCCGAGGCATGGGAAGGGGCGCTCGGCCGGCTGATCGCGGAGCAGGATTTCCGCAAGGTCGTGCCGACCAGCGACAGCGGCCTGTTCATGCTCCGCCACCATGCCGAGGCGCTCGGGCGCGAGCGGATCGGGATCGCCAACGAAGGCGCGCTCGAGATCTTCAGCGACAAGGCGAACACCCGCGCTCTGGCGGAGGCGCACGGAATCCCGGTGGCCAGGGGAAGGCTGATCGCCGGCGGCGAGACGGCCGAGGCGCTGGCTGGAGCGCTCGGGCTTCCGCTCGTGCTCAAGCCGCGCGCCTCCTACGCGCTGGGCGATATCGCAACCAAACGCTCGGCCAAGGTGGTTCGCGACCTTGGCGAGCTCGGTCGGCAATTGCGCTCCGGCGACTGGGACGGCTGCGTCGCCGAAAGCTTCTTCCCCGGAGTCGGGGTTGGACTGTCGTTACTTGCCCGAGAGGGGCGGATCCTGTTCGCCTATCAGCACCTGCGGCTGCACGAGAGTTCGGAAACCGGCGCCAGCACCAAAAGGCTGAGCGAGCCCGCCGACCCGGCTCTGCTCGCGGCGGCCGAGCCGCTGGCGGCGGCCGCGAAGCTCGACGGCGTCGCCATGTTCGAATTCCGGGTCGACCGCCGGTCCGGCGGGCACGTGCTGCTCGAGGTCAACCCGCGCTTCTGGGGCTCGCTTCCGCTGGCAGTGGCCGCCGGAGCGGATTTCCCCGCACTTTGGTGGGACGCCGCCGTCCACGGCCATGAGCGCAAAGGCGGCTATGACGGCGGCGTTCTGAAGGCCGACCTGACCGGCGAGTTCGACCGGATCGTCGACCGATTCGAAGCGGCGAGCGGGCTTGATCGCCTGCGGGCCGCTTCGGCCGGGCTGGCGAGCGCGGCGGCCCTGCTGCTGGCGCGCAAGACTGCGGATTCCTGGGCCGCCGACGATCCCGAACCTTGGCGCGAGGAGCGGCGCACGCTTGGCATTCGACTTCGCGAGGCCTTGCTCCGGCGGCTTCCGGGCCACGCCCGGCGGCACCGTATCCGCTTCGAGGACTTCGTCCGCAGGATCTCCGAAAAGGCGCAGGGGCGGCCGTTCCGGGTCACCGTGGTCGGCCGCGACAATATCTGCCGAAGCGCCTTCGGCGAGCGGCTGCTTCGGCTTCGGCTGGCGGGGCTTCCGGTGGAGGTCGGCTCGGCCGGCTATGTGCCGAGACGCGGCCTCGTCCCGACCCCCGGGGCCGTGTCGGCGGCCGCCGGGTTCGGAGTCGATCTGTCCGGCCACCGCTCGAGCGCCCTGTCGGTGGAGGAATTGGAAGGCACGGACGCCGTCATCCTCCTCGACGACGACATGGAGTGGCGCCTGCGCCAGATGTCGCCGGATTTCGCGGCCGAAGTGGTGACCCTGCTCGACCGCCCGCTGGACGGGCCGGAGGCTTTTTCGCCGATCGCCGCCGCTTTGACCCGTCTCGCGGCCGTGGTGAAGGAAAGCTGCGGTGCCGGCGCCCATCCGGCCGCGCCCGAAGCCGCGCCGTTCCGCCGGCGGGCGGCCTGAGGGCGGCCGGTGAGCGAGTCCACCTCCCGAAACGCGCTGTACCGAAGCGCCGTCCTGGCCGTGACCCTGCAATGGCTGATGCGCTTCATCGGCCTCATCTCCGTCTTCATCCTCGCGCGGCTGCTGCGGCCGGAGGATTTCGGGATCATGGGCCTCGCCGTCGCGACCCTTGCGCTGGTCGAGCTGCTCGGAGCGGTCGGCCTCTGGCAGGCGCTGCTCCGAATCAAGGAATGGGACCGGGAGCATCTCGACACCGCCTGGACGATCCAGCTGATCGTCTTCGGCGCCATGGGCCTGCTCGCGCTGGCCACGGCGCCGTTGATGGCGCATCTCTACGCCCAGCCGGCGCTGACGGCCGTTCTGGCAGTGCTGTCATTGCGCTTCCTGGCGCTCGGGCTCGCCAATATCGGCATCGTCGAGTTCGACCGGAAGCTGGCTTTCGGGCGGGACCTCCGGATGCGGATCGGCTCGCGCCTCGCCTCGTTCGTGGTGGCGATCGCCGCCGCCTTCTGGTTCCGCAATTACTGGGCGCTGGTCATCGGTCTCGTCGCCCAGAACAGCTTCTTCTCGATCGCCACCTATCTCTGCCACCCCTTCCGGCCGCGGCTGTCGCTGAAGCGGCGGGCCGAATTGCTCGGCACGTCCCTGTGGATCTTCGTCCATGCCGTGACCCAGACCGTGCAGATGCAGATCGAGCGGCTGGTGATGGGTCGTTTCAGCAGCCCCCACGTCATCGGACTCTATTCGGTCTCGAAGGACGTTTCGGAGATCTTCACCCAGGAGATCGCAACCGCGCTCAACCGGGTGACCTTCGTCACCGTCGCCCGCGACGACCAGCCGCTCAGCGACGCCCCGCTGAGGACGGCGCAGATTCTCGGCGTCTACGCGATGATCGCCGCGCCGATGGGCTTCGGGCTCGCCGCCACGGCGGAAAGCGTCATCCCCCTTCTGCTCGGCTCGGAATGGGAGGGGGCGGCGCCCTTCATGAAGATCGTCGCCGTCTATTCGGCCTTCTACGCGGTCTACAAGGTGATCGCATCCTCCCTTCAGGCGGCCGGGTTCGCCCGGCAGGCGGCCTATATGTCCGGGGCCGGGGCGGTCTGCCTGGCGGTCACCGTCGCCGGGGCGGCGTGGATCCGGCCCGATTCGATGACCGTGGCGTTCGCCGCCTTCGCCGCCAACTTCCTCGTCCTCGCCAGCGGGATCGTCGTCATCGCCCGCTATTCGGGACAAAATCCCTTCGCCCTGGGCCTCCACGTCTTCCGGCCGTTCGCCGCCGCGGCGGCGATGGCGGCGGCGGTTCGACTGCTCGGCCCCGACAGCGGAAGCTCGATCGTCGACTTGAGCGGCGGGGTCGCCGTCGGGATCGTCGCCTATCCGATCTTCCTTCTCGGCCTGTGGTGGGCGAGCGGCCGGCCGCCGGGGGGCGAGCGCGAGGCTCTCGCCTTCGCCGGGGAGCTCCGGCAGCGGCTGCGGCGGCGCCCCGCCGCGGGGGAGGCCTGAGCGATGGACCTGATCATCCGCATGAGCGACTGGCTCTATCTGCTTCTCAACGGCCTCGCCGGCCGCTCATGGCTGCTCGACACGCTCGTCTCGCTCCCGCTCGACAACAATCTGGTCAAGGCCGGGCCGATCGGCGCCTGCTTCGTCTATGCTTGGTGGTCGGGCGACGACGAAGCGGACACCCGCCGCCGCCGGGCGACCCTGCTCGTCACCATGGCCTCGCTCCTCTTCGTCATGGCGACGACGAAGACGATTGCCGACGGCTACTTCCAGCCCCGGCCCTTCGTCCACTCGCAGCAGGCCTGGCATCTCGAGGAGGGCAAGCTCGTCGAGACGGAGAAGCTCGCCTATCGCGAGCCGCTGAACGGCGGGGTGCGCAACCGCTTCCGCGCCTTGGGGCGAGGCGAGATCGAGCAGAACGACCTCGGCTCCTTCCCCAGCGACCATGCCGGATTCTTCGTCGCCCTCGCGCTCGGCATCTTCCTCGCCTCGCGGCGGGCGGGAGCGATCGCGCTGGGTTGGACCGCCCTTGCGATCCTGCTGCCCCGGATCGTCGCCGGGATGCACTCGCCGCTGGACATCGCCGTCGGCGGGGGCCTCGGGGCTGCGGTGCTGCTGGCGATCCAGTTCGTCTCCCGGCGGACTCAGCAGTGGGCGCTCGAGCCTCTGGCCGGCTGGACTATCCGCCATGAGGCGCTTGCCGCCGCCCTGCTCTTCTTCGTCGCCTTCGAATCGACCAACGTCCTCACCAACGTCCGCGACCTCGCAGGGACGGGCGAGTCGATCATCGAACATGTCTCGGCGGGCTGAGAGGATGCGCCGGCTGACCCTCCTCGCTCTCGCGGCCGCCCTGGCCGGCTGCGGCAAGCTCGACCAGGAGGCGATGGTGCTGACGGTCGAGTCGGGCTGGACGGCCGAGGTGGCGGCGAGCGAGAAGGACGGCTTCGACTCGCCCGACGGCCTGCTCTGGAAGGACGGCACGCTCTACGTTGCCGACGAAGGCGGATCCGCGGTTCGGGCGTGGCGGCCCGGCGATCGCCCGGCGACCCTCGCCGACTCGAGGGCGGGGCTTGCCTCCCCTGAGGATCTGGTCCGGGACTCCGCGGGCAACACCTATTTCACCGACGACACGCGCGGCGGGCTGTGGCGGACGGACGCGCTCGGCGAGACCAGTGCCGTCGTCGAGCCGGGCCGGGGCCTGCCGTCGACCGAGGGGCTCGGCCTCTCGCCGGGCGGAGACCTCATCGTCGGCGACCCGCCGGGGCATCGCGTCCTCAAGGTGAGCCCGGACGGGAGCCTCTCCGTCCTGATCGGGCCGGAGAAGCGGATCGCCAAGCCGGAGAGCTTCGCCTTCGACGATTCCGGCAATCTCTACATCGCCGACAACAGCGACAACGTGCTCTACCTCCTGAGGACCGACGGGCGGCTACACCGGGTGATAGCCGACCGGGACGGCTTCTCGCCCGAATCGCTTCGCTTCTCGGGCGGAAGCCTGTTCATCACCGACAGCGCCAACGGCAAGCTGTTCCGCTACTCGCCCGACGACGGCCTCAACGTCGTCGCTTTGTTCGGCGGAAGCCTCGCCAACATCCAGGGGATTGCCGCCGACGAGAGGGGCGCGCTCTACCTTTCGGTGCAAAGCGACCTCAAGGGCCGCAAAGGCTATATACTCAAGCTCAGCCGCAAGGGCTGAACTGATTCCCGGGAAGGCCGGGACCCAGTATGACTTGCGCGCTGCTGGACCCCGGCCTTCGCCGGGGTACAGGCTTCCGCGCCGCTCGCTACGGCCCTAACGGGGCACCATGAGCCAGGACTCGCCCTTCGACCGGAAGCTCAGGCGGCTTCGGCGCGACCGGGCGGCGGCGCGCTTCGCCGGGGCCGACTATCTCCACCGGCTCGCCGCCGACGAGCTGATCGAGAGGCTGGGCTTCGTCAAGCGCGACTTCCGGAGGGCGCTCGATCTCGGCTGCACCGGCGGCTACCTCTCGCGCGGCCTTCGCGACCGGGGGCTGGAGGTGGTCCCCCTCGATTCCGGCTACGCCTTCGCAGCCCAAGCGGGAGGAGTCCAGGGCGACGAGGATCGCCTCCCCTTCGCCGACGGCGCGTTCGACCTGGTTGTCTCCGTGGGCGCGCTCGACACGGTCAACGACCTTCCGGGGGCGCTCCTGCTGACCCGCCGCGTGCTTCGCCCGGACGGGCTGTTCCTCGGCGCATTCGCCGGCGCCGGAAGCCTGCCGCGGCTCAGGCGGGCGATGCTGGCGGCGGATTCGGTGGACGGCGGCGCCGCGGCCCGGATCCATCCCCAGATCGACGTCCGGGCCGCCGGAGACCTTCTGACCCGCGCCGGGTTCGCCCTTCCGGTGGTCGATTCGCAGCCGGTCGACGTCCGCTTCCCGTCGCTGCTCGGCCTCGTCCGCGACCTGAGGGGCATGGGGGCCACCAACATCCTCGGCGCCCGCTCCAGGCGCCCGCTCGGCCGGCACGCTCTCGCCGCAGCGATCGCCGACTTCGAAGAGGAGGGCGAGAAGACGACCGAGCGCTTCGAGATCCTGCACCTGCTCGGCTGGAGCCCCTCCCCGGACCAGCCGAGGCCGGCACCGCGCGGCAGCGGCACGGTGTCGCTCGCACACGCTCTGAAGCCCCCCACCTCCGCTCCCTGAAAGGAAGGGTGATCAGATCAGCCGGTCGAGCATGGGAATCAAAGGCTCGTCCGCGGGCGGCATCGGCAAGCCACCCATTTCATCGGGGCGCACCCATCTGAGCTCCGAAGCGTCGAGCGGGCGCGGCTCGCCCTGCCATTGCCGGCACAGATAGAGGAGCAGGAGCATGTGAAGGCCGCAACTGTCGGCGCTCGCGAACACGGCGGGCGACAAGTTCCCCGGCTCGACCCCGATGCCGAGCTCCTCCTCGAGCTCGCGGGCCAGCGCGGCCTCGGGACGCTCGCCCGGTTCGACCTTGCCGCCCGGGAATTCCCACAGGCCGGCCATGGCCCGGCCCGGCGGGCGCTGCTGGAGAAGCACCCTCCCCTCCCCGTCCACAAGCGCCGCCGCCACCACCAAAAGTGTCGGAAATTTTTGCAGATTAAGGGTCAGCGGAAGGACTCCGTTAACGCAACTCACCTATCCAGAGCGGAATCGGCGAAGTGCCGTGCGTGTGGAAGGTAAGGCCGATGCGACTCTTCTTTGCAAAGCTGGTCCGCGACATCAAGGCGGCGAGCGCCGTCGAATATGGCTTGATCTGCGCGCTGATCGTTCTGGCCATGATCGCCGGCCTGAACGCCGTCGCCAACTCGACCACGACGATGTGGAACGGCGTTTCCAACGACGTTGTCGAGCATGTCGGCTGAAGAATACGGGCGCTAACGATTTGGAAACTTCCTTACCGTAAATCGAAAATCGTCCGCCCGCCAAGTGGAAGTGGGGAGGGCTGGAAGTGTGGACTTCCAAAGCTTTGGAACAGGAGACCGGAAAATGAATTTCATTCGCAAAATGTTCAGGAACGAGAAGGGCGCCACCGCCATCGAGTACGGCCTGATCGCCGCCCTCATCGCCGTTGCCGCCATCGCCGCCATGCAGAACATCGGCACCAGCCTTGGCACGACCTTCAACTCGGTCGCCAACGACATGAACACCTAATCGCCGAAAAGCGATTAGCGAAGGGAGGCGGCGGAACCTGGTTCCGCCGCCTCTTTCTTTGCCCGTTCAGGCGCGGGTGCCGAAGACGACGATCTTGACCTTCTCGCCCGGCCGGGGCGCCGCCCCGGACATCAGCCCGTTGAGGACCCGGAAGCGTTCTTCCTTGAGGTCGTTATAGGCCATTCTCGCGGCGAGCGTCGCGACCGTGTCGCGCGGGCCGACGGTCACCACGTCGATGACCCGCGGCCGGATCGCCGCCGCTTCCGATGCGCTGATCCGATTCAGCGACCCGACCATCGATTCGAACGGGCCGAGACCGCTTCCGGCGGGCGTGATCATCACGAAATGATAGGCGGTATCCGAATCCCAGCGATAGGCGACGACGCTGAGATCGACGGCGCCGGACTGGGTGTTCACGCGGGCCGTCGAATAAGCCGCGGGCAGGCCGTTGATCGTCGTCCCGCGCGGCTGGCTGTAGGGGACCTGGGCCTGCTGGCCGGCGATCGACTGGAACACCTGCCCGACATAGGCACCGAGATCGCCGGCGAAGCGGCCGCCGCCGAACTGCGCCTGGCCGCTCTGCCCGACGATGCTGACGGCGTGGGCGCCGTTCTGCATTCCGTAGCCGTTCGGCACCGCGAATCGCAGCCTGAGATCGGGATGGGTGAAGGTCCGGCCGTCGATGACGCCCTGCCTGGGATCGTCGTCCACCATCATGCCGTCGATCCGGGCGAGGAAGGCGTCGCGGTTCCTGAGGCCGGTGCCGGCGCGGCCGGTGGCGCCGGCGGCCCGGTTGGCGTTGGTCACCCGGTCCGCGCTGAGCGGATGGCTTCGGGCCCAGCTGGGGGTCGAGCGTTCGTCGTTGCGGCCGACCGCCCTCGCCTCCAGCGCCGTGGCGGCGCCGAGTGAGTTGAGGAGGCTGGCCGAGGCGGCGGGATCGTAACCGGCGGCGGCCAGGTAGCGCACCCCGAGATTGTCCGATTCCAGCTCCTGCTTGCGCGAATAGCTCAGAACGACGCTTTGGCTGACCTGGCCGGCCAGGTTGCCGAGCTGGCTGGATCCGGTGACGGCTCCGAGGCCGACCGCGAGGATTTGGCTGAAGATGTTGGCGCGCTTGCGCTCGGAGCTGTGCCGGGCCGCGATATGACCCGCCTCATGGCCCAGCACGAAGGCGAGCTCTGCCTCGTCATTGGCGAGCCCGACAAGCTGCCTCGTGACGTAGAGATAACCACCCGGAACTGCGAAGGCGTTCATGACCGGGGAGTTCAGGGTGGTGATCCGGAAGGCGTTGCCGCCGCCGGCGATGTTGCTCTGGGCGGCGACTCGGGCGCCGACCTGCCGGATGTAGGCGCTTCGGGCGCTGCTCTCCTCGCCGCCGAACTGCTCGACGATCTGCGGATGCTGCCTGGCGGCGGTGGCCGCGGTGCTCTGCGAGATGCTTCGGGTCTTGCTCTGGGCCAGGGCCGGCGAGTCGGCGGCGGTGGCGATGCCGACGAGCGAGACGGACAGCGCGAACAGCGCCTTCATCTTCATGGGGATACTCCTCACACAGGACGATTCGTCACCGTAAGGAACGGGGGAAGGGAGGCGAGGTTCCTAAATCCTCCCCATGCGCAGCATGGGGAGGGGGACCAGGCGAAGCCTGGTGGAGGGGTAACTGCCGAGGCCTCCGCCTCCTACCCCTCCACCACCCTCCGGGTGGTCCCCCTCCCCGAGCAAGCTCGGGGAGGATTTCAGCCTATCGTCAGATATTTCTGGCGGCGGTGCGATCGGACCTCCCCGCGAGGTAAAGCCGCCAGCGAATCCAGCTCCTCGCCGATCGCATCGCCGAGCGAGGCAATCGCCTCGAGGGGCGCGCGATGGGCGCCTCCGACCGGCTCGGGGACGATCCGGTCGACGACCCCAAGCGCCTTCAGATCCTGCGCCGTCACCCGCATCGCCTCGGCCGCGTCGGCCGCCTTTTCCGCGGTCCGCCACAGGATGGACGCGCAGCCTTCCGGCGAGATGACGGCATAGACGCTGTGCTCGAGCATCAGCACCCGGTTGGCGGCGGCGATGGCGATGGCGCCGCCCGAGCCCCCTTCCCCGACGATCGCCGCGACCATCGGGACTCCGACCGCGAGGCAGGCCTCCGTCGAGCGGGCGATCGCCTCGGCCTGGCCGCGCTCCTCCGCCTGCACTCCGGGAAAGGCGCCGGGCGTGTCGACCAGGCTGAGGACGGGAAGGCCGAAGCGGTCGGCAAGCTCCATCAGGCGGATCGCCTTGCGATAGCCTTCGGGCTTGGCCATTCCGAAATTGTGGGTCAGCCGGCTAGCGGTGTCGTCGCCTTTCTCGTGGCCGATCAGCATCACCTTGCGCCCGCCCAGCCGGCCGAGGCCGCCGACGATGGCCGCATCCTCCCCGAAATTGCGGTCTCCGGCGAGCGGGATGAAGTCTTCGAGCAGGGCCGAGACATAATCCTTGAAATGGGGACGGTCGGGATGCCTCGCGACCTGGGTCTTCTGCCAGGGCGTGAGCCTTCCGTAGGTCTCGCGAAGCATCCGCTCCGACTTGGCCTCCAGCCGGCCGATCTCGGCGTCGATGTTGAGATCCGAGCCCTCGGCCGTCTCACGCAGCTCCTCGATGCGGTTGTCGAGCTCGGCGATCGCTTTTTCGAAGTCGAGGAAGGTGGGCATGGTCGGGCGCGGAGTTAGGCGCGCGTCGCCTTTGCGTCAACGCGCCCCGCATCCGCCAGCGGATGCCTGCTGTTGACCAAATCGATCAGCCGGCGGCTGTCGACATGGGTGTAGATCTGGGTGGTGGCGATGTCGGCGTGGCCGAGCAGCATCTGGAGGGCGCGAAGGTCGGCTCCGCCCTCGAGCAAATGGGTCGCGAAGGCGTGGCGCAGGACGTGGGGGCTGACCCGCTCGGGCGGCACTCCGGCCGCGGCGGCGAGCTCCTTGAGAAGCTGGTGGAGGCGGACCCGATTGAGGTGGCTCTTGCCGGACGGGAAGAGCCAGAGGCTGCCCTGCGGGACGAGCGCGGCCCATTCGGCGACCGCCGCCCGGGCGCGGTCGGAGATCGGGACGAGCCGCTCCTTGTCCCCCTTGCCGCGAAGGATGAGGAAGGGCTTGTCGGGGTGGATGGCGTGGCGGGGGAGCGAGACCAGCTCCGTCGCCCGCATCCCCGAGCCGTAGAGAAGCTCGACCAGCGCCGAGAGCCGAAGCGCCGCGGCGCCCGGTTCCTCGCGCCGGCGGCGATCGAGCTCGGCGAAAAGGGCGCCGACGGAATCGTGGCCGAGGATCTTCGGAAGCGGCCGCCCGCCGGACGGCCTCGGCAGGGCGGTCGAGGGATCGTCGCCGCGAAGCCCCTCGTCGTGAAGGAAGCCGAAGAATCGGCGGAGCGCGGCGGACTTGCGGGCGACGGTGGTGCGCTTGAGCGGCAGCCAGGCTTCGGAAAGGCGCTTGAGCTCCTCCTGCGAGGCGGCGGAAAGCCCGCCTTCGAGCAGCTCGGAGGCGCCGCGAAGGTCGCGTTCGTAGGCCAGGCGCGTGTTGAGCGCGGCGCCCGCCTCCGCCGCCAGCATCTCGAGGAAGGCGGCGATCAGCTGCCCGTCCTCCCCGGATGCGGTCACAGCCGGGTCATCGCCTCGGCCGCGATCATCCGCGCCTCATATTCGAGCCCGACGTCCTTCAGCGCCTTGACGATATGGTAGAGATGCTCGGGCGGCACTCCGCGCCAGCTCCCGGTCTGGAGGCCGACTCCGGCGAGGAGCGCGACGGTGCCCGGCTGGCCGGCGCGGGCGGCGGTGTCGATGATGTTGGCCCAGCGGCTGCGCGGCGCGGGGCTGACCCCGTAGGGAAGCGGGTCGTCGAGCCGGCCGAGGCCCGCCAGAGCGGCGACCAGCATCCGGCCGCGATGGCTCCCGGCGCTGTCTGTGAAATCCTCGACCCGGCTCGCGCTGAGATCGACGACGGGCCGCGGCGCCCCGACGGCGAGGATCGACCAGGCCCGCTGCCCGTCGTCGCCGTCCAGACCGTCGGCCACGCCGCCCCAGCGGGCGGCGAAGCGGTCGTAGCCCGCCGCCATCATCGAGGCGATGAGATCATCGGCCCGGTTGCCACGCTCCGCCGAGGCGGGGATGCGCGCGGCCGCTCCGGCGGTGAGGATGTACCGCCCGTAGGAATCGTCGCCTTCCTCCCAAAGGTTGCGAAGAGCGTCCATGCGGTCGTTGATCGATCCCGCGACATAGGCCTTGCGCAGCCGGCCGCCGATGCTCGCCTCGATCTCGGAGGGGTCGGTGCGGTCTGCCAAGAGGCTGTGCATCTCGACCAGCGACGCGTTGGAGAAGACTCCGAGGACCGCGGCCCGCTGCGCCGCTTCGACCCTTTGCTCCAGCGGGATCATCGGCGCCCGCGCCCGCCAGGCCCAGACGGCGGGGCCGGCGCCGTTCATCAGCGGCCCCGGAATCTCGAGGCCGGTGGCGCTGGCCAGGCCGAAGCGCCAGCTGCTCAGCTCGCCCACCCCCTGCCATTCGATGGTGACGGCGCGGCGTGTGTTGGCGCCGGCCCCGATCACCTTCTCGGCGAGCAGGGTGTCGATGCCCCCGCCGGCGCGGCGGCGCGCCTGCTCGATCAGCTGGCTGGCGCGGGCGGCGTCGCCCTCGAGCGAGGCGCACATGGCGTCGGCGAGCGGCCAGACCGGCTGGTCCGAGACCTTCCGGCCCGGGCCGACCAGCGGGCAGAGCGCGGCCGGATCCGCGGTGGCGAGGGCGGTCTGCACCGCGACGCTGAACATCCGGGGCGTGAACCGGTCGACGTCGACTGCCTGGACCAGAAGCCGGGCGCTGTCCGCCTCGCCCATGCGAAGGAGAAGCCAGGCGCGCTCGGCGATCCAGTCGACCTCGTTGACCCCGGGCGGCGCCGAGGCTTCCGAGAGCAGCGCCCGGCGAAGCACGATGGACGTCCAGCGCGACGGCAAGGGCGCGTTGAGCCGGCCCATGAGGCCGCTGAGAAAGCGGCCGTTGGCGTTTCCGAAGGCGTCGAGGCCGAGGCCCCAATTGCCCGGGCGGAGCGGGCCGACCGGGTTGGTCGGGCGGCGCGAGCCCTCGGGAATCTCGATCGGGGGCGGGAGCGACTGCCGGGCGAGCGCTTCCAGATCCTCGGCGGCCGCGTCCTCGATCTCGAGGCCGGTCACTCGGGGCGGTGCGGCCCGCGGGGGCGGAGGAGGCGCCGGTGAGGCGGGCGAAGGCGCGGCGGGGCTGTCCGGCGACGGCGCCTTGGGCGCAGGCGGGGGCGGCTCGCCGAAGCCGGGCGGCAGCAGCGATTCGGGGCCCCCGTCGGGCTGGCTGTCCCGCTGGCCCGCCGCCGGGATGGCGAAGGCCAGGGCGGCGCCGCCCGCGAGGAGGAGGAGGAGCTTAGCCCGCAAGGGCTTCATTGGTGACGTCCTGCTCGATCCGCTGGGTCGGGACCTCGGTCGACTGGAAGCCGAGCCAGACCAGCCAGCCCAGGAAGAGGAGGAGGAGGGCGAGGAGAAGCTTCGGCAGGATCGGTTTACGCCGGCGCTGCAGGGGTTGGATACGCATGGGCGGCCTTTTGCCCCACGAGCCGCCCCCCTGTATAGCCCCTGCCGCCATGTCCGACGCGCTTCCCGTTCCCGACCGCCCGATCGTCCTCGTCGGGCTGATGGGCGTGGGCAAGTCGACGGTCGGGCGCCGGCTGGCACGGCGGCTCGGGCTCCCCTTCGTCGATTCGGACGAGGAGATCGAGCGCGCCGCCGACCATGAGATAAAGGAGATATTCGACCGCTTCGGCGAGGCGAGCTTCCGTGACGGCGAGCGGCGGGTGCTTCGACGCCTGGTCGCCGGCGAGCCCAAGGTGATCGCGACCGGCGGCGGCGCCTTCATGGATCCCGAGACGAGGGCGCTGATCCTCGACCGCTGCATCGCGATCTGGCTCGAGGCGGATGCCGAGACGCTGGCGGAGCGGGTGGCCCGGCGGGGGCACCGCCCGCTTCTCGCCGGCAAGGACCCCCTCCCCTTCCTCCGCGAGCTCGGCGAGGTTCGGGGCCCGGTCTATGCGGAGGCGCATCTGCGCGTTCGCAGCGGGGCCGGACCCCACAATCAGGTGGTCGAGCTGATCGTCGAGGCTCTGGCGGAGCTCGCACGATGAGGCAGGTCGAAGTCTTCCTGGGAGAGAGAAGCTATGCCGTCTCGATCGGCACGGGGCTGCTTGAGCGGGCCGGCGAGCTTCTCGCGCCTCATACGCGCGGCGGCCGTATCGTCGCCGTGTCGGATGAGACTGTCTGGGCGGCCCAGGGGACCCGGCTCGCCGCCTCCGGGCTGGACGTCGTGCCGGTGCTGGTTCCCCCTGGCGAGGAGAGCAAGAGCTGGGCACGGCTCGAGGACCTGACCGGGCGGCTCCTCGACCTCGGCGTCGAGCGGGGCGATTCGATTCTCGCCTTCGGGGGCGGGATGGTCGGCGACCTTGCCGGTTTCGCCGCATCGATCCTGAAGCGCGGCTGCGCCTGGGTGCAGGTTCCGACCAGCCTGCTTGCCCAGGTCGATTCCTCGGTGGGCGGCAAGACGGCGATCAACTCGGCGGCGGGGAAGAACCTGATCGGCGCCTTCCACCAGCCGGCGGCGGTCCTGATCGACCCGTCGACGCTCGACACGCTGCCGGAGAGGGAGCTTCGGTCGGGCTATGCGGAAGTGGTGAAATACGGCTTGATCGGGGACCCGGATTTCTTCGCCTGGTGCGAGGCGAATGGCGCGGCCCTGCTCGGCGGCGACGGAGCGGCCCGGATCGAGGCGATCGAGACCTGCGTCCGGGCCAAGGCCGCAATCGTCGCCGAGGACGAGCTCGAGACGAAAGGCCGCCGGGCGCTGCTCAATTTCGGTCACACCTTCGGCCATGCCCTCGAGGCGGAGACCGGCTTCGCGATGCTCCACGGCGAGGCGGTGGCGCTCGGAATGGCGCTGGCCTTCCGGTTCTCGGCGGAGCGGGGGCTTTGCGGGGAAGACGAGGCGGCTCGGGTGGCGGCGCATCTCGACACGGTCGGGCTCCCGACGAGGCTGGACGGGGTGAGTGCGCGGCGGCTCGTCGAGCGCATGGCGGGCGACAAGAAGGCGAGCGGCGGACGGGTGGCGTTCGTGCTGACGCGGGGGATCGGCGCGGCGTTCGTCGACCGGTCGGTGGAGCCGCGCGAGGTGGAGGCGTTCCTCAGCCGGGCGATGCCAGCCTAAATCCTCCCCCGGATTTCCGGGGGAGGGGGACCGCGCGAAGCGCGGTGGAAGGGGTTCTTCGGAGTCAGAAAGGCCCCTCCACCAGGCTTCGCCTGGTCCCCCTCCCCTGCAAAGGCAGGGGAGGAATTTAGGCTAGCCCGGCCTGCCTTCAGCCTCGGCTTGCGCGCCCAGCGGATTGTCCGGCCCGAACATATTCTCCTTCAGCGCATGGATGTCGCCGGAGGCGGTCTGGCTGTCGAGGCGGCGGCGGTCGCGCTCGCGATATTCCTGCTCGACCCGGTCCACCTCGCCCGCGTCGATGCAGAAGAGGGCGAGCGCCTCGCGCCCCATCATGACCCCCGATTCGAACACCTCGCGAACCGTGCATTTGATGTCGAGCGGCGCAAGCTCCATCAGATGAAGTCGGTCGAAGGCCCGGACGAGCACGGCCGCCTGGGGGAAGGCCTCGAGGATCGGCTGCAGGCGGTGGGCGGTCGGGTAGCGGCCGTCGAGGCAGAAGAGGATCGCCTTGGCTTCGGCCGCGCCGGCGAGCCGGAGCAGGTCGAGCCGCGTTCCGTCACCATAATAGACCTTGGAGCCGAAGGCGCCGCTGACCTCGATCTGGCTCGGCTTGGAATCGATCAGGGTGACGGTGATCCCCTTGGCCATCAGCATCTGGGCGACGGTCTGGCCGAAGCGGCCGTAGCCGACGACGATCGCCTGCGTGGGCCCCGACATCTCCGGCCCGTCGAGGCCGTCGCCTTCGCGGCGGCCGGAGCGGCGGTCGAGCCAGTCGTTGACCATCATCAGGAACGGGGTCGTCGCCATCGAGACGGTGACGATGGCGCCGAACAGGCTCGCGGCCGCCGGCTCGATGATGAGCGCGTTCTGAGCCGCCGCGAACAGCACGAAGCCGAACTCGCCGCCCTGGCTGAGCAGAAGGCCGAGCTTGAGCGCCCGGCGCGACTTCATCCCGAAGGCTTTGGCGATCCCGAAGAGGATCGCGGCCTTGAGCGCGATCAGGGCCGCGGCCATCCCGATCACGAACAGCGGCCGCGCGGTGATCACGCCCAGGTCGAGCATCATCCCGATGGCGACGAAGAACAGGCCGAGGAGGATGGAGCGGAACGGGTCGACGTCCGCCTCAAGCTCGTGGCGGTAGGGGGAATCGGCGAGCATCACTCCGGCGATGAAGGCGCCGAGCGCCGTCGAAAGGTGGAGCGCCTCCATCACCGCGGCGCTGGCGAGGACGATGAACAGGCCGGCGACGACGAACAATTCGCGCTCGCTGATCCGGCCGACCAGGCGGAAGAGCGGGTTGATGAGGAAGCGGCCGGCGAGGACGAGGCCGACGATGGCGGCGAGGGTATAGAGCGCGAGCTGCCATCCCGGCGGCGCCAGCGGGTCGGCGGGCGCTCTCGACAAGGCCGCGACGATCGTGATCAGCGGAACGATCGACAGGTCCTGGAAGAGCAGGATCGAGAAGGCCCGCTCGCCGGCCGGGGTGTTGATCGAGCCGTCGGAGCGAAGGCTCGGGAGAACCTGGGCGGTGGAGGACAGAGCGAGCGGAAGGCCGATGGCGAGCGACGCGGCAGCGCTGAAGCCGGCTACCATGTAGATGAGGGCGGTGATGGCGAGGCCGCTCACCGCGACCTGAAGCAGGCCGAGCCCGAATATGTCCTGCTTCAGTCGCCACAGCCGGCTCGGGTGAAGCTCCAGCCCGACGAGGAAGAGCAGGAGGACGATCCCGAAATCGGCGATGTGGAGCATCTCCTCGGGCGCACTGATCAGGCCGATCCCGTGCGGGCCGACCACGGCTCCGGCGACGAGATAGCCGAGCACGGCGCCCAGCCCGAGGCGGCGGAACAGCATGACGAAGACCATCGCCGCGCCGAGGATGATGACCCCGTCGCGAAGCAGGAGGGTCGCGGCCTGGGCGCCGGCGCCTTCGGCTTCCATCAGCGCCCCAGTGCCCGGGCCGCCGCTTCGGCCGCCGCGTCGAAGGCGAGCAGGATCGAGGCGTGGCGGGCTGGGACCCGCCGCGCCTCGGCGAAGACGTCGAGACCCGGCCAGGCGCCGGGCGAATCCTGCCGGCCGGCGAGATAGGCGGCGAGCGAGTCCCGCGCCTCGGCCAGATCCTCGCTTGTCCTGCCGACGGCATGGGCGGCCATCAGCGACGCGGAGGCCTGGCCGAGCGCGCAGGCGCTGACCTCCTGGCCGAGCGCGGCCACCCTGCCCCCCTCGTCGAGGGCGACGTCGACGGCGACCCGGCTGCCGCAGACGGGAGAGCTCTTCTCGACGCTCGCCTGCGCGTGCTCGAGCCGCCCGAGATGGGGGATCGACGAGGCGAGACGAAGGATGTCGCGGCTGTAGATGGCGCTGGGCACGAGGCGCCTATAGATCGGGGTTAGGCACAGCGCCAATTCTCTAATTCCTCCCCGCGCTTTCACGGGGAGGGGGACCAGGCGAAGCCTGGTGGAGGGGTCTTAGGCGCTGCAAGGACCCCTCAACCGCGCTTCGCACGGTCCCCCTCCCCCGCAAAAGCGGGGGAGGATTTTAGAGGCTCAAGCCCGCCGCCAGGTCGTCCCTTGCGGCCCATCCTCCAGCAAAATCCCCTGAGCGGCGAGATCGGCCCGGATCCGGTCGGCCTCGCCGAAGTCCCGGGCCTTCTTCGCCTCCGCCCGGCGGTCGATCCTGAGCTGGATCTCCGCCGCGCCGAGCGCGAAGCCGGCCGCCTCCTCCCTCAGGCGCGGCTCGACGCCGTCCGATTCGGGCCCGGCCGCTCCCTGGAACCATATGACGGGGTCGCTCTGAAGGAGGCCGAGCAGGGCCCCGGCCCGCTTCGTCGCCTCGACGTCCCCGAGCTTGGCCAGCTCGGCCAGCCGGGCCAGCGCGAGCGGCGTGTTGAGGTCGTCGCCGAGCGCCGCCTCCACCTCCGATATGTCGCCCTCCGCCCGCTTCGTCACCGGCGGAAGGAGGCTCCGGTAGAGCCGGTCCAGGGTGGCCTTCGACTGGGCGATGAGCTGCGGCGACCATTCCAGCGGCTGGCGGTAATGGGCGGACAGCAGGGCCAGCCGCAAGGTCTCGCCCTTGTGGCCCTCGTCAATCAGCTCGCCGACCGTGACGAAATTGCCGAGGCTCTTCGACATCTTCTCGCCGCCGCCCATGGCGAGGAAGCCGTTGTGGACCCAGTAGCGCGCCAGCGGGGCGCCCCCGTGCGCGCAGCGGCTCTGGGCGAGCTCGTTCTCGTGGTGGGGGAAGATGAGGTCGAGGCCGCCGCCGTGGATGTCGATGGTGGTCCCGAGATGGCGCTCGATCATCGCCGAGCATTCGATGTGCCAGCCGGGGCGGCCGCGGCCCCAGGGGCTGTCCCAGCCGATCACGGTCTCGTCCGAAGGCTTCCACAGGACGAAATCGGCCGGGTCCTTCTTGTAGGAAGCGACCTCGACCCGGGCGCCCGCGATCATCGCCTCGCGGTCGCGGCGGCCGAGCGCTCCGTAGCCCGGGTCCGAAGGGACGTGGAAGAGGACGTGGCCGTCCGCCTCATAGGCATGGCCGGCATCGATCAGGCGGGCGATCATCCCCGTCATCTCGGCGATCGTCTCCGTGGCTTTCGGGGCGATGTCCGGCGGCCGGACTCCGAGGGCGCCCATGTCGGCGAGGTAGAAATGCTCGTAGCGGCGGGTCACCACGGCCGGGTCGACGCCTTCGGCACGCGCGGCGTCGATGATCTTGTCGTCTACATCGGTGACGTTGCGGGCATAGACGACCTTGCCTTCGCCATAGGTGTGGCGGAGAAGCCCGGCGAGGACGTCGAAGACGACGGCGGGCCTGGCATTGCCGATATGGGCGCGGTTGTAGACGGTGGGGCCGCAGACGTAGAGGGTCACCCGCTGCGGGTCGCCGGGCTGGAAGTCGCGCTTCTCGCGCGCCTTGGTGTCGTGAAGCCGGATCATGAGGCGTTCGCGCTTTCCGGATCGGGGACGGGAGGCGCCTGGCGGTAGCGCGGCTCGGCGGGGGCGCCTCGCCGCCACTCGACGAAATCGACGATCGCCCGGCCGCTGGCGTAGAGCAATGGGTAGGTGCGGGAATCGGCCATCCAGGCCGGCCGCTCCGACTGGGCGCCCCAGATCGTGTCGTAGACGAGGTTGGCGCCCAGATAGAGCAGGGTCGCCAGCAGGATCCCCTTGAGCACCCCGAAGCCGGCGCCGAGCACCCGGTCGATCGGCCCGATCACCGACCGCTTGACCCCGCCTCCGACCCGGCGGGCGACCAGCTTGCCGGCCAGGAAGGTGAGCCCGAAGACCAAGGCGAAAGCGAGCACGGCGGCGCCGGAGCGGGTCCCCACCAGAGGCTCCAGGGCGCCCGTCGCCGGCGTGTGGAGGAGCTTCAGGAAGACGATCGCGACGATCACCGCGGCGAGGCTCAGCACCTCGCCGACGAACCCCTTCATCGCCCCGCGAACGAGGTTCCAGCCGACGAGAAGCAACACGATGACGTCGAGGGCGGTCATGCTGCGACTGCTAACGGAGGTTCGAACGGGAGGGAAGGCGCTTAGCTCCTCCCCGGAACGGGGAGGGGGACCGTGCGTAGCATGGTGGAGGGGGCCCGCCTCCGTGCAGGCTCCAACGCTGGCCCCCTCCACCGCACTTCGTGCGGCCCCCCTCCCCGTTCCGGGGAGGAGCTTCAGCGGCCGAGCACATGATCGACCAGGTCCTTCAAGATCCTGAAGCCCGACAGCCTCATCCCCCCCTCGCCCTTCACCGACGCCGGAACCAGCGCCCGCTCGAAGCCGAGCTTGGCGGCCTCCTTGAGGCGGAGCGGCCCGTGAGCGACGGGGCGAAGCTCCCCCGACAAGGCCACCTCGCCGAACGCCACCGCCTCCGGCGGCACCGGCCGCTCCGCCAGCGCCGACACCAAAGCCGCCGCCACGGCCAGGTCCGCCGCCGGATCGCTCAGCCGGTAGCCGCCCGCGACGTTGAGATAGACTTCGGCGGTGGAGAAGCTGAGCCCGCAGCGCGCCTCCAGCACGGCGAGGATCATCGCGAGCCGCCCCGAATCCCAGCCGACCACCGCCCGGCGGGGGGTGGCGCCGCTGGCGAGGCGCACGGTCAGCGCCTGGATCTCGACCAGGACCGGGCGGGTGCCCTCGAGCGCGGGGAAGACGACGGCACCGGACACGGCCTCGCCGCGATGGGTGAGGAACAGCGCGCTCGGATTGCCGACTTCCTCCAGCCCGCCTTCCGCCATCGCGAACACCCCGATCTCGTCCGTCCCCCCGAAACGGTTCTTGGTCGCCCGAAGTATCCGGTACTGGTGGCTTCGCTCGCCCTCGAAGGCGAGGACGGTGTCGACCATATGCTCGAGCACTCGCGGCCCGGCGATCGCGCCGTCCTTGGTGACGTGGCCGACGAGGACCAGAGCGGCGCCCGATTCCTTGGCGTAGCGGATCAGCTCGCCGGCCGAGGCGCGGACCTGGCTGACCGTCCCCGGGGCGCCCTCGATGAGGTCCGAATACATGGTCTGGATCGAATCGATGACGAGCAGGGCCGGCGGCGCCCCCTCCCCCAGGGTCGTCAGCACGTCGCGCACGGAGGTGGCGGCGGCCAGCTGGACCGGCGCGCCCCCGAGGCCGAGCCGGCGGGCTCGAAGCCGGACCTGGTCGGTCGCCTCCTCGCCCGAGATATAGGCGACGGGCAGACCGGCCTTCGCCATCAGCGCCGCCGCCTGGAGGAGCAGGGTCGACTTGCCGATCCCGGGATCGCCGCCGATCAGGGTGGCGGAGCCGGCCACGAGGCCGCCGCCTATGGCCCGGTCGAGCTCGCGGATGCCGGTCGTCATCCGCTCGGGCAGCGCGACGTCGCGGTCCAGCCCGACCAGCTCGATCGCCCGGCCGCCGCCGCGAAGGTTGTGGCGGGCGGAGAAGGGCGTGACCAATGCTCCGGCATCCTCGACCAATGTATTCCACTCGGTGCAGTCGGGGCATTGGCCCATCCAGCGGTTCTGGACGGAGCCGCAGGCCTGGCAGACGTAGCGCTTCTTGGGTTTCGCCATGGGGCAGGCTTACCGCGAGACGAGGTGGGACGGAAGGGGAACGTGACGATCCTCCCGTCATCCCAGCGAAGGCTGGGATCCCGACGGGTGAAAGGCTCCGAGTTCTTCACCCGCCGGGACCCAGCCTTCGCTGGGGCGACGTGATTTCCTTGGAACCCCCTCCCCTCCCCTGCATTCACAAGGTGCCAGCAATGGAGAGTGCTTTGTTCATCCAGATCCACGCCGACAACCAGATCGACAGCGACAACGAGCGCGACAGCCGCCTCGAGGAGCAGATCCGACAGCGCCTCGCCCGCTTCGAGGGACGGATCACCGACGTCGAGGTCCATGTCTCCGACGTCAACGGGCCGCGCGGCGGCAATGCCGACCTGCGAGCCTCGATCGAGGCCCGGGTGAACGGGATCCCGCCCGTCGCCGCCATCGACGAGGGCGACACGGTCGACCGCGCCGTGATCGGCGCCGCCAAGAAAGTGGTTCGGGCGCTCGACCACCAGCTCGGCAAGCTCAACGACCGGCACCGGCATTAGGACCTCGAGTTTTTATTCGGGGACAGTCACTATTTTCCTTGCACAGCCCGGGGAAGCGCGGCTGAGGGAGCAGGGAAAATAGTGACTGTCCCCTGCCGCCCATGATCCGCGTCGCCAGCTACAATATGAGGAAGGCGATCGGCACCGATCGCCGGCGGCGGCCGGAGCGGACGCTTGAAGTGCTTCGCGAGCTCGATTCCGACGTCATCGCCCTCCAGGAAGCGGACCGGCGGTTCGGGACCCGGGCCAGCGCCATCCCGCTGCACATGATCGAGGAGCATAGCGACTATAAGCCGGTCGCCTTCGACACGCGCGACGGAAGCCTGGGCTGGCACGGCAACGCGCTCCTGGTTCGGAAGAACGTCGACGTGCTCCACAAGGAGCTCCTCCACCTCCCCTCGCTCGAGCCTCGAGGCGCGGTGATGGCGGATATCAGCCTGAACGGGGAGGCGCTGCGAGTGATCGGGATGCATCTCGACCTCTCCGGCCTCTGGCGGCGCCAGCAGGCCCATTCCATCCTCCACCGGCTGGAGACCTGCGAGCCGAAGATGCCGGCGGTGCTGATGGGGGACCTCAACGAATGGAGCGTCCGCGGCGGTTGCCTCCGCGACTTCGGGCACCACCTCGCCTTCGCCGATTGCGGCCGAAGCTTTCACGTCCGGCGGCCGGTGGCCCGGCTCGACCGGATCATGGTCACCCCCGGGCTCGGAATCGACGAGTGCGGGGTCCACCACAGCGCCGCGGCAAGGAAGGCGAGCGACCATTTCCCGGTGTGGGCGAAGCTTCGGCGGATTTAAGCGTAATCCCAGCGAAGGCTGGGATCCCAGCGGGTGAAGGGCGCGGCGCCTTTCATCCCCTGGGGCCCCAGCCTTCGATGGGGCGACGTCAGTTGCCGACGGATTCGACCGCGCTGTTGTTCCCGTCGCTCTCCTGCGCGGGCTCCGCCTTCGGCGCCCCCGGTTTCGACTCGAGTTGCAGCCAGTCCCTGGGCTCCAGCCTGTAGAACATGTCCATCACTTCGAATTCGAGGCCCCAGGGCTGGCCGCTGGAGCCGTTCCACAGCGCGACCACTCCGGATTTCAGCACCGGGTCGAACATGATCAGCGAGCGATAGCCCCTCACGCCGCCGTGATGGCCGATGACCCGGTGGCCGGAATAATCATAGACCCGCCAGCCGAGGCCGTAGGCCGCGGTGTTCACGCGCTCGCGATATTTGCGCATCCGGCCAAGCTCGCCCGGGGTGCTGGCGCGCGCCGTCTGCGCCGCCTCCAGAACGCGCGGCGACAGGATCTTCGGTTCCAGCCCCATCTGCGCCTGCATCCAGATGGCCAGGTCCTTGATCGTCGAGTTCACCCCGCCGGCGGCCGGGACCCGGTAATAAGGCTCGGCCACCTCGACCGGCTTGGAGCCTTTGCCGCCGACATAGGGCCTGGCCCAGCTCCTCGACGTGACCAGAGCCTCCCGGGTCATGCTCGCGCCGGCCATTCCGAGCGGGCCGAACAGCCGCTCGCGCACGGCGTCGGCATAAGTCTGGCCGGTGACCTTCTCGACCACCTCGGTCGCCGCGTCATAGGCGACGTTCTGATAGGCCCAGCAGGTTCCGGGCGAGCAGATCGCGTTCAGCTGGGCGAGGCTGGCGCGGAGGAAGCGGGGGTCCATCCCGTCCTCGAGCTTGGAATCGTTGGCGTGGCTGAACAGGCCCAGGCGGTGGGAGAGCAGGTCCGCCACCGTCGCCTTCTGCTCGTTGCCGGCGGGGAGGCGAAGCGAGGCCGAATATTTGGCGATCGGCTCGTAGAGCGACAGCTTGCCCTCGTCGGCGAGCAGGGCGACCATGTCCCCGGCGACGCCCTTGGAAACCGAGGCCCAGCGGAAGACGGTGTCGGTGGTAACCGGCTCCCCGCTTCCGGCGACCGTCTCGCCATAGCCCTTGAGGAACCGGATCTCGCCATTCTCGACCACGCCGACGGCGAGCCCGATCATCCGCTCGCTCCGCATCAGCGCATGGAGGCGCTCGTCGAGCCTTTTGTAATCGGCGACGCTCTCCGGCGCGTTCTGGCGCTCCTCGATATTGGCGAGCTGCTGGTTGGAGATGCCGAGCTCGGGCTGCGCCGGAGCGCCGCCGCCGACGCTGATATGGGTCGCTGCCCAGTAGAGGAAGATGAGGAGGAGACCGGCGACGGGCAGGTACAAAAACGGCCGCTTCAGCACTTAAACTCCCGCCCCGATCCAAGGCGGGCCGGCGATACGAGCCGGCCCGGTCCGATGATGGTTACCAGATCCTGATACGCAGTTCAGGTGGCAGGTAAAGCCTTACGTCGCGAACGTGGAACGCTTGGCATCAACCGCTGGAAGGCCCGAGACAAGAGGCCGGCGCCGTTCAATCAGGTGGTCGGGACGAGCTCCAGGCGGACCTGGGCGGTGCCGGAGCGGACCATCTGGATTTCCTGAGCGGCGCCCAGCGACACGTCGATGACGCGCTTGCCGACGAAGGGCCCGCGGTCGTTGACCCGGACGATGACGCTGCGGCCGTTGGCCACGTTGGTCACTCGAAGCCTGGTGCCCAGCGGCAGGGTGCGGTGGGCGGCGGTGAGGCCGTTCGGGTTGAAGCGCTCGCCGCTCGCGGTCCGGTTGCCGGCGAGCTCGAGGCCGTAATAGCTGGCCGTGCCCTGGCCGATCGCCTTGTAGATCTTCTCCTCGGCGTCCTCGGTGGCGATGATCTGAACGGCTTCGTCGAGTGAGGCCACGGTCGCGTTGAGGCTTTCGATGCGGACACCCGCGGAAAGCTCGTCGGCCTGGACCGGCCCGGACGTCATCAGCCCGGCAGTGGCAACAGCGACGGCTAGATAAGAGCCGCGGCGACGAAATCGCGAAAACAACATAATTTCTTGGGCCCCTCAGCCTCCGATAAGCGTTGGGTTACCGGGCTGATCTAAATGAGTCCCGGTCGTTACGGCGGCGCGCCGTGATTCCGGGATGAACGGAGCCTGCTCGACAACTCGTCGCTCAGCTGCCACGGTTCACCGGGTGCGTGAGAAGGAATTACGGCTGGCCCTGATCTGCTACGGCGGAATCAGCCTCGCCGTTTACATGCACGGCATCACCAAGGAAGTCTGGCGGCTGGCCCGGGCCAGCCGCGCCTTCCATGCCGGTGAGCCCGCCGAGGCGGGGAGCGAATCCGTCTATCGCCGCCTCATCGAGACGATGGCCGAGGAATGCCGAATCGACGTTCGAGTGCTCGTCGACATCCTCGCCGGAGCCAGCGCGGGAGGGATCAACGCCGTCTTCCTGGCCGAGGCGATCGCCACCGGCCGCTCGCTCGAGCCGCTCACCGAGCTGTGGCTGGAGACGGCCGACGTCGACCGGCTCATCGATCCGGAGATGAACCGCTTCTCACGGCTCGCCAAGACCGCCGCCGTGCCTCTGGCCTGGGCCTGGTCGGCCCGGCGCGGGGCGCTCGAGCGGACCGTCGAGGCGGAGCATCGCGAGGAGATACGCTCGAAGCTGTCCAACTTCGTGAGGGCGCGCTGGTTCTCGCCGCCGTTCAGCGGCCCTGGCTTCACCCGCCTGCTGCTCGGCGCCTTCGACGCCATGGCGAGCGGCCCGGAAGGCCCTTCGCTCCTGCCGGGCTACCATCCGCTCGACCTGTTCGTCACCGTCACCGACTTCTACGGCTTTGCCGAGCGGCTCAGGCTCAACTCGCCGGCGGAGGTGATCGAGCAGGAGCATCGGCTGATCCTCTCCTTCCGGAGGGCCGGGCCCGGCCGACTCGCCGACCCGGCGGAGCTCACCTTCGCCGCCCGCGCGACCGCGAGCTTCCCGGGCGCCTTTCCGCCTTTCCAGGTGGCCGAGCTGGACGGAGTGCTGGCGGAAGGCGGGCGAAGCTGGCCCGGGCGAAGCGACTTCATGACCCGGGCGCTGCCGAGGCAGTCGGCGCTCGGGACGGCCGAGGCGACCGTCCTGATCGACGGCTCGGTCCTCGCCAACGCGCCGTTCCGGCCGGCGATCAGGGCGCTCCAGAACCGGCCCGCGCGCCGCGAGGTCGACCGCCGCTTCGTCTATATCGATCCCAAGCCCGGGGTGCGCTCGGTGCGCCTGGCGGCAAGCGAGGGCGACGACGCCCCGGGTTTCTTCGCCACCATCTTCGGGGCGCTCTCCGACATCCCGCGCGAGCAGCCGATAAGGGACAATCTCGAGGCCATCGACCAGCGCTCCTCGACCATCCGCCGGCTTCGCCGGATCGTCGAGGCGATGCGCCCGGAGGTGGAGGCGGCGATCGAGCGGGCGTTCGGATCCACCCTGCTGCTGCTCCGGCCGACCCCGAAGCGCCTCGCCTCGTGGCGCGCCCGGGCGCAGAATGTCGCCGCCCGCGAGGCCGGCTATGCCTATGCCGCCTACGGCCATTTCAAGCTCGCAGGCGTGGCGGAAGAGGCGGCGGAGCGAATCTTCCGGCTCGGTGGCGGCGGCGACCGGGGACGGCACGAGCGGGTAAGGCAGGCGGTCTGGGCCGAGGTCAGGCGGCGCGGGCTCGCGGACCGCGATTCGATGACCTCGTCCGGGGCACGGCCCGAAGTGGTGCTCTTCCTGAGGAGCCTCGATTCCGCCTTTCGCGTGCGGCGGCTTCGCTTCCTGATCCGCCGCCTCGGCCAGATCGAGGAGCAGCCCGACCCGCCGCGCGAGGCGATCGCCGCCGCCCGCAGACAGGTCTACCAGCTCATCGGCCGCTATTCGCAGGAGCCGGCCGCGATCGAATCTGGGCCCTGGACCGCCGTCGAGACGAAGGCGGGAGCGGCACTGGACTCATTGGCCGACGCCCTGTCGCTGAGGGCCGCCGACGACGAGGCCGACATCCGGCTGACCGAGGCGCTCGCCGCCTTCCCGAAGCCGGAGCGGCGCTCGCTGATCCTCTCCTATCTCGGCTTTCCCTTCTACGACATCGCCACCCTGCCGCTCCTCCAGGGCGAGGGGCTGGACGAATATGACGAGGTCAAGGTCGACCGGATCTCGCCGGAGGACGCCGCCGCCATCCGCTCGGGCGGGGTCGGGGCAACCCTCAAGGGGATCCAGTTCAACAGCTTCGGGGCCTTTTTCAGCCGGGCCTATCGGGAGAATGACTATCTGTGGGGCCGGCTCCACGGCGCCGACCGGCTGATCGACATCCTCGTCTCGACTCTTCCCGAGGGGGTGCATCTGCCGGAGGGACTGGCCGGGCGGATGAAGGCCGAGGCGTTCCGGGCGATCATCGAGGAGGAGCGGCCGAGGCTCAAGGAGGTCGGCCCGCTGATCGAGGCGATCGAGAGGGAGGTGGGGTGAGGGCGGCCCGTCGTCCCAGCGAAGGCTGGGACCCAAGGGGGTGAAAAATCCGCGCCCATCACCCGCCGGGGCCCCAGCCTTCGCTGGGGCGACGAGTGACGGTTGCGCCGCCGCCCTCGCCGCCATAGACCTGTACCGAACCCTGGAGGGCGCGAATGCAATTCCTGAAAACCCTCTTCTGGATCGCTCTCACCGTGGTCCTCGTCCTCTTCGCCAAGGCGAACTGGAATGCCGTGACCCTGAAGCTGTGGGGCGGGCTCGAGGCGGACGTGAAGCTCCCGGTCCTCGTGCTGGCGGCCTTCCTGCTCGGCTTCCTCCCCACCTTCATCGTCTATCGGGCGCGGCTGTGGAGCCTGAGGCGAAGGCTCGAGCCGGGCGAGCGCCACGTCACCGTCGCCCCGCCGCCGCCGGCCCCGGCTCCGGCCGCGGTCGATAATGGCGAAGTGGCGAGGGTCGCGACCGACAGCAAGGTGTGGCCGACGGCATGAGGAGCCCGATCTTCGTCGCCATCGACACGCCCGATCTCGAGCGGGCGAAGGCGATCGCGTCGCGGGTCAGGAACCATGTCGGCGGATTGAAGCTCGGTCTCGAATTCTTCTGCGCCAACGGCCTCCACGGGGTCCGCGAGATGGCGGAGCTTCACCTGCCCATCTTCCTCGACCTCAAGCTTCACGACATCCCCAACACGGTCGGCAAGGCGATCCAGTCGCTCCGCCCGCTCGAGCCGGCGGTTCTGACCGTCCACGCGGCGGGCGGCCGGGCGATGATGGAGGACGCCAAGGCCGCGGCGCCGAGCGGGACCAAGGTGGTCGCCGTCACCGTCCTGACCAGCCTGGACGGGAGCGACCTCGGCTCGATCGGCCTTGCCGAGGACCCGCATGCGCAGGTGGAGCGGCTCACCGGGCTCGCCCGCGAGGCGGGGCTCGACGGGGTCGTCTGCTCGGGCAACGAGGTGGCGGCGGCCAAGGCCTTGTGGCCGGACGGCTTCTTCGTCGTGCCCGGGGTTCGGCCGGCCGACAGCCATGTCGGCGACCAGAAACGGGTGATGACCCCGAGGAAGGCGCTCGACGCGGGGGCCTCGATCCTCGTCGTCGGGAGGCCGATCACCCAGGCGGAGGATCCCGACCTCGCGGCGCGGGCAATCGAGGCGACTCTGTAACGCGCGTCGCCCCAGCGAAGGCTGGGGCCCCGGCGGGTGAAGACCGCGGCGCATTTCACCCCACGGGGCCCCAGCCTTCGCTGGGGCGAC
>DASWLZ010000053.1:0-65573 GCA_036399975.1 Allosphingosinicella sp.
CGCTGCATCCCCTGCAGGCCGAGGAAGTGCATCGGGAAGAACAGGATGTTCACGCCGATGAAGAACAGCCAGAAGTGGAGCTGGCCGAGCAGCTCGTTGTACATCTTCCCGAACATCTTCCCGAACCAGTAATACCAGCCCGCGAACAGCGAGAAGACCGCGCCGAGCGACAGCACGTAGTGGAAGTGGGCGACGACGTAATAGGTGTCGTGGACGTTGTTGTCGATTCCGCCGTTGGCGAGCACGACGCCGGTGACCCCGCCGACCGTGAACATGAAGATGAAGCCCAAAGCCCACATCATCGGGGTCTCGAAGGTCAGCGAGCCGCCCCACATCGTCGCGATCCAGCTGAAGATCTTGATGCCCGTCGGGACTGCGATCACCATCGTCGCCGCGGTGAAGTACATCTTGGTGTTCACGTCCATCCCGACGGTGAACATGTGGTGGGCCCAGACGACGAAGCCGATCACCCCGATCGAGACCATCGCATAGGCCATTCCGAGATAGCCGAAGACGGGCTTGCGGCTGAAGGTCGCCACCACCTGGCTGACCATCCCGAAGCCCGGCAGGATCATGATGTAGACCTCAGGGTGGCCGAAGAACCAGAAGAGGTGCTGGTAGAGGATCGGGTCGCCGCCGCCGGAGGCGTCGAAGAAGTGGGTGCCGAAATTGCGGTCGGTGAGAAGCATGGTGATCGCGCCCGCGAGCACCGGCAGCGCCAGGAGCAGCAGGAAGACAGTGACCAGGATCGACCAGACGAAGAGCGGCATCTTGTGCAGCGTCATCCCCGGGGCGCGCATGTTGAAGATGGTCGTGATGAAATTGATCGCGCCGAGGATTGACGAAGCGCCGGCGAGGTGGAGCGAGAAGATCGCCATGTCGACGGCGGGGCCGGAGGAGCCGCTCGTCGAGAGCGGCGCGTAGACGGTCCAGCCGACTCCGGCGCCGTTGCCGGTCCCGCCCGGAACGAAGGCCGAGCCGAGCAGCAGGATGAAGGCCGGGACGAGCAGCCAGAAGCTGATGTTGTTCATCCTCGGAAAGGCCATGTCGGGCGCGCCGATCATCAGCGGCACGAACCAGTTGCCGAAGCCGCCGATCATCGCCGGCATGACCATGAAGAAGACCATGATCAGGCCGTGGGCCGTGATCAGCACGTTCCAAAGGTGGTTGGCCTGGTCCATGTCGCCGGCCCAGGCCTCGAGGAAGTCGATGCCCGGCGAGGCGAGCTCGGCCCGCATGATTCCCGAGACGGTGCCGCCGATGATCCCGGCGACGATCGCGAAGATCAGGTAGAGGGTGCCGATATCCTTGTGGTTGGTCGACATGAACCAGCGCACGAAGAAGCCGGGCTTGTGATCGGCATCGTCGTGATGGGCCGCATGGGCGCCGTGCGCTTCGAAATGCGTGGCGTTGGCAGTCGTGTCGGTCATGTCAGTTTCCGCGTTTCGTATTGGTGGCGCCCTGGCTGGACGTGGGCGGAGCCGTAGTGCCCGGAGTGATGCCCTGAGGCGCGGGGCTGGTCTCGGTGGCTCCGGAAGCGCCGCCGGTCGGCTGCGGGCCGGGGCCCGCCGCCGGCTGGGAGCCGGTCGCCGGCGAGACGGCGGTGGCGTCGGGCGCCTTCACCCCGCCCGGGCCGGGCATGGTGCCGCCCTTGGAGGCGACCCAGGCGGCGAACTGCGCCGGCGGAAGCACCTCGACCGCGATCGGCATGTAGGCGTGGCGAGCTCCGCAAAGCTCGAAGCACTGGCCGTAATAGACGCCCGGCTTGTCGGTCTTGAACCAGGTCTCGTTGAGCCGGCCCGGGACCGCGTCGAGCTTCACCCAGAAGGCCGGGACTCCCCAGCTGTGGATGACGTCGGCGGCGGTGATGATCATCTTCACGGTCGCGCCCTGCGGAACCACCATCCGCTCGTCGACGGCGAGAAGCCGCGGCTCGCCGCGCGCCTTCGCGTCCTCGTCCTTGAGGCCGTTGGAGACGATCTCGAAGCCGCCATGGTCGGGATAGGTGTAGGTCCAATACCATTGGTTGCCGGTGGCCTTCACCGTGATGTCGGCCTTGGGCGGCGCATATTGATGCGCGAGGAGCCGGATGGACGGAACCGCGATCGCGACCAGGATCAGCACCGGCACGAGGGTCCACACCACTTCGAGGATGGTGTTGTGGGTGGTCCGCGACGGCACGGGATTGGCGCTCCGGCGGAACCGCACCATCACGTAGAGGAGCAAAGCGAGGACGAAGATCGAGATCGCGGTGATGAGCGGCATCAGGATCAGATTGTGGAACTCGAGCGCTTCCTCGCCGATCGGTGTGACCTGCGGCTGGAAACCCATGGCGCCGGTCGGCTGGCCGACGGTCGCGTTGGGCGCGGTCCGGGCGGGGCTGCTCGCCAGCACCGACGCGTTGGAAGGCTCTTCCATGCCGGTCTCGGCGGGGCTCATCTCCTCGGGCTGCGCCGGGGCGGCCTGCGAGTTGGCGCTGATCGAATCCCTCGGGGCCTGAGCCGCCGGAGCGGGAGCCGCCGGAGCGGGGGCGGGCGCCGCTTGCGAGAGGGCGGCGGCCGGCGCCAGCGCGAGGGCGGCGGCGGCGAGGATGAGCTTGAGCGGAGTCTTCATCTAAACCCTTCGGGACACAAGCGGACGAGAAACGGATTCGAAAGCCGGACGGCGGATTGGCGCGCCTTATAGGCAGGAGGCCCTGCCGCCTCAAGGCTCTTGGATCGCCTTGAAGCCGCCCTTTTCGCGGCCTATCAACCGCCCCGCCGCAACCGCCGGAAAGGGGCCCATGGACGAAGAGGACATCCTCGCCGAATTCCGCGCCGCCGAGGCGCTGCTCGAGGGGCATTTCGTCCTCTCCTCGGGCCTGCACAGCCCGCGCTACCTCCAATGCGCCCGGGTGCTGATGGATCCCGCTCGCGCCTCCCGCCTCGCCTCCGCTTTGGCGCACAGCCTGCCGCTCGAGGTCCGGTCGCGGATCTCGATCGTCATCTCTCCGGCCATGGGCGGGATCATCATCGGCCACGAGATGGGCCGATCGCTGGGCCTCGAGGCGATCTTCCTGGAACGCCCTTCCGGAACCTTCGAGCTTCGCCGCGGCTTCCGGGTGGAGCCGGGGCAGAAGGCGCTGCTCGTCGAGGACGTGGTCACCACCGGCCTGAGCTCGAGAGAGGCGATCAAGGCCGTCGCCGCCGCCGGCGGAGAAGTCGTGGCCGCCGCCGCGCTGGTCGACCGCTCGAACGGGCTGGCGGACCTTGGAGTGCCCTTCTTCCCGCTCATCCGCCTCGACGTCCCTGTCTACGAGCCGGGGGCGATCCCGCCGGATCTCGCCGCTATCCCGGCCGAGAAGCCCGGGAGCCGAAGGGCGGCGTGACCCGGCACCTGCGCCTCGGAGTGAATATCGACCATGTCGCGACCATAAGGAACGCGCGCGGCGGCGATTTTCCCGATCCGGTGCGGGCCGCGCTGCTCGCCGCCGAGGCCGGAGCCGACGGGATCACCGCCCACCTCCGCGAGGACCGCCGGCACATACGCGACGAGGACATAGCCGAGCTGATGGCCCGGCTGACCATTCCCCTCAACCTGGAGATGGCCGCGACCGAGGAGATGCTCGAGATCGCGCTCCGCCACCGCCCCCACGCCGCCTGCCTCGTCCCCGAGAAGCGCGAGGAGCGCACGACCGAGGGCGGGCTCGACGCCGCGGGGCAGGACAATCACCTTATGCCCTATCTCCAGCGCCTCGCCGGCGCGAACATAAGGGTCAGCCTGTTCATCGAGCCCGACCCGCGCCAGATCGAGGCGGCGATCCGTCTCAAGGCGCCGGTGGTCGAGTTCCACACCGGACGCTACGCCCATCTGGATGGCGAGGCCCGCGCCGAGGAGCTTCGCCGCCTCGCCGACGCCGCCGCTTTGGCGTCGAAGAACGGCATCGAGCCCCATGCCGGCCACGGCCTCACCTTCGACAACGTCCAGCCGGTGGCGGCCATCCCCCAGCTCCGCGAGCTCAACATCGGCCATTTCCTGGTCGGCGAGGCGATCTTCACCGGGCTCGGCGAAAGCGTCGGACGGATGCGGAGCCTGATGGACGAGGCGAGGGGATGAGGGGCCGACCCGTCGCCCCAGCGAAGGCTGGGGCCCCAGGACAAGAAGTCTCCACGGGTCTCGCTGGGACCCCAGCCTTCGCTGGGGTGACGAACTGATGGGATCGTCAATCATCGGGATCGGCTCCGACCTGTGCAACATCTCCCGCATCGAGAACTCGCTCGCTCGGTTCGGCGAGCGCTTCATCCGCCGGGTCTTCACCGACGTCGAGCGGGCCAAGGCCGAGAGCCGGCCGCTCACCCGGGCCGGAACCTACGCCAAGCGCTTCGCCGCCAAGGAGGCTTTCTCGAAGGCGGTCGGCACCGGCTTCGCGCGCGGCGTGTTCATGCGCGACATCGGAGTCGTCAACCTGCCCTCGGGCGCGCCCACCCTCGCCCTGACCGGCGGTGCCAAGGCAAGGCTTGACGCTTTGACTCCGGAGGGCCACCTCCACCAAATCCATTTGACGATGACGGACGACTATCCTTTCGCTCAGGCCTTCGTCATCATTACCGCCAGCTTATTGCCAGGGAGCCCAGGGTGAGCAGCAGCGACCCCGCATTGACCGACACGCCCGAAGCCGCCCCGGCGACCGACGCGGCTCCGGCGGCGAAGAAGGAGGGCACCGATTGGTGGGCGGAGATCAAGGCCATCTTCTGGCTCATCCTCGCCGTGCTCGCCTTCCACAGCTTCATCGCCAAGCCCTTCTACATCCCGTCGGAATCGATGATGCCGGGGCTCCTCAAGGGCGATCGCCTCGTGGTCAGCAAATATCCCTACGGCTGGTCCTGGGTCTCGCCCAGCTTCCACGTCTTCCCGAGGACGGAGGGCCGCCTGTTCGGCCGCCTCCCGGAGCGCGGCGACATCGTCATCCTGACCCCGCGCGGCAAGACCTCCGACTATATCAAGCGGGTCATCGGCCTTCCCGGCGACACGCTCGAGATGAACGCCGGGACCCTCTTCATCAACGGCCGCGAGGTGAAGCGCGAGCCGCGGGCGCCGGTGATGGTCGAGGTCGATCCCAACGTGCCCTGCTTCTCGGACCAGTTCGGCGAGCACAAGGTGCAGGGCGCGGACGGCAAGCTCTTCTGCCGGCTCCCGGTGATGCGCGAGACTCTTCCCAACGGCCGGAGCTACGACACGATCGACATGGGCTACGATCCCCGGGTCGACGATTTCCCGAAGACATTGGTCCCGGCCGGCCACGTCTGGGTGATGGGCGACAATCGCGACAAGTCGGCCGACAGCCGGGTCCCCGCCGACCATGAGGGCCTCGACGGTGCCGTGCCCTGGGAGAATATCGGCGGCCGAGCCGAGTTCATCACCTTCTCGCTCGACGGCTCCTCGCACTATCTGAACCCGATCAGCTGGATCACCGCGATGCGCGGCGGCCGCGCCGGAACCTCCCTCCGTCCGGAGGAGGGCAAGGCACCGTGAGCGGGGAGGGGGGAGCACCACCGGTCGGCCGCCACTCGGACTCCCCGGCGATCGTCCGGGCTTCGTCAGACCCCCCCGATCAGGAGCATCACGTCGAGCAGCCCGGCCCCGCCGAGATGCGCGACCCCCTCATCCGCCACGAGCTGAAGCGCGCCAGCGTCTGGTTCGGGCTCGCCCTCGCCATCGCGGCGGTGATCTTCCTCGCCCAGCCGCTGCTCCTCATCTTCGCGGGAATCGTTCTCGCCTCGATGCTCGACGGGGGCACCCGCCTGCTCGGCCGGGTGCTCCCGATCGGCCGCGGCTGGCGGCTCGCCATCGTCACCGTCGCCGCCGTCGCCTTCATCGCCTGGGTCTTCTATTTCGCCGGGACCGAGCTGACCGGCCAGGCCGAGCGGCTTCGCGAGGTCATCACCGCCCAGATCAACCGGATCCTCGCCTGGGGCAACGGCCTCGGGATCGTCCAGGGCGGAGCCGGAGTCCAGCAGCTTGGCGGGCAGATCATGGGCAGCCTGGGCCGGCTCGGCTCGGCGGTGTCGAGCGCTTTGGGGGTCATCGCCTCGGTGGTGATGGTCCTGGTCATCGGGATCTTCATCGCCGTCGAGCCCCGCCTCTATCAGCGCGGAGTCGCGTGGATGCTCCCGCTGGGCAGCCGCGAGCGCTTCTACGGCACCGCGGAGAACATGGGCTTCACCCTCCGCCGGCTGATGGCCGGCCGGCTGGTCGGCATGGCGGTGGAGGGGATCGGAACCTGGATCCTGCTGGCGATCGGCGGAGTTCCGATGGCGGCCCTCCTCGGGATTCTCACCGGCCTGCTCGCCTTCATCCCCAATATCGGCGCGATCGTGTCGGGCGTGCTGATCGTCCTCGCCGGCTTCAGCGTCAGCACCAATGCCGGCCTTTGGGCGATCGCGGTCTACTTCATCGTCCAGACCGTCGACGGCTATCTCATCGTCCCCTACGTGGCCCGGAAGACGGTCGACCTCGCCCCGGCCCTGGTGCTCGGCGCCCAGCTCCTGTTCGGGGCGCTGTTCGGCCTCATGGGCCTGATGCTCGCCGACCCCATCGTCGCCATGATCAAGGTCGCCCTCGAGCAGAAGTCGAAGGACGACGAGGAAGACGAGGGCGAGGCCCCGCGAGGCACCAGAGGCCAACTCTTCCCCCGGTCGCGCTGAACGCCATTCGCAGCGTCACACTGAACCTGTTTCAGGGTCCAGCTCCGAGCCCGCTCGAGGGTCGGGCCGTGGTCCGAACGCGTGTCCCGGCGCCGCGGGGGTCAATTTTGAGGGAAGACTCGAGGGTTCAAGTAAGAGGTGCGGCGCTACCGCCTGCTCCCCTTATTGTACCTTCGTGGCTTCTCTCGAAAGATCCCAGGGCCTGCCGGCCCGGGCGATGGCGCACTCGATGCCGGAGCGGCCGACGGCGGCGCGGCTGCGCTTCGGATGCTGAAACAGGTTCAGCATGACGGCACCGCGGCTTCGCCTCAGCGGGCGCCTTGCGGCGGTGCGCCCTCCGGCGGAGCGCCCTCGGGTCCGCCCGGGGCTCCGCCCTGCATCTGCTGCATCTGCTGCATCTGCTGGAGCTGCTGCATGCGCTGCATCTCGAGGTAGCGCGGGCCGGCGCCCGGCTCGACCTGGAGCACTTCGATCTCGAAGACGAGGCTGTCGTTCTTCGTGAACGGCGCGCTCGGCGGGATCGGGTCGGGCATGTGGGTGCCGGGCGGGAGGGTGAGGATGTAGGAGCCGCCCGGGCGCATGTGCTGGAGGCCCTCGCCGAAGCCGGGATAGACGCCCTGGGTGGTGGTGATGAACGGCTGGCCGGTGGTCCGGCTGTCCTCCACGACCGCTGCGTCGAGGCTCTTGGGATGAAGCTTGTAGTGAAGGGCGACGACGTCCTGGTCGGTGACCTTCGCGCCGGAGCCGGCGGCGAGGGTCTGGACCGTCACGCCGCTCGCCGTCCTGACCGGCTGGAAGGCGCTGGTGCCCCACCAGGCGAAAGCGGCGGCGGCCGCGGCGAGCACCGCCAGCGCGATCCACAATTTGGCGACCGAGCCCTTCTTGATGGGGTGCAGTGGAACGGCGGTGACGGACATTTTCTACATTCCCAAATGAAAGGGCGCACCAATGACGAAGGGCGGCGATACATCGCCGCCCTCGAATGGTGCAAGTACGGGAACAGTCGCTTTTTCCGGGGCGCCGCCGAATCGCGGCTACGGCCTGTGCGGAAAAAGCGAGTGCCCCTTCTTCCTAGCGCGCCGCCCCGCCGCCGTCGCGCTCGGCGCGCTTGCGCTCGAGCTTGCGGGCCCGGCGGATCGCCGCGGCGCGCTCACGGGCGCGCTTCTCCGAGGGCTTCTCGTAGTGACGGCGAAGCTTCATCTCGCGATACACGCCTTCACGCTGCAGCTTCTTCTTGAGCGCCCGCAGCGCCTGGTCGACATTGTTGTCGCGAACGATGATTTGCATAAAGGCCCGTCACTCTCCGTCGAAAAGCATTTCCTCGGCAACCTCTTGGGTCGCCCATTGCGGAAACGCCGATAGCATAAAAATCGGTTCGTCGCGAGACTCCTCCCGCGCCGTCACGCCGGGGCCGTTAGCAGGGGCGGGAGCGGGATTCAAGGGGAAGGAGCTGGGCTGTCCGGACAAAAGCGGGTATCGGACTGCCCGACTAGCCAACGCCTTCGAAAGGGCCGGGTATGAAAATCCTGGTTGCCGCCGCCTGTTCCTCGATCCTCCTGGCCCTCACCTTCGCTCACGGCTCCTCCGCGGGAGCGGCGAACGACTGGCTCGGCGAGGCCATCGCCCATCAGGATGCCGTCCTCGCCGATCGGCTGCTCGAGGAGGTCGTCCGCGATTCCGATCGTCGGCGCAGGCTATCCAACCCGGCCAGCGGCGGCGTTCCGGTTCTTGCGAGGCGCTGCGGCGATTTCCCCGCCCCGACCCGCCCCGAGGCCGGCCTGGACTGGCTGTTCGAGCAATTCCGCACCCGCGGGGGCCAGAAGCGCGAGGACATCGGATTCTATACACCGTTCTGGCCCTGGAGCGATGCCGTCGCCGTCACGGCGGCGCCCTGCGCAATAGGGTTCGAGTTCAACAAGCTCAGGGAGCACCACCCCGTAGGGGCCACGCACACCCTCATCCACGAGCGGATCCATACCTTCGGCCACAAACACGCCCGGGGCAATAAACGCCCTCCGAACGCCTGCGACGCTGCCTATGTGACGGCGGACGCGGCCGAGGCCATCACGGCCCACCGCAGCAACCTTGCCTCCTACGAATTCGGTGCCCCGATGTGCCGCGCCCTGTGCGAGGCGCTGGCGGAGCGGCAAATGGCCCACGGCTGCACGGCGAAAGAGCCCGGCAAGCCGTAGCGGCCCTGCTCGCGGTGCGAGCTGCCCGGGGATCTTACGCCCTGCGGATCACGGCGCCGACCGCCGCCACCCGCTCCGCTTGCTCATAGCCGGGCTGTTCGAGCAATTCGCCGAATATGTCCGGGTCTATCTCTTCGTAGCGCAGAGTGCAGCCCAGAGCGGGCAGCTCGCTCTCCAGCGCATCGCGCAAAGCATCGCGGCCCTCGACGATGGCGCTTCCGGTGTAGAGCAGGATGGTTCCGGCTGGCTCGATCCGGCGGGCGGCCTCGAGCGCCCATTCCAGGGAGAGGCCGCCGCCGTGCGTGCCGCCGCCGTCGCGGTAGAGGCGCTTGGCCGGATCGGCGACGAACGGCGGGTTGGCGATGGCGATGTCGATCCGGCCTTCCACCCCGTCGACGCCGCTCGTCTCCACCGTCTCCACCGCCACTCCGGCGTGGCGGGCATTGATCCGGGCATAGAGGAGGGCGAGCGGGTTGATGTCGGTGGCGGTGACCCGGGTTCCGGGAAGAAGCGCCGCCGCCGCGATGGCTCCGACGCCGCTCCCGCCGCCGATGTCGACGAGCCGCCTCGCCGGTGACAGGCGGGGGAGTTCCGACGCCAGGAAGCGCACGTAGCGGTAGCTGTCCGGGCCGAAGAACACGGAATCGGCCTCGTTCGTGGGATAAGCCGAGTGAAGGAACAGCCTGTCGTCGAGCGAAGCGACCCTGACGCGGCTTCTGCACAGCGCGCCCTCGCGCACGACCTTGCCGCTGCGATCGAGCGCCTCCCAGACCGGCGCGGGAAGGAGGCTCTCCTCGAACGGCAGGTTCCAGCCGAAGACGTCGCGAAGGTCCTGCGCGACACGCCCCTCCTCCCGCTCCAGCACCCGGCGATGGGTCTCGGGAGTCGCGGTGACGAATCGATATTGGGCGGCACTCAGTTTTCCGAGCAGCTCGAGCAGCCCCTCGTCCGACCGGTTCACGGCAGCGGGGCGGCCCGAGCCAGCGGCATGGTCAGGCAATGGACTCCGCCGCCGCAGCGGACGAACTGGTCGATCTCGACTTCGATCAGGTCGTGGCCGAGGCCGCGGAGCAGCCGGTTGATTCGGCTCTCCCCGGCCGGAGCGACGATCCGGCAGCCGCCCAGGCTGAGCAGATTGGCTTCCAGCCGGTCGACCTCGCCGGGGGTGACCGGGATGAGCTCTATGCCCAGGGCGGCCATGGTCTGCGCGAACCCGCTTTCCAGACTGTCCAGGCAGGCCACGGCGCGGTGCCGGGAGACGAGGCTGAACTGGGTATCGAGGTGAAGGTAGCGCGGGTCGATCCGGGTGTAGAGCGCTTTCCAGCCCTTCCGCTCGAAGATCCGGCCGAGCGCTCTGGCCCCGGCCTCGTCGGTGCGCTCGCCCGAAATCCCGATCATGACGAGGCCGGGCCGAAGCAGGCAGACGTCCCCGCCCTCGACCCGGCCTTCCGGCACGGCGCCCAGCGTCTCGAGGCCGAGACGGCGGAGGGCGCCGGCGAGGTGGGCGGGCTCGCCGCGCCTGTGCGGCTCGGAAGGACGAAGCTCGACGAGCCCCCAGGGCGTCATGAACACGGAGTCGCGGGTGAAGGCGAGGTCCGACAGGCCCGGGGTGGGCGGAACGAGGTGGCAAGCCGTTCCCGCGATCTCTAGCTTCGACACCAGGGCGCGATGCTGGGCCGCGGCGCTCGCGGCGCAGGAGGAGAGACCCTTGGCGAGGCTGTCCCGGGTGACCGCGTTGCACGGCACCATGGCGAGGTGCGTGGGCGGGCTCAGCAGGACGTCGGTGAGCCGCCCCGTCTCCGAATCGACGCCCCAGTCGCGGAGGCCCGGAAGGCTTTCCGAGCGGGCGGAGCTGCGCATCATCGCCAGAGCTCGGCGCGGTAACGCTCGAAGCAGCGGGCTCCGCAATTCAGGCGGATCAGAGCGCCTTCGGCGATCCCCACGGCCCGGCGCGGATCCTCCTCCACCAGCGGCCTCAGCGCCTCGCGGTTCCAGGCCTCGCTATGCTTGACGTCGAGCACGGCGTGGAGATCGAAATAACGCCGCTCCTCGGCGCTGAAGCCGAGCCGGCGAAGACCGGCCGCCGTCGCGGCCGAGCGGTCCGGGGCGGTCAGCTCGATCACGCCCAGGGCGCCCACCGAATGCCAGGCGTAGCGGCGCGCCATGGCCATGCCCGTCATCGCATTGGCGAGCGCGAGGCTCTCCCACACCGTGTCGTCGATCGCGGCCTTGAGCTCGAGCGCTTCGATCAGCAGGTTGAGCATCGGCCCGTGCATGCCCTTGGGATTGCCCCGGCCCATCTCGTCCCAATAATTGCGGGCGAACTCGAGCTTGGCCCGGGCCGGCATCCGGATCTGGGTGTAGGCTAGCAGGTCCTCGAAACCCGCTTCGCCCGCCGCCTCCTGGCCCAGGAACCAGCGCATCTGGTCCCGGTCGGCCTCTTCCGCGAGCCAGCGGAAGAGCGGGTCGTGCTGGCCCGGGCCGGAGTCGCGAAGGGCCTCGAACCAGGCGACGAAGCCCTCGGGGTCGAGCGGCGCTTCGGCGGCCCGAGCGGAAATTTCCGCCCGAAGCGACTCGAGGAACGCCCCCTCCTGGCGGCGCATCCGCGAATCGCGCTCCTCCGAACGATGCCAGTCGTCGTCGGGAAAGCCGGGAGCGAGGCGCGCGCGGTTCCAGCGGGCGAGGCCGCGCTGGAAGTCATCGGAGAAAAACGAAGGCGAGAGTGCGCCGGAAACAGCGCGGAGAGACGTGGCCAAGTTCATGCCTTTGGCGAAATGAAGGGGTCGCCGGGTCAACCGCTCCAACCCGTCAATGTTCCTTGGCCTAGACTAAAGGAGGTACCGGCGGGGCGGGCAGTTCATGGATCCAGATCCCGGAATTCAGGCACCTCTTTGCCGAGCCGCGCCTGCACGGCGGCGGTGAGGTCGGCGCTGACCAGAGCTCCCGCGTTCCAGAGCGCGACGTGGCGAAGCCCCTCCTCGACCGTCCGGCCGCGGCTGTAGTTGAGGCTCATCTTGGCGCCTGCGACGGCGAGCGGCGACTTGGCGGCGATGGTCCGGGCGAGCTCGAGCCCGGCGGCGATGACGCCCTCCCTGTCCGCCTCGACCCGATTGACGAGTCCGAGCCGGGCCGCCTCCTCCGCGCCCATCCGGCGGCCGGTATAAGCCAGCTCGCGGACGATGCCTTCGGGGATGAGATGGGCGAGGCGCTGCAGGGTGCCGAGATCGGCGGTGATGGCGACGTCGACCTCGGCGACCTGGAAGAAGGCGTCGACCGAGGCGACCCGGATGTCGCAGGCGGTGGCGAGGTCGACCCCGGCGCCGATGCAGCCGCCGTGGATCGCGGCGATCACCGGCGGCCGGGCCTCTTCGGCCGTGCTGAACATGTCCTGCAGCCATTTGATGTGCCGAAGCCTCGCCTCGGCCGCCCGGCCGGGATCGTCGGCCGGCGGGAACTGGCTGGCGGCATATTGAAGATCGAGGCCGGCGGTGAAGTGGCGGCCCCGGCCGGAGAGCAGGATCGCGCGCACCGAAGGATCGGCGCCGAGGCTTCGGAACGCCTCGCCGACGGCCTCGAACATGGCCTTGTCCATCGCATTGAACTTGCCCTCGCGGGCGAGCTCGACATGGGCGACCCCGCCGTCGCGGCTGATCGCAATCCTTTCGCTTCCCATCGTCCGCCCGGCTCCCCTAGAAACGCCTGCCTATGAGCCGCTTTACCGTGAACGGGCAGCCCGTCCACTATCGCATGGACCCGGAGACGCCCCTGCTGTGGGCGCTGAGGGACGCGTCCAACCTGACCGGCACCAAATATGGCTGCGGCACCGGCCATTGCGGTGCCTGCACCGTCCATGTCGACGGCCAGGCAGTGCGCAGCTGCCGGGTCCGGATCCGCGACCTCGAGGGTAGCTTCGTCACCACCATCGAGGCCTTGTCGAACGACCGCTCTCACCCGGTCCAGCAGGCCTGGGTGGCGGAGAGCGTCCCGCAATGCGGCTTCTGCATCCCCGGCATGATCATGGCGGCGGCGGCCCTCATCGACCGCAACCCGGCGCCGACCGACTCGGAGATCGATTCGGCCGTCACCAACATCTGCCGCTGCGGCGCCTATCCGCGCATCCGCGAGGCGATTCGGCGGGCGGGCAAGGCGCGCAGCGGCGAGGAGGGGATCTCGGCGGCGCCCCCTCCCGGGATCGACCCCGCCGACGCGGCCCGGCAGGTTCCCGCCCTTCGGCCGGTGCCGCGCGGGCGGCGGTGACCGGTGCGCGCTTCGCCGTTCCGGTTCAGCAACGGCTCATCCTGCGAACGGCACAAGCCGTCCTTGTCGGAGCGGCCGGAAAGGCGGCCGGGCAAAAGGAGTGTCAGATGCGTAAAGCCTTATTCGGATTTTTGATGGCGGCGACCGCGGCTATGCCGATCGCGGCCCAGGCGCAGGAGAGTCGCGCCGAACGGGCCCAGGAGCGTTACCGCCAGATGGGCGAGCGCAATCAGGCGAGAGCCGATCGGCAGGAAGCCCGGACCGAGCGTCGGGAAGTCCGCACCGAGCGTCAGGAAGTGCGGACCGAGCGCCGGGAAGCCCGGCAGGAGGTCCGCCAGGAGCGGGTCGAGGCGCCCGTGCAGCAGCAGCAGCAGCAGAGCTGGGCTTCGGGCCGGCGCGGCGGCGACGGTCAGCGCGGCGAGAGCGGGAGGGGCCGCGACGGCCGCGACGGCCGTAACGATGCGCTTCGCGAGCAGTATCAGCGCCGCATCGACGAGACCCGGGCAGCGTCCCAGGTCGGCATCGAACAGTCGATCGGCGGCCGCTACGCCCGCCAGGGCGAGCGCAACCAGCAGCGGGTCGAGCGCGACATCCGCCAGGATTATCGCGAGGCTCGCCGCGACCAGCGCGGCGGCTGGGACCGCGACCGCGACCGCGACCGCCGCAACGGCGACTGGAACCGGGACGGCCGCAATGATCGCTGGGGCGACAATCGCGACCACCGCCGCAGCGGCTGGAACCGGAGCTGGCGCAACGACAATCGCTACGACTGGCAGCGCTATCGCTATTCGAACCGGAACCTGTTCCGCTCGGGCGGCTATTATTCGCCCTATCGCAACTACCGGTACAACCGGCTGTCGATCGGGATCGTCCTCGACTCGCTCTTCTATTCGAACCGCTACTGGCTGAGCGATCCCTGGCAGTACCGCCTGCCGCACGCGCCCTACGGGACGCAGTGGGTGCGCTATTATAACGACGTGGTCCTGGTCGACACCTACACCGGCGAGGTGATCGACGTAATCCACGACTTCTTCTGGTAACGCGTCGTCCCAGCGCAGGCTGGGACCCCAGCGGGTGAAAGGCGCTGGCGCGTTTCACCCCACGAGGCCCCAGCCTTCACCGGAGGTGAAGTTTATCCTGAGCGCCGCCGCAGGCGGCGTCGAAGGGCTGGGGCGACGAGCAAGGCCCGGGTCGCTCCAGCGGCCCGGGCTTTTTGCTTGTCAACGCTTTGGCTCCAAAGCAGTAAGGCGCGTCTCGCGAAGGGATCCCCATGCGCTTGTGTTTCCTGGCCTGCCTAAGCCTTCTCGCCGCCGCGCCGGCCTCGGCCGAAACCCTCATCGTCCACGCCGGCCGGCTGATCACCGACGCTTCCAGTCCGGCCGCCGGGCCGTCGACGATCACCGTCACCGACGGCCGAATCACCGCCGTCGCGCCGGGCCTCACTGCGCCGCCCGCGGGCGCCCGGCTGGTCGACCTGTCCGGCAAGACCGTTCTCCCCGGCCTGATCGACATGCACGTCCATCTTTCCGGCGATCCCGGCGGCGATTTCCGCGACGAGGCCGTCGATCCCAACGAATGGGCGACCCTGCTCGGCGCCAGGAATGCGCGAATCACCGCCCTCGCGGGCTTCACCACGGTGCGCGATCTCGGCTCCCCGCCGCTGGTCGGCTTCATGCTCCGGCGAGCCACGGCCGAAGGCGTCATCCCCGGGCCCCGGATCCTGTCGTCGGGACCGGCCATCTCGATCATCGGGGGCCATGGCGACGTCTCCGGCTTTCGCCCCGAGGTGGTCAAGGCGCTGAGCATCGACAACACCTGCACCGGCCCGGAGCAATGCTCGGCCCGGGTCCGCGAATTCTCCCGCGCCGGCGCCGACATCATCAAGATCACCGCGACCGGGGGCGTGCTCTCCCAGCAGGCCCGCGGCCTCGGCCAGCATTTCACCGACCCGGAGATGAAGGCGATCGTCGACACCGCCCACGGCCTCGGCCTCAAGGTCGCCGCCCACGCCCACAGCGCCCGCGGGATCGAGGCGGCGGCCCGGGCCGGGGTGGATTCGATCGAGCACGGCACCTTCGCCGATTCGAGAGCCATCGCCGCGATGAAGGCGGCGGGATCGAGCCTGGTGCCCACCCTCATGGCCTTCACCGGGATCCGCGAGCGGCTCGGCAAGAGCATCTACACGCCGGTTGTCGAGGCTAAGGTCCGCGAGACCCTGAGCGAGGTCGGGAAGGCCGCCCGGGCCGCCCGGGCGGCGGGCGTGCCGGTCGTGTTCGGGACCGACGCGGCCGTCTTCGAGCACGGCCGCAACGCCCAGGAATTCGCGCTTCTGGTCGAGCTCGCCGGCATGAGCCCGGCGGAGGCGATCGCGTCGGCGACGACGGGCGCGGCCCGGCTGCTCGGCATCGAGAAGGAAGTCGGCCGCATCGCGCCCGGCTATTCCGCCGACCTGATCGCTGTCTCCGGCGACCCGCTGCGCGACGTTCGGGCGCTCGAGCGGGTCGACTATGTCATGGTTCGGGGAAAGGCGATCCAATGAGCACTCGAGCAATCGGCGACCCCGGCGCCCTCTACCGAATGCAGATCGGCGTCTATGTGCGCGACCGGCTGATGAAGACCCCCAACGCCTTCAAGCTGCCCGCGCAGGGGCTCGACATCTTCGTTGTCCGCGACTTCCTGACCCACAAGGAATGCAGGGACGTCGTCGCCCTCGTCGACAAGGACCGGGTCCCCTCGGGCCTGCTCGCGCCCAGCGCCGACCCGGAGTTCCGGACCAGCGAGAGCTGCAACCTGAGGCTGGAGGACCGCGCCAACCAGCTGGTCGAGGCGAAGATCAACCGCCTGACCGGAATCGAGCCCAGCCATGGCGAGACCATCCAGGGCCAGCGCTACGCCGTCGGCCAGCAGTTCAAGCCGCACCACGATTTCTTCTATACCAACCAGCCTTACTGGGCCGACATGGACCGGCAGGGCGGCCAGCGCACCTGGACTGCCATGATCTTCCTCAACGAGCCCGAGGCCGGCGGCCAGACCTTCTTCCCGAACGCCAAGGTCCGGGTCACTCCGCGCACCGGCAACCTCCTCCTGTGGAACAACCTCGACCAATATGGCGAGCCCAACACCTATTCGCTCCACACCGGCTGCCCGGTCGAGGCGGGGACCAAATATATCATCACCAAATGGTATCGCGAGCGTCCCTGGGGCTGGTATGCCTCCCACGGCGTCAAGCCCGCCTCGCCTTATTGATGGGTTGATCGCTTTTGCTCGGAAATAGGGCGCGCTTCCCCCTCTGCTCCCGTCCCGCTAAGCAAGCCCTATGCACAGATCGATCCTCCTGCTCGCCGCGGCCTCGCTCGCGGCTTTCTCCGCCGCCGCCCAGCCCCAGCCCCAGCCCGCCAGAACCGCCGCCGCCGCGCAAGGCGAGTCCGAGCGCCTGAAGCGGCTCTTCCACGAGAGCGACGAGGCCAACCTCAAGCGCAACCCGGTCGGCGCCATCTTCCGCGGCGACCTTCGCTATGCCGACCGGCTCGGCGACTTCATCACCGACGAATATTTCGCCTCCGAGCGCGTCGCTGCCGAGGCGGACCTCGCCGCGCTCCGGGCGATCGATCGGTCGAAGCTCGGCGCCACCGACAGGATCGCCTACGACGTGTTCGAATGGCAGACCCGGGACTCGCTCAAGAATCTGGAGCCGGAGATGCTGGCGCTCGGCGTGGTCCGACCGATCAACCATATGTCGGGGTTCCACACCTTCTACCCGGCCTTCGCTTCCGGAGAGGGGGCGGCGCCGTTCAAGACCGTCGCGGACTATGAGAACAACCTCAAGCGCCACAAGGATTACGTCGCCTATCACGACCGAGCGATCGGCCGCTTCCGCGAGGGCATGGCCTCGGGTGTGCTCGAGACGAAGCTGACCACGAAGAACGTCGTCGACCAGCTCACATTGCTGATCGACCAGAAGATCGAGGATTCGCCCTTCTACGGTCCGATCAAGCGCTTCCCCGCCGACTTCTCCGAAGCCGACAAGGCCCGCCTCACCTCGGCCTATCGCGCGTCGATCGAGAATGAGATCTACCCGAGCCACCGCCGGGTCCGCGATTTCCTGCGCTCCGAATATCTGCCCAGGGCGCGCGAGGGCGCGGGGCTGGTCCACATGAAAGGCGGGGCCAAGGTCTACCAGCGGCAGATCGAGAGCACGACGACCCTTCCTCTCACCGCAGACGAGATCCACCGGACCGGCCTTGGCGAGGTCGCCCGGATCAAGAGCGAAATGGAAGCCGTGAAGGCCCGCACCGGCTTCAAGGGAACGCTTCCGCAATTCTTCGACTATCTGCGCACGGACCCGAAGTTCGCCCCGAAGACCCGCGACGCGCTGCGAGAAGGCTATGAGGCGATCGCGAAGCGGGTCGGCGCCCGCATCGGCGAGCAATTCTCGACCCTCCCGAAGAGCCCCCTCGAGATCCGCGCCGTCGAGCCTTTCCGGGAGAAGTCGGAGGCCGGCGGCTCCTATCAGCAGGGCACCCCCGACGGCTCGCGGCCGGGCATCTTCTACTACAATGCCTACGACCTGCCCTCTCGGCGGCTGTGGGGCATGGAGACGCTCTATCTGCACGAGGGCGCGCCAGGCCATCACTTCCAGATCAGCCTTGCCCAGGAGAATGAGGCGCTCCCCGCCTTCATGCGCTTCGGCGGCAACACCGCTTATGTCGAGGGCTGGGCGCTCTACGCCGAGACCTTGTGGGACGAGCTCGGCGTGGAAACCGATCCCCACCAGCGCTTCGGCGGGCTGAACGACGAGATGCTCCGCGCCATGCGCCTGGTCGTCGACACCGGCATCCATTCCAAGGGCTGGAGCCGGGAGCAGGCGATCGACTATATGCTCGCCAACAGCGGGATGAGCCGGACAGAGGTGACCGCCGAGGTCGAGCGGTACATCGCGATCCCGGGGCAGGCGCTCGCCTACAAGATCGGCGCCCTGACCATCCAGAGGCTCCGGGCGAAGGCGGAAGCGGCGCTGGGCAAGCGGTTCGACCCGAGGGCCTTCCACGCCCAGGTGCTGATGACGGGATCGCTGCCGATGGCGGTGCTGGAGAAGAAGATCGACGACTGGATCGCGGCGACGAGGGGGTGATGGGCCGGTCATCCCAGCGAAGGCTGGGATCCCAGGGGGTGAAAAGCGCCGCGCTCTTCACCCGCCGGGGCCCCGGCCTTCGCTGGGGCGACGTGCCGCTCGTTCTTGAATCGCATTGCTTCGTCGCTCCGCTCCTCGCAATGACGGACGAGCAGAGAAGGACTACGCCATGAGTAAACACACCCTGATCGCCTGCCTCGTGGCAGGCCTCCTCGCCGGCTGCGCCTCCTCCTCTGCGACGGATACCACGGCGTCGTCGTCCCAAGCACCGCAAGCCACCGCCTCCCAGGCCCTCGCCGCCCTCTTCCGCGAAAGCGACGAGGCGAGCCTCCGCCGAAACCCGACCTACGCGACCGCGCGCGGCGACCTGCGCTATGCCGACCGTTTCGGTGACTTCTTCAGCGACGCTTATTACGATTCCGAGCGCGAGGCCGCCCGGGCCGACCTGGCGGCGCTGGCCGCGATCGACCGCAATGCGCTGAGCGCCGACGAGCGGGTCGCCTACGACGTCTTCAAATGGCAGCGGACCATGGACCTCAAGGGTCTGGAGGGCGAGATCTTCGCCGCCACGGTCGGTCGGCCCGTCGATCATTTCAACGGCTTCCACACCTTCTTCGCCGAGTTGAGCTCGGGCCAGGGCATCGCGCCGTACAAGACGGTGAAGGACTATGAGAGCGGCCTCGCCCGGGTCGACGATTTCGTCAGGCTGGCCGACGGCGCCATCGCCCGGATGGAGCAGGGCCTCGCGGCGGGCGTGGTGCAGCCGCGGCTGGTCATGGCCAATGTCGTCGAGCAGCTCGACGCGATGCTCGCGGAGGGCGTCGAAGGCAGCAGCTTCTACCGCCCCGTCGCGAATTTCCCGGCGGAGGTGCCCGAGGCAGACCGTGCGCGCCTGAGGGCCGCCTACGCCCAGTCCGTCTCGACCAGGATAAGGCCGGCGGTGACCCGGCTCCGCGATTTCATCCGCGACCGCTATCTGCCGCAGACGCGCCCGACCGTCGGGCTCCAGGACATGAAGGGCGGCCCGGCCCTCTACCGCCACCTCGTGGCGCTGAGCACCACCACCGACATGACCCCCGACCAGATCCACCGCATCGGCCTCGCCGAGGTCGAGCGGCTCCACAAGGAGATGGAGGCGGTGAAGGCCCGGGTCGGGTTCACCGGGACTCTCCAGCAATTCTTCGAGCACATCCGCACCGACCCGAAGTTCAAGCCGAAATCGCGCGAGCAGCTTCAGCAGGGCTATGTCGCGATCGGCAAGCGGCTCGACGCCACTCTCCCGACGATGTTCTCGACCCTCCCGAAGACCCCGCTCGAGATCAGGCCGGTGCCGGCCCTGACCGAGAAAGGGGCGGCCCGCGGCTCCTACCAGAGCGGCACGACCGACGGCTCGCGGCCGGGCGTCTTCTACTTCAACGCCTACGACCTTCCGTCGCGGACCACGCCCGGGATGGAGACCCTCTACCTCCACGAAGGCGCTCCGGGCCACCATTTCCAGATCAGCCTCGCCCAGGAAAATGAGGCGCTGCCCAGCTTCATGCGCTTCGGGGGCAACACCGCTTATGTCGAGGGCTGGGGCCTCTACGCCGAGACGCTGGGCCGCGAGCTCGGCGTCTACACCGACCCCTATCAATATTTCGGCTATCTCGATTCGCAGCTGTTCCGGGCGATCCGGCTAGTCGTCGACACGGGCATCCATTCGAAGGGCTGGACCCGCGACCGGACCATCCAGTACATCCTCGACAACAGCTCGCGCGGGCGGAGCAACGCCACCGCGGAGACCGAGCGCTACATCGCCATCCCGGGCCAGGCGCTCGCCTACAAGATCGGCCAGCTCAAGATCAGCGAGCTTCGCGCGCGGGCTGAGAAGGCGCTCGGGCCCCGCTTCGACATCCGAGACTTCCACGCCCAGGTGCTGATGACCGGAGCCCTGCCCCTCGCCGTGCTCGAGAAGAAGATCGACGACTGGATCGCGGCGAAGAAGGCGGGTAAGGCATGACGCCTGGCGCGGAGAACGGTTCGAACGCCGTCATGCTGAACTTGTTTCAGCATCCAGAGTCGAGTCGCCTCGCGGGCGGAGAATTGGATCCTGAAACAAGTTCAACGTGACGCTGAGGTCGGAAGCCGCCGCTTCCGCGATCAGGTCTCGGCTTCCGCCGACTCCAGCGCCGCGGCGATCAGCCGCCGGCTGTTCTCCACTCCATAGAGAGCGAAGAAGCTGCCCATCCGCGGCCCCTGCTCGCTTCCGAGCAGCGTCTCGTAAAGCGCCTTGAACCAGTCGCGGAGGCGCTCCTTGCCGTAATGGCCCTTTCCGACTTCATACACATGGTTCTGCAGGATGACGGCCGGATCCTCGTCCTCCCATGCCCACTCTCCCTCGAACTGGGCCAGAATCCCGTCCAGCCGCCGTAGCAGAGCCGCTTCCTCGTCGGTCGGCGGGCGCCGGCGAAGCGCTGGCGCGACGAAGCGGCAGCCATATTCCACGGCGTACGAGACGAGCCTGTCCAGCTCCGGGCTCGCCTCGGGCGTCAAAGCGGGATCGTAGCGGCGCAGGAAGCTCCAGATCGTGTCGCGATCGCCGACGCCGGGCAGGCTGGCGACGTTGAGGAGAAGCGCGAAGCTGATCGGCAGCCGGACGTCCGGCACCTCGCCGGCGTGGACATGGTGGACCGGATTGCCGAGGCGCTTGTCCCATTCCTGACCCGGATAGGCGGCGAGGAACTGGTAATATTCGTCGACCGCCCTGGGGATGATTCCGAAGCTCAGCTGCTTGGCCTTACGCGGCTCACGGTAGATGTAGAATTGGAGGCTCTCCTCGGGCGCATAGGTCAGCCATTCGTCGATGGTGACTCCGTTGCCCTTGGTCTTCGAGATCTTCTCGCCATTCTCGTCGAGGAAAAGCTCGTAATTGAAGCCGTCGGGGGGACGGCCGCCGAGCAGGCGGGCGATCCTGGAGCTTTGGATGAACCCGTCGATATGGTCCTTGCCGCTCATCTCATAATCGACCCCGAGCGCCACCCAGCGCATCGCCCAGTCGACCTTCCACTGCACCTTGGCGCCGCCCGACAGCACCGACTGCTCGACCTCCTGATGGGTGTCGGGATCGCGGTAGCGGACCAGCCCCGCCTCCGCGTCCACCACCTCGACCGGCACCTGAAGCACCTTGCCGCTCTCCGGGCTGATCGGAAGCACCGGCGAGTAGGTCAGGCGCCGCTCCTCGCGAAGCGTCGGCAGCATGATGTCGAGGATACCCTGGTAGTTGCGGAGCACCTGCCGGAGGGTCTCGTCGAAGCGGCCGGAGCCGTAGCAGTCCGAGGACGACAGGAATTCATAGTCAAAGCCGAAGCGGTCGAGGAATTGCCGGAGCAGATTGTTGTTATGGGCGGCGTAGCTGTCATGCCCGCAGCCATAGGGGTCCGGCACCCGGCTGAGCGGCTGGTGCAGATGGGCGTGCATCATGTCCTGGTTGGGCACGCCCGGCGGTACCTTGCGCATCCCGTCCACGTCGTCGGAAAAGGCGATCAGCCGGCTCGGCCAGTCGACCATTTCCGACAAGGCGTGTCGGACCATCAGGGTCCGGACCACCTCCTGGAAGGTGCCCAGATGCGGCAGGCCGCTGGGGCCGTAGCCCGTCTCGAACAGGATCTCGCCTCGGGGCGGGCCGTCGGGGTAGCGCTTCAGGAGCTTGCGCGCTTCCTCATAGGGCCATGCCTTCGCCACCAGGGCTGCAGCGCGTATCGCTTCCTTCTCGTCCATGGGGGGCTCCTAGCGGAGGCCGGAGGGCATCGCCAGCGTTCAGCCCTCTCCCGTCTTTACGGGAGAGGAGGGGCCCAAGCCGAAGGCTTGGTAGGCGAGGGTCTTGCCGAGTCCGGAGTACAGACCCTCACCTCCCACCGCTTCGCGGCGGGCCCATCCTCTCCCGCGAAAAGCGGGAGAGGGTGAAAGTGGCGTTTCACTTCCGTTCCGGCGATTCTATATTGGTGTGATGGCGCCACCCCTCCCTTATCCTGCGCTTCACGCAACCCACGGCGGCATCTGGACGGCCGCACCGGAAGGGGAGGTGCGCGGCCTCGGCCGGGGCGAGGCGATCGCCCGGGCCGCCGAGACTCCGGTCATCATGCTCAACGCGCCGCTGATCGGGCAGCGGCTCGGCTATCCCGATCTCTCGGGGCTGGACCTGCTCGAGCTGTTCGCTTTCGTCCATCCCGCCCGTTTCGCGGTGCCCACGCCCAAGGGCCTGGCGGCGGCGCTGGGGATCGAGCCTCCGGGAAGCGACGCGGAGGCCGCGCCCTTCCTTCTTCGAGCCGCCGCGGCGCTGCTCGACACATTGGCGTCGGACTGGGCGGAGCGCGAAGGCGCCTGGGCCTCGGCTCAGGCGCTGTGGCGGCTGCGCTGGTCGTGGGCGCCGGCCGTCGCTCAGCGGCTGAAGCGGCCGGAGCGGGACGAGCGCTGGCTGTTCTCGAAGCTTCAGGAATGGGAGGAGACCGGAACCCGGCCGGCGCCCCGGACGGTGCGAGTAAGCGAGGGCCAGGCGCTCGAGCGGCTGGCCAAGCTGGTCGGCGGCGATGCCGAGGTGCGGGAGGGCCAGCGCGATTATGCGGCAGCGGCGGCGGGCGCCTTCGATCCCCGAAGGATCAAGGGCCAGCCCAACATGCTGCTCGCCGAGGCAGGCACCGGGATCGGCAAGACGCTCGGCTATCTCGCCCCCGCCTCGCTCTGGGCGGAAAGCGCCGACGGCGCGGTCTGGGTCTCGACCTTCACCAAGGCGCTTCAGCGCCAGCTCGACCGCGAGGGCCTTCGCCTCTTCCCCGATTCGGCGGAGCGGCGGCGCAAGGTGGTCGTCCGCAAGGGGCGGGAGAATTATCTGTGCCTGCTCAACCTGGAGGACGCGTTGCAGGGGGGCTTTGCCGGGCGGGCGGCGATCCTCGCCCAGCTCGTCGCCCGCTGGGCCGCTTATTCCAAGGACGGCGACATGGTCGGCGGCGACCTTCCGGGCTGGCTCCCCACCCTGTTCCGCCGGGCCGGGGCGACCGCTCTGACCGACCGCCGCGGCGAATGCGTCTATGCCGGCTGCCCGCATTACCGCAAATGCTTCATCGAGCGCTCGGCCAGGGCGAGCCAGGACGCCGATATCGTCATCGCCAACCACGCCCTGGTGATGGTCAACGCGGCGCGCGGCCGCGACGGCGGCCATCCCCCCACCCGAATCGTCTTCGACGAGGGGCACCATCTGTTCGAGGCGGCCGATTCGACCTTCGCCGCGGCCCTGACCGGGCAGGAGGCGATCGAGCTCAGGCGCTGGATCGTCGGGCCCGAGAGCAAGTCGCGCGGGCGGCGCCGGGGCCTTGCAGCACGACTGATGGACGTCGCCTCCTATGACGAAGCCGGCGCGCTCGCTCTGGAGATGGCGCTCCAGGCGGCCGGGCTTCTCCCGAGCGACGGCTGGCTCCAGCGGATCGCCGAGGGAATGCCATTCGGCCCGGTCGAGAAGCTGCTCGCGGCGGTGCGGGGCACGGTCTACGCCCGGGCGACGGCCCAGGACGCCGGCTACGGGATCGAGACCGAGATGGCGGAGCTCGACGGCGACGTCGTCGCCGCGGCGGCGCCGGCGGTGGAAGCCCTCGAGCAGCTGATGCGGCCGCTCATGGCGCTCGCCAAGAGGCTCGAAGCGGTTCTGGAGGATGCACCCGACTGGCTCGATTCGCAGGCGCGGGCCCGGATCGAGGGGGCGATCGGCGGCCTTTCCTGGCGGACCCAGACGATCGCCGCCTGGGTGGCCCTGGCGGCCCGGCTCGGCGGACCGGCGGACCCGGATTTCGTCGACTGGCTCGCGGTCGAGCGGATCGACGGGCGCGAGTTCGACATCGGCCTCCACCGCCGCTGGCTCGATCCGACCCGGCCGCTGGCGGAGGCGGTGCTGAAGCAGGCCCACAGCGTCGTCGTCACCTCCGCCACCCTGCGGGGCGCGGAAGGCTGGGAAAGCGCCGAGGCTCGAACCGGGGCGGCGCACGTGCCGGGGCCGGTTCGCCATTTCAGCGCCTCGAGCCCGTTCGACTATGCGGCGAACAGCGAGGTGCTGATCGTCACCGACGTCAAGCGCGGCGACGTCGCCCAGCTGGCCGGCGCCTATTCGCGGCTGATCGAGGCCGCGGACGGGGGCACCCTCGGCCTGTTCACCGCGATCCAGCGCCTGAAGGCCGTCCACGCCCGGATCGCCGACCGGCTCGCCCGGGCCGGGCTTCCGCTCTACGCCCAGCATGTCGACCCGATCGACACCGGGACGCTCGTCGACATCTTCCGCGACGACCCCCATGCCTCGCTTCTCGGCACCGACGCCCTGAGGGACGGGGTCGACGTGCCCGGCCATTCGCTCCGGCTGGTGGTGATGGAGGGCGTGCCTTGGCCGAGGCCGACCGTGCTCCACGCGGCTCGCAAGGCGTCGTGCGGCGGCAGCGCCTATGACGACCGGGTGGTCCGGGCCCGGCTCGCCCAGGCCTTCGGACGGCTCATCCGGCGAAAGGAGGATCGCGGGGTCTTCGTCCTCCTCTCGGCGGCCACCCCGACCCGCCTGCTCTCCGCCTTCCCGCCGGGGGCTGCGATCCGGCGCGTCAGCCTCGCCGAGGCGGTGGAGCGCGTCCGGGGACGGCTTTCAACCGCCGCGGCTTTCGGGCATCAGGCTTCGCAGGAGAGGCAGGCCGAAGAATCCGGATGAAGAGTCTGACGTTGCTGCGCCACGCCAAGTCCGGCTGGGACGATCCGGTCAGCCGCGATTTCGACCGGCCGCTCAACCCGCGCGGGCGAAAGGCGGCGCGGACCGTGGGCCGCGAGATGAAGGCGCAGGGCCTCGCTTTCGATCTCGTCCTCGCCTCCCCGGCCCGGCGGGTGATGGAGACGATCGAGGAAGTCGCCGCGGCCTTTGGCCACCTTCATGAGGATTATGACCAGCGCCTCTATCTGGCGCCGACTGCGACCTTGCTGGAGATCGTGCGGTCGACCGCGGACGATATCGAGCGGCTGCTCCTGATCGGCCACAATCCCGGGCTCGAGGAGCTCGCCTTGTGCCTTTCCCGGCGAGGCGAGCTTCGCCGCGAGGTGGAGGTGAAATATCCGACCGGGACCGTGGCCGCGATCGAGCTTCCGGTGGAGCGATGGGCCGAGGTGAGAGAGGGTGCGGGACAGATCGTCCGCTTCATCCGCCCGCGGGACCTCGACCCGGAGCTGGGGCCGGATTCGGAATAGCTAAAATCCTTCCCGAGATTTCTCGGGGAGGGGGACCGCGCCCTTCGACGCCGCCTGCGGCGGCGCTCAGGATAAACTGCGCCTTCGGCGCAGCGCGGTGGAGGGGCTCTTCGGAGCCAGCAAGGCCCCTCCACCATGCTTCGCATGGTCCCCCTCCCCTGCAGATGCAGGAGAGGATTTAACCCTCCAGCGCGTCGGCCAGGGTGCGGCGGATCGCCTTGAGCTGCTCCAGCGGAAAGGCGACCTGCGCGGGGGCGGGGGCCTGAGCTTGAGCCTGGGCGGAAGGCTGCGCCCGCTCCCCCTCCTCGGCCGCCCCGCCGGCCAGCAATTGCTGGACCCCGCGGATCGTGTAGCCGTCATGGTTGAGAAGCCGGTGGATCCGGCGGGCGAGGGCGACGTCGGCGGGCCGGTAGTAGCGGCGGTTGCCGGCGCGCTGGAGCGGCTTCAGCTGCGGGAAGCGGCTTTCCCAATAGCGCAGGATATGCTGGGGCACGTCCAGCTCGGACGCGAGCTCGCCGATGGTCCGGAAAGCCTGCTCGCTCTTGCCTGTCGCCATGGCTCGCGGCCTCAGCCGCCCTTGGCGATCCGCTCGCGCATGATCTGGCTGGCGCGGAAGGTGAGGACCCGGCGCGGGGCGATCGGCACTTCGACTCCGGTCTTGGGATTGCGGCCGACCCGCTCGCCCTTGTCGCGCAGGATGAAGCTTCCGAAGCCGGAGATCTTCACATTCTGCCCCTCGGAGAGGGCATGGCACATATGATGAAGGATGCGCTCCACGATTCCGGCCGATTCGGCCCGAGAAAGCCCGATCTCGCGATGGATGACGTCCGCAAGGTCGGCGCGAGTCAAGGTCCCGGCGTCTGTCCGCCTGATGGTTCCCGCGTCGGCCATTTCTTCTCCCTCCCCCCGAGGCAATGAAAAACCATAGTCCAGCTTGCACTTAGTTGCAAATCGACAATACCGCCGAAAGGCCTAAATGCGCATTCGGGTTTTACGTAGGCCCATGCTTTTCAGTAGCGGACCACCGCGGCACCCCAGGTGAAGCCTCCCCCCATGGCCTCGAGGACGATGAGGTCGCCCCGCTTGATGCGGCCGTCCTTAACCGCCGTGTCGAGCGCCAGCGGCACCGACGCCGCCGAGGTGTTGGCGTGCTGGTCGACGGTGACGATCACCCGCGCCGGATCGAGCCCGAGCTTCTTGGCCGTCGCGTCGAGGATTCGCTTGTTGGCCTGGTGCGGGACGACCCAGTCGATCTCGTCCGCCGTGTGGCCGGCCGCCTCGAGGGTCTCGGTGAGGACGGCGGCGAGGTTGGTCACGGCGTGGCGGAAGACCTCCTTGCCCTTCATCCTGAGCTTGCCGATCGTTCCGGTCGTCGAGGCGCCGCCGTCGACGAACAGGAGGTCGTTATGCCGCCCGTCGGCGTGGAGCTTCGTCGCCAGGACCCCTTTGTCCTGGGCGTCGACCGAATGGAGGAGGATCGCTCCGGCGCCGTCGCCGAACAGGACGCAGGTGGTCCGGTCCTCCCAGTCGAGAATCCGGCTGAACGTCTCGGAGCCGATGACGAGGGCGTAATCGGCCATCCCGCCCTTGAGCATGTTGTCGGCGACGGACAGGGCATAGAGGAAGCCGGTGCAGACGGCGGCGACGTCGAAGGCGATGCAGTCGTCGATCCCGAGCGCGGTCTGGACCCGGGTGGCGCTGGCCGGGAAGGTCTGGTCGGGCGTAGCCGTGGCAAGGACGATCAGCCCGACCTTCTGGGCCGACACCCCGGCCGCGGCGAGCGCCTTCTCGGCGGCCTCGGTGGCGAGGGTGGCGGTGGTCTCTCCGTCCGCGGCGATGTGGCGGGCGTGGATCCCGGTGCGCTCGACGATCCATTCGTGGGTGGTCTCGACCCGCTCGGCGAGCTCGGCATTGGTCACCCGGCGCGGCGGCAGCGCCGATCCGGTGCCGAGGATGATCGAGCGGCGACTCATTTGGCGGCCATCTCCGCCCGGTGCCGCGAGATGTTGTCGAGATCCTCGATGATCTTCCGGGTGAGGTCCTCGCGGACCATCCGAGCCGCGACCCGGATCGCGTTGGCCACCCCCTTGTCGGTCGCGCTGCCGTGGCTCTTCACGACCAGCCCGTTGAGGCCGAGGAAGACGGCGCCATTATGGTTGTTGGGATCGAGATGGTGCTTCAGAAGCTCGGTGGCGGGACGCGAGATGAGGAAGCCGATCTTCGAGCGGATCGAGCTGGTGAAGGCCCGGCGGAGCAGGTCGGTGACGAATCGGGCCGTCCCTTCCAGCGACTTCAGGGCGATATTGCCGGAGAAGCCGTCAGTGACCACCACGTCGACGTCGCCGCGCGACAGCTTGTCGCCCTCGATGAAGCCGTCGAAGCGCATCCCCAGATAATCGGCGTCGCGAAGGATCGCGGCGGCCTCCTTGAGGTCGTCGGTGCCCTTGAGCTCCTCCGTGCCGATGTTGAGAAGCTGCACCCGCGGCTTCGGCAGCTCGAGCACCACCCGGGCGTAGGCCGCGCCCATCACCGCGAACTGGACGAGGTTCTGGGCGTCGCACTCGGTGTTCGCGCCCAGGTCCAGCATCACCAGGTCGTTCTCGCCGAGCGTCGGCAAAAGCGCGGCGAGGGCCGGGCGAGTGATCCCGGGCATGGTCCGAAGCGCCAGCTTCGACATCGCCATCAAGGCGCCGGTATTGCCCGCCGAGACCGCGGCATTGGCCTCACCGGATTTCACCGCCGCGATCGCCCGCCCCATCGAGGTGGTCTTGGCGCGGCGAATCGCCTGGCTCGGCTTGTCCTCGGAGGCGATGACGTCGGGGGTGTGGATGACCTCGCTCACGGGGGCGAGGCCGCCATGCTTGGCAAGCTCGGCCCGCAGGACGGGCTCGTCGCCGAACAGGAGGAAGGAGAGGTCCTGCCGCCGACGGTAGGCCCGCGCGGCCCCGGCCAGCATCACCTCGGGCCCGACATCGCCGCCCATCGCGTCGACTGCGATCCGCGGCCCGCTGCCCACCTATGCTGTCTCCCGAAAGCCGTAAGGGGCCGTCTTACGCCTCGACCGGGCGGATTTCACGCCCGTTATAGTGACCGCAAGCGGCGCAAAGATTGTGCGGGAGGTGAAGCTCGCCGCAATGCTTGCATTCCTGGTAATTCGCCGGCTTCAGCGCGTGATGGCTGCGGCGCATGTTGCGCTTCGACGGCGAGGTTTTTCTTTTGGGGACGGCCATCCTGGCACCTGTTCTCGACTAGGGTTCTTGATGTGGCGAGCCCATTGCCAATGGTCAACGGCGCAGTTGGCCGCTGGCCGTGCGGCCGGGTGCTCGCGTGAGCGGTGCCGCCTATAGCGGATTTCGCCGCAGTTGCAAGCGTGCCCGGCACGTGCGACTCACCCGGCAAGACAAGGGGAAGACGCCATGATACTGCCGATCACGCTCACCATCGCCGGGGCCGCGGCCTTGCTCAACCTCTGGCTGGCCCTGCGCATCGGGCAGGTCCGCGGATCCAGCAAGATCCTGCTCGGCGACGGCGGCAATCCGGCCCTGATCGCGCGGATGCGGGCGCAGGCCAATTTCGTCGAATATACGCCCTTGTTCCTGATCCTGCTCGGCCTGATCGAGCTCGTCGTGGGATCCGAGACCTGGCTGTGGGGGGTCGCGATCGTCTTCATCCTCGGCCGAATCGCCCACGCCTTCGGGATGGACCGGCCGCTCCCCGACCGGTTGCGGCTGCGAATGATCGGAACCGGCGTGACCATGCTCGTCCTGTTCGGCCTCGCCGTCTACGCCATCCTGCTGCCCTATCTCCATCGCGAGCCGGCGCGGATCACCTATGCCTCGGGTCCGCCCGCGACGTCGGGCGGCGCGAAGCTGAGCTGAGCTGAGCGAAGCGCCAGGCGCGCTCCGGCCTGCCCGGCCAAAAGGCGTCGAGGTCGGTTCGGTCGGCAACGGCGACGCCGCAAACCTGGGCCAGGATGAACCGCCCCCAATCGCGCAGGCGAACCTCGGCTTCGGGATAGGGCTCCGGCAGCCGCGCCCTGAGCGCCCCGGCTTCCTCGTCCAGGTCCGTGCTCCCCAGCTCGCGAGGGGCGCCGTGGCAAGCTCGGCGACCGCGATCCTCAGCGACGTCACGCCGTCGCGAAGGATGCTGAACGAGATGATCCCGGCGGCGACCGAGTCCGCCCACCAATAGCCCGGCCCGATGCCTACGATCCAGGCAACGCCCGCCGGACCGGTCATCCAGTCGCCCTTCTGCATCAGGGCGTCGGTGTGGAGCACCTCGTCCTGCAGCCGGCGCGCGAGGGGCAGCTTCATCCTGAGCCGTCGCCAGATTGAACGTGCGGATCATTACGGCGGCAGAACGCCGAGGCCGGACGGCTCGTTGCTTACATGATTTAGCTTCCCGCCAGCACCCGGTCCGCGACGAAGGGGTTGGTAGCGCGCTCGCGGGCGAAGGTGCTCATCGGGCCGTGACCGGGGACGAAGGCGGTGTCGCCGCCCAGCGGCCACAGCTTGCCGGTGATCGCATCGAGCAGGTCCTGATGGTTGCCCATCGGGAAATCGGTCCGGCCGATCGAGCCCTGGAACAGGACGTCGCCGACGATGGCGAGCTTCGAGGGCGCGTGGTGGAATACGACATGGCCGGGCGTGTGACCGGGGCAGTGGTAGACGTCGAAGACCAGCTCCCCGACCGTCGCGGTGTCGCCGTCGTCCAGCCAGCGGTCCGATTCGAACGGCTGGCCCATGATCCCGTAGCGGGCGCCGTCCTCGGCGAGCCGGTCGATCCAGAATTTGTCGGCGATGTGCGGACCCTCGATCTTCACGCCCAGCTCGTCGGCGAGGATCTTGGCGGAGCCGCAATGGTCGATATGGCCGTGGGTGAGCAGGATCTTCTCGATCGTCACCCCATGCTGCTTCGCCGCCGCCTTGAGCCGGTCGAGGTCGCCGCCGGGGTCGGTGAAGGTGCCGAGCATGGTCCTGGTGCACCAGAGCAGGCAGCAATTCTGCTGGAGCGGAGTCACCGGGATGATGGCGGCTTTCATGGGGGGCTCGGTCATGGCGGCGGAGATGGCGCGGGCGGAGCGGAGTTGCAACTGCCCGCCGCTATCCTTCCCCTCCCTGCAAGGGGGGGTCAGGGATGGGTAGGCGAGCGCAGCGAGACTTCCTACTGACTCTGAGTTTCGGCCGCCTTCGGCGGACCCACCCCCGGCCCCTCCCTTGCAGGGAGGGGAGCTCGGCGCCGCGGTGAACTTGTTTCAGCATGACGATTCCTGTCCGCCACTCTTCCCGCTAAGGGGGTCCCCAATGACTCTCACCCACCTCCAGCGGCTCGAGGCCGAGGCGATCCACATCATCCGGGAGACGGCGGCCGAGTTCGAGCGGCCGGTGATGCTCTATTCGGCCGGCAAGGACAGCTCGGTCCTTCTCCACCTCGCCAGGCTCGCCTTCGCTCCGGCGAAGCCGCCCTTCCCGCTCCTCCACGTCGACACGATGTGGAAGTTCAAGGCGATGTACGAGCTTCGCGACCGCGCCGCCGCCGAGGCGGGGATGGAGCTGATCGTCCACCGCAACCCCGAAGCCGAGGCGCGCGGCATCAACCCGCTCGACCACGGCTCCGCGCTCCATACCCAGATGTGGAAGACGGACGGCCTGAAGCAGGCGCTCGACCGGCACGGCTTCGACGCCGCCATCGGCGGCGCGAGGCGCGACGAGGAAAGGGTGAGGGCGAAGGAGCGGGTCTTCTCCTTCCGCTCCGCCGGCCATCGCTGGGACCCGAAACGCCAGCGCCCGGAGCTGTGGCGGCTCTACAATGCGCGCAAGGCCAAGGGGGAGAGCTTCCGGATCTTCCCGCTCTCCAACTGGACCGAGCTCGACGTCTGGCAATATGTCGAGGCCGAGCGGATCGAGGTCTCGGAGCTCTATTTCGCCGCGCCCCGGCCGACCCTGGAGCGCGACGGGACCCTGCTGATGGCCGACGACGAGCGGTTGAAGCCGGCGGCCGGGGAGTCGATCGAGCAGCGCTGGGTGCGCTTCAGGACGCTCGGCTGCTATCCCCTTTCGGGCGCGATCGAGAGCCGCGCCGCCACGGTGCCGGAGCTGATCGAGGAGATGCGCGCCGGCCGCCAGTCCGAGCGCCAGGGGCGGCTGATCGACCGCGACGGGGCGGCGTCGATGGAGCGCAAGAAGCGCGAGGGGTATTTTTAGATGGAGATGCACGCCTTCCCAGCGAAGGCTGGGACCCCGGCGGGTGAAGACCGCCGGCGACCATCACCCGCTGGGGCCCCAGCCTTCGCTGGGGCGACGGGATGACCGAGAAGACGCTCCTTCGCCTCATCACCTGCGGCTCGGTGGACGACGGCAAATCCACCCTGCTCGGCCGGCTGCTCTTCGAGACGGGATCGGCCTTCGACGACGAGCTCGCTTTGTGCGGCGAGGACCTGTCCAGGCTGGTCGACGGCCTTGAGGCGGAGCGCGAGCAGGGGATCACGATCGACGTCGCCTATCGCTTCTTCGCGACCGAGCGGCGCAAGTTCATCGTCGCCGATGCCCCGGGGCACGAGCAATATACGCGCAACCTGGTGACGGGCGCCTCGACCGCCGAGCTGGCCCTCGTCCTGGTCGATGCCCGCAAGGGCGTCCTGACCCAGACCCGGCGGCACGCCTTCCTGTGCCGGCTGCTCGGGGTGAAGCGGCTGGCTCTGCTGGTCAACAAGATGGACCTGGTCGGCTACGACCAGGCCGTGTTCGACCGGATCGTCGCCGAGTTCGCTCCGGTCGCGGAAAGCTTCCAGCCGATCCCGGTCTCCTCGCTCGCCGGCGACAACGTCACCCGCCGCTCGTCCGCCATGCCCTGGTACGAGGGTCCGGTCCTGCTCGACCATCTCGAGGCGGTGGAGCCGGAGACGGACGAGGCGGCGCAGGGGCCCTTCCGGATGCCCGTCCAGTGGGTAAGCCGGACCGAGGAGCGCGGCTTCGCCGGCCTCGTCGCCTCGGGCCGGATCCGCAGCGGCGACCCGGTCCGGGTGATGCCCGCCGGCACGCCGGCCGAAATCGGCCGGATCCTGATCGCCGGCCGCGAGGCCGGGGCGGCGGAGGCGGGGCAGTCGGCGACCCTGAGCTTCACCAGGGAGGTGGACTGCTCGCGGGGCGACGTGATCGCGGTGGAGCCCGAGCCGGAGGTGGCCGACCAGTTCGAGGCGGCGATCGTCTGGATGAGCGAGGAGGAGCTGGTGGCTGGGCGGCAATATGCCCTGAAGCTCGGCACCCAATCCTGCCTCGCGACCCTCCAGCCGCCCAAGCACGAGATCGACATCGCCACCTTCGAGCCGGTGCCGGCGCGGACCCTGGCCCTGAACTCGATCGGCCTTTGCGACCTGTGGACCGACCGGCCGCTCGTCTTCGCCCCCTATGAGGAGAGCCGAGAGCTCGGCGGGTTCATCCTCATCGACCGGGTCAGCAACGAGACCGTGGCCGCCGGGCTGATCCGCTACGCCCTGCGCCGCTCGCACAACATCCACGAGCAGGTGCTCGAGGTGACCCCCGAGGCGCGGGCGACGCTCAAGGGGCAGAGGCCGAGGCTCTTGTGGTTCACCGGCCTCTCCGGCGCGGGCAAGTCGACGATCGCCAACCTGGTCGAGAAGAAGCTCCACCTCCAGGGCCGCCATACCTTCCTGCTCGACGGCGACAATGTCCGGCTCGGCTTGAGCCGCGACCTCGGCTTCTCCGACGCCGACCGGGCCGAGAACGTCCGCCGGGTCGGCGAGACCGCCCGGCTGATGCTCGACGCGGGGCTGATCGTCCTCGCCGCCTTCATCAGCCCGTTCCGCGCCGAACGGCGGATGGTCCGCGAGATGCTGGGCGAGGGCGACTTCATCGAAGTGTTCGTCGACGCGCCGCTCGGCGTCGCCGAGGCGAGGGATCCCAAAGGCCTCTACGCCAAGGCCCGCGACGGGCGGATCCCCAATTTCACCGGCATCGGCTCCCCCTACGAGCCGCCCGAGGCGCCCGAGATCTGGATCGACACGACCGCCGTGTCGGCGGAGCAGGCGGCCGACGAGATCGTCCGCTACCTAAGCCGCTGACCTCTTGATTCCTCCCCGAGCTTGCTCGGGGAGGGGGGCGCGTGGTCCCCCTCCCCCAGGCAAGCTGGGGGAGGAATTCAGTTGAGCCGCCGGCCGTCGACCGTCACTCGATCGCCGGCAACATGCACCGACCTGCCGCCGATCTCGGCCTGCCAGTGCCGGTAGGCGATGCCATGGGCCTCGGCGATCCGGCACATCAATGTCATCTCCCGCTCGACGGCGGCGCCGCTCGCCTCGTGGGTTCGGGCGACACGCAGGCATTTCCTCCGGTCCGCATTGCCGATGTAGCTCGAATAGCCTTTCGCCCCGAGCGCCGTCGAGGCCGCGATGAGCCGGCTCTCGTCGGCGCTGCACAGGACGAAGCCAGCCTCGACGGTGGCGGGCGCAGGATTCGCCAAGGCAAATATCCCCGTCAGCGCCCGGACCGCGAACGGCACGTAGGCCTCGACGCAATCGGCCGGGGGCGGCGGGCGATGGGCGCAGCCGGCGGCGGCGAGCGCGAGGAGGAGCCCCGCTCGCCTCAACGCTGCGCCGCCCCCAGAGCCGAATATTCGAACAGCCGGAAGCGATAGCGCTGCTGCGCGCGGATGTTGGCGGCGACCCGGCCGTGGAGATTGTCGTCCCATTGGCCCCAGCGGTCGACGAAGGCGCTCGCCGCGGCGGCGTCGCCCGCTTCCTGGATCGCGATCACCTGCTTGAGGAGGTCGCGCACCGCCTCGTGATAGCGGTCGTAGTCGATGCTCAGCTTGGCCGTGCCTGGATCGAAGCTCAACACCTTGCGGTCGAGGAACCAGTTCCACTGCATGAGCTGCATCATGTTGTAGGGCTGCTCGCGTCTCGGCTTGTTGTTCTGGAGGGTGCGAAGGATCCCGCTGGCGTAAAGGGCGCGGAGCTGGTCCTCGCTGTAATAGCCCCGGCGGCGAAGCTCCTTCGCAACGAACAGCGAGACGAGGTCCGCCTTCAGCTCCTCGAGCAGATTGGCATCGGCGCCGATGACGTCGAGCGTCTGGCCCGAGGCGGTGACGTCGGGGCCGAGATAATGGCCGACCTCGTGCCAGAGCGTGCGGTGGAAATTGGCGTCGGCGGTGAGATGGCCGGCCAAAGCGGGCACCATCGCGGCGCCGAAGATATCGCCCGAGCCGCGGAAGATGTCCGGATTGCGCATGATGTTGGCGCGAAGCAGGATGATGCTTCCGTAGCGCTCGACCAGATAGGCCTCGTTGGGAAGGTTCGTGGCGGTGTTGCCGCCGCGGGTCTGGCCGAAATCGGCAATGACGTCATAGACCCCGACCGGGATGTCCTCCATCACCCGCCGGCGCCGCTCGTAGGGAAGCGAATCCTCCAGCGCCTTGATCCCCTTCATCGCCTCGCGAAGCTCGGCCGATTCGCGAGTCCGGGTGGCGAGCAGGCTGAGGCCGTAGAAGGCGCGGGTGCCGAGAAGCTCATCGTCATAGGTCTCGTAGGCGCCGATCTGCGCGTTGAGGTTCTTGAAGCGCCCCTTCAGCCAGGCGGCGTCGCCCGATTCGTAATCGTCGCTGAGCAGGTCGCGGGCCCGGTTGCGAAGGTAGCGGGCGAATTGCGGGTCCGAACCCGCGACCGCGTCCGCCGCCTCGTTGAGCAGCCCGTGGCTGCGGACCATCTCGTCGGCATAAGCCAGCGAATAGGGGATTGCGTAGAGCGTCGCGCGGTTCGGCTTTCGGGCCAGCGCCTCGAGCCGGCCGCGAAGGCCGGGATGAAGGGCGTCGATCGCCGGATATTGGCGGAGCTTGGCAAGGTCGCGCTTGAGAACGGCCATCTCGGAGCGGCGGACGACGGAGCGAAGATCGGTGAGCCGGGCGCGCTCGCCGGGGTTGGCGGCGAGATAAGCGTCGAACTCGGCCTTGGTGAGGTCCCAGGGATAGACGTTCTTGCCCGGAGGCGCCTCGGCGACGGCGGCGACGGACTCGCGCTTGTTGTCGAGCGTGGTGGCGATCGGCCCCTGGTTGAGGCGGTAGAGCGTGTAGAGGGCGCGGCCGTGCGGGTCGGTCCGGCGAGCGAGAGCGGCCCGGACGGTGAGCGCGTTGCGGTGGCGTTGCGCCTCGTAGACGTCCTGGAAGATCCGCCCGACCTCGAGCAGCTTGCCCACCGCAATCCGCTCGCCGGGAGTGAGGTGGGTGAGCGACGGGGCGAGGCGGATGGTCTGGGTCTTGTCCAGTATCGCCTGCGCCTGCGCCGGCGACCATTCGCGCGGGGCCGGAGCCTGGGCGACCGCGGGCGCGGAAACAGCGACAAGCAGCAGGGTGAAGTTCACGAAGTTCACGATGTGGCGCAAAAAGCTGAACTTCGCCGGGCGGGGATGTTGACCGAGGCGCAGGATAGGCCTGAATTTTCGTTGCGCCGCAGCCTGCACATCCACCTCCGATTCGCGGGAGCCCATGGCAGCGCGAGGCTGCCTGCCGAAAGCCTATCCTAGCGGAGCGCATCATTCTCCATCAAATCGTGCTCGCCACACCGGCTTTCGCCGGGGAAACTGGGGTTTCCACGCCGGTCGCTGACGCTCTACGCTATGCGCGATGGAAGATTTCCTCGTCTCCCTTACCCGAGGCAACGTGCCGGAGGTGAAGATCGTGCTCGCCACGGTGGTGGCCCTGCTCGCCGCCTATCAGGTGGGGCTGATGGCGGTCGGCTACGGCAAACTTCGCCTGCCTTTCCTGAAGCCGCTGCCGGCGTCCAAGGCGCACCGGGCGATCGGCGACAGCATCGTCACGGTGACGCTCGTCGTCGCGATCATGTGCACCGGCTATTTCGGCTTCGAGGACGATGCCGCGGTCCACATCCTGCTCGCCTGCGCCCTGCTCGCGACGCTGGCGTTCAAGATTCTCGTCATCCGCCGGCTTCGACGGCTCGATCACCTGTTGCCGGCTCTTGGCATCCTGGTCTTCCTGCTGTTCTGGGCGACCTGGCTCTCCGCCGCGGCCGGGCATCTGATCTGAGGAGTGGATATGGCGAACGATCCTCCACGCAAGAGCGGCACCGGCGCCCAGCTTCTCGGCTCGATCGCCGTCGCGGCGCTGATCGTCGCCCTGGCGATCTGGGCGGTGACGGCGCGGCTCGGCCCGACCAGCATCACCGAGCTCGAGGGCGCCGAGGAGCAGGCCGAGGAGAAAGCGGAGGAGGCGCAGGAAACGGAGGAAGAGGAAGCCGGGGATTCGGGCGGCGGGCGGCGGCGGGGGCGCGACCGGTGAGGAACCCGCTCCTTCTGCTGGTGGCGGCGCTGGCCGCCTCCTGCGCGTCCGTCGCCCCGCCACGGGAAGCCGCCCCGCCCGCCCACGCCGCTTATGCCTGGGCCACCTTCGACGAGAAGGGCATCACCGGGTCCGCCGCCGCCGGGCTCGCCGACCGCGCGAGCGGGCGGGCGCTCACGCTCGACGATCCGGTCCGGATCGCGTCGATCAGCAAGCTCGTCGTCGCCCTCGGCGCGATGCGGCTGGTCGAGCAGGGGAGGCTCGACCTCGACCGGGACGTTTCCGACTATCTCGGCTGGAGGCTTCGCAATCCCGCTTTCCCGGGCGAGGCGATCACCTTGCGCATGCTCCTGTCGCACCGCTCGAGCCTTCGCGACGAGGTCGATTACGTGATCCCGCTGGGCGGCTCGGTCGAGGCGCGGCTCGGCGATGCCAAGGCCTACGATCCGGCCCACCGCCCGGGCAGCTTCTACCGTTATTCGAACCTCGGCTTCCCGGTGATCGCGACGGCTATGGAGAAAGCGGGCGGAGAGCGTTTCGACCGGCTGATCGACCGGCTGGTGCTGAGGCCGATGAAGCTCGACGCCTGCTTCAACTGGTCTACCTGCTCCGACGCCGCCGCGGCGCGCGCGGTGGTGCTTTATTCGGCTGCGGGCGAGGTGCTTCGCGACGACCATAAGGGCAAGCGGCCGGCCTGCCTCGTCGTCCCGGCTGCGGACGGAAGCTGCGACCTTTCCACCTACCGAATCGGAACCCATGGCGGCCTCTTCTCGCCCCAGGGCGGGCTTCGAATCTCGGTCCGCGACTTGGCCGCCGTCGGCCGGCTGCTGCTTCGCAAGGGCCGCCTGGCCGACGGCCGCCGGCTCCTCTCCGAAGCGGGCGTCGCCGAGATGATGCGCCCCGCCTGGCGCTTCGACGGCGCCAACGGAGAGCAGGAGAAAGGCTTCTACTGCGGCTATGGCCTGTCGGTTCAGATCCTCGCCCAGTGCCCCCCGAAGGATGACCCCGTCGGCGACGGGCGAACCCGCTTCGGCCATGCGGGCGACGCCTATGGGGTCAAATCGGGCCTGTGGATCGACCCCGTGCGCGGCACCGGGATCGCCTATTTCGCCACCGGCATCGCCGACGAGGCGAAAGGCACCCGCTCCGCTTACTGGGCCATCGAGGAATGGCTGGCGGCGAAGGCGCGGTAGCGCCGTCGCGGAGCCGCACCGTCATTCCGGCGAAGGCCGAATCCATGGCCACCGGCGGTCGCAGGCTGGACGACGACCGTGTTCATGGATCCCGGCCTTCGCCGGGATGACGAACCTGCCCTACTCCGTCCCCCGCCCCGACCGCTCGCCGAGCAGGTTGCGCTGCCAGAAGAGGAGGCTGGCCCAGAAGGCGTAATCCTGGTTGGCCTTCTTGGCGAAGCCGTGGCCTTCATCGCGCGCGAGGAGGTGCCAGGCGGTGCCGCCGTTGCGGCGCACCGCCTTCACGGCCTGCTCCGCTTCAGAGGCGGGGACCCGCGGGTCGTTGCCGCCGGTCTGCACCATCAGCGGCAGGCGAAGCTCCTTGATCCGGCTCAGCGGCGAGATGGCGAGAAGCTGCCTCCTCTGCGCCGGATCGCGCTCGTCGCCATATTCGACCCGCCTCAGGTCGCGGCGGTAGGATTGGGTGTTCTCCAGGAAGGTGACGAAATTGGAGATGGCGACGATGCAATTGGCCGCCTTGAAGCGGTCGCCGTAGCGGATGGCGCTCGCATAGCACATGTAGCCGCCGTAGCTTCCGCCGGTCTCCGCGAAGCGGGCGGGATCGAGCGCCGGGTCGCGGGCGAGGACGTCGAGGAAGGCGCCGATGTCCTTCACGCTGTTCTCGCGAAGGTCGGGGCCGTTGTCGAGCGCCACGAAGCGCTTGCCGAAGCCGGTCGAGCCGCGCACGTTGGGGTAGAAGAGGGCGATCCCGAGCTCGTTGACGAGATAGTTGTTGCGGCCGAGGAAGCCCGGGCGGGACTGGCCCTCCGGGCCGCCGTGGATGCTCATGATGAGCGGGCGGCGGCCGGGGAAGCGGGCCGGATCGGGCCGGTAGAGGAAGCCCGAGACCCGCTCGCCGTCGAAGCTCGTGGTCTCGACGAGCACCGGCTCGACGTTGCGCCTCGGATCGAGGCCGCCGGTCTCGCTCTCCGTCCAGCGGGTGACGGCGAGGCTCCTCGGATTGACGACGTAGACGTCGGACGGCGAGCGGGCCGAGGCCATGGCGACGGCGACGTCCCCCCAGGGCGCGACCTCGAGGCCTCCGGCGGTTCCGACCGGAAGGCCGGCGACGGCCCGGCTCCTCCGGGTGCGGGTGTCGAGAAGCTTGAGGCGGCTCACCCCGGCCTCGTTGACGATATAGGCGATGAAGCGGCCGTCCTCGGAAATGTCGAAGCTCTCGACGTCCCAGCGGGGCTCCGCCGCCACCGCGGTGAAGCGGCCGGTGGCGGGATCGAGGGTTCCGAGCCGCTGGAAATCCGAGCCCTCGTCGGACGTGACCCACAAGGTGCCGTTCGGGGCGAATTGGGCGGCGCCGTAGGAAATGGGCCTGCGATGGTCGCCGATCGGGGTCATCCGGCCGCTGGCGACGTCGACCCGGTAGAGGTTGGACTTGTTGACCGAGAGATATTCGGCGGCGACGGCGCTCCGCCCGTCGGGAGCGAAATCGGCCAGGCTCCAGCCTCCGCCCTTGACCTGGGCGAGCAGGCGGTTGCCTGCGGGCTCTCGCGGATCGACGATCCAGAGGTCGCTGTCGGTGCCGTTGCGGCGGGTCGAGGTGTAGGCGAGCCAGCGCCCGTCGTGGCTCCAGGCGTTGATCTCGTTGCGGCTCTTGCCGTCGGTGATCATGTCGAGCCGGCCGTCGCGATGGACGTAGAGCTGCCAGAACTCGCTCCCCCCGACGTCCTTCTGGACGACCAGGACGTCGCCGATCCTGCGCGCATAGGAGGCCCCGGCGATGGCGTCGGCCTCGAAGGTGACCTGGCGCCTCATGCCGAGCGGCCGCGCGACCTCGTGCACCTGGGCGGTGTTGCCGAAGCGGGTGGTGACGACGAGCGACCGTCTCGCCGGGTTCCAGCCCTGAAGCCCGGCGGTTCGGAACTCCATGTAGGGCCGGGTGCGCTCGGCGAGATCGTCCGGAATATCGGGGATCCCGTCGGCGACGATGGCGGCGGGCTTCTCGACTTGGGCGAAAGCGGGGGCAGCGAGGAAGGCGGCGGCGGCGAGCAGGACGGGACGAAGGCGCATTGGGGCTCCTCGGGCAGAAGAAGGCGGCGGGACGCTAGGATCGTCGCTGACGGGCCGCAAGTGCCCAACCGTCATGCCAGCGAAGGCTGGCATCCCAGCGGGTGAAAATCGCGGCGCTCCTCACCCGCTGGGGCCCAGCCTTCGCTGGGGCGAGGTGTGTCAGCATTCGACCACGTTCACCGCCAGCCCCCCCAGCGAGGTCTCCTTGTAGCGCTCGTTCATGTCGAGGCCGGTCTTGCGCATCGTCTCGATCACCTGGTCGAGGCTGACGAGATGGTCGCCGGTGCCGACGAGGGCGAGTCGCGAGGCCTCGATCGCCTTGATCGCGCCGACGGCGTTGCGCTCGATGCAGGGAACCTGGACGAGGCCTCCGACCGGGTCGCAGGTGAGGCCGAGATTATGCTCCATGCCGATCTCGGCGGCATTCTCGATCTGCGAGTTGGTGCCCCCGAGCGCCGCGGTGAGGCCGGCCGCGGCCATCGAGCAGGCGACCCCGACCTCCCCCTGGCAGCCGACCTCGGCTCCGGAGATGGAGGCATTCTCCTTGAACAGCGAGCCGACGGCGGCGGCGGTGAGAAGGAAGGTCCGCACCCCCTCGTCGTTCGAGTGGGGGGTGAAGCGCTGATAGTAGCGAAGGATGGCGGGCACGATCCCGGCGGCGCCGTTGGTCGGGGCGGTGACGACCCGGCCGCCGGCGGCATTCTCCTCGTTCACGGCCAGTGCCCAGAGGTTCACCCAGTCGAGCACGGTGAGGGGATCGGAGAGCGTGCGCTCGGCACGGTCGAGGAGGAGCTTGTGGAGGCCGGGCGCGCGGCGCTTCACGTTGAGGCCCCCGGGCAGGATCCCGGCGCGGCCGATGCCTCGGTCGATGCAGGCCGACATGGCATCGACGATGGCGCGGAGGCGGCGGCCGATCTCCTCGTCCGGAAGGGCGGCGCGCTCGTTGGCCAGGGCGATCTCGGCGATGGTCAGGCCGCCGCCCTGCGCCATGGCGAGCAGCTCGTCGGCGCAGCGATAATTGTAGGGCACGTCCCAAAGCCCCTCGGGCGGCGCGTTGCCGGCGATCGCCGACTCGTCGACGACGGCCCCGCCGCCGACGGAATAGGACACGGCCGATTCCAGAACCCCGCCGGAGCCGTCATAGGCTGTGAAGCGCATCCCGTTGCTGTGATGGGGAAGCCGCTCGCGCTGCAGGAATTTGAGATCGTTCGGCTCGTCGAAGGCGATCTCCTTGCGGCCGCCGAGCCGGAGCCGGCCAGTGGCGCGCACCGCGTGGATCAATTCGTCCGCCGCGTCGGGGTCCATCCGGTCCGGCCGCTCGCCGGAGAGGCCGAGGAGGACGGCGCGGTCGGTCGCGTGGCCCTTGCCGGTCAAGGCGAGCGACCCGTAAAGCTCGGCGAGCACCCGCTCGGTGCGCTCGAGCAAAGCCTTTTGCGACAGCGCCTCGACAAAGCGGCACGCGGCCGTCATCGGCCCCATCGTATGTGAGCTCGAAGGGCCGACCCCGATCTTGAAGAGGTCGAAGACGCTGGTGACCAAGCCAATCTCTCCTGACGCCCCGGCAGATGGGCCTCCGCCGCGCTTCTGGCAAGCCGGTGAGCCGTTCGTCCTTCTCGAGTTCGAGGGCCGCGCCCGGCTCTACCGCAATCCGGCCGACGTGGTGGAGGCGCGGCGGCCGGGGGAGGTGGCGCCCGCTCTGAAGCGGCTGAGGGGGCGCGATTCGGCCGGCTTCATCGCCTACGAGGCCGGCCACGCGCTGGAGCCGAAGCTGGCGCCGCTGGCGGCGGAGGCCCCGGCGGGCGGGCCGCCGCTGCTGTGGTTCGGCCTCTTCGACGGGTGGGAAGAGGTCGATCCGGCCGCCTTTCTCCCGGATCCGGCGGGGGCCTGGGCCGGGCGGCCCCGGCCGCGGGTCGAGCGGACGGCGCACGAGGCGGCGGTCGGGCGGGCGCTCGAGCATATCCTCGCCGGCGACATCTATCAGGCGAACCTCACCTTCCGGGCGGAGGTGGCGACGGCGGGGCACCCGCTCGCCCTCTACGCCGCGATCCGGCCGAGGGCCCAAGCGGGATGGGGCGGGGTGGTGTTCACCGGCCGCCACTGGCTGCTCTCCTTCTCGCCGGAGCTGTTCTTCACCCTCGACGGGGGCGTGGTGACGGCCCGGCCGATGAAGGGGACCGCGCCGGCGGGCAGCGACCCGGAGGCGCTCAGGGGAGACCCCAAGCAGCGGGCCGAGAATCTGATGATCGTCGACCTGCTCCGCAACGACCTGTCGCGCCTGTCGAGGCCTGGGACGGTGAAGGTGCCGGCCCTGTTCGAGGTCGAATCCTATCCGACCGTGCTCCAGATGACCTCGACCGTCACCGGCGAGCTGGAGGCGGGGCGCGATGCCGTCGACCTCATCGGCACCATCTTCCCGTGCGGATCGGTGACCGGGGCCCCCAAGATCCGGGCGATGGAGATCATCGCCGACCTCGAGGGGGAACAGCGGGGCGCCTATACCGGTAGTATCGGCAGGGTTGCGCCGGACGGACGGGCCGAGTTCAATGTCGCGATCCGGACCCTGGTGCTGGCCGAGGGCGAGAGCGTCGCCCGGCTAGGCCTCGGATCCGGCATCGTGGCGGACAGCATCGCCGACGACGAATGGCGCGAATGCCTGGCGAAAGGAGAGTTTGTGGCGACGGCTGGGCGCTTCGACCTGATCGAGACGATGCGCTTCGATCCCCGCGAGGGAATCGCCGAGCTCGACCGCCACCTGGGCCGGATGAAGCGGAGCGCCGAGGCGCTCGGCTTCGGCTTCGACCGGCACGATGCCCGCAACGAGCTCCAGGCGGCGACCTTCTTCCTGAGGGAGGCGCGCAAGTTGAGGCTGCTCCTCTCGAGCAGCGGCGCCCTCGCCATCGAGACCCGGCCGCTGCCGCCGGAGCCCGAGGGCGCGGTGGAGGTGGCGCTGGCGCCTCTGCCGGTCGAGCCGGAGGACTTCCGCCTTCGCCACAAGACCAGCGACCGCCGCTTCTACGACGAGGCACGGGCGGCGGCGGGGACGTTCGAGGCGGTGTTCGTCGATCCCGAGGGCTTCGTCACCGAGGGCAGCTTCACCAGCCTGTTCGTCGAGCGCGGCGGCCGGCTCCTGACCCCGCCGCTGAAGCGGGGCCTGCTGCCGGGGGTGCTGAGGGAGGCGCTGATCCAGGAGGGCCGGGCGGAAGAGGCGGATTTGCGGGCGGAGGACCTGGAGGGAGGGTTCTTCCTGGGCAATGCGGTTCGGGGGCTGATCAAGGCGCGCCTGGCCTGAATTCCTCCCCAGCTTGTCTGGGGGAGGGGGACCGCGGCGCGAAGCGCCGTGGTGGAGGGGCAGTGTCGACTCCGTATTTCCCCTCCACCGCGCTTCGCGCGGCCCCCTCCCCGAGCAAGCTCGGGGAGGAATTTAGGCTAGGCCGCCAGCGGGAATCTCAGCAGCCGGTCGGCCACCGGCACCAGCGCCTCCGCCTTCGGCCCCACCGCGCGCACGATCTCGGGATGCGCCGCATCCAGGCCCCCGGTCAGCGATCCGAAGGCGGGCAATATCAGCTTGCGCTCGGTCGCGACGAAGCAGCGGCGGGAGACGTTGCGGCCGCGGTGGTGGATCCGGAGCTTGGGGTGGAAATGGCCGGACAATTCCGGCCGCGGCTCGGCCGGCTCGGCCTCGTGGCGAAGGAGGAGGCCGTCCACCTCCATCTCCTCGGCGAGGGCGCCGCCGCAGGGATCGGCGAAGGCGGGATCGTGGTTGCCGGTGATCCAGGTCCAGCGCGTGGCGCCGGTCAGGGCGACGAGCATCTCCCGCGCCCGGGCGGGGAGGCGGTCGCAGCCGTGGCGGTCGTGGAAGCTGTCGCCCAGGCACCAGATCTCCTCCGCCCCCGTCGAGACCGCGAGCGCGGTCAGATCGGCGAGGGTGGCGATCGAATCGTAGGGCGGGAGCATCTGCCCAATCCGGGCGAACCAGCTCGCTTTCTCGAGATGGAGGTCGGCGACGAGAAGGGCCCGGCGCGAAGGCCAGAACAGCGCCCCCTGGGGCAGCGCCATCAGCTCGTGCCCACAGAACGAAAAGCGAACCATGAAGCCGCTATAGCGAGGCGGCGGCCGCGTTCAAGCGGTCAGCGCGACGGGTTGGGGATAACCGAGGAATCGAGAGCGGCCGGCGGAGCGGCGGGATTCGATTCGAGCAGGTCCGGAGTCGCCGTCGCGAACATGAGCGCGCCGACGACGAAGCCTTCGGCGACGAGAACGAACGGGTTGGTGAGCTTCTTCAGGAAACGCATGAGGAGGGAGTGCGCCTTCGCGGGTAAACAGGGGATGAATTTGAAGATGGGGCGCGCGGGCGCAACGGCAAGGTCGTCGTCCCAGCGAAGGCTGGGGGCCCAGGGGGTGAAAGGCTCGGAGCTTTTCACCCCCCGGGATGCCAGCCTCCGCTGGCATGACGGCGAGTTACGCCACCTCGGGCTCCTTCTTCGGCGCCGTCTCCGCCTCGATCGTGCGCGACCGGCCGCTTCCGATCTCGATCTTGCGCGGCTTCATCGCGTCGGGGATCTCGCGGACCAGCTCGATCGAGAGCAGGCCGTCCTTCATGTCGGCGGCCTCGACCCGAACGAAATCGGCCAGCTCGAAGCGGCGCTCGAAGGCGCGGGTGGCGATCCCCATGTGGAGGAAATTGCCGTCCTTGCCCCGGTTCTCCGACTTGCGGCCGACCACCACCAGCATGTTCTGCCGGGCGGTGATGTCGATGTCGGCGCTCGAGAAGCCGGCTACGGCGAGGGTGATCCGGTAGCGGTCGTCGCTCAGTTTCTCGATGTCGTAGGGCGGGTAATTGTCGGCCTGGGCGGCGCCTGCGTTCTCGAGGAAGTCGAACAGGCGGTCGAAGCCGACGGTGGAACGGCGATAGGGAGTGAAATCCATGCTTCTCATCTCAATGTCCTCCGTTTGAGCAACATCGTCAGGAGCGGCGGCAAAGAGCGCATCGCCCCTCGCGGATACAGGCCGGGCACCGCGAACTGGTCGCCCGACGGCGGCGATTTAGGTCGGGATTTCGGAGGTTCAAGAGGGTGAAATCATCCCCATCGCTGCGCGATGGGGAGGAATTCAGCGGGCCACATTCTCCTCGACCGCCGCGGCCAGCTCGGCGAGGGTGAAGGGCTTGCGGAGCACCGGCACGTCGCCGCCCAGCGCCGCTTCGAGCTGCTCGCTCTCCGCATAGCCGGTCACGAACACGATCGGCAGGCCGCGATGGAGCTCGCGCGCCGCCCGGGCCGCTTGGGCGCCGTTCATCCCCGGCATGGCGTAGTCGAGCAGGACGAGATCGGGCCGGGACGCCCGAAGCGCTTCCAGGCCCTGCTCGCCGGACGCGGCCGAGACGATCGTGCAGCCCAGGCCTTCCAGCGATTCGGCGAGGAAGGCGCGGACGTCGTCGTCGTCGTCGACGATCAGGATCCGGGCTCCGGCGGCCGACCCGCGCGAGGCGGGATCGTCGCTCCCGGCTTCGCCGACCGCCTCCGGGGCAGGCGAGGCGCTGGGCAGGAGGATGTCGACCGTCGTGCCTTTCCCGACCTCGCTGTCGATGCGTAGAGTGCCTCCCGCCTGCTGGGCGATCCCGTAGACCTGGGCGAGGCCGAGGCCGGTGCCCTTGCCGAGCGGCTTGGTCGAGTAGAAGGGCTCGATCGCACGGGCGAGGACGTCCGCGGGCATGCCCTCGCCGCTGTCGGCGACCGTGATCCGCACGAAGTCGCCGGCGGGATGGTCCGGCTCCTCGTCGAGCAGGACCCGGTCCGTGAAGATGGTCAGAGTCCCGCCCTCGGGCATGGCGTCGCGGGCGTTGATGGCCAGGTTGAGAATTGCGTTCTCGAGCTGGTTGGCGTCGCATATGCCGTAGCCGGTGCGCGGATCGAGGCGGGTCTCGATCCGGACGGCCCCGCCGATCGTGTGGCGGAGCAGGCGATGCATCGCCTCGATGACCTCGTTGACCGCCACCGGCCCCATGCTGATCCGCTGGATCCTGGAGAAAGCGAGCAGCTGGCCGGTCAGCTTGGCGCCGCGCCGGGTCGATTCGAGTGCGGTCTCGACGATCCGCTTCAACCGCGGCTCCTCGACCCGCGAGGCGATCAGCTCGAGGCCGCCCATGATCGGGGTCAGGAGATTGTTGAAGTCGTGGGCGATCCCGCCGGTGAGCTGCCCCACCGCCTCCATTTTCTGGGCCTGGCGAAGCGCCTCCTCGGCCTTGAGGCGCTCGCCGACCTCCGACTGGAGCCGGTCGAGCGCGGCGCTGAGGTCGGCGGTGCGCTCGGAGACTCGCCGCTCGAGAGTCTCGTTGACCTCGCGGAGCGCCGCTTCGGCCTGCTTGAGCTCGGTGATGTCGTGGGCCACCCCGATAAAGCCGCAATGCTCGCCCTGCGGGCCCCAGCGCGGCTGCGAGACGGAGCGGACCCACCGCCATTCGCCGCCGCTGCGGTAGCGCGCGACCAGCTCGAACGTCTCGAGCGAGGCTTCGCCGGCCATCGATTCGGCGACCACCCGGGCCGAGTCGTCGGGGTGGATGACGGTCCGCCAGTCGAAGTCGACCGCCTCCTCGTAGCTGATGCCGAGGAACTCGACATAGGCGCGATTGACGAAGCTCCGCTTGCGGTCGAGCTTGGTCACCCACATCGGCACGGGCGCGGAATCGGCGATCAGCCGGAAGCGCTCCTCGCTTTCCCGAAGCGCCGTCTCGGCGACGATCCGCTCGGTGACGTCGTAGCCGTCGGCGAAGATGCCGCTGACCGCGCCGGTCGAATCGAAGATCGGCTGGAACACGAAGTCGAGAAGCCGCTCCTCGCGCGGGCCGCCCGGCTGGCGCTGCAGCCTGACGGCCACGGACCGCCCGGAGAAGGGCTGGCCGCTTCGATAGACCTTGTCGAGCGCTTCGAAGAGGCCCTGCCCCTCGACTTCCGGGACGGCTTTCCGAACGGGCTTGCCGATCAGGTCAGTCCGTCCCACCAGTCTTTGATAGGAGGCGTTGGCCATCTCGAAGACATGGTCCGGGCCGCGCACCACCGCCATGAAGCCGGGCGCGTTGTCGAAGAGCTGGCGAAGGCGCTCGGTCTCGCTCAGACGATCGCGCTCCGCGAGCACGGTCGCGGTGGTTTCGACGACGGTGCAGAGCATCCCGCCCACGCCGGCGGTTTCGTCTCTGAGCGGAGAATAGGAAAAGGTGAACCAGGCCTGCTCGGCGAAGCCCTTGCGAGTGAGGGTCAGCGGCAGATTCTCGTAGAAGCTGGCTTCCCCGGCGACCGCGCGCTCCGCGATCGGACTGATCTCGTCCCAAATCTCGGCCCAGATGTCTTCGAAGGCGTGCCCGAGGGCGAACGGATGCTTGTTTCCAAGTATCTCGGCATAGGCGTCGTTGTAGAGGAAGCGGAGCTCCGGCCCCCAAGCGACGAACATCGGGAACTTGGTTGAAAGAACGATCCCGATCGCCGTCTTCAGCGCCTGAGGCCAGCCCTCCGCCGGCCCGAGCGCCAAGCAGGACCAGTCGAAGGCGCGCATCCGCTCCCCCATCTCGCCGCCGTCGGCGAGGAAGGAGAGGCTTTCGGGGTTGCCCGGAGGTCCGGACGCAATCGAGGCCATCGATACTCCACGCTCGCCCCCCGGCCCGCGCGCCGCGAAACTAGCCCCCGGGCGCGGCTTGTGGAAGACCCCCAAAAGGACCTATTTTGCGTGTCGCACGAGGAGAGAGCCGATGTTCACGGACATGAGGAACGGCACAGCGGGGGACTGGGCCCATATCGCCGCCGAGCACGGCAAGCACATCAAGAGCGTCGCCGCGCAGCAGATCATGGAGAGCCTGGCGCGGCTGGAGTCGATCGAGGTCGGCTTCGCGGCCGACCAGCTCACTCACTCGCTGATGGCGGGGACGCTCGCTCGCCGCTCCGGCGCCTCGGACGAGGAAGTGGTGGCGGCGCTCTGCCACGACCTCGGCAAGCTCTTCTCCATCCCCAATCACGGCCCGATCGCCGCCGAGATGCTCAAGCCCTACGTGCGCGAGGAGATCTACCACGCCGTCTACTGGCACCAGGAATTCCAGGGCCGCTATTATTTCGAGCATCTCGGCAAGGATCCCGAGGGGCGCGAGCGGTTCAAGGGCGAGAGCTGGTATGGCTTCGCCGAGAAGCTGGTCGACGATTGGGACGCGCCCGCCTTCGATCCCGGATTCGAGGTGGACCCGCTGGAGAGCTTCGAGCCCGAGGTGACGCGGGTGTTCAGCAATCCGAAGGCCATGATCTGAAATCCGTCGCCCCAGCGAAGGCTGGGGCCCCGTGGGGTGAAAGGCACAGCATTCTTCACCCTCTGGGGTCCCAGCCTCCGCTGGGACGACGGTTTCGCGGAACCGCCTCGCCCGCGCCCGGTTACGGCCCACCATGACCATCCAACCGATACGCTGGCCCGAGCTCAGGGACTGGAAGGACGTCCTCGTCCGGACCTGGAAGGAATCGGGAGACGACAATGTCGGGCTGCTCGCCGCCGGAGTCGCCTTCTACCTCTTCCTCGCCTTCGTTCCCTTGCTCGCCTCGGCGGTTCTGACCTACGGGCTGGTCGCGGACCCGCAGACGGTGGCGGAGCATATCCAGACCCTCGCCCGGACCCTCCCCCGCGAGGCCGCCGCGATCATCGCCGACCAGCTCAAGGCGATCACCGGAAGCAAGAGCGGCAGCCACGGTCTGGGCCTGCTGCTGGCGATCGCGGTGGCGCTCTACGGCGCGAGCAAGGGATCGGCCTCCATCGTCACCGCGCTCAACATCGCCTACGAGGTCAAGGAGAGCCGCGGCTTCATCAAGCGTACGTTGCTGGCATTGGCAATGACGGTCGGGCTGGTTGTGATCGTGCTGTTCGGAGCCTCGGCCATCTCGGCGCTGGCCTTCGTCGAGCATCTCCTCCCTTTCTCCTCGCCGATCGTCCACACTCTCCTTCAGGTCCTTCTGTGGGCGGTCGCCGCGGCGGTGGTCGCACTCGGCCTGGCCCTGGTCTACCGTTACGCGCCCAATCGCGCGGACGCGCCCTGGGCGTGGGTCACGCCGGGCTCGGCGGTCGCGACCCTGCTCTGGCTGGTCGCGAGCTTCGGCTTCGGCCTCTACGTCTCCAATTTCGGCAATTACAACGCCACTTACGGCTCGCTCGGCGGGGTCGTCGTCTTCCTCACCTGGCTTTACCTCAGCGCCTATATCATCCTGATGGGCGGCGAGATGAACTCCGAGCTGGAGCGCCAGCAGGCGATGGCGGCCGGATCGGCGGCGGAGCCGGGCGCGGCGGCGGAGGCGGCGGAGGAGCCGGCGGAAAAGGCCGAGTCCAAGCCGAAGCCGGATCCGGAGCGGATCAGCTGGCCGATGGCGGCGGTGGGATTCGTGCTGGCGCGCAGGGCCCGCTGACGTCATCCCGGCGAAAGCCGGGATGACGGAAGGCCGCCTACCCCTCCCGTTCAATCCATCCGCATCGCCGTTTCCGCCAGGCTCTCCGCCTCGATCAGGAGCTGGTCGTCGACACTGCCCTGGGGCATCCGCTCTCGGCCGATGATGGTGAGGACGGGCACCGCCATGGGCGAGACCCGGTCGAGATCGACGTGGAGCATGGTGCCCTGCGCCCTGTCGAGGAGGCGCGCCAGCCGGCCGACGTCGGTCATCTTCTCGCGGGCGTCGGCCCAGGCGGCTTTCAGGAGCAGGTGATCGGGCTCGTAGCGTCTCAGCACGTCGTAGATGAGGTCGGTCGAGAAGGTGACCTGCTTGCCGGTCTTGCGCTTGCCGGGATGGGCGCGCTCGACCAGCCCGCCGATGACCGCCACTTCCCGGAAGGCGCGCTTCAAGAGGTGGGAGCCCTCGACCCAGTCGACGAATTCCTTCTCGAGTATGTCGGCCGAGAAGAGGGCGCCCGGGTCGGCGATCGGCTCGAGCCCGTAGCAGGCGAGCGCGTAATCGTTGGCGACGAAGCCGAGGGGCTTTAGCCCCGAGCTTTCCATTCGCCGGGTGATCAGCATCCCAAGCGATTGGTTCGCGTTCCAGCCCTCGAAGCTGTAGGCCGCCATGTAATGGACCCGCTCGTGCGGGAAGGTCTCGACGAGCAGCTGGTCGGGCGCCGGGATGGCCGAGCGATATTCCTGGACGCTCAGCCAGTCGCGGACCGGGTCGGGGAAGCGCGGCCATTGCTCCCGGTCGAAGAGGAAGGTCCGGACCCGGTCGGCGAGGTTGGTGCTGATCGCGAGCCTGGCGCCCATGTAGGTGGGGATCCGGGCCGATTTGGTCGTGGCCCGGACGATGAGATCGATTCCGTCGATCCGCTCGACCTCCAGCACAAGGCCAGAGAAGAAGAAGGTGTCGCCGGGGCTCAGGGTCTCGGCGAAATTGTCCTCCACGGTGCCGAGCAGCCGCCCGCCCTTGAAGCGGACGTAGTAGAGCGGGGTGTCGACGATGATGCCGGCGTTCATCCGGTGCTGCTGGATGAAACGCGGGTGCGACACCCGCCAGGTCCCGTCCGGATCCCTGACGATCCGGCGGTAGCGGTCGTAGGCCCGGAGCGAATAGCCGCCGCTCTCGATGAAGGCCAAGACCGCCTTGAACGCCTCCTCCTTCAGCCCCGCATAAGGCGCGGCGGAGCGCACCTCCTCGAGCAGCGCCTCCTCGCGGAAGGGCGAAGCGCAGGCGACGGCCATGATGTGCTGGGCGAGGACGTCGAGGGCGCCGGGCCGGAAGATCTCGGCGTCGAGGGCGCCCTCCTCGACCGAATCGAGCGCGGCCCGGGCTTCCAGATATTCGAAGCGGTTGCCGGGGACGATGATCGCCTCCGACGGCTCGTCGAGGCGGTGATTGGCCCGGCCGATCCGCTGGGTCAGGAGCGAGCTGCCCTTCGGCGCCCCCATCTGGATGACGAGGTCGACGTCGCCCCAGTCGACCCCGAGGTCGAGGCTGGCGGTGCAGACCAGGGCGCGAAGCCGTCCCTCGGCGACGGCATTCTCCACCTTGCGGCGGGCCTCCAGAGCGAGCGAGCCGTGGTGAATGCCGATCGGCAGGTGGCTTTCGTTGACCGCCCACAGATCCTGGAAGATCAGCTCGGCCAGCGACCGCGTGTTGCAGAAGATCAGGGTCGTCTTGTGACGCTCGATCTCCTCCATCACCCTCTGGGCGGCCCAGCGTCCGCTATGGCCGGCCCAGGGGATCTTGTCCCCTTCCGGGAGCATGATCGAGAGCCGCGCGGGAGCGCCCGGCTCGCCTTCGACCCGCTCGACCATCTCCGAATCCCCGTGCGGGGCGAGCCAGCCCTGAAAGGCTTCCGGGTCTGAAACGGTGGCGGAGAGGCCGACCCGGCGAAGCGCGGGCGCGAGGGCCTGGAGCCGCGCCAGCGCGAGGGACAGAAGGTCGCCGCGCTTGCCGGTGGCGAAAGCGTGGATCTCGTCGATGACGACGGTGCTGAGACTCTCGAATAGCAGATTGCTGTCCTCGTGGCTGAGCAGCAGGCTGAGCGATTCGGGCGTGGTCAGAAGCATCTGCGGCGGCCGGGCGCGCTGCCTCGCCTTGCGGTCGGAGGGCGTGTCCCCGGTCCGGGTCTCGACCCGGATCGGGAGGCCCATCTCCTCGATCGGCGTCAGCAGGTTGCGCTGGACATCGACCGCGAGCGCCTTGAGCGGCGAGATGTAAAGGGTGTGGAGACCCTCGGTCGGGGCCTCGACAAGCTCGACCATGGAGGGAAGGAACCCTGCCAGGGTCTTGCCCGCACCGGTCGGCGCGACGAGCAGGGCGCTTCGGCCGGCCCGGGCGGCGGCCAGCATCTCGAGCTGGTGGCGGCGAGGCGCCCAGCCCTTGGCGGCGAACCAGGAGGCGATAGCTTCGGGGAGGGTTGAGTTCGTCATTCCGGACTTGTTCCGGAATCCATGAACACCGCCAGCGGCGAATGTCCAACCGCGGTGTTCATGGATCCCGGCCTTCGGCTCAGCCGAAGTTTATCCTGAGCGCCGCCGCAGGCGGCGTCGAAGGGCCGGGATGACGTGGTGTCACGAGCGGGCGTCGTCCCCGCTGCGCCGTTTCTCCTCCTCCTCGCGGTAGAGGTCGCGGGTCCCCTGCTCGCTGCGATCGATGTCGCTCTTGCGGGACTTGCGGTTGCGGAGCAGGACCCAGAGCAGCACGGCCGCGAGCAACAGCGGCCCGACGATGTTGATGATTCCCCAACTGCCTCCACCTGCGTCCATGCTTTCGCTCCTCGGCTTGCCTTCGTAAGCGGGCGTCGCGCTTGGCGATGCCCGTCGTCGCCTCCATATAGCTCCCGATGGCCCGTCTCGGTTCCTGGATCGAGCCTTTTCCCGAAGGCATCTACATCAAGCCGGCCGACGCCTGGGTGGATCCGAACGTCCCCAAGGCGCGGGTCCTCGTCACCCACGGCCATGCCGACCATGCCCGCGGCGGCCATGAGGAGGTGTTCGCGACCCCCGAGACGCTGGCCATCATGGAATGCCGCTACGGGCCGCAGCCGGGCGGGCGGGCGACCCCCTATGGCGAGGTGATCCGGCTCGGGGAGGTCGAGGCTAGCTTCGTCCCCGCCGGCCACGTGCTCGGCTCCGCCCAGATCGTGCTCGAGTATCGGGGCGAGCGAATAGTCGTCTCAGGCGACTATAAGCGCCGGCCCGATCCGACCTGCCCGCCCTTCGAGCCGGTGCCCTGCGACATCTTCATCACCGAGGCGACGTTCGGCCTCCCCGTCTTCCGCCACCCGGACACGTCGAGCGAGATCGACCGGCTGCTCGCGCGGCTTCACGAGAATCCGGAGCGCTGCGTGCTCGTCGGCGCCTATGCGCTCGGCAAGGCGCAGCGGCTGATGATGGAGATCAGGGGCCGCGGCTATCACGAGCCCATCTATATCCACGGCGCGCTCCAGCGGCTTTGCGACCTTTACCGGGAATGGGGCGTCGACCTCGGCGAGCTGCGGCCGGCCACGGGGATCAAGAAGGACGAGCTGAAGGGGAAAATCGTCGTCGCCCCGCCCGGCTGCCTCAACGACCGCTGGTCGAGGCGGCTGCCCGATCCGATAACCGCCATGGCGTCGGGCTGGATGCGGGTCCGCCAGCGCGCCCGCCAGCGCAACGTCGAGCTTCCGCTCATCGTCTCCGACCATGCCGACTGGGACGAGCTCACCACCACCATTCAGGAACTCCAGCCCCGCGAGGTCTGGATCACCCACGGCCGCGAGGACGCCCTCAAGCACTGGTGCATGACGCGGCAGATCAAGGCCCGCGAGCTCAACCTGGTCGGGCGCGAGGACGAGGACGATTAGAGGGATTCCTCATCGCGGCGAGCTTCCGGCGCGAAGGCTTCGCCGTACAGTTGCTCGATCCTCTGCGTCTCAGCGGCGGTCAGTGCGGCGAACTCCCGCTCCCGCGCGCGCTGCGAGAGCCGCCCACGCCCCTGCTCCAGGAACTTGCGCAGCAATTCTATTCGGGTGGCAGGCATATCGACGATCTGCTGCACGCCATCCGAGAAGCGCTCGAAGGCCTCCAGGAAAGCGACTTCGCTGGGAAGATCCTGCTCGATCGTCTGCTCGACGCATGAATAAAGAAAATCGGCATGGGCCGTGGCGTCGAAATATCGGTAGAAATCGGCTGTATCATCAAGCACCTCGACATTGCCTGTCGTGGTGGGGCGCCAGTGGATATGCGGCAGAAGAGGCCGAGAATAGGATTCCAGAACCGCCTTATATTCGTTGAGCCGGCGAAGGATGACGGCGCTTATCGGGAAGACCAGGCCCGGCGGGTTGTATCGTGCGGCGGCAAGGGCATGGTGGATGAGCCACCTGTGCAGCCGTCCGTTGCCGTCCTCGTAAGGGTGAATGTAGACGAAGCCGAAGGCGAGCGCGGCGGCGGCGACGACCGGATCGAGCTGCCCGGCCAGGGTGCGCTCGTCGAAGGCTACCAGCCCGCTGATAAGCGCCTCAAGATCCTCGGCGCGGGCGCTGACATGATCGGGGATCGGATGGTTGTTGATCCTGTCGTGGACGCCGACGAAGCCTCCTTCCACGCGAAGGCCGAGACGGACGAAGCGATCGTCGCCGATCACGATCCGCTGGAGCCGATCCAACTCTCCCAGGCTGAGATGGCGCGTCCCTGCCTGCGCGATCGCCTGCCCCCATCGTGCGGTGCGCGTGCCGGAGGGCTTTTCGCCTTCGATCGCGAAGGACGATTTTGAATCATTGAGCAGCAGAAACGCGGCCGCCCGGGCGACCAGATCGGGGCGAATTCTGCCGATGGCGGCGCGCGCGCGTTGGTCCAGCGCCTTCGCGCTCTGGGCGGCGAGGGCAGAGGTCCTGCTCACCATCGGGCAGAAGGCGGGCGTTCCGGGCAAGTTGTTCAACACCTTGTGGCGCCGCGACGGCTGGCCGGTCGCGAGCGCGAACTGCTGCTGGGGGTCGACGACCGGCACCAGCTTGACCCGCCCCGGATCGGCTATCGGGAGCTCCTCGCCGGTCAGCCACTCGAACAGGAACCAGATCCGGCGTGCAAAAGTGCCGGTCGGGCTGGCGCGAACGACGGCAACCAGCTCCTCGCTCGACACCGCCTTGAACAGCCTCGCCAGGACGAGCAGCTGCACCCCCTCCCATTTGAGCGCGAATGACAGCTGGTCGGAGAGCGTGGGCTCCGGACGATGGCGGGGGGTGAGGAGGAGCCAGTCGATTGTGGAGGTGGGGTGGTGACGTTCGGCAATGGCAGCCAGCCTCGTCGGAAGCGGCAGCTCCAGGCCATAGCGTTCGATGAGGGCGGCATAACCGGCCACGCCGGCCTTCTCGGGAAGGGCGCGCCCGCGAAAATTCGTCACGGGCCGTGAAGGCCATTCACCCATCGCAAGCCCCTGTGAAAAACTTTCGCGCGGCCTAGGCCACATTGCGTGAAACCTTCACGCTCTGTGAAAAGCTATCACACTCCGCCACAATTTGCGAATAACTTTCGCAATCGCGCATTTCGCCGAATGAGACCCATTGTGAGCGTCCCCCAAGGCGAGGATAACGCTCCAGCGGGCTTGGGGGATTTGGGTCTATGGCCGGACGGAAATCACGCCTGGCCTGGGCGAAATGGCTCGCCTTGCCGATCGGGGCGGCTTTTCTACTGCTGCTGCTCATGCCGTCGGCGCCGGCGACGGAAGCGGCACCGGTTCCGCTGGAGCGGACCCTCGCCTACCGGATGCTCGAGCGGGAGCGCGCGGTCCGCGAAATTCCCGCCTCGGCCGAGCCGCTGCTGCGCAAGGTCCTGACGGAGGGGGTCGCGGCGCTCGGGTCGGATTATGCGCCGCCCGCCACGGCGGACGAGTTCGAGGCCTTTGCCGAGAAGGTCTCGACCGTCCTCGCGGCGCACAATTTCGTCCAGCCCGGCTCCACGAAGGACTGGCCCGACACGTTGGGCGAGGCCTTCGCCCCCTTGCCGCGCGGGGACCCCAGGGTCGCTTCCTCGCTCAAGCTGGACCGTCCGGCCAGGCTGGATCATGTGAAGCCGGCAGGCCCGGTCTATTTCGTCGACTGCGACATGGGGGCGATGCTGATCATCAGCGTCGCCCAGATGGTCGGGTTCGACGTCGCCATGGTCGAGGTTCCAGGCCACAATTTCCTTCGCTGGAAGTCCCCCTCCGGGGCGACGACGGGCTGGGACTGGACCTATTGGCGAACGCCGGACGAAGCGGGCCGGGCCTCGCGCCTGGAGCCCTCGCTGCTCGCCCGCAAGGTTTTCCTGGACTCGCAGACGCTCGAGGAGAGCGAAGCCTATTTCAAGAGCGTGCTGGCCGGAAAGATCGGCAACGAGGCGGCGAAGCTGGCCCTCCGGCGCGAGGCCGCCTCCGCCTTCCCGAACAATCGCGTGGTCGCCTATGGAGTCGCGCGCACCTTCACGCTCGGCCCGGGGGCCTCGCCCGCCGAGCGGAAGGAAGCGCTCGGCTACAGCCTGCTGGCGCTGTCGATGGAGGGCAACGGCAATCCCCGCAACGTCGCCGACCGGATGATCGCCGTCGCCTGCGCCTATGCCGCCAATCGCGAGCCGGCGCTGGCGAAGGCGTTCGTGGCGAGGGCCCGGACGGTGGCCGGGGTCGACGACGATTATCGAGCGGCGCTCGCCGCAGTCGGAGCGGAGCGAACCTGCCCCGCCTGAGGCTCAGCCCTGCAGGTCGAGCGCCGACAGAAGCACCGCGGCGGCCACGGTCAGGATTCCCCAGCGCACCCCCCGCTCCAGCTTGAAGCTGCCGGTGCGCGAGAGGATGATCGCGCTGGTCGGCATGATCAGGATGAACAGGCCGAGGGTGAGCACGGCGCCCGCCTTCCAGCCCAGCTGGAGCCCGCCGTAAATGGCCAGGGCCGCCCAGAACGCGCAGAAGAGAAGCGCCTCCGGGTAGAGCCTGGGCATCTGTGGGCGACCTGGGCGCCGCGCTCCAGCCCGGACAAAGCGAGCTGCTCGTCGATCTGGGCGACGAGGCGGTCGAGGCCGGCTTCGTCCTTGGCCTCGGCCCGGGCGACGAGGACGTCCTGGGTGTTGGAGGCGCGCAGGAGCCACCAGCCGTCGGCGGTGCTGACCCGGGCGCCGTCGGTGCGGTTCACGTCCGCGCCGCTGGAGGCGAGGCGAGCCAGTACCTCCTCGACGACCGGGAATTTGCGGCTCTCGTCGACCTGGAAGCGCATCTCCGGCGTGTTGATCATCGTCGGCATGGCCGACCGCAAGGCGGTCAGCGACCCGCCCAGCTGGGCGACCGAGCGGATCAGGCGGATGGCGGCGTAGATGGCGTCGTCGAAGCCGTACCATTCGTGCCTGAAGAAGATGTGGCCGCTCATCTCGCCCGCGAGCGGAGCGCCGGTCTCCTTCATCTTCGATTTGATCAGGCTGTGGCCCGTCTTCCACATCAGGGGCTTGCCGCCGAGCTCGGTGACCCGGTCGAACAGGGCCTGGCTCGCCTTGACGTCGGCGATGATCGTCGCGCCCGGCACCGCCCGAAGCACCGGCTCGGCGAGGATCGAGAGCAATTGGTCGCCCCACACCACCCGGCCCTCGCCGTCGACGGCGCCGAGCCGGTCGGCGTCGCCGTCGAACGCGACCCCGAAATCGAGCCCCTGCTCGCGCACCAGGCGCTTCAGATCCTCCAGGTTGGATTCGACCGTGGGATCGGGATGATGGTTGGGGAAGCGGCCGTCGACCTCGGTGAAGAGGGTGAAATGCTCGCCCGGAAGCCTCTTCACCAGCCTCTCGACCACCGGGCCTGCGGCGCCGTTGCCGCAGTCCCAGCCGATCCGGAACGGCCCGCCGTCGAAGCCGGCGAGGAGCCGCTCCACATAGCGCTCCATCACCTCCTCGTCGCGGACCGAGCCGGAGCCCTGCTCCCAGTCGCCCGCCGCGGCGATCCGGCCGAGCTCCTGGATCTGCTCGCCGAAGAAGGCGCCGTGGCGGAACACCATCTTGAAGCCGTTGTAATTGCCCGGATTGTGGCTTCCGGTGATCATGATCCCGCCGTCGACCGGAAGCTCGGCCTCGGCATAATAGAGCATCGGCGTCGGCCCCAGGCCGATCCGGACGACGTCGACTCCGCTGTCGGTCAGGCCCTCGATCAGCGCGGCCTCCAGGCCCGGCGAGCTGACCCGGCCGTCCCGGCCCACGGCGACCAGGCTCCCGCCGTCGCGGCGGATCAGGGTTCCGAACGTCCGGCCGATCGCCGTCGCGTCGTCCTCCGCCAGCGTCTCCCCGTAAATCCCCCTGATGTCATATTCGCGAAGGGAGGTCGGGTGCAGTCGATGGCTCATTCGGAACTCCGGCTAAGGGGGAAACACGGCTCAAGACGCGCGAGGCGGCTTGCGGTTCATTGTCTCGGCAAGCAGGGTGTCCCGCGCCGCATTGACCCGGTGGGCGAGCTCGGCCGAGCCGCCCGAATCGGGATGGACCTTGGTGATCAGCCGGCGGTGGGCGGCGCGTATCTCCTCTAGGGTCGCGCCTTCGTTCACGCCGAGCAGCCGGCGGGCGTCCGCCACCGGCATCGGCCTCGCCGAAGGCCTGGAGCGCCGCCAGGCGGCCCAGAGCAGGGCGCTCGCCATCAGCGCCGCCCCGATGACCAGCCGGCCCTTGGTGAACAGGCTGAGGCCGAGCAGGAAGAGCGCGGCGGCGATCCCGTCCTCGTAGGTGAAGCCTTTCAGGCGCCCGGTCGCGAAGGCCCAGAGCAGGCCGCCGGCGGCGATCAGGATGAGCGGGCCCATCGGCCTAGCCGGCGAGCGCCGCCGCCCGCGACGGCGCGGCCTCGCCCGGCTGCGGAAGCGCGAAGCCGGCGATCATCTCGCGCAATTCCTGCCGGGCGGCGATATGCGCGATCCCCACCTCGCCGAGATGCGGAAGGTCGAGCAGGGTAAGGCCCTTGGGGAAGAGCTCGCGGTAGATGACCCGCTCGCCCAGGCCCGGGATGACCCGGAATCCGACCCGGCGGGAAAGCTCGCCGAGCGCCTCGCCGACCCGGCGCATGTTGCGCGCCTCGATATGCTGCATGCGGTTCCTGAGCACGACCCAGTCGACGCTCGACCCGTGGGCCTTGGCGCGCTGGGTGCGGCTGTTCCAGACCAGCTCGGCGTAGAAGCTCGGCCGGCGCACCCGGTAGGTCTCGGCATCGACCTGGCCGATCAGGTCGAGGTCGACGAAGCTGTCGTTGATCGGGGTGACCAGAGTGTCCGCGCGGATCATCGCGGCGCGCGCGTGGGGATCGTCGCGGCCGGGCGTGTCGACGACGACGATCTCGACATCGCCCGAGACGCGCTCCAGCTGGGCCTCGATCGTCTCGCCCTTGGCCGGGTCGAACGTCTCGTAGGCCGGCATGACGAGGTCGATGCCGAGCCGCTTCACCGTCTCCGCCCTGTTGTCGAGATAGCGCCCCAGGGTGCGCTGGCGGGTGTCGAGATCGAGCGCGGCGACCCGCCGGCCGGCGGCGGCGAGCGCGACGGCGCTGTGCACCGCGGTCGTGGACTTGCCGGTGCCGCCTTTCTCATTGGCGAATACGATGAAATGCGGCGACGCCATCTGCACCCCTTGATCTCTTGGCCTTTTGATCTCTTGGCCTTGATTCTGCCCTCCGCCCCCCGCAAGGGCGTCGGCCAAGCTGATATCGGAGGCGGGAACGGGGTGCAAACGGTCCGTGACATCGAGGCGCTGCGGGAGGCCGTGGCGGAATTGCGGGCCGGAGGCGGCACGATCGCGTTCGTGCCCACGATGGGCGCCCTCCACGCCGGCCACATGGCCCTGGTCGCCGAGGGCCGGCGGCGGGCGAGCCACGTCGTCGCCTCGATCTTCGTCAACCCGACCCAGTTCGCCGCCCACGAGGACCTTTCCACCTATCCCCGCCGCGAGGCGAGCGACGCCAAGATGCTCGAGGAGGAAGGCTGCGCCCTCCTGTGGATGCCCGACGTCGCGACCATGTACCCCGAGGGGGCTGCGATCAGCGTTCGCGCCGGAAGCCTCGGCGACGGCCTCGACGGCGCCGCCCGCCCGGGCCATTTCGACGGGGTCGCGACGATCGTGTCGCGCCTGTTCGACCAGGTCCGCCCCGACATCGCCCTGTTCGGCGAGAAGGATTATCAGCAGCTCGTCGTCATCCGGCAGATGGCCCGCAACCTCGGACTGGCCTTCGAGATCGTCGGAGTGCCCACCCAGCGCGACGCCGACGGCCTCGCCCTCTCCTCCCGCAACGCCTATCTGACCGACGACGAGCGCCAGTCGGCGCGGGCTTTGCCGAGGGCGCTGGGCGAGGCGGCGGCGGCGATCCAGCGCGGCGGCGACGTGGCCGAGGCGCTGGCGACGGCGAGGGACCGGCTCGCCAAGGCGGGGTTCGATCCGATCGACTATGTGGAGCTTTGCGATTCGGAGACCCTGGAGGCGGTCTCCTCGCTTGAGAGGCCGGCGCGGCTGCTGGCGGCAGCGAAGCTCGGCCTGACTCGGCTGATCGACAATCTGGCCGTGGAGCCCAGTTAATTCCTCCCCAGCATTCGCAGGGGAGGGGGACCCCGCGAAGCGCGGTGGAGGGGCCTTTCTGACTCCGAAGAGCCCCTCCACCATGCCCCGCATGGTCCCCCTCCCCCGGAAGTCCGGGGGAGGAATTTCAAGGTAACTCGGCCGTTAACCATTTGTTGGTGGTCGCCTGCGCAAACCTGTCCCCGACACGCGATAGACAACAAGGGGCATGTCAAATGGGGAACAGCCTGAAATCCGCGACTTTCCTGATCGAAAGCCGCCTCGCCGACGCCGCCATGGGCGATCCGGACGCCCTCTACGAGCTTGGGGTTGCTTATTCGACCGGCACCCACGGCCTCGAGATCGACCTGATCGAGGCGCATAAATGGTTCAACCTGGCGGCCCTGAACGGAAGCCAGCGAGGCCAGGAATGCCGGGCCGAGATTTCCGAGGAAATGACCGCGCGCGAGATCTCCGAGGCGCAGCGTCAGGCGCGGGCCTGGCTTTCGGATACGGGCCTGGTGCGACGGGCGGCCTAGGTCTCGCCCCGGCCGTCACCTTGAACGGGTTCGGCGTTTATCGGTCTGGCTCGCGCTGGGCGCGTCCCCAAGCTTCCCTGAGGTAAGGAAGGCAATGGCGTGGATTGGTTTGATCGTGCTCCTTGTAATGCCGGCGATCGTCGTACCGGGGTTGGCGGTCGGCGCCTTGGCGTGGCGGAAGTGGCACCTGATACCGGGAAGCCTCATACCGCCCCTGAATTTCTATTATTTCTATGAAGACACGTTTCGTCAAAACGACGCGCTTCAGGTGCTGCCGGTCGCTTGGGTCTACGGATTGATCTGGAGCCTTGCCGCGCATTTCTTCCGGCGACGAATGACCGCTTGAGCGTCTACATTCCCGAGCGCGGCCCAACCGCCTTCCACCTCAACCCCTGCGGAAGGGAGTCATCTCCGCGAGCGCGCCGATCTCGTCCGCGACCGCGCGCCGCTCCGCCTCGAGGAAATCGGCGACGGCCGCCCGGAAGTCCGGATCCGGGATGAAGTGGGCGGACCAGGTCGGCACCGGCGCATAGCCTCGGCTCAATTTGTGCGGCCCCTGAGCGCCCGCCTCGACCCGGGCCAGGCCGCGCGCGATCGCCGCCTCGATCGCCTGATGATAGCATAGCTCGAAATGAAGGTGCGGCACCTCCTCGGTCGTTCCCCAATAGCGGCCGTAGAGGGCGTCGGAGCCGATCAGGTTGAGAGCGCCGGCGATCGGCCGCCCGTCCCTGAGCGCGAAGATGAGCAGGATCCGGTCGGCGAGGCGCTCGCCGAGCAGCGAGAAGAAGCGGCGGGTCAGATAGGGCCGGCCCCATTTGCGCGACCCCGTGTCCTGGTAGAAGACCCAGAAGGCGTCCCAATGCGCCTCGGTGATCGCGGCGCCGGTGAGGTGCTCGACCTCGAGCCCCTCCAGCGCCGCCGCCCGCTCGCGGCGCAGGGCCTTGCGCTTGCGGGACGAAAGGTCGCCGAGGAATTCCTCGAAGCTGCCATAGCCGCGATTGTGCCAGTGGAACTGGCTGTCGATCCGGATCAGCCACCCGGCCCGCTCGAACAGCGACACCTCCTCCTCGGCGATGAAGGTGGCGTGGGCGGAGGAGAGGTCGTGCCGGTCCACCACCGCCTCCGCCGCCGCGATCAGCCCCGACGCCAGCGCCTCCCGCTCCGCCAGCAGCCGGCGGCCCGGCACCGGCGTGAACGGCACCGCGATCTGGAGCTTGGGGTAATAATCGCCGCCGGCGCGCTCCCAGGCCGCCGCCCAGCCATGGTCGAAGACATATTCGCCCTGGCTGTGGCTCTTCAGATAGGCGGGCGCGACCGCGGCGGGGCGGCCGTCCTCCCCGTCGATGGCGATCGGCACCGGCTGCCAGCCCGTCCGGGCCGTCGCGCTTCCCGATTCCTCCAGCGCCGAGAGGAAGGCGTGGCTGAGGAAGGGATCGCCCGTCCCGGCGCAACGGTCCCAGTCGGCCGGATCGAACGAGGCGACGCCGCGGCCGAGCCGCGCCTTGATCTCGCTCATCCCGGCGGCGCCTCGAAGATGATCTGGTCGGCATAGGCCGAGGCCCGGGCCCGGTCGGCCTCGCTTCGCACCGTCCAGGTGTAGACCGGCAGGCCTCGGCTCCGCCGCCGCCCGGCGAAGCGGGACGGGAGGTCGCGGATGTCGTAGGCGAGGAAATCCGCTCGGGCCCGCCACAAAGCGAGGGGGCGCTCGATCCGGCCCTTCAACCCGCGCTTGCCCTCCTCGGTGACCACGAGCCCGCGAAGCACCTCCGGCGCCCGGCGCGCGAACCAGGCGCCCACCTCCGGGTTGAACGACATCACCGCGAACGGGCCTCCATAGCCGCTCACGGCCCGGGCGACGGCCGCGCACAGGCGGGCGACCTGCCGGTCCGGCGACTTGACCTCGATGAGCAAGGGCGCCCGCGCGTGGACGATCGACAGCGCCTCCCCGAGCCTCGGCATGGCCTCATTGCAGAGGTTGAGCGGGACCGCCTGCAATTCGGCGGCGGTCCGCGCGGCTACGGGCCCCTGCCCCGCCGTCAGCCGCCCGAGCTCGTGATCGTGGAAGACCATCGCCTCGCCGTCACGGCTGAGCTGGACGTCCAGCTCGACTCCGTAGCCCCGGTCGACCGCCGCGGCGATGGCTCCGCCGCTATTCTCGACCAGAGCGCCGCCGTGAAGGCCGCGGTGAGCAAAGGGGACGGCGCCGAGCCGCTCGAGCTCAGAGCGCCTTGATCTGGACGACGGCATCGATCTCGACCGCGGCCCCGAGCGGCAGCGCCGGCACTCCGACGGCGGCGCGGGCATGGCGGCCGGCCTCGCCGAACACGTCCTGCATCAGCTCCGACGCGCCGTTGCCCACCTTCGGCTGGTCGGTGAAGCTCCCTGCGCTGTTGACGAACACGCCGAGCTTGACGATCCGCTCGACCCGGTCGAGCCCCACCGCCTTCTCGATCTGGGCGAGCAGCATCAACCCGCAGGCGCGGGCGGCGCGCATTCCGAACTCGAGGTCGCGATCCTCGCCCAGGCGGCCGGTGAGAAGCTCGCCATTCTCGAACGACACCTGGCCCGAGATGTGGAGCAAATTCCCGGCCAGAACGGTCGGCACATAGGAGGCGACGGGCGCGGCGGGGGCGGGAAGCTCGATTCCGAGCTCGGCGAGTCGGGAGGCGATGTCGGTCATGGCTGGGGCGTAAGCACCGCGTGGGCGCGCGGGTCAAGCCAGCGTCTAATTCCTCCCCGGCATTTGCCGGGGAGGGGGACCATGCAAAGCATGGTGGAGGGGCCTTTCAGCTTCCCGAGAACCCCTCCACCGCGCTTCGCGCGGTCCCCCTCCCCCGGAAATCCGGGGGAGGACTTAAGAGGACCCCTCCCGGGCCACCTGGAAACCGGCGAAGCTCTGGCTGACGGGCATCAGCTCGAGAGCATTGATGTTGAGGTGCGCCGGGAGGGTTGCGACCCAGAAGAGGGTCTCGGCGATGTCCTCGGCGGTCATCGGGTTGACGCCTCGATAGAGAGTGTCCGAAGCGGCCTGATCGCCTCCGGTGCGGACCAGGGTGAACTCGGTCTCGGCCATGCCCGGCTCGATCGAGGTGACCCGGACCCCGGTGCCGTGGAGGTCGGAGCGAAGGTCGAGCGAGAACTGGCTCACGAACGCCTTGGTGCCGCCATAGACCGCGCCTCCGCGATAGGGATAGGTCGCGGCGACCGAGCTCAGGTTGATCACGGCCCCCTTGCGCTCGATCAGGCCGGGGAGGAGCTTCCGGGTCAGGGCGACCAGCCCGACGACGTTGGTCTCGATCGCCACCAGCGCCGGCTCCAGCCTCGATTCCTGGAGAGTCTCCAGCGGCGGCGCCAGGCCGGCATTGTTGACGAGAAGATCGATGTCGCGGAAGTCGGCGGGCAGGGAGTCGACCGCGGCCTCGAGCGCCCCGACGTCCCGCATGTCGAGCTCAAGCGGCAGGAAGCTCTCGCCGAGCTCGCCGGCCAGCGCGTCGAGCCGCTCGCGGCGGCGGCCGGTCCCGACGACGTTCCAACCCGCCGCCGAGAAGCGGCGGGCGGCGGCCGCGCCGAAGCCGGCGGTGGCTCCGGTGATGAAGGCGGTTTTCGTCATCTCAGCTCCCATGTCGATCATGCCGCGCTCAGCCGCTCGAGGATCCAGGGCACCGCCGCCGCCCAATCGTCGATCCTCGCATGGGCGTGGGGCGCGGGCGGGGTGTGGGCGGCGAGCCGGGGCTCGGCCACCATGTGCAGCCGCCAGACCTGTGGGGCGTGGATCGCCACCGATTCGTGGTGGACGGCGAGATCGTCGACGAAGACTGCGGCGCTCGGCCCCATCGCCTCGGTCAGCTCGAGCACCGGCCGCCCCTTGCCGCCGCGGTTGCACAGCACCCGGTGGCGGATGTCGAACCGCTCGAGCTGCTCCACCCTGCCGGCCTCATATTCGTCGCCGATGTTGGTGAGGATGACGATGTCGGCGTGATCGGAGATCCGGGCGAGCGCCTCGACCGCGCCGGGAACGACGTTCTGGCGGTGCATCTCGCTCGCGAAGAAGCCGTCGAGCAGCGGCCAGACCCGCTCCGCCTCGACCGGTTGCCCGTCCGCGCCCCGCAAGGCGTCGCGAAAGCCCGGCGCGGAGAGATCGAATGTCAGATCGTGCGCTTCCGCCACCCAGTCTGCGAAATGCGAGACCATGTGGAGGAGGACCTCGTCGCAATCGGTGACGAGGAGGGGCCGGCCGCTCATCCCTCCAGCCTCCGCCGGGCCTCGACCAGATCGGAAGGCCGCACGCCCAGCGCCTCCGCGGCGCCGAGGAGGTCCGGCTCATGCGCCTCGAGGAAGCCCAGCACCGACGCGAGGAAGCCGGGCTCGGCGAGCCGCTCCCGAAGGGACTCCGGATCGAGGCCGGTCAAGGCGAGCAGCCGATGCGCGCGCGCCTCCTCGCTCAGCGTCCAGCCGAGGGCGGAGAGGGCCAGGGCCTCGGGGTCGGTCGGGTTTGTGTCGTCGCGCCGCATCTTCTACAGGTGCGCCGGTGGGACAAAAAATCCTCGTTGTCGAGGACAACGAACTCAACCTGAAGCTGTTCTGCGACCTTCTGCGCGCGCACGGCTACGAAGCCGACCCGGTCCGCGACGGACGGGAGGCGGTCGACCGCGCTCGCGCTTTCGCTCCGGACCTCATCGTCATGGATATCCAGATGCCCTATGTCAGCGGGCTCGAGCTTATCGAGCAGCTGAAGGGCGACTCCGAGCTCAGGCGAACGCCGATCATGGCCGTCACTGCATATGCCGCCAAGGGCGACGAGGAGCGGATTCGGGAGGCGGGCGCCGAAGGCTATGTGTCGAAGCCCATTTCGGTAGTCCGATTCGTCGAGGCGGTTCGGGCACTGCTCGCGGCGCCGAGGGCGGAGGCGCCGGCGGCCAGGGAGGTCCGGCTGGCCCGGCGATTCGCGGCGCCGGCGGAAACCGTGTTCGACTCATGGCTGCTCGAAGGGGGCGTGGCG
>DASWLZ010000054.1:0-23249 GCA_036399975.1 Allosphingosinicella sp.
CCGCCCGATATCTCGCCGTAAATACGCTCGCGAAGATCACCCGAATAAGGCTTGCCCATGATCCACCTCCACACACGGTGAATCACAAAGCGGTCCTCAGGGGAATCCCCCCGATTCACTTTTCAGGCACGGTGCTCTAGATCCTCCCCTGCTTTTGCGGGATCTTTGCGTAAGTCACCAAGTGCCACATTCAGCGGACGGCTCGGTGCAGCCCCCTCACCCCAGCGGGGAGAGGGCTGGGGTGAGGGGGCTCTGACTCCGCGGGTTTTCCTCGAAAGCCGAGCCCCCTTACCCTGCCCTCGCCCCGCTGGGGAGAGGGGTTATGCAAAGGTCCGGCTTTTGCAGGGGAGGGGGACCATGCGAAGCATGGTGGAGGGGCCTTTCCCACTTCGAAGAGCCCCTCCACCCCTCCCCGCGAAATCGCCGGGGGGACTGCTAGCCCTCCTTCGTCGCGGCGGTGCATTCGCCGACCCGGCGGCCGGTCAGGCGCATCTCCATCGTCATCGCCTTGCCCATCATGTCGGTCTCGGACTTCATCGTCATGTCGATGCTCTGTGCGGTGTAGCGCCCGTCCATGGTCATCTGGGTCTTGCCGGCGCCGTTCTGGCCCGTGCAGGTGGTCTTGCCCTGGATCCGGCCGCCGGACCAGCTGAAGCCCTCCGTCTTGCAGTTGGCCGGGTTGTCCTTGGTGAACATGTCGGGCTTGGGGCCCTTGGCCTCCTCCTCGGTCATGCAGTCGCGGGTCGCCTTGCCGCCCTCCTTCTTCATGGCGTCGGCAACGCCCTCCGGAAGGCCGTCGACCTTCACGTTGACGACGTCCATCTTCATCTCCCACTCGCCGGGCTGGAGATTCACTCCGGAGCCGGACTCGGAGCCGGAGCCTCCGCTCCCCGCCGCCGCCGCGGTCGAGCCGTTGCCGCCGCTCCCGCCTTTATCGCCGCCGGAGCTTCCGCAGGCCGCCAGCGCCAGCGCCGCGGCGCCCAGGACCAATCGAGTCTTCATTCTCTTTCCCCCTCCTGTTGATCAGTTGCCGCCCGGGCTCCCGCCCGGCCCGAGCAGGTCGAGCACCGCCACCGTCATCGCCTCCGTCCCGAGCCGGACCGAAGGCTCCGGGTCGATCCTGAACAAGGGCGAATGGTGCGACGGCACCGGCGGCCCTCCTGCCCTTGCGGCCTCGAACGCCGCCTGCGGAGTGCCGCCGACCTGGAAATAGAAACCGGGCACGCCGAGCTCGGGCTGGACGAAATAGGTGAAGTCCTCAGCGCCCATGCTCTCCTGGGCGAAGGGCACCACCGTCCCGGCCGGCAGAGCCCGGCTCCAGGCGGAGCGGACGCGCTGCGCCAAGGCGGGCGTGTTGCTGGTCGTCGGAGTGCCTTCCGACACCTTCACCTCCGGCAGCCGGCCCTCGGCGACCCCGTTGGCGCGGGCGATGTTCTTCGCCATGCGCTCGATCGCGGTGAGGAGCTGGCGGCGGGTCGATTCGTCATTGGCCCGGACCGTGACCTGAAGGTCGGCCCGGTCCGAGATGATGTTGTGCTTGGTGCCGGCGTGGAAGGAGCCGACCGTGATCACCGCCGGCGACAGCGGCCCGACCTCGCGGCTGACGATCGACTGGAGCGCGGTGACGATCTGGGCGCCGATATAGACCGGGTCCTTGCCGGTGTGCGGCGCCGCGCCATGGGCGCCCACCCCGTGGACAATGATGTCAACGCTGTCCGCCGAGCTGTACATCAGGGAGTCCGCACCGCTCACCGTCCCGGTGCGCATCCCCGAATTGACGTGGAAGCCGAGCGCGTAATCGGGCTTGGGGAATCGCGTGTAGAGGCCGTCGGCGAGCATCGCCTTGGCGCCGCCGACCCTTTCCTCCGCGGGCTGTGCGATGAAGACAACGGTGCCGCGCCAGCGGTCCTTCATCGAGGCGAGCTGGCGCGCCGTGCCGGCCAGGGAGGTGATGTGGACGTCGTGGCCGCAGGCGTGCATCACCGGCATCTCCACTCCGTCGACTCCGACCTGGCGCGCTTTGGAGGAATAAGGGGCTCCGCTCTTCTCCTCGACGGGAAGGCCGTCCATGTCGGCCCGCACCAGCACAACAGGGCCGTCGCCGTTGCGAAGGACTCCGACCACACCGGTGCCGCCGACACCTTCCGTCACCGCGACGCCCTCCGCTCGTAGCGCCTTGGCGATGATCTTCGCGGTCCGGTTCTCCTTGAAGCTGAGTTCCGGATTGCGGTGGAAATCGACGAACATCGCGCCGAGCCTCTTGTCGTAATCCGCCTTGATCGAAACGGAGACATCGGCCGCCGCCGCGGGCGCGGCGGCAAGGGTGCAGGCAAGCAACAGGCACTTCAGACGCATTCGAGACCTCCAGGATTTTGCGGCACCCTAATCCGCCCAAAGCGCCGAGAACAGACGCTCCGCATCGGACTGGTCAGTGTAGAGGTGCGGAGTGATACGCATCCGCTCCCCGCGAAGGGAGACATGGACGTCGGCGGCGGCGAGCCTTTCGTCGACCCCCTCCGGCAGGCCGCCCGGGAATCGCACCGAGAGGAAATGCGGCGCCCGCCCCGTCTGTCCGGTCACCCCCCGCTCCCCGAGCCGCGCTTCGATCCTCGCGGTCATCTCCCCAAGCGTCTCCGCCACATTCTCGATTCCCCAATCGAGCAGCTGCCCAATGGCCGCCGCCGCCACCGGCAGAAGCGCGAAATTGGACCGCTCGCCCATGTCGAACCGCCGGGCGCCCGCGGCGAAGCCCTCCTCATAGGCGCAGAGGCTCCGGAAATCCTGAGCGCCCCGGCGGACGATCCAGGCCTCCTCGAGCGGCCGCCCCTGCTGATGGCGCGGGGCGACGTAGAGGAAGCCGAGGCTGTAGGGCCCCATCAGCCATTTGTAGGAGGTGGCGACGAGATAGTCCGGATCGACCGCCGCGAGGTCGAGCGGCAGGGCGCCGGTCGACTGGGTGGTGTCGAGCACCAGCGTGGCCCCGACCGACCGGCAGCGCCGCCCGAGCGCCTCCAGGTCGATCAGGCTCCCGCACACCCAATGGGTATGAGGCGCCACGACGAGGGCGGTGCCGCCGTCGATCGCCTCGAGGATGGCGGAAGTCCAGTCTCCCTCGTCCGGCCGGCCCACCGTCACCACCCGAGCCTCGGCCCGCTTCGCCAGCGCCCGCGAGGCGAGGATGCCCGATGGGAAGTCGTCGGCGAGGGTGACGATCTTCTGCCCGGCTCCGATCCTCACGTTGGCCATCACCGTCGCCATCGCGTAGCTCACCGAAGGGACGATCGCGACGTCGTCCACACTCGCCCCGATCAGCCGGGCGAACAGGCCCCGCACTTCTTCCGATTCGTCGAAGAAATGCTCCGCCCGAATGGTCCAGGGCTTCGCCTTACGCTCGAGCCCCCGCCGCCCCGCCTCGACCGCCGCCCGGCTGAGCGGCGACATCTTCGCGCAGTCGAGATAGGCCGTCCCCTCCGGGATATCGAAGATGGCACGCGCGCAGGGGATGAGCGGCATCAGCCGGAGGTCGGCCCGGTCTTGCCCGTGAGCGGCCGCGGGGCGGGCTGCGCCGCGTTCCCCTCTCCCTCGGCCGCCGGAGCGGCGCAGGTCGGGCCGGCCCGCCGCCCGCTGATCTTGCTGGCCATCACGAAATCGCCCTCGCCGGGCAGGAAGGAGGTCGCCGTCGCCGTGCCCTCCAGGCTTTCGCCCGTATAGGTTCCCTGGACCGAGACCATGACGTTGCCCTCCAGAGCCTCGCGCTTGCACTCGAGCGAAAGGTTGATCCGCCCGCTGCGGATGTAGCGGTCCTTATACTCGCACTCGTAGCCGGTGCCGGCGAACATCTCGGCCGGCGGCTTGTCCTCCTTGCCCGCCTCGATGCAGGCGGGCGCCGTCGCCTTGTCGCCGGCCGCCGCCTTGAGCGCCGGCGTCGCCTTGTCGGCCGAGCGGAAGCTGGTCACCTCGGAAGCGATCTCCCACTGGCCGGCCTGCATCGCGTCGGCGGCCTCGGCGGCCTTCTTCTCCTCGCCCCCGCCCGAGCAGGCGGCGGCCAGGCACAAAGGTATGATGATCAGTGAGCGCATCCCCATTCCCCCTTTTGTTATTGAGCGAAGCTAGCGCCAAACCGGGGGAATGACCATATAGCGGCCATGTCCATAATGATCAGGACCGGCCTCGACGAGCCGGAGACGGGGCAGTCGTTCGTCCCCCATCGCCCGCAGCGGCCGGACAAGGCGGAGGGCGGCAGGAAGCTGAGGATCGTCTCCGATTACGAGCCGGCGGGAGACCAGCCGGCCGCCATCGGCGAGCTGGTCGATGCGGCTCGGCAGGAAGAGCAGACCCAGGTGCTCCTCGGAGTCACGGGCTCGGGCAAGACCTACACCATGGCCAAGGTGATCGAGGCGCTTCAGCGCCCGGCCCTTGTCCTCGCTCCGAACAAGATCCTCGCCGCCCAGCTCTACGGCGAGTTCAAGAGCTTCTTCCCCGACAACGCGGTCGAATTTTTCGTCAGCTATTACGATTACTATCAGCCCGAGGCCTACGTCCCGCGCTCCGACACTTACATCGAGAAGGAAAGCTCGGTGAACGAGGCGATCGACCGGATGCGCCACTCGGCGACCCGGGCTTTGCTCGAACGCGACGACGTCATCATCGTCGCCTCCGTTTCCTGCCTGTACGGCATCGGCTCGGTCGAGACGTACAGCGCGATGACCTTCACGCTGAAGAAGGGCGACACGGTCGACCAGCGCGAGATCGTCAGGAAGCTCGTCGCCCTCCAGTACAAGCGCAACGACCAGGCGTTCGCGCGAGGCAATTTCCGGGTCCGCGGCGACAGCCTGGAGATTTTCCCCTCGCATTATGAGGACATGGCCTGGCGGGTCGCCTTTTTCGGCGACGAGGTCGAGGAGATCGTCGAGTTCGACCCGCTGACCGGCAAGAAGATCGCCGCGCTGGACTACGTCAAGGTCTACGCCAACAGCCACTACGTCACCCCCGGGCCGACGCTGAAGCAGGCGATGGAGGCGATCCGCCACGAGCTGAGCGAGCGGCTCAAGGAGCTGGTCGCGGAAGGGAAGCTGCTCGAGGCCCAGCGGCTCGAGCAGCGCACCAATTTCGACCTCGAGATGATCGCCGCCACCGGCTCGTGCGCGGGAATCGAGAATTACAGCCGATTCCTCACCGGCCGCCTTCCCGGCGAGCCGCCGCCGACCCTGTTCGAATATCTGCCCGAGAACGCCCTTCTGTTCGTCGACGAGAGCCACCAGACGGTGCCCCAGATCGGGGCGATGGCGCGCGGCGACCACCGGCGGAAGATCACCCTGGCCGAATATGGCTTCCGCCTTCCATCCTGCATCGACAACCGGCCGCTCCGCTTCAACGAATGGGACGCGATGCGCCCGCAGACGATCGCCGTCTCGGCCACGCCCGGCCCCTGGGAGCTGGAGCAGACCGGCGGAGTCTTCGCCGAGCAGGTCATCCGCCCGACCGGGCTCATCGACCCGCCGGTCGAGATCAAGCCGGTCGAGGACCAGGTCGACGACCTCATCAACGAGGCCCGGATCACCGCTCGCAAGGGCTACCGCTCGCTCGTCACCACCTTAACCAAGCGGATGGCTGAGGATCTGACCGAGTTCATGCACGAGGCCGGGCTCAAGGTCCGCTACATGCACTCCGACGTCGAGACTCTGGAGCGGATCGAGCTGATCCGCGACCTTCGGCTCGGAGTCTATGACGTGCTCGTCGGGATCAACCTGCTTCGCGAGGGTCTCGACATCCCCGAATGCGGCCTCGTGGCGATTCTCGACGCCGACAAGGAGGGCTTCCTGCGCTCCGAGACGTCGCTCATCCAGACGATCGGCCGGGCCGCGCGCAACGTCGAGGGCCGGGTCATCCTCTACGCCGACCGCACTACCGGCTCGATGGAGCGGGCGCTCAGGGAAACCGACCGCCGCCGCCAGAAACAGCTCGAGTACAATGCCGAGCACGGCATCACCCCGACGACGATCAAGCGCAACATCCAGGACATCCTCAGCCACGTCTCGAACCGCGACGGGGTCATGGTCGACACCGGCGACGAGGACCGCCCGCACCTCGTAGGCCACAACCTCAAGGCCTATATCGCCGACCTCGAGCAACGCATGCGCAAGGCCGCGGGCGACCTGGAGTTCGAGGAAGCCGGCCGCCTGCGCGACGAGATACGCCGCCTGGAGGCGGACGAGCTCGGCATCCCCGACCACGAGAAGAAGGCGCCGCTCCTCGGCCATTCCACCGAGGGCAAGCCGGGCACCCGAAAAACCCGCTATGGCAAGCAGCAGGCGATCAGGATGGGGAAGCGGGCGGGACGGCGCCCAAGCGCGGGCTGAGGCCTGTTCCGGCCTGCGCCGGGGCCGCGTCCGCTCAGATGTCCGAGATCCGCCGGTGGACGAGGTCGAGATAATCCTTGCGAAGCTGCATCGTCAGGTCGCCGACCTCGAAGCTCCATGGGCCGGCCGAGGCCACCGGGGTCACCTCGGCGGCGCTTCCGGTGAGGAAGAATTGCTCGAACCCCTCGAGCTCCTCCGGCCAGATGGTGCGCTCGACCACCTCGATCCCGCGCCGCCGGGCGAGCCCGATCACCGTCTGCCGGGTGATCCCGTTGAGGAAGCAGTCGGGGGTCGGGGTATGGAGGGCGCCGTCCTTGACGAAGAAGGCATTGGCCCCGGTCGCTTCGGCGACCTGACCCCGCCAGTCGAACATCAGCGCATCGTCATAGCCCTCCGCCTGCGCCTGGTGCCTGGCCAGGGTGCAGATCATGTAGAGACCCGACGCCTTGGACTCGGTCGGTGCGGTATAGGGGGCCGGCCGGCGCCACCTCGAGATGGCGAGGCGAAGGCCCTTGCGGATCGCCTCCTCGCCGAAATAGGCACCCCAGGGCCAACAGGCGATGGCGAGGTGGATCTTCGACTTCTGCGCCGACACGCCCATCTGCTCGGAGCCCCGCCAGGCGAGCGGCCGCATATAGGCGTCCTCGAGGCCGCTCGCCTGAAGCGTATCGCGGCAGGCCTGGTCGATCTCCTCCACCGTCCACGGTATCTCGAAGCCGAGCAGGGCGCCGCTCCGCTTGAGCCGGCGGCTGTGGTCGCTTAGCCTGAAGATCTCGCCCGAATAGGCCTTCTGCCCCTCGAAGACGGAAGAGGCGTAATGCAGCGCGTGGGTGAGCACATGGACGTTCGCCTCCCGCCACGGCACCAGGACCCCGTCCAGCCAGATGGATCCGTCCCGGTCGTCGAAGCTGCGCTGGTCGGTCACTCGAGGCTCCTTTGAGGTCGCGGCGGGGATAGGACCGGCGGGTTGGAGCGTCAACTTGGCGGCCCGCCACTCCGTCATGTTGCACTGCAACAAAAACCCCCCCATATCGTTCTCAAGCCAAGAGCCCTCCCGTCCGGAGGTCTCCCGGGAGAGTAAGCTTATGCCTGCCATTCGACCGCGCCTTCGCCTTAGAGGGAGCCGCAAGGGGCGAAGCGCCTTCGCCGCGCCGTCCGCCACCCGAGACCGGCTTTCCGATCTCGACTGGGGCGGCGACAATCCCGGCAACCTCAATGCCCGCTGCTACGTCCCCGCCGGGATCGACGGGCCGGCGCCTCTGGTGGTGGTCCTCCACGGCTGCACCCAGGATGCGGCGGTCTACGATCACGGCACCGGCTGGTCGACCCTCGCCGACCGCCACGGCTTCGTCCTGCTTTTCCCGGAGCAGCAGCGGTCGAACAACCCGATGCTGTGCTTCAACTGGTTCTCCGGAGAGGACAATCGCCGCGGAAGGGGCGAGGCGGCGTCGATCCGGGCGATGATCGACGCCATGGCCAAGGCCCATGCCATCGACCCGGAGCGTATCTTCGTCACCGGCCTCAGCGCGGGCGGGGCCATGGCCTCGGCCATGCTCGCCACCTATCCCGAAGTCTTCGCCGCGGGGGCGATCCTCGCCGGAGTCGCCTATGGCTGCGCCGGCGACGTCACCGAGGCGTTCGATTGCATGGGCGGCCGCTCCCGAAGCGACGCCGTGGAGCTGGGCGAACGGGTCCGAGGCGCCTCGACTCACCGGGGGCCCTGGCCCCGGGTCCAGGTCTGGCAGGGCAGCGCCGACCGAACCGTCGTCGCCAGCAACGCCGATTCCATCGTCCTGCAATGGACCCACCTCCACGGCCTCGGCCCGAAGCCCGACAGGACCGACCGGGTCGAGACCTATCCCCGCCGCACCTGGCTTGGCCCGGACGGCGGTCCGCTGGTCGAGCATTATTCGATCACCGGGATGGCCCACGGCATCCCGCTCGCCGGCGGGGAGGGCGAGCTGGGCGAGGCGGGCCCCCACATGCTCGATGTCGGGCTTAGCTCCACCGCGAGGATCGCCGCCTTCTTCGGAATCGCCGCCGAGCCGGAGGCCAAGGCGAAGGCGGAGGCGGTGACTCGGCCGGATCCGGCTCCTCAGCTCGCCCCTCCCCGGCGCAGGCCCGCCGCCGCCAAGGCGCACGCCGCGGGCGGGGTCCAGCAGGTGATCGAGGACGCCTTGCGCAAGGCCGGCCTCATGCGCTGAGCCCGCCGGTGCCTCAGACCAGCCGGTCCGCCAGCAGCCGCTGGAGGCCGCGCAAGTCGGTGCCCGGGTTGGAGCGGAGGTGGAGCGGCTGGGCCTCGTCGCCGAGCCAGATCCGGACCGTGGAGCGGCCCTCGCCGGTCTCCGCCTCCTGTATCGAGAAATGGCGAACCGCCCGATAGGGATAGGAGCTGGTCTCGATTCGCGCCTCGAGCAAATGCTCGCGCTGGGCGAGCAGGATTCGCCGATCGGTGAACAGGATGATCCCCGTCGGCGCGACGAAGGCGGCCGCGACGGTCTCCTCCGCGATGAGGTGGGTGGTGAGGCCGGCGGCTTCGGCGGGAGTAATCTGGTCGACGTCGAGAATTCGCATCGCGCCTAGATGGGGCCGCCCCGCCGCCGCGGCAATCCCGAGCGAGCCGTCGACTTTGATCGAGATTGAGGAGGCTCCGCTCGTCTCCGGCTAGTAGCGGCTCAATCGGAGGATCGCGGTGAAGCTGAGAGTCGACTTGTCTTGCGGCGAGTGCGGCAGCAACCGACTCGACATTCCGGCTCAGGCCAATGACGACAGCCTGATCGCGTGCCAGGAATGCGGCCATTCGCTGGGCTCGCTGGCAGAGTTCAAGTCGCGGGTCGAGCAGGCCGTTCTTCGCGGGAGCGGACGATGAGCGCCCGAGCCGCTCTGCGGAGCCGCGAGATCGAGGAAGACGAAACGGAGGCTGAGGCGCGGGTCTGGCCGGCGGCTTCAGCCGCGAAGGCGCCGGGTCCAGGACCCGACGGCGCGCCGCACGATCCCCGGGGCGTAAGCCTTGAACTCGCGATACGGCGCGATTTCGTGGCCGCAGTCGCCGCAACGGACTACACCCTCATCGTCATAATCCGTCGGCGGGAGCAGGAACGGGCTGAGGCAAGCCGCGCAGAGGAACTTCCCCTCGCGGTTCCTAAGTCGCGACCAATGGACCTTCATCGGATCGACGCCCCAGCGCCAGGTCCCGTACCAGAAGAGTAGGCGGTCGGCGACGAACATCGCGGCGAGGAGCATCGCCAGCCAACCGACGGCGTCGAGCTCCGAATAATCGGAGGCGAACCGAGCCCAGAAGGGGCCGGCGAGCATCTCCTTGAGCGACGGGGCGCCGAGCTCGAGCTTCCAGGTGCCGCCGATCCAGGCGGCGGCGACCAGCCAGGGCAGCTTGTCGCGGAGGGCCGGCTTCATCGTCGCTCAGGGCGCCGGCGGGGTGAACAGGGGCGCCGCGACGGGCGCGAGCAGAGTCTGGACCATGGTCTTCCTCCCCTTCCTGAATGGGGAGACTAGCATGACCGCGGCGTGGCTGAGGAGAGTGTAAGACCTGCCCGCCCCGGCAGGATACTCGGCGCTGGCACCTTTCTTTGTAATGATGTATCATTACAGTACAAAAAGGAGAGGTCATGAATCCGGAATATTGGGGACGGCTGGGGTCGCCGGCGGCGCAGAGCGCGAGGGCTCAACTGATCCTGGCGCTTCTGCTGCTGTCGATCTTCCCGATTTTCTGGCTGAGCGTCCCGATCCAGACGCACGCGGTGAGGATCGACCTGCCGGCTCTGCCCGAGACGATCGTGCCGACCCCCGCTTCGCGGCCCCAGGCCTACGTGCTCACCAGCCTCATCCGGGCGGACCCGACGCTGGTGCCTCACCGCCGGATCCACGAACTCGTCATCACGCCGGGGGACGAGGTGCTGATGGACGGCAGCAAGGTCGACATCGCCGGGCTCTGGCAGCGGCTGAGCATCATCGAGTATCGCGAGGGCGAATGGGTCGACCTGAAGCCGGACCCGTACGCCCGCTACGAGCTGTTCGCCGAAGTCCTCGCCATGACCAGGCGCGCCCGAATCGAGCGACTGCGGCTGGACAACCGTCCCTTCAGGCAGGCCATGGACGACCCGCCCGCGATCAGCGCGGCGATGGTGCGCCCCTCAACACCCTGAACCCGGAATCGCGCAACTGGGTCAGGATCATCTCCCCCTCGGCGCCGACCCGGAACTCTCCATAGGCCGCCCGTTCGAACGCCTTCGCCTGCCCTTCCTGGAAGAAATAGGCGTCGGTCGCGAATTTCGGCTGGCCGCCGCGGACCCGGTAGCGAAGCCGGATCTCGCCCGGCGCGAGCGGCCGGCCGTCCGCGAACCGGCGGAAATGGCCGACCCTCTGCCCGTCCAGAGCGACGACGACATGGCCGTCCGCCAAGGACTGGCGCCTCTGCCAGGGGAAGGCCTGGTCCGCCGCCTCGAAGTTCAGCCGCATATAATCGCCCTGCATCAGCGAGCGCGGGTCGACCGGGCTGAGTTTCAGCAGGACGATGCTGCCCTCGGTGAGCAGCCGCTCGCGCTGGTAGATCCCGAGATTGACGAAGGCCAGCACGGCCAGCCCGGCGGCGATGGCGACGGCCTTACGCATGATCAGAGACCCTCGGTTCCGGCGACGGAAAGCGGCGGCTCAAGAGGGCATAGGCGGCCAGCAGGCACAGCCCCGTGACCGCCAATATGCCGGACTTCTCGAGCAGGGTGGCATGAAGGCTGTAATAGAAATGGGCGACGAAGCCGAGCAGGCTGAGGATTCCGAGCGCGATCAGGATCCGGTTCCCGGCGGCAAAGCCGAGAAGCAGGACCAGCAAGGCCGAAGTGAGACCCGGCGCGGCCAGCGAGAGCAAGGCGACGACGAACGCGGCGCCCAACGTAAAGGACAAGGCGGCGCCCTCGGCCCCTTCGCGCCGGGTCAGAGCCAAGGCGACGCCGACAACGGCGGCCGCGGTCAGTCCGCGTCCGAGCAGTGGCCCGTAGAGGCTGAACCAGGTCGGCGCCTCCTGCCCCATCCCGAACAGCTGCCAGGCGCCGAACAGCCGGAAGGTCTCGACCAGAAGGAGCGCGAGCACCAGCCCATGGCCGACCGGCCTCCAGATCCGGCCACCCAACGCCCATCGTCTCGGCTCCAGCCACACCCAGGCGAGGCCCAGCGAAAGCAGCGGCGCGGCGATCCCGTGCAGCTCCAATTGGCTGATCCCCAGCGCCAGCGCGACGGCCGCGCCGCCGCTCGTCAGCACCCGGTGGAGGCTGTTGGGCACCGCCAGCGCGAGCGCCGCCAGCGTCGCGGCGACCGCGAAATAGAGCGGCGGATCCTCGGGCCTCAGATATTGGGCGAGGCCGATGATTATCAGCACCTGACCGGCGAGGCTCACCGCCAGTCCGAACTGCTCGGCCAAGTCATTGTCCTCGAACTTGCGGAACAGGAACCAGGCGCCCGCGCAGCAGGCCGCGCCGACCAGCAGGGCGATCTCCGGATCGTCCATGATGAAGGCGAAGCCGGCCCCGACGAAAAGCAGCAGGAACAGCGCCCCGATCCAGCCGGCGATGCCCAGCATGACCCGGACGAACCAGGGCGAGGCGGTGCGATCCTGCTCCGGCATCTCCCCGTCGACGAGCTGCTCTGCGCTAAGGCTGGCCCACAAAGCGGCCGCCGTCACGCGCGCTGCTCCCGGACGATCGACTTGAGCCAGAAGGCGCCCCCGGCCGACATCGCGATCACCACCATTCCGATTAGCAGGAACTCGCCCGAGCCGCCCCAGACGTTGCGCGAGAGGAAGGCGACCGTCGCGACGATCAGGCTGAGCAGGCCTCCGGCGAGCATGAACAGATCGGGACGCCGGCGCCGGTACCAATAGTAGAATGCTCCCACCCACGCGAAATAGGCGAGGACGACGATCGGGGCCGTGCGGCCGCCGTCCATGATCGCCCAGACGACCAGCCCCGTCGCCATCGTCCCGCCGGCGATGGCGATGAGCCTCGGCGGCCAGCTGTCCCGAAGCCATGCCAGCCCCGCCCGGTGCGCCGCTTCCCAGGCGACGAGCGCCGCGCCGTTCAGCGCGAACAGGGCCCAAAGGACGGTCTCGGTGTTCGGCCACATCGAGAAAAAGAGGAAGGCGGCAAGGTTGAGGATCGCTAGCCAGACCAGCCAAAGGGGGCTGAACCGGCTCACCAGCACCCAAGGCAGGATCAGGACCGCCCACCAGGCGAAGAGCTCGAACGTGTCCGCGCCGGTCTGGTAGATCTGGCCCGCGAGGGCCAGCAAGGCTCCGGTGAGAAGGCTCAGGAGGAGCAGGGCCGCCTTGCCCCCGATTGCGTCCAATTCGAGCCGCCAGCAGGCGACCAGGCCGACGAGGATCGCCGCCTCGACCAACGCGAATTTGGCGAAACGGCCGAGATCGTCCCAGTTGAAGGCGAAGAAGAAGATGACCGCCGCGGCCAGGGCGACGGTGCCCAGCCAAAGGCCGAGCTGCGCGAGGAACGCTCGCCATTCCTCGCCGGTCGGGATCATCCCTGCCGAACGGAGGACCTCAAGCTCGCGGCCGGGCGCGACCCGGCCCGAGTCTAGCCAGTCGAGGACCTCGCTTCGAAATCGGCTCATCCATGCTCCCCCGAGCAACCCCGTCGCAAGCCCTAACACCCTTCCGCGCCACCGTCACCCGGCGGATCAGCAGCGGTGGCGAAAGAGTCCGGCGCTCATGCCAGGCGATGGGGGTCCGGATTGCCATATTCCGCGACGAGCTGGTGGCGGGCCTCGGCCGCCGAGGCGAGGACCAGGCGGTGCCATTCGCGATCGGGGACCGGCTCGAGAAGATGGGCCCGCAGCTCCTCGAGGATCACCTCGTCCGTCTTGACCGCGATCGCCTCGGCGAGCGAGCGCGGGTCGAGCTTCCCACCGACCCGTCCGGCGAGGCTCGCGCCGAGGATCCGCATCTTTCGAGCCCGGTGCCGGAACCAATATTCGTCCAGGCGGGCGCTCTCCACCTCCTGCTTCTTGGCCAGTGCCGCTGCGAGATCGAACATGGGACGGAGATGGCAAGCCCAACCGCGAGGGGCAAGATCGCCGGAAAAGCTCAGCCGCCGATGGGGCTCTGCCGCCTCGCAGGCACTTCGCCTCGGGCTCCCGGATGGATCATCGCTCCAGGGTAGCGGGCCGGTGAACATGAGGTCGAACAATTCCCTGTCGCGCGCGGCGATCTGCTCGGTGAGCAATGGTTGGTCGGGATCCGTGACCCCGGGCGGGGAAGCTTGGGGGGCCGCGCCCCCGAGCGCGGCGGCGAGGAAGGCGGTCAGGAAGGCATGATGGGTTCCGCGGTGTACTATCTATATAATACACACGAGCGAGCCGCACATAAAGCGCAGACGGGGGCGGCGCAAGGCCGCCCCCACCCGTTCGCCTAGCGGCAGCGCACGCTGCCGCGCTCGATCTCGCGGCCGAGGGCGGCTCCGGCGCCGGCCCCGATCAGGGTGCCGAGAAGGCTCGAGCGGCCGTTGTCGATGGCGTTGCCGAGCAGCCCGCCGATCGCACCGCCGACGATGAGCCCGGTGGTTCCGTCGGAGCGGCGGCAATAATAGCGGCCGTCCCGGCCGCGATAGATGCGCGTATTGCGGCTCAGCCGGGTCTCCCCGTAATAGCGGCCGTCGCGATAATATTGGTCCGCATAATAAGCGTTATTGCCGGGCTCGTAGCGGTTGTAGTCATAATTGCGGTAGGTGCGCCAGTCGCGGTTCTGGGCGCGGCGAAGCTCGCGCTCGCATTCGCGAAGCTCGCGGCGATATTCGCGGCGGTTGTCCGAGTTGCGCAGCTCCCGCCGGCACTCGCGTCGCTCCTGACGGGTCTCGGGGCCGACTTGGGCGGACGCGGGCGCCGCGAAAGCGACCGGCATGGCGCAGGCCGCCGTGGCGGCCGCGAGGACGATTTTACGCATGACACTCTCCTTTGGACGGCCCCGAAGCGGCGGGGCTCGTGAGGGGTCAACGGGCGGAGCGGGGGCCGGTTTCATGAACGGCACGTTGCCTGGGGTTCAGCTTTGAGCAGCCCAGAGCGGATCAGCCTCCGCGAGCGCCGGTCTCGCGCTGCAGCCGCACCACGGCGAGCACCCCCCACAGGATCGCCGGCCCGGCGATCGTCAGCAGCCAGAGCATCTCGAACCCGCCCAGGATCGAGAGCAGGATGACGAGCGGGAAAGTGGCGGCCGCGAGCAGGGCCCGGCCGAGCCGCCGCTGCTGCCCGGGATCGAGCGCCGCGTCCCACCGCCGCTTGCGGCCATTCTCCTCCCATTCCCACGCGACGACGGCCCGGCCTTGCTCGTCCCAGCGGCTGACGGTGAGGTGAAGCAGAGCCCGCCCCAGGCGATCGATGAGACCCGGCGGGCGGGTGAGCGGCCCTGCGGGGTGGGCGGGGACGCCGGGGCCTTCGCCGGGCCGGGGCATTTGCGGCGACACGGGCGAGCCGCTGACCGTGTCGATCACGATCAGCCGCCCGTCTTTCTCCTCGACGCGGTAGCGGCCCTTCGGAGCGTCCATAGCTTCCTCCCGGAGTGAGCCTAGCGTCAGTGGGAGCCCGGCGGAAGCGAGCTTTACTTCGCCGGGAAGGCCGGTGAGAATGGCGGCGGCACCCGAGCGGAGCGTGAGATGAGCCTGGCCTTGCTGATTGCCCTCCAGGCCGCGCCGCAAGCGCCGGCCGAGCCGCTGCCGATCGACTTCGACCTCGCGACGGTGAAGCGCTCCGACCCCTGCGAGACCGGCGGCGCCGGCTCCGACATCGTCGTGTGCGGCCGCCGCCTGCGCGGCGACTTCGACCTTGAGAAATGGGAGCGCGTGTTCAGGACCGGCCCGCTCCTCGCCGAAAAATCGATCGGCCGCGGCGCCGTCGCCCGAGCCTTTACGGAGAGCGTCGACATGCCCGGCGGGCAGGTCAGCAAGCGCGCCATGGTGGGAATCCGGCTCGGCTTTTAACCGGCGCCGGTCGATCCCACTCATATGTAGCGTACTCCCACGGAGATCAGCAGGCTGAGGGCGGCAAAGCCGCAGACCACCCAGGCGGAGGTTTCCACCTTCTCGTTCCGAAAAAAGCGGAATGAGCAAGCAGCCACGACCCCCACGGGAATGACGACGACGAGGGGAAGCCGCGGGAAAGAGGTCAGCAGGATCATCAGGGCAGCGGGAAGGTAGAAGTCGATCGCCTGGGAGAAGCGAGGAAAGGCCTTCGGCGGCCCGTCACCGACGTCGGCCCCTCCCGGGTCCGGCGCGGGCTCGGCGACTTCCTCCTCGCGGATCATCGATCGCGCGATCATCTTCACGGCGATGAAGGACAGCACCGGAGCGACGGCGAAATAGGCATATCCCGAGATCATTATGAGCTCGCTTGGGAACAGCAGGGCGAGGAGCCCGAGCAGCGCGAACAGCAGCGCGGTGCAGAAGGCGGCGTTGCCGCTGACCCAGTTGAAGTCCCGGATCAGGTTGTTCTCGGAGACATAGAGCGGAGGAGACAACGGGATCCCGAGCATGAACAGAGTGCCGGAAGAGCCCATTCCGACGGCGTCCATTCGAAATCCCGCCAGTATCCGCCGATCCGCATCCTCGGCGACCTTGAGCTTCGCGGTCATCTCCCTGGACCTGAGCAGGTCGTAGGGATGCCCCGGCACGTCCGTGAGCAGGAACAGCAAGAGCGCCAGCCCGACGGACACCATGATCAGGAGTTGAATCCCGGCGGTTGTGACGGCCGGCTTGATCGACGGATAGGAGGGGCCGTCGGGCGTCAGCGCGCCGATCGCGACCGCGAACATGCAGGCAAGGAGAGGGATTACGAAGTAATGCAGCTGCGCGATCAAATAGAGATAGTTGACCGAGGCCCTTTCCCCTTTCTGGCGCAGGGCCGAGGCGAGGCGGTCCCATAGGATCATTAGGGTTAGAGCCACCAGGAAAATCGGGAAGAGCCACACCTGCTGGTCGGGGCTATAGCGATTTATCAGGTCGATCGAGGTGATCGCGACGACGGACCCGACGGCCGCTCTGATCCCCAGGAATACCTCGGGGGGCAGATCGTCGAGTAGCTTGCGTCGCCCGCCCATTTCCGAGATCAGAAGCGCGATCAGGCCAATCACGGTACAGCCGAGGCCGATCGCCACATAGCTCAACTGCCCTTCCCGCAGCAGGGGCGCGATCAGGAGCGCGGGGCCCCAGGCCGGCATGAGGGCCAGCGGCACCTTCACCGTGAGAGCCGTCAACGACAGCAGCGCTGCCGCCACCAGGCAGGCGACGCCGACGAGGAAGACGTAATCCTCACGTGTGGCGGAGAATTCGAGCGGCACCGCCAGCGGAAGGTAGAGAATTGTAAAGAACAGCGTGAGTCCCAGCAGGACCGTCTCGCTACGCTTGCCCCGCGGATTCGCTGACGAGACCTCCATAACTTGTCTCCCGGTCGTGACCGACTTGGTGAGTCGACGTTTAGAAGCCACGGCCACAAAGCCGTCAAGCCATCGATAGGGGCATCTTCCTCTACGCGCTGCTTCTTCCACCGCGGTGCTGGCCTGGCGGATGAACGAGGAGGAGGAGGAGGAGGAGGAGGGCACGCCCCCCGCGGCGATCCGCGTCCCTTGCCTGACACGCGCGGGCGACATATGAGCGCTTATACTTCTCCAGCGGGGGCAGTCGACGCGATGTCCTATGAAGCTTTCGACCGGCAGGCGCGATACTCCACCGTTGCGATCGGCCTCCACTGGGCCATCGCCCTGTTGCTGACGGCGAACATCGTCCTCGGCTTCTTCCACGACAGCTGGGGCCGAACCGCCTCGGCCTGGCTGATGTTCTTCCACAAGAGCATCGGCCTGTCGGTCTTGGCGCTGACGATCTTCCGCCTCCTGTGGCGCCTCGCCCATCGGCCCCCTCCGCTCGACGACGCCCTGAAGCGGTGGGAGGCGGGCCTGGCGCGGTCGGTCCACGCCGCCTTCTACGCCCTGCTTCTGGCCCTGCCACTGACCGGGTGGATGTTCTCTTCCTCCTGGGGACGCCCGAACCCCTTCTTCGGCCTCGTCGAGATCCCGGCCCTCCCCGTCCCCAATTCCGACGGCGCGCGGACCCTCTTCGGCGAGCTCCACGAGATTCTCGGCTTCCTCGCCATCGCCCTGATCGGCCTGCACGTGGCGGGGGCGCTCAAGCATCATCTCCAGGGCCACCGGCACCTGATCGGAAGGATGGCGCCCCCGCTTTGTCGCGACTGACCGCCGGCACTCGGGCGAAGCCCGGCGGGCCGCTCCGAGCGCGGCGCCGCCGGTTCCGGCATGGCCCTTCGCGGCAGCCGCATGCGCCGCCCATCCAGCGGCCCCTGCCCGAAACCGGACGAAGGTCCGTAAAGTCCGGGCCCAAAACGCGCGCGCGCGAGGCTCAGCCATGGCCGGGCCCCTCCCCATCGCCTTCGTCCGGCTCCTCGCCGGGGAGGTCGGTGAGGCTGTCGAGATGGAGCGAGAGGTCGCCCAGATTGGCGGCCACCGGATCGTAATGGGGATGCTGGGGATTGGGCCCGGCCCGGCCGAAGCGGGCGGGATCCAGGCGCGAGAGGAGGAAGAAGAGCGCCTTCTCCGACGGCCGGCGGCGCTGGCAGACGATCTCGCCGTCGCGCCAGATCGTCTCCACCACCCCTTCGAACGCATATTCGTAGAGCAGGGAGGCGCCGCGTCGGGCCGCGATCGCGACGGCGGCGCCCCAGGCCGCGCAGAAGCTCTCGGCGTCGTCGCGGAGCGCGAGGCGGTGAGCCGACCGCTCGCTCATCCCGACGGCCGCGGCGGCGATCCGGACGATTCCGGTCTCGGCGAGGACCTGGATGAACTTGCGCTGCTTCACGGCGGTCCACCCGTCCCGCCGGGGCCGGACGGGGACCGGGTCGAAGGGGATTGCGGGGAGGGACGCTTGCGGCTCGCCGCGCGACTCCTCCGGACGGGGATCGCCAGGGGGCGGGGGCGCTCGATCGGTCATGGCTCGGCTCCGGAAACTTTGAACGGAGCAGGAACAGCTATGCCTGGAGGCCGGCTGTAGGAAAGCGGAATTGGCTCCGAAGCGGGGGTTTCGGGCCGGGGCGAGCGCCGGAGACGCCGCGCTCAGTAGGACGGCTGGGCGAGAATGAGCACCAGAATGATCGCCAGGCCGAGCGAGCCCAGCAGCGCCAGCAATCCGAGGACGGCGAGGCCGTAACGCCGCGCGGCGACGTCGCCCCAAAGCTTGATCGCGGAATAAGCGACGCAGGCCGCGAGGGCGACGGGCATGGCGTAGTAGATGAAATGTCTCATGGCGCCCGTCCCTTTCCGCGGGGTTCCCGCCGGCGATCGGCTGCTAGCGGACGGCGGGGCCCGGCGACCGCTCCCGGATCCTGGCGATGACCCGTTCCGCCGCGGGGCGGGCGCCGTCGCAGCTGCTCGCCATCGCCGCCCGCTCCACCTCGGGGAGCTGCTCGTAGATGGGGCGCAGATAGGCGGCCTGCTGCCGGTCGAGAGTCGCGAGGTGCGCCTGCCAGCGCTCCATGAACTTGTCGATTTTCTCCTCGCCGGGCTGCTCTTCCCCTTTCGCCTTGCGCGTGACCACCAGGCGGGGGAAATCCACCTCGGCCTTGAAGACGGCCTTGGCGCGAACGACCCTGCATTTCGTCCCCGTCGTCGCCTTCTGGACGTCGACCCCGATCGACCAGCGCGAGGAGGTCGGGCTGGCCCCGGGGCGCCCGCTCTTCATGGCGGCCAGGATCTTCCCGGGCGTGCTCCCGGCCACGTCGTAATATTTGACCGTGACCCCGGGGATCCGGGAAAGCTCGGCCGGCGCGGCAACGGCCTGGGCCGGCGCGGCGGGCTGGGCGCCGAGCGGTGGGGACGGGATCAGGGCGGGCAGGGCCAAAGCGGCGAAAGCAATGCGCATGCCGGGATGATCCGGCATAACGGCACCGATGGCAAGGCTGCCGGGGCTTCGGCAATCAAGGGCAGAGGCGCAGGGGCGAAAGCGTGCGCGCCCTCGACATCTTCTTCACGGCCTCTGCAAACGGGGCTGCTAGGCCGAAGCGATGGTCCCGCCCCGGCTGCTCCCGCTATGTCTTCTGCCGCTCGCATTGCAGGGCTGCCTGGACGGGTGCGGCAACGAGGAGATCGGCCATGCCGCCTCCCCCGGCCGCAAATATGTCGCGATCGCCTTCGTCCGCAATTGCGGGGCGACGACGGCCTTCAGCACCCAGGTGGCCATCGTGGCCGCGGGCGAGAGCCCCCCGGACCGCGGCAACGTCTTCGTCGCCCAAGCCGGGAGCGCGCCGCAGACGGCCGGGGGCTCGCTCCCCATCGATCTCCGCTGGCTCGGACCTCAGCGGCTGGAGGTCACCTATGCCGCCGGCGCCGAGGAGTACCTCCGGGTGGACCGCCTGGGCGGAATCACGGTCGATTATCGCGTCGTCCGCCGCTGCGGGTCTTCGCGGTGCCAGGGTCTTCCCGGCGCCAGGCACGTAGCTGACACCAGTGATCCCCGGCCCTTGGCGACGTCAACGGGCGGAGATATCAAAGCGTCGGCGGCCAAGCGACGAGGGAGTTTGAGATGGAAAGCAGCGCTGACGATGAGGACCAGACGATCTACAAGGTCGTCGTCAATCACCAGGAGCAATATTCGATCTGGCCCGCGGACCGCGAGAACCCGGCCGGCTGGAACGATGCCGGCAAGAGCGGCACCAGGGAGGAATGCATGACCTATATCCAGGAGGTCTGGACGGACATGCGGCCCAGGAGCCTTCGCGAGGCGATGGAGCGAGGCGGGGAGCAGGCCTAGGTCAGCCTGCTCCGGATGGTACTCGAAAGCCGGTTCAGGCGGTTGGAAGACAATAGCCGAAACTAGGTGTTTATACCCGACCGCGGCCGTGTACCCGGCCAAGCGCTCCTGACCTCACCTCAGACGTGTCGTCACCCCGTTTGAGGGGAAGGCACGAAGGCACGAAGTAAGAGCGAAAAGCTGCCTCCCGCGGGTCTTCGTGAGGAGCCGGTCGATCACCTTAGGCGAGATATTCACGCCAGGCCTACGGCACCAAGTGCCGATGCCTTGTACGATGCTCAGGCGGCCTTTGCGGTGAGCTCGAGGCCGAGCGCCTTCAGGGTTGCGATGACCGAGGTGAAATCGCTGTGCGCCGTAAGCGTGCTCTGATCAAGGCCTCGGGCACGGACGACATCATTGAGAGTTGCCGCGATCAGCGCCGGGTCGCCATGCTCGAACGCGGCTTCGAGATAGCCGAGGACGGCCTCGGGACTGTCGAGATGCTCCGCTGCATCCCATGGGCGCGTTTCAAATTTCATCGTCAGCCTCCCAAGCCGCCGCGATCCGGCGCGCCCGCTCAATATCATTTCTCTGCCGCGATTTGTCACCTCCCGAGACGAGCAGGACAAGGTCGTCGCCGCGAAGGACGAAGTAGATCCTGTAGCCGGGGCCGTAATCCACCCGAAGCTCATGAAGACCGCCGCCCAGCGATCGCGTGTCGCCGAAATTTCCTAGCGAGAGACGGCGGATCCGCAGGAGAATGCGGCCCCTGGCCCGGCCGTCGCGGAGATCGGCGAACCAGCGGCGGAACTCGGCGGTGTCGACGACGGTGACCGGATCGGCGGGCATAGCCGGAATTTAGCGTGCGTGTGGTCGTTCACCAAAATCGGATACAAACAGGGCGTACGGGAGAGATCTCGCGGAAATTACACTGTCCCGGATTTTGGAAATTAGTGCACTGTCACCGTATTCCGGATAGGGCGTAAATTAGTGCACTGTCAGCGAATTCGAAGAGGCTACTCTGGAACTGGGTTGCGCCTTAATTCAATTCGCTTGGGCAGAGTATATGTGTATACTAAAAAGTACTCACAAAAGTCCTTGAGAGATCGGGCATCCTCTTCGGTAAAAGGCTCTTCCTCGTGAGCCGCATCATTCCCTTCAGAGCGAATTTCATGTGCCCATTCGGCAAGATCTTGAGTCAGCGCGCCGTTTGAACGCATCTCGTCGATCCGCTTCATCAAAGGCTTCTTAGCGCTTTGAGGGTGCAGACCCTTGGTCGCGACATCCAAGACCTTTCGGAACATCATGCCGGCAGCATCCCAAGATTCCGCAGTCAACGCGCGGATGCCTTGCCTATAGAAATTCGAAAGAGCGTCGGGAACATGATCTGGCGCGCTAGCCGCTTCTGTTTCGGGCCACAGCTCAAGAATTGCGATTTTATTTCCGTCAAGGTCTCCATTCATACTCACAAGGTCATAATTTGTCCCATTACCCCTGTGTCTAGCACGTCCTATCACTCCGTTTGAGCAATGACCGCAGGACGCTGCAAAAATCCTCTCGATACTCGTTTTGGGCGCGAGCCAATTGGTGACGACAGTGAAGGCGACACTGCCGGTCATGCAATGCGGACATGTGCTTTTAAATGTTCCCAACAGCCTACTCCGCCGCCACCCCAGCCCGAGTGAACATATCGTCCCCGCCCTCAACCGCGGCGCCGACCCCATCATTCGCCGCCTTCGCCGACTTCCGCCGGTCGAAACTGTCCCACACCTCGCCCCAATTCCCCCTCGTCGCGGCCTTCGAATATTCCGTGGCCCGCGTCTCGAAGAAATTGGCGTGCTCCACGCCGTTGAGCAGCGGCGCCAGCCAGGGCAGCGGGTGGTCGTCGATCATGTACATGGGCTTCAGGCCGAGCTGGCCGAGGCGCCAGTCGGCGATATAGCGTATGTATTTCTTGATCTCGCCGGGGGTCATTCCGGGGACCGGCCCCATCTCGAAGGCGAGGTCGATGAAGGCGTCCTCGAGGTCGACCGTGTGGTGGCAGACGTCGCGAATCTCCTTGCGGACCGTCGGGGTGAAGCAGTCGCGCTCCTTGACGAAGGCGTGGAACAGGCGGGTGATGCCCTCGCAATGGAGGCTCTCGTCGCGGACGCTCCAGCTGACGATCTGGCCCATGCCCTTCATCTTGTTGAATCTGGGGAAGTTCATCAGCATCGCGAAGCTCGCGAAGAGCTGAAGCCCCTCGGTGAAGCCGCCGAACATTGCGAGGGTCTTGGCGATGGCCTCGTCGGTGTCGACCCCGAAGGTGGCGAGGTAATCGTGCTTGTCCTTCATCTCCTTATATTGAAGGAACATGCTGTACTCGCTCTCGGGCATGCCGATCGTGTCGAGCAGGTGCGAGTAGGCCGCGATGTGGACCGTCTCCATGTTGCTGAACGCGGTCAGCATCATCTTGACCTCGGTCGGCTTGAACACGCGGCCGTATTTGTCGTGGTAGCAATCCTGGACCTCGACGTCGGCCTGGGTGAAGAAGCGGAAGATCTGGGTGAGCAGACTGCGCTCGTGATCGGTCAGCTTCTGCGCCCAGTCGCGGCAATCCTCGCCGAGCGGCACTTCCTCCGGCATCCAGTGGATCTGCTGCTGGCGCTTCCAGAATTCGAACGCCCAGGGATATTCGAACGGCTTGTACTGCTTGCGGGCTTCGAGAAGGGGCATTTGGGTTACTCCAGCGAAATTCTACAGGATCCGCATCTGAGCGGCCGGAAGAAAGAGGGCGGCGAGGCACAGGCCTGCCGCCGAGACGATGGCGGCGCCGAGGATGACGGCGCGGCAACGCCCGCCCTTGCCGTTTCAGGGCTGCTCATGCTCTCGCCCATCATCGTGATCCTCGCCATCGGCGGCCTCATGGCCCTGTCGAAGCGTTAACGGAGTAACGCCCATGTCCCTCACCGAAGCCCGCAAGCAGTACAAGCCCTTCGAATATCCCTGGGCGTTCGATTTCTGGAAGCGCCAGCAGCAGATCCACTGGATGCCGGAGGAGGTTCCCCTCGGCGAGGATTGCCGCGACTGGGCGCAGAAACTCACCGATCAC
>DASWLZ010000055.1:0-16340 GCA_036399975.1 Allosphingosinicella sp.
CCTCCTCCCGCACCCATTCACCGGTCCCGGGTCACTGCGAACCGGGCAATCCCCTCCAGCAGCCGCGCGCTGTCGCCGAAGCTGCGCAGATGCTCCACCGCCTGGTCGACGAGCATATCCGCCTGCCGCCGCGCCCGCTCGGGTCCGAGCAGGGTGACGAAGGTCACCTTCCCCTGCCCGTCATCCTTGCGGAGCTTCTTGCCCACCGCCGCCTCGTCGCCTTCGCGGTCGAGCAGGTCGTCGGCGATCTGGAAGGCGAGGCCGAGCGCGCGCGCATAGCCGCGCAGGCTCGTGCGCTGGTCGGGCGAGGCGCGGCCGAGGATCGCGCCGGCCTCGACGCACCAGCCGATCAGGGCGCCGGTCTTCAGCCGCTGGAGACGGGTGATCGCGTCGAGGTCGGCCGGCTCCTCGGGCGGGAGGAGGTCGAGCATCTGGCCGCCGGCCATTCCGGAGGCGCCGGCCGAGCGGGCCAGCTCGGCGACCAGCTCCGAGCGCACCTCGCCGCACAAAGGAGTCTCGGGCGAGGCGATGATCTCGAAGGCCAGAGCCAGGAGGGCGTCGCCCGCGAGCACCGCCGTCGCTTCGTCATAGGCGCGGTGGACCGTCGCCTTGCCGCGCCTCAGATCGTCGTCGTCCATGCAGGGGAGATCGTCGTGGACGAGCGAGTGGACATGGACGCACTCGACGGCGAGCGCCGGCCGGATCGCGGCCGCCCTCGGGATCCGGAAAAGCGCGGCGGAGGCCAGGGTCAGCAGCGGCCGGAGCCTCTTGCCGCCGCCGACGGCGGCGTAGCGCATCGCCTCGAACAGCCGCCTTCGAGGGTCGGGCGGGTCGGCCAGCAGGCTCTGGAAGAGATGGTCGATCTCGGCTCCGGCGCGGAGCATCGACGCCCGGATGCCGATCTCCGCCTCGCGGGGCTCGACCCGGCTCATTGGATCGCCACCGCACGGAACGCGGTCGTCTCCGTCGCCGCCTCGACCTCTTCCATGCGGATCCGGTAGCGGCCGCCGAGCGCCTCGACGATCTCGGTCACCGCCCGCTCCGGGGTCGAGGCGGCCGCGGTGATCCCGACGGTCCCGCCGCGGGGCACGAGCGACCAGTCGAGCTCCGCCGCGCTGGAGACGAGCTGAACCCTGGCGCAGCCCGCCGCCAGGGCGACTTCGGCGAGGCGACAGGCGTTGGACGAGAATTGCTCGCCGGCGACGATCATCGAATCGGAACGCGGGGCGATGGCCCGGACCGCCGCCTGGCGGTTGGTGGTCGCGTAGCAAATGTCCCCGCCGGAGGGCAAAGCGAGATCGGGAAAGCGGGCGGCAAGGGCGGCGACGACCTCCGCCGCCTCTTCGACGGAGTAGGTCGTCTGGAGGGCGACTCCGATCGCGGCGCCCGACGGCAGGGGCAGGGCCTCGACGTCGGCGGCGGTCCGGATCAGCGAGGCGGCGCCCGGCGGGAGGTGGCCGAGCGTCCCGACGATCTCGGGATGGCCTTCATGGCCGACCAGCACGACATGGCGCCCGGAGCGATGGTGCCGCTCGACCTCGCGGTGGACCTTGGCCACCAGCGGGCAGACCGCGTCGTAGGCGACGAGCCGGCGGCGCCGGGCCTCGAGGGCGATCTCGGGCGCGACCCCGTGGGCGGAAAGCAGGACGACGGCGCCTTCGGGCACCTCGTCCAGCTCCTGGACGAAGACGGCGCCTTCGGCCTCGAGCTCGCGGACGACCATCAGATTGTGAACGATCGGGCGGCGCACGTAGACCGGTGCGCCGTGGACCCGGAGCGCATCCCTGACCGCATCGATGGCCCGGCGCACTCCGGCGCAAAAGCCGCGCGGCGCGGCCAACAGGATGTGGAGATTCGGGAGGTCGCTCGCCGCCGCTGAGCGGCCATCGGAGACATTGGCTGGTAATTCGGAGTCAAGTTCGAACATCAAGATCCTGCTCGTCGCCCCCGCGCAGATACTAGGATAGCAGCGGCGGCCGATCCACATGGACTAAAGCAGGTATTGCATCCTTACCGTCTGGCGCGAGAAGCCCGCCGGCAGATCGATGCGGACCTGCCGGAACTTCGGCGCCCCGAAGCGCACAACCGGATTTCTCGAAAATCCGAAGCCTTCGCGTGGAATCATCAGCGTCGTGTCGAGCTTGCGGTTGCGGTTCTCGTCATGAAGGATCGACAGCGCATAGCCGCCGGGGGCGAGGCCCGCGAAGCGGACCGACCGGGTCGAGGCCGGAACCGTTCGGGCGATCGCCCGCGGATCGCCCTTGCAGTCGGGGAAATGCGCGGGCTCCCGAGTCAGGCAGAGATGGAGATCGCCTTTGGCGTTGCGAAGCCGTTCGACGGCGACCTCGAGATCGGCCGCGGGGGCGAAGCCGGGGAGCAGCAGGAGGAGGGGAAAGGCGAGCGCGAGGCGGAGAGTCATGGAGCGAGCCGCTACCCGTTCCACGGGCCCGGCGCCATCTGGCCTTTAGGCGGTGGCCGGTGGTGACCGCGAGGCCACTCGTCATCGCCGGCGGCGGGCTCGCCGGAGCGCTCGTCGGGCTCGCCCTCGCCGGGCGACGGCCGGACGTCGAGTTCGTCCTGCTCGAGGCGGGCGAAAGCTTCGGCGGCCGGCACGTCTGGTCATTTTTCGACGGCGATGTGGGCGAGGCCGAGCGAGCCCTTCTGGATCCCATGGTCTCGGGGCGGTGGGACGACCACGAGGTGCGCTTCCCGGGGCGGAAGCGCAGGCTGGGCGCCGGCTACAGCAGCATAAGCTCGGCCGCTCTCGACCGGCGGATCCGGGCGGAGCTTCCGCCGGGGCGCTACCGGCTGGGAGCCTCGGTCGCCGCCGTGGCCGAGGATCATGTGCTTCTGGAGGGGGGCGAGCGGATCGAGGCCTCGGCCGTGATCGACGCCCGCGGACCCGGGCCGATGCCCGGGCTCGACCTGGGCTGGCAGAAGTTCGTCGGCCGGACCTATCGCTTCGATCAGCCGCACCGGGTCGAGCGGCCGATCATCATGGATGCCTGCGTCGCCCAGGACAGCGGCTACCGCTTCGTCTACTCACTTCCCTTCGGCGAGCGCGAGCTGATGGTGGAGGACACCTATTACTCGGCCTCGCCGGTTCTCGACGTGCCGATGGTCCGAAACCGGGTCGGCACCTATCTGCGCTGCGGCGGCCTCTACCCGGCCGAGGTGCTCGCCGAGGAGACCGGCGTCCTTCCGGTCCTGCTCGGCGGCGACTGCTCGGCGCTCTGGCCGGACGGGCCGCCGGTCGCCCGCCTCGGCCTTCGCGGCGGCTTCTTCCACCCGACGACGGGCTATTCGCTTCCGGACGCCGCCCGCAACGCGCTCGATATCGCCCAGCTCTCCGACTTCGGCCCGAGGGCGCTCTACGACCGGTTCCGCTCGCGGGTGGAGCAGCTCTGGGCCGAGCGGCGCTTCTACCAGAGCCTCAACCGGATGCTGTTCCGGGCCGCCGACCCGCCGCACCGCTACCGGGTGCTCGAGCATTTCTACCGGCTTCCCGAGCCGGTGATCGCCCGCTTCTACGCCGGCCGCTCGACCATGCTCGACAAGATGCGGATCCTCAGCGGCCGGCCGCCGGTCCCGATCGGGCGCGCCCTCTCGGCCCTGAGGGAGCAGAGGTCGTGAGCGCCACCGCAGCGGTGATCGGCTCCGGCTTCGGCGGGCTCGCTTTGGCGATCCGCCTTCAATCGGCCGGGGTCGAGACGACCATATTCGAGGCCCGGGACAAGGCCGGCGGCCGGGCCTATCATTGGGAGAAGGACGGCCACGTCTTCGATGCCGGCCCGACCGTCATCACCGATCCCGCCTGCCTCCGCGAGCTCTGGGCGCTGACCGGCGCCGACATGAGCCTCGACGTCGAGCTGATGCCGGTCTCGCCCTTCTACCGCCTGTCGTGGCCGGACGGGACGACATTCGACTATCTCGACGACGACGCCCGGCTGGCCGAGCAGATCGGCGCGCTCGAGCCGGCCGACGTCGAAGGCTACAAGCGCTTCCTGGCCTATTCGGCCGGGGTTTATGTCGAGGGCTACGAGAAGCTGGGGGCGGTGCCGTTCCTCGACTTCCGCTCGATGCTGGGCGCCGCCCCGAAGCTCGCCCGCTACCAGGCGTGGCGCTCCGTCTATTCGATGGTGTCGAGCTTCGTCCGCAACGAGAAGCTGAGGCAGGTCCTCTCCTTCCATACCCTGCTGGTCGGCGGCAACCCGATGACGACCAGCGCCATCTACGCCCTGATCCACAAGCTCGAGCGCGACGGCGGCGTGTGGTTCGCGCGCGGCGGCACCAACGCGCTGGTCGCGGCCATGGTCCGCCACTTCGAGCGGCTCGGCGGCCGGATCCGCCTCGACGACCCGGTGGCCCGGATCGAGGCGGAAGGGGATCGGGCGAAAGGGCTCGTCACCCGAAGCGGCTGGAGCGGCCGGTTCGACGCCGTCGCCTCCAATGCCGACATCGTGCGCACCTACGACATGCTCGACGGCCCGCGCGGCCGGAGCGCCGCCAAGAAGCTCCGGCGCAAGCGCTTCTCGCCGTCGCTTTTCGTCGTCCATTTCTCGACGTCGGGCGAATGGCCGGACGTCGCTCACCATTCCGTGCTGTTCGGCCCGAGGTACAAGGCGCTGATCGCCGAAATCTATCGGGGCGACCGGCTAGCGGACGATCCGTCCATCTACCTGCACCATCCGACCGCCACCGACCCCGCCATGGCGCCTCCCGGCAAATCGACCTTCTACGCCCTTGCGCCGGTGCCGCATCTCGGCCGCGCCGAGATCGACTGGGAGGTCCAAGGGCCGGCTTATGCGCAGCGGATGCTCCGGATCCTGGAGGAACGGGCGTTGCCGGGCCTGTCGGGCCGACTGGAGACATTGTTCCACTTCGGCCCCGACGATTTCGAGCGTGAGCTGAACTCGCACCTCGGCTCCGCCTTCAGCCTCGAGCCGATGCTGACCCAGAGCGCCTATTTCCGCGTCCACAATCGCGACGACCGAATCCCGAACCTCTATTTCGTCGGCGCGGGCACTCACCCGGGCGCCGGGATCCCCGGCGTCGTGGGCAGCGCCAAGGCCACCGCCGGGCTGATGCTCGCGGACCTTGCGGCATGACCCGCGATGAGCTGGTCGCCGCCGCGGGCGAGTCGATCCGCCTCGGATCCCGTTCCTTCCACATGGCGAGCCGTCTGTTCGACCGCGAGACTCGCGAGCGGGCCTGGCTGCTCTATTGCTGGTGCCGTCATTGCGACGACGTCTGCGACGGCCAGTCATACGGGCAGGGACGATTCGCGCCCTCCGGCTCGAACGCGGAAGTGGAGCTTCTCACCCGAGGCGCGCTGAGGGGCGATGTGACTCTCCAGCTGCCTTTCGACGCGCTCGGCGCGGTCGTCCGGGAATGCCCGATCCCGAATCGCTACATATTCGATCACCTGCGCGGCTTCGCCCTGGATGCGCAGGGGTGGCGGCCGAGGGACGAGACGGAGCTGCTCGCCTATTGCTATCACGTCGCCGGCACCGTCGGCTGCATGATGGCGGTCATCATGGGGGTCGATCCTTCGGACGAGGAGACGCTCGACCGCGCCTGCGACCTCGGCATTGCCTTCCAGCTCGCCAACATCGCCCGGGATATTCGCGAGGACCGGGATTCGGGCCGCTGCTACCTTCCGTCCAATTGGCTGGCGGAGGCGAATATCGATCCCGGCGACCCGCTCCGCGCGGATCGCCGCGACGATCTGGTTGCCCTCGTGAAGCGGCTCGTCGCGCTGGCCCACCGGTTCGAGGCCTCCGCCCGGATCGGCGTCCCGAAGCTTCCCTTCCGCGCCCGTTGGGCCGTGCTCGCGGCGGCCCGCATCTACGGGGCCATCGGGCGGCGAGTCTCGAGCATGGGGCCTTCCGCCTGGGACCGGCGGGTCGTGGTGCCGCGCCGGGTGAAGCTCGCCTACCTCGTGCCGAGCCTCGCCGATTCCGTCCGGCTCAGGGGAGGGTGAGGCGGCCCATTTCGCGATCGTCGCGCCGCCGCTGCGCGGCCATTACTCGCCCTTGTCCAACCTCGCGAGCGAGCTGATCGCCCGCGGCCACAGGGCGACCTTCGTTCATCATGCCGAGGCCCGGCCGCTCGTCGAGGCTTCGGGCGCGGCCTTCGAGCCGATCGGCGCCGATCTGCCGTCTCTCGAGAGCTGGACCCGGCCGATGGCCAGGATCAAGGGCCTGGTCGGCCTCGGCGGAGTGATGGAAGGCATGGTCCGCTTCACCGACACCTTCTGCCGGGAGGCGCCGTCGCTGCTTCGCGGCATCGGGGCCGATGCGCTGCTCGTGGACCAGCTCGAGCCCGGCGGCGGCCTCGTCGCCGAGCATCTCGGCCTCCCCTTCGCTAGCATCGCCGACACCCTTCCGATCAACCGCGAGCCGGGCGTCCCGCCGCCCTTCGTCGGCTGGCGCTACGATCCGAGCGACCGCGGCCTGAAGCGCAACCGCGGCGGCTGGCGCGTGTCCGATCTCCTGATGCGCCGGGTCGGCGACGCCGTCGAGCGCAACTCGGCCCGTCTCGGGCTTCCGCCCCGGCGCCGGCTCGACGACTGCCTGTCCCCCCGGCTCCAGCTCTCGCAGCTGGTCCCGGCGCTCGACTACCCCAGGTCCGAGCTCCCCGGCAGCTTCCACTATACCGGCCCGTTCCGGCGCGCGGCGGCGGACGCCTTCATCGTCCCGAACCGGGATGGACGGCCGCTCGTCTACTGCTCCCTGGGGACCCTCCAGGGCGCCCGCTCCTCGCTTTTCCGGAAGGTCGCCGAGGCTTGCGCCCGCCTCGACCTTCGGCTGCTGGTGACGACCGGGGGGGCGCCGACGGCGGCGCTGGACGCGCTTCCCGGCGATCCGCTGGTCTATGAGTGGGTGCCCCAGCGGGCGGTGCTCGCGCATTGCGATCTGGTCGTTTGCCATGGCGGCATCAACACGGTGCTGGACCCGCTCGCCGCGGGGCTGCCGATGGTTGTGATCCCGCTTGCCTTCGAGCAGTCCGCGACCGCGGCAAGGCTGGAGCGGGCCGGGGTCGCCTGCGTCATCGGCCGGCGCAGCTCGAGGGCACGGCTCGCGGAGGCCATCGACCGGGTGCGCCGGGACCGGCGGTTCCGCGATTCCGCCGCCGCTGTGCGCAGCGACATGGAAGCGGCCGGCGGAGTCCGCCGTGCCGCCGATCTCATCGAGTCGGGGCTGACCTGACCCGCGCTTGCGGAAGCCTCCACCAGGGCGTCCCCGGCGAAAGGTGATGCTCGCGGTGATAGCCGAAATGGAAGCAGGTCAGGAGCGACGCCAGCCAGCCATATTCGTTGCTCCTCGCCCGGTGCTCATCGCCGAATTCGCGCTCGCCGTGACGGTGCGGGAGGAACGTGCCGAACAGGAACAGCTGCAGCGACGAGAGGATCGCCGGGAGCGCCCAGAAGACCAGCAGGTTCGCGTAGGACGCGCCCAGGGCGAAGAGGTAGAAGCCGGTCAGGAAGGTCAGCACCATCACTTCCCTCAGGCCGAAATATTGGGCGAAGAAGGCGGCGTACCAGCGCCAGAAGCCGTCCGGGTGGGCCTCGCTGAAGTCGGGATCGTCTGCCGTCCCGGGGCTGCGGTGATGGGCGTGATGCTTCGGGAGGAGGCGGTCGAAGGAGAAGCCGGCGTAGATGGCGAGCGCGACCCGCCCCGCCCATCGGTTCAAGGTCGGTCGCCTGGGGGCGAGCGAGCCGTGCATCGCGTCATGGGCGACAATGAACAGGCCGACGTTCAGCCAGCACAAGGCGGCGACCAGAAAGGGCGCCGCGAGCAGCGCCGGGCCGTGGAGCGGCTGCCGGAAGACCGACCAGACGTGCAGCGCGGCCCAGGCGATGGCGATGGCCGCCGCGAGGGCGAGGCCGACCGCCGCCTGCCGCCGCTCGGTCATCGCTCCGCTCCCTGCTCGCGCAGCCGGTGACGCAGGGCTTGCGGCCGGGGTGCGTAGAGGAAGCCGAAGGAAACGGCGCCGTCGCGGGAACGCACCGCGTGGTGGAGCCGGTGGGCCTGGACCAGCCGCTTGAGATAGCCTCTCTGCCAGGAGCGGGGGAGGGGAAACCGGCGATGGACGAGGCCCTCATGGACGATCCCGTAGAGCAATCCGTAGACGACGGTCCCCACCCCGACCCACCACAAGGGCGCCCAGAACGCGGCGAGGGCCGAGAAGAAGAGCAGGCTGAGGCCGGCGAAGACCAAGGCGTAAAGGTCGTTGAGCTCGAACCACCCCTTGCGCGGCTCGTGGTGAGAGCGGTGCCAGCCCCATCCCCAGCCGTGCATCACGTAGCGGTGGACGACGGCGGCGAGCATTTCCATCGCCACGACCGTGGCCGCCACGATGGCGAGCGGGAGCAGCCAGGCGTCCATGGCTGGCAGATAGGCGGCCGCCGCCGCAACGTCCACGTGTCGCGGCCCTCATACGGTACAAAGCAGGTAGGAACGCCGCCGCGCGCCTGCCGGTTCTCACCCGAAAGGAGATGAGACATGGCGACACCGGCGGAACTGCAAGCGCGTTTCTGGAAGGCGCTCAAGTCCGACATGACGATGATGCTCGGGCTCGACGGAGTCGAGGACGGCCATGCGCGGCCGATGACCGCCCAGATCGAGGAGGAGGGCGGCCCGATCTGGTTCTTCACCTCGAAGGAGAATGCCATCGTCGAGCAGCTGCCGAAGGGCGACAGGGCGATTGCCACCTTCGTCTCGAAAGGCCACGACCTTTTCGCGACGCTCCACGGGCGGATCAGCCTTGAGCGGGACCGGCAGGTGGTGGACCGGCTCTGGAATCCTTTCGCCGCCGCCTGGTTCGAGGAGGGCAAGGACGATCCAAAGCTGGCCCTGCTCCGGCTGGACCCGGAGCGGGCGGAGATCTGGCTCGACGGGTCGAGCCTCGTGGCCGGGGTCAAGGCGCTGCTCGGCCGCGATCCGAAGAAGGATTATAAGGACAAGGTCGCCGAGGTCGAGCTCGGGCGGACCTGAGGCACGCTTCATCGTCATCCCGGCCTGCGCCGGAATGCCGTAAAACGGCTCAGTAAAGCCAGATGCCCGCCGGCAGAAGCATCAGGCCCATCCACACCGGGAGACAGCCCCAGCCCAGCTTCAGGCAGCCTCCGCGGGTCGACGCCTCGGTGCGCGGGCTTTCGTTGTCCACATAGCCGGCTTCATGTTCGTCGCTCATTCCTTCCTCCGTCTCACCGGCCGTGGGGAAGCAGGCTTTGCTGGTGCTGGACGACCTCCCACGCCTCATGGCCGGCCCGGCGGTAGGTGGACGTGCACCAGGCGCGGTAGGATTGCCCGCCGCGCGAGGCGCGGGCTTCGTAGGCGATGACGATCAGCGCCTCCTGCGGCCGGCGGATTCGAAGGTCCGCCAGCTCCACTTGCGACCAGCGCGGCGTCTTCGCCACCGCCTCGATCGCCTGCTCGCCGCTCATCGCGAACGGCGGCTCGGGCAGCACCATCAGGCATTCCGCCGACACCCGCTCGCGGTAGACGTCCTCGCCGCCGAGCCAGAGGGACGTCTCGAACTCCCTGACGCGATCATCGTCCATGAGCGGCTCCCGGGGAACGAGAGGGCCGCGCCTCCGAGCGACGCGCGGAAAGGTCGCGGCGCGAGCGGCGCCTCAACGATTCGAAAAAGCCGCCGGCGAGCTCGAGACCGGCCGCCGCGGCGGCGAAGGGTAAAGCGAGCGGCCGGGTCTGCGCCTGGAGGAGAAGGCTCGTCCGCCGGACGAAGACGTCCTGATCGCCGTGCGCCTCGCCGTCGCTCCGCGCCTCGTAGAGATTGTCGCGCTTCGCCGGATCGCCGGGATCGCCCGGCTTCTGCTGAGCCGCCACCCCGAAAGCCTCCATGGCCAGGTCGGTCGCCCGGGGCGCCAGCCGGCCGGCCAGCGAGATGAGATAGCCGCTCCCGCCGATGTAGAGCTGCCGGCGCGGAGTCTCGCAGGCGAAGAGGATGGCTTCGGCGACGAGGCCCGGGTCGTAGAGGAGCGGCGGAAGCCTGGGCGGAGCGCTCATGTAGTTGCGGGCGTGCTCCGGATAGGGCGTGTTGATGGCGCCGGGCTTGATCAGGGTCACCGATATCGGAACGCCGTCCCGCTCCAGCTCCATGCGCAGAGCATCGGTGGCGGCCTGGACTGCCGCCTTGGTCGCCGAATAGGGGCCCTGGAAGATCATCGCCCGGTCGGAGAGCACCGAGCCGAGGTTGACGATCGCTCCGCCGCCGCGCTCGCGAAGGTGCCGGGCGGCGGCGAGCGAGCCCATCAGCAGGCCGTGGTAATTGACGTCGAAGATCCGCCGATGGTCCTCGAGCGAAACCTCCTCCATCGCCCCGTAGGTCGCGGCCGCCGCATCGTTCACCCAGCTGTCGAAGCCGCCGAACCGGTCGATCGCGACCTGGGCTATCCTGGCGACATCGCCCTCGATCGAAACGTCGGCGGCGCAGACCGCGACCCGGCCCCCTTGCCCCTCGAGCTCCCGCCTCACCCTCTCAAGCGCCTCGGCGTTGCGCGCCGCGAGAACGACGGCGGCCCCTCGCCGGACCGCCTCCCGAGCTGTCGCCAGCCCGTTCCCGCTGGACCCGCCGGTGATCACTATGGTTTGCCGGCCGACCGGCTTGAGGCGCACGCGCATCGGGTTTTCCGCCTAGTGAAGGTCGGAAGCAAAACACGGAGCCTGCCGCCCGCGTTCCTAAGGTCTTTGTGCCGTAGGTCCTTATTCCTGCGCGGGAGTCGGGATGGCGGCGCTAGGGCGTGGTCGCGGCGGGTTCCCGGATCGTGGCGCTGACGGTGCCGATCGCGCCTTTCATCTGCTCGAGGGTGAAGGGCTTGGTGAGCACGATCGACTCGTGGCCGGGGCGGGCGATCGATCGGCTGTCGGCATAGCCCGAGATGATGATCCCGGGCATCCCCGGCCGGATCTCGCGCGCCTGCCTGAGGACGTCGGCGCCCGAGAGGAGCGGCATGGCGTAATCGGTGATGATGAGGTCATAGTCGGCCGGCGCCGCGCTGAGCTTGCGAAGCAGGCCCGGGCCGTCGGTGGCGGTCTCCACCTTGTGGCCCATGTCGCTCAGCATCCCGGCGGTGGTTTCACGCACCGCGTCATGATCGTCGACCAGCAGGATCCGAAGCGGCCGAGCCTCGGCCTCCGCTTCGGGCGCCGGCGCCGCCTGCACCTCCGCCTGGGCCTGGGCCTCGGGGGCGCGGGGAAGCCAGATCTCGACCGCCGTCCCTTCGCCTTCCTTGCTGTCGATGGCGATCGCGCCGCCGGACTGGTGGGCGAAGCCATAGACCATCGACAGGCCGAGCCCCGTCCCCTTGCCGACCGCCTTGGTCGTGAAGAAAGGCTCGGTGACCTGCTCGAGGATCGCGGCCGGGATTCCGCTGCCGTCGTCGGAGACGGCGATGACGACATAGTCGCCCGACGGCAGGCCGAGCGCGTTGCCGGAGCCGGCCGTGACGTTGCGGCCGGCGACCATGATGGTCCCGCCGTCGGGCATGGCGTCGCGGGCATTGATGATGAGGTTCATCAGCGCGAGCTCGAGCTGGGTGCTGTCGGCGAAGGCGCACCAGACGTCCGGATCGGCCCGCCATTCGAGTTTCACCAGCCCGCCCAAAGTATGGGCGAGCAGGTCGGTGACCGTCGCCGAGAGGCGGCGGATGTCGACCGAGTCGGGCTGGAGGGTCTGGCGGCGGGCGAAAGCGAGCAGCCGCTTGACCAGCTCCGAGCCCTGCTCGGCCGCTCGCCGCGTCATGGCGATGATCTTCTTATGCTCCTCCTCGAGCGGAAGCCGCCGCTCGATCAGGCCGAGACCGCCCAGGACCGCGGCGAGGAGATTGTTGAAATCGTGGGCGATGCCGCCGGTCAGCTTGCCGATCGCGTCCATCTTGCGCGCTTCGAGGAGCTGCTTCTCGAGGTCCTTGCGGTCGGTGACGTCGAGCAGCGTGCCGGCATATTGGGCGGCTTCGCCGTCTTCGGTCCGGAGCAGAACGGCCTGATCGAGGAAATGCTTGTACTGGCCGTCCGCGCATTGCCATCGATATTCGATGTTCATCGCGCCGGTGCGCTGGCGATCGCGGATCGCCCCGACCGCACGGTCGCGATCCTCGGGATGGAGCCGGTCCGCCCACAGCGTGGGCCGGGCCTCGACAGCCTCGAAGTCGAATCCGGTGACGGCGGTGAAGTTGCCGCCGACGAATTGCGGAACGCGCGGGGAGGGGCCGTGCGCCTCGATGTAGAGGACGATCGGAAGGGAGGCGATGATCGCCGCCTGCCGCTGCTCGGCCAGGCGAAGCTCCTGCTCTACCCTGAGGCGCTCGGCATTGGCGCGCAGATTGGCGTCGAGCAGCTTCTGCTCCTGGGCCGCCTTGCGCTGGATCTCCTGGGTCATCAGGAACAGGTCGACGAACACCGCGACCTTGGAGCGGAGGACCACCGGCTCCACCGGCTTGAACACATAGTCGACCGCGCCCATCGAATAGCCGCGGATGAGATGCTCCTTCTCCTTGTTGACTGCGGAGAGGAAGACGATCGGGATCCGCTTGGTCTGCTCGCGGCCGCGGATGATCTGGGCGGTCTCGTAGCCGTCCATCCCGGGCATGTAGACGTCGAGCAGGATGACTGCGAAATCGCCCTTGAGGAGATGGCGGAGCGCCTCGTCGCCGGAAGAGGCGACCTCCACTTCGGCGAGATCCTCGAGCACGGTCCGGATGGCGAGGAGGTTATGGTCGTCGTCGTCGACGACCAAGACCCGCGCGCGCGGGGCAGGCGGCGAATCCGCCTCACTTATCGGAGTGGCGGCCGGATCGGCCGGACCCACCTGCCCGGAAACGTTCATGGCGTCACTCCGCCGCCGTCTGCACCGGCTGCGGCCGGGCCTTGCGTGCGGAGGCCCGGTTGCGGGTCTTGCCGATCCACACCCGGAGAAGGGCGAGCAGGAGCTCGATGTCGACCGGCTTGGCGATATAGTCCGAGGCGCCGGCGTCGAGGCACTTCTGGCGATCGCCCTTCATCGCCTTGGCGGTGACGGCGATCAGCGGAAGGCCGGCCAGGGCCGGCTTCTCCCGGATCTTCTGCATGGTCTCGTAGCCATCCATCTCGGGCATCATGATGTCGATCAGGGCGGCGTCGATCCCCGGAGTCTGCTCCAGGATGTCGATGCCGTCGCGGCCGCGCTCGGCGTGGAGCACCTCGACGTCGTAGCTCTCGAGAACGCTCGTCAGCGAGTAGATGTTGCGGATGTCGTCGTCGACGATCAGGATCTTGGTTCCGGCGAGCTCGGGAACCGTGCGCGGCTTGGCCGGCAGGTCCTCGCTTCGGGTGCGGGGACGCGGGCGGCGGCCGGTCGTCGCTTCGACCTGGATCCGGCTGAACACCTCGGCAAGCTCGTCATGGTCGGCCGGCTTGGCGGTCACTCCGAAGGCGCCCATCTGGGTCACCGACGAGACTTCGTCCGCGCCGGAAATGACGTGGATCGGGATCCCGCTGGTCTCGCTGTCGTGCTTGAGGAGGTCGAGCAGGACGAAGCCGTTGATGTCGTCGAGGCCGAGGTCGAGCGTGATCGCGTCGGGCCTGAGCTTGCGGGCCATCGCGAGCGTCCCCGATCCGGCGGGCGAGATCACGCCCTTCAGCCCCGCGTCGCGGGCGATATCGAGGAGAATGGAGGCGAAGGTGACGTCGTCCTCGACGATCAGCACGAACGGTTCGCCGCCAAGATTGTCGCGGTCGTCCGTGACTTCGAGAGTGGCCGGAAGCGCCGTCGGGACATTGGCACCGCTATTCTCGTAGCGGGCGGTGGTGCTCAGCGCACCTTCCGGAGCGGCGACGGCCGCGGCCTCGAGCGGGACGAAGAGGGTGAAGGTCGATCCTTCGCCCGGCTTCGACCTGACCTGCAGCTCGCCGCCCAGAAGCCGGGCGATCTCGCGGCTGATCGAGAGGCCGAGGCCGGTGCCGCCATATTTGCGGCTGGTGGTTCCGTCCGCCTGCTGAAACGCCTCGAAGATCAGCTTCTGCTTGTCCTCGGGGATTCCGATGCCGGTATCGGTCACGGCGATCGCGATGGCCCGGTCGACCCCGCGAAGCACCGGATGGTTGGTGCTCCAGCCGTTGTCGGCGCTGCGCACGGACAGCGTGACCCCGCCATGGGCGGTGAACTTGAAGGCGTTGGACAGGAGGTTGAGGACGACCTGCTGGAGCCTCTTCTCGTCGGTGCGGATCGAGGCGGGGAGGTTCTCGTCGAACTCGACGTCGAACTCGAGGCCCTTGTCGGCGGCGAGCTGCCGGAAGGTCCGCTCCATATGTTGGCGAAGGTTGCGCATGCGCATGTCGCCGAGCTCGATCGAGACGGTGCCCGATTCGATCTTGGAGAGATCGAGGATGTCGTTGATCAGGCTGAGCAGGTCCGATCCCGCCGAGTGGATGGTGCGGGCGAATTCGGTCTGCTTCTCGTTGAGGTTCCCCTGAGGGTTGTCGGCGAGCAGTTTCGACAAAATCAGCAGCGAATTGAGGGGAGTCCGCAACTCGTGGCTCATATTGGCGAGGAACTCCGACTTGTACTTGGAGGTCAAAGCGAGCTGCTCGGCCTTCTCCTCGACGGCCCGGCGGGCCATGTCGATCTCGAGGTTCTTGGCCTCGACCTGCTTCTTCTCGTTCTCGAGCAGCTGCGCCTTCTCCTGAAGCTCCTCGTTGGTGTTGTGGAGCTCCTCCTGCTTGGTGGTGAGCTCGGTCTGGCGGGCCTGGAGCTCCTGGGTGAGGAGCTGCGACTGCTTCAGTAGGCCCTCCGTCCGCATGGTCGCCGCGATCGTGTTGAGCACGATCCCGACCGATTCCATCAGCTGGTCGAGGAAGCTCTGGTGGGTCTCGTTGAAGTGGCTGAACGAGGCCAGCTCGATCACTGCCTTGACGTCGTCCTCGAACAGCGCCGGCAGGATGTTGATGTTGGCCGGGGCGGCGTTGCCGAGACCCGAGCCGATCCGGATGAAGTCGCCCGGCACGTTCTGGAGAAGGATCGGGCGCTTGTCGGCCGCCGCCTGGCCGACCAGGCCCTCGCGAAGCTTGAATTCGCGCTTCAGCTCGTCGTGGCTCTCGGCGCCATAGCTTGCGACGAGCTCGAGCTTGGTCTCCTCCTCCTCGCGCTTGGTGACGTAGAAGACGCCGTACTGGGCGTTCACCAGCGGCGCGAGCTCGGACATGATCAGGTTCGAGACGGTGGCGAGGTCGCGCTCGCCCTGGAGCATCCGCGAGAAGCGGGCGAGGTTGGTCTTGAGCCAATCCTGCTCCGCATTCTTCAAGGTCTGCTCCTTGAGGTTGCGGATCATCTCGTTGATGTTGTCCTTGAGCGCGGCCATCTCGCCCGACGCCTCGACGGCGATCGAGCGGGTAAGGTCGCCCTTGGTCACCGCGGTCGCCACGTCGGCGATCGAGCGAACCTGGTTGGTTAGGTTTGCCGCGAGCTGGTTCACGTTATCGGTGAGATCGCGCCACAGGCCGGCGGCGCCCGGCACCCTGGCCTGGCCGCCGAGCTTGCCTTCGATTCCCACCTCGCGGGCCATGTTGGTGACCTGGTCTGCGAAGGTGGCGAGGGTCTCGATCATGAAGTTGATCGTCTCGGCGAGAGCGGCGATCTCGCCCTTCGCGTCCACGGTCAGCTTGCGCTTGAGGTTGCCCTGCGCCACGGCGGTGACGACGTCGGCGATGCCGCGCACCTGGTTCGTGAGGTTGGTCGCCATCAGGTTCACGTTGTCGGTGAGGTCCTTCCAGGTCCCGCCGACGCCCGGCACCTGCGCCTGGCCGCCGAGCTTGCCCTCGGTTCCGACTTCCCTCGCCACGCGAGTCACCTCGGAGGCGAAGCCGTTGAGCTGGTCGACCATGACGTTGATCGTGTCCTTGAGGGCGAGGATCTCGCCCTTCACGTCGACGGTGATCTTCTTGGAAAGGTCGCCCCTGGCCACGGCGGTGGTGACGTCGGCGATGTTGCGGACCTGGCTGGTCAGATTCTCGGCCATCAGGTTCACGTTGTCGGTGAGGTCCTTCCAGGTGCCGGCGACTCCGGGGACCTGCGCCTGGCCGCCCAGCTTGCCCTCGGTTCCGACCTCCCTGGCCACTCGGGTCACCTCGGAGGCGAAGCCGTTGAGCTGGTCGACCATGACGTTGATCGTGTTCTTGAGCTCCAGGATCTCGCCTCGAACGTCGACGGTGATCTTCTTGGAGAGATCGCCCAGAGCCACCGCGGTGGTCACCTCGGCGATGTTGCGGACCTGGCCGGTCAGGTTGGCGGCCAGCTCGTTCACGTTGTTGGTGAGATCCTTCCAGGTGCCGCCGACGCCC
>DASWLZ010000056.1:0-37351 GCA_036399975.1 Allosphingosinicella sp.
AACCGGAAGGAGAAAGACCATGGCGTCCACCGACGTCACCATGCAGCAATTGCTCGAGGCCGGAGCGCATTTCGGCCACCAGACCCACCGCTGGAACCCCAAGATGAAGCCGTATATCTTCGGCGACAGGAACGGGGTCCATATCATCGATCTCTCGCAGACGGTGCCGCTGTTCGCCCGGGCGCTCGATTTCGTCCGCCAGTCGGTCGCCGCCGGCGGCAAGGTCCTGTTCGTCGGAACCAAGCGCCAGGCTCAGGATCCGATCGCCGAGGCCGCGCGCCGCTCAGGGCAGCATTTCGTCAACCACCGCTGGCTGGGCGGGATGCTCACCAACTGGAAGACCATCTCCAACTCGATCAAGCGCTTCAAGAGCCTCGAGGAGCAGCTCAGCGGCGACACCGCCGGCCTCACCAAGAAGGAGGTGCTCCAGCTGACCCGCGAGCGCGACAAGCTCGAGCTCAGCCTCGGCGGGATCCGCGAGATGGGCGGCCTTCCCGACGTCATCTTCGTGATCGACGCCAACAAGGAGGAGCTGGCGATCAAGGAAGCCAACGTTCTCGGCATCCCGGTCGTCGCCATCCTCGATTCGAACGTCAGCCCGCAGGGCATCGCCTTCCCGGTCCCGGGCAACGACGACGCCAGCCGGGCCATCCGCCTCTATTGCGACGCCATCGCCGACTCGGCCCTGGCCGGCAAGTCGGGCGGCGCGCAGGCGCGCGGCGAGGACATCGGAGCGATGGACGCTCCCCCGGCCGAAGCGGCGCTGGCCGAGGCTTAAACCCTAAACCGAGCGGGTGCTTCGATACGGCATTTCGACTTCGCTCAATGCCTACTCAGCATGAGCGGATCGGCTCGAAGCCCCGCTCATCCTGAGTAGCGGCTGAGCGAAGTCGAAGCCGCGTATCGAAGGAAACACCCGAGTTTTTCAGAAGGATACCAGACATGGCTGAGATCACGGCCGCCACCGTCAAGGAACTGCGCGAGCGCACCGGCGCCGGCATGATGGACTGCAAGAAGGCTCTGGGCGAGACCCAGGGCGACATGGAGGCCGCGATCGACTGGCTTCGCACCAAGGGCCTCGCCGCCGCCGCCAAGAAGGCCGGCCGGACCGCCGCCGAAGGCCTGGTCGGAGTCGCCGTCGAGGGGAATCGCGGCGCCGTCGTCGAGGTGAATTCCGAGACCGACTTCGTCTCCAAGAACGAGCAGTTCCAGGAGTTCGTGGGCGCGGTCACCCAGCTCGCGCTCCAGGGCGTCGGAACGGTCGAGGGTATCCTCACCGCCCAGTATCCCGGCGGCGGCACCGTCGAGGAGAAGCTCACCGCCAACATCTCGACGATCGGCGAGAACCAGTCGCTTCGGCGCTCGGCCGTCCTCCAGGTGCCGCAGGGCGTGGTGGTGCCCTACGTCCACAATGCGGTGAAGCCCGGCCTCGGCAAGATCGGAGTCCTCGTCGCGCTCGAGAGCGAGGGCGATTCCGAGGCTCTGACCCAGCTCGGCAAGCAGCTTGCCATGCACATCGCCGCGGCCAACCCGCAGGCGCTCACCGGCGAGGAGCTCGACCCCTCGCTGATCGAGCGCGAGCGCGCCATCGCCTCCGAGAAGGCGGCCGAGAGCGGCAAGCCGGCCGACATCGTGTCCAAGATGGTCGACGGCGCCATGGCCAAGTTCCGCAAGGAGAATGCGCTGATGAGCCAGCTCTTCGTCATGGACAACAAGACGAAGGTCGAGGACGTCATCGCGGCCGAGGCCAAGCGCACCGGAAGCCCGATCTCCCTCAATGCCTATGTCAGATTCCAGCTCGGCGAAGGCATCGACAGGAAGGAGAGCGATTTCGCCGCCGAGGTGGCCGCCGCTTCGGGCGTCGGCAAGCCGGAGCCCGCGAACGCCTAACCCGCTTGGCAGGGTCGCGCGCCCTGATTAAGGTGCGCCACCCTTCCATTCCTCTCGCGAACGGACCGTAAAACCCCATGCCGCGCCCGCGCTTCAACCGGATCCTCCTGAAGCTGTCGGGCGAGGCTTTGATGGGGGAGGGGGCGTTCGGGATCGATCCGGACACCACCGCTCGCCTGGCCCTCGAGATCGCCGAGGCAATGAAGGCCGGTCATCAGCTTTCCATCGTCGTCGGCGGGGGCAACATCTTCCGCGGACTCGCCGGCGCCGCCAAGGGCTTCGACCGGGCGAGCGCCGACTATATGGGCATGCTCGCCACCGTCATGAACGCGCTGGCGCTGCAGAACGCGCTCGAGAAGATCGGCGCCGACACCAGGGTCCTGTCGGCCATCCCGATGGCGACGGTCTCGGAGCCCTATATCCGCCGCCGGGCGCTCCGCCACATGGAGAAGGGGCGGGTGGTGATCTTCGCCGCGGGGACCGGCAACCCCTATTTCACCACCGACACCGCCGCCGCGCTTCGCGCCGCCGAGATGGGCTGCGATGCTCTGTTCAAGGGCACCAGCGTCGACGGGATCTACGACGCGGACCCGAAGAAGAAGGCCGACGCCAGGCGCTACGACAGCCTGTCCTTCCAGCGCGTGCTCGCGGACGACCTCAAGGTGATGGATGCGAGCGCCGTCGCCTTGTGCCGCGACAACAACATCCCGATCGTGGTCTTCAACATCCGCGAGCAGGGCAATCTCGCCCGCGTGCTGAGCGGCGAAGGCACCGCCACGATCGTCCAGAACGAGGAGTGAGACCATGGCCGCCTACGACAAGGCCGACATCCAGCGCCGAATGCACGGCGCCGTCGAAGCGCTGAAGCACGATCTGGTCGGCCTCAGGACCGGCCGGGCCTCGACCAGCCTGCTCGACCCGATCCAGGTCGAGGTCTATGGCGCCAACATGCCGCTCAACCAGGTGGCCACCGTCTCGACCCCGGAAGCGAGGCTGCTCTCGGTCCAGGTGTGGGACCGGTCCAACGTCACGCCGGTCGAGAAGGCGATCCGCAACGCCGGCCTCGGGATCAACCCGATCGTCGACGGGACGACCATTCGCCTCCCGATCCCGGACCTCACCCAGGAGCGCCGCAAGGAGCTCGCCAAGCTCGCCGGACAATATGCCGAGAAGGCCCGGATCGCCGTCCGCAACGTCCGCCGCGACGGCATGGACGCCTTGAAGCAGGACGAGAAGAAGCACGAGATCAGCGAGGACGAGCGCAAGCGGGGCGAGACCGAGGTGCAGAAGCTGACCGACGACACGATCAAGGAGATCGACGGGGTCGCGAGCGCCAAGGAAAAGGAAATCCTGACGCAGTGACCGTGCGCTCCGCCCGACAGGCGCCGGAAAGCTCCGGCGGCGGCCCCGTCGTTCCCCGCCACGTGGCCATCATCATGGACGGCAACGGCCGCTGGGCGAAGGCGAGGGGCCTGCCGCGAGCCGCCGGCCACCGCCAGGGCGCGGAGTCGGCGCGAAAGGTGCTTCGAGCGGCCGGCGAGGCCGGAATCGAGTGCCTCACCCTCTATGCTTTCTCCTCGGAGAATTGGCGCCGCCCGCAGGACGAGATCAACGACCTCATGGGGCTCTTGCGCTTCTACATCACGCGAGAGCTCGACACCCTTCACCGGGAAGGCGTGAGGCTGAAGATATTGGGAGATCTCAGCGCTTTCCAGCCTGATATTGCCAAATTGGTCGAGCAGGCGCTCGACCGCACGGCGGGCAACAGGCGGATGACTCTGGCGATCGCCCTCAATTACGGATCGCGCGCCGAGCTGGTCCAGACGGCGCGCAGGCTCGCCGAGCGGGTCGTCGCCCGCGAGATCCGGCCGGCCGACGTCGACGAGGCCATGATCGAGGCCTCTCTCGACACCGCGGAGCTGCCCCCGCTCGACCTGCTGATCCGCACCTCCGGCGAGCAGCGGCTGTCCAACTTCCTGCTCTGGCAGGCGGCCTATGCCGAATTGCTGTTCGTCGACACCCTCTGGCCCGATTTCGACGGCGACGCCCTGCGCTCGGCGCTGGCCGACTTCGCCGGGCGCGAGCGAAGGTTCGGGGGCCGATGAGCCAGCCCGCCCCAGCCCCCCCCAGGTCGGCCCCGCCCCAGTCGGACCTGCTTACCCGCTTCGCCGCCGCAGTGGTGATGATCGCCGTCGCCTGTGTCGCCATCTATGTCGGCGGCTGGCTGTTCCGGCTGCTGGTCGCCGCCGGAGCGGCGGCGATGATCCTCGAATGGGGCGACATGCACCGCCTCAAGCGGGGCTACGGCTATTTCGCGCTGGCCTTCCTCGCCGTCACTTTGCTCGCGGCGGCGCAATATCTCTATCCGGTCGGTCAGATCGACGTCATCGAGGAGGTGGAGGCGGTCACCGTCGCGACCTTCCAGGACATCTGGATCGGCTTCGCCGCCGTCGCCGCGGCGGCCGCCCTTGCAACCCTCGTCAGCCGCAAGCTCAGCCTCGGCTGGGGAATGCTCTACATCGGCATCCCGTCCTTTGCCCTGCTGGTGATCGCCTGGGCCGACGTCACCCTCGTCTTCTGGCTGATGCTGGTCACCTGGGCGACCGACATCTTCGCCTATTTCGCCGGCCGGTCGATCGGGGGCCCGAAGCTTGCGCCGAAGATCAGCCCCAACAAGACCTGGGCCGGGCTGATCGGCGGAATGGCCGGCGCGGCCGTCGTCGGCGCGATCGCGGCCTGGCTGTTCGGAATCTCGGCCGAGCTCCCGGACTTCCTCTGGCTCGGCGCTCCGATGGGCCTGCTCGCCCAGCTCGGCGACCTTTACGAAAGCCGGGTCAAGCGGCGCCTGGGGGTCAAGGACAGCGGCGCGCTGCTGCCCGGCCATGGCGGAGTACTCGACCGGCTCGACGGCCTCCTGCCCGTCATCCTCGCCACCCTCGCCGTCCTGATCGCCAGCCTCGCGTGACCCGGCCTAGAAGCGTCACCATCCTCGGCGCCACCGGCTCCGTCGGACGCTCCACGCTCGACCTCATCGAGCGAGACCCGGAGCGCTTCCAAGTCCTCGCGGTCACCGCCCACCGCGACGTCGACGGCCTTGCCGAGGCGGCCCGGCGGGTGAGGGCCGGCCGCGCCGTCATCGCCGACCCGGGACTGCTCGAGCCGCTCCGCGCCGCGCTTGCCGGAAGCGGCACCGAGGCGGCTGCGGGCGAAGGCGCGATCCTCGAGGCCGCCGCCGCCGGCGCCGACTGGACGATGGCCGCGATCGTCGGGACGGCCGGGCTGAGCCCCACCATGGCGGCGATCCGGGGCGGCCGGACGGTGGCGCTCGCCAACAAGGAGGCCCTGGTCTCGGCCGGTCATCTGATGATCGAGGCGGCGAGGGCGAGCGGCGCCGAGCTGCTGCCGGTCGATTCCGAGCATAACGCCATCTTCCAATGCTTCGACCGCGCGCGCCCCGAGGCCGTGCGGCGGATCATCCTGACGGCGAGCGGCGGCCCGTTCCGCGACAGGAGCCTGGAGGAGATGCGCTCCGCCACGCCCGCCGAGGCGGTCGCCCATCCCAATTGGTCGATGGGCGCGAAGATCTCGGTCGATTGCGCGACCCTGATGAACAAGGGGCTGGAGCTGATCGAGGCCTTCCACCTCTTCCCGCTTCGCGAAGAGGCCTTCGACATCGTCATCCACCCGCAATCGGTGGTCCACAGCCTGGTCGAATATGTCGACGGGTCCGTCCTGGCCCAGCTCGGCTCTCCCGACATGCGAATCCCGATCGCCTTCACCCTCGCCTGGCCGGAGCGGATGGAGACGCCCTGCGAGCGGCTCGACCTGGTCAGGACGGCCAGCCTGAGCTTCGCCGCCCCCGATCCGGAGCGATTCCCGGCGCTCGGCCTCGCCCGGCAGGCGCTTCGCGAGGGCGGGGCCCGCCCCGCCGTTCTCAACGCGGCGAACGAGGTGGCGGTGGAGACCTTTCTGAAGGGCGGCATCGGCTTCCTCGACATAGCTTCCATCGCCGCCGAGACTCTGCGATGCTATGCTCCGCCGGCGCCTGGATCGATCGAGCAAGTCCTTGAAATTGACCGTGAAGCCCGCACTTCGGCAGAAACTATCGTGAAAAGGGTGATGCGTTGACCGACAATCCCGGCGTTCTCTGGACGATCGCCAGCTTCCTGCTCGTCATCGGGCCGCTCATCTTCGTGCACGAGCTCGGCCATTATTTCGTCGGCCGCTGGTTCGGGGTGAAGGCAGAGGTCTTCTCGATCGGCTTCGGCCGCGAGATCGCCGGATGGACGGACAGGAGAGGGACCCGCTGGAAGCTCGCCTGGCTTCCGCTCGGCGGCTACGTCAAGTTCGCCGGGGACATGAATGCCGTCGGCCAGCCGTCACCGGAATGGCTGGCCCTGCCGGCCGAGGAGCGGGCTCGCACCTTCCAGGCCAAGCCGGTCTGGCAACGCTTCCTCATCGTGCTCGCCGGCCCGGCCACCAATTTCCTGGCCGCGATCCTGATCCTGACCGGCTTCAACCTCGCCTATGGCGTGCCCCGGACGCCGCCGGTGATCGGTGCTTTCACCAAGGACTCGCCGGCCGCCGCCGCCGGGCTCCGGGCGGGCGACCGGATCCTGCGAATCGACGGCAAGGGGATCGACCGATTCGAGGACATCCTGCCCGTCGTCGCGCTTAAGATCGGCGGATCGATCAATGTCCAGGCCGAACGGCAGGGCCGCAGGTTCGAGGTCGACGTGAAGCCGCTCGTCGTGACGAGCAAGGACCGTTTCGGGAACGTCGATCGCCGCCCGATGCTCGGCGTCGGGGCCGTCGATCAGGTGCTGGCGCCGGTATCGCCGCCCGGCGCCGCCGTGGCCGCCGTCCGCCAGTGCTGGGTCGTCGTCGCCACCACGGTCAAGGGGCTCGGCCAGATCATCACCGGCAGCCGCTCCGTCAAGGAAATGGGCGGGCCGCTCAAGATCGCGAAATTCTCGGGCGAGCAGGCCAGCATGGGGCTTCTCGCCTTCCTTTGGTTCATCGCGGTCATTTCAATTAATCTGGGATTCATCAACCTGTTGCCAATCCCGATGCTCGACGGGGGCCACCTGTTCTTCTATGGGATCGAGGCCGCCCGCCGGAAACCCTTGCGGCCGGAGGCACAGGAATGGGCGTTCAGGACCGGCTTGGCGGCTCTGCTCACGCTCATGATCCTGGTGACTTTCAACGATTTGGGCTCTTTTGGCCTCTGGTCGAAGCTTGGCGGGTTGATCGACTGAGCATGATCGGGCAGGGCAGGGGCGACAGGGAAACAGGACGGCCGCTCGCGCCGTCCGTTCAGTCAAAGGGCGGGGACGCGTGACACCCAAAAATTCATTTTCCAATGGCCGGCGGCTTTGCTCTGCCCTGCTCGTCGGCACCATTCTCGGAGGCTTGGCGCTTCCGGCCCATGCGCAGGAAGCGACCCCGCTCCCGCCGGAGTCGGCCGCGCCCATCGCCGCCGCGCCTCCGCCGGAGGCGAGCGTGGTTCGCTCGATCGCGGTGACCGGCAACCAGCGGCTCGAGCCGGAGACGGTCGTCTCCTACGTCAAGCTTCGGGTCGGCGAGCCCTATGACCGCGAGCGGCTCGACGAGGCGCTTCGCGACCTTTACGCGACCGACCTGTTCGCCGACGCCCAGATCCGCGACAATGGCGGTAACCTCAGCATCGAGGTCCGCGAGAGCCCGGTCGTCAATCGAATCGTGCTGGAAGGCAACAAGCGCCTGAAGGACGACAAGATCACTCCGGAAATCCGGCTTTCGCCGAGGCAGATCTTCAGCCGCTCCAAGGCGCGCGCCGACGTCGCCCGCATCATCGAGCTCTACCGCCGCCAGGGGCGCTTCGCCGCCACGGTCGAGCCCAAGATCGTGCAGCTCGAGCAGAACCGGGTCGACGTCGTCTACGAAATCGTGGAAGGGCCCAAGTCGGGCATCCGCCAGATCAACATCCTCGGCAACGAGCAGTTCGGCGACAACGAGCTGCGCGGCGAGATGGTGACCAAGCGCACCGGCCTGCTCAGCTTCCTCGGCTCGGGCGACGTCTACGATCCCGACCGGCTGGCCTTCGACCAGCAGAAGCTCAGGATGTTCTACCTCACCAACGGCTATGCGGATTTCCGCGTCGTCTCCGCGGTCGCCGAGCTGACCTCGGACCGGCGCGACTTCATCATCACCTACGTCGTCGAGGAAGGCGAGCGCTACAAGTTCGGCGACGTCAAGGTGGAGAGCGCGATCCGCGACTTCAGCGGCGAGACGCTCAGCCGGCTGCTGCCGATGAAGAACGGCGACTGGTACAATGCCAAGCTGGTCGAGGACACGATCACGTCGCTCAACGAGAGCGCCGGCCTGTTCGGCTACGCCTTCGCCGACGTCCAGCCGAACTACCAGCGCGACAAGGACGCCAAGACGATGTCGGTGACGTTCAACGTCGCCGAGACTCCGAGGGTCTATGTCGAGCGCATCGACGTCAACGGCAACACGCTCACCCGCGACAAGGTCATTCGCCGCGAGTTCCGGCTTGCGGAAGGGGATCCGTTCAACTCCGTCCGCGTGAAGCGCTCCCGCGACCGGATCCAGTCGCTCGGCTTCTTCCAGGAGAATCTCGAGATCGAGCAGACCCAGGGCTCGGCCTCGGACCGGGTGATCCTGTCGACGGCGCTCGAGGAGAAGGCGACCGGTCAGCTCCAGATCTCGGCCGGCTTCTCCAGCCTGGAGCGCTTCCTGCTCAACCTCTCGATCGAGCAGCGCAACTTCCGCGGCATGGCCCAGACCCTGCGCGCGTCGGTCAACTATTCGAGCTATTCGAAGTCGATCGAGCTGGGCTTCACCGAGCCCTATCTGTTCGATCGCAACTTCGCGGTCGGCTTCGACCTCTTCCGCCGCGATTATTCGAGCTTCAACTTCGTCAACAACAACCGCAACACGACCTACAAGCAGGTCAGCACCGGCGGGCAGATCCGCGGCGGCATGCCGCTGACCGAATATATGCAGCTCGGCCTTCGCTACGGCCTCAATTCCGACGACGTGACCCTGGACGAGTCCCAGTTCTTCACCGATCCCGACGGGCCAGGGCCGCTGCCGGCTTTCTGCGACCCGCTGCGGGTGGGCCGCTATCTGTGCGAGGCGGTCGGCGAGCGGATCACCTCCTCGATCGGCTATTCGCTGCTCTACGATGCGACCGACAACCGGATTCGCCCGACCCGCGGCCAGCGTTTCACCATCAACCAGGATTTCGCGGGCCTCGGCGGCGACGTCAAATATCTGCGGACCCGCGCCAATGCCGCCAAATTCTGGCGGATCGGCAGCGGCTTCATCTTCTCGACGACGGTCGAGGGCGGCTACATCCACAGCTTCGAGAATGCGCCGGCCGTCGATCAGGACCCGCTCCGCATCACCGACCGCTTCTTCCTGGGCGAGCCGCAGATCCGCGGCTTCGACATTCGTGGGATCGGCCCGCGGGTCCAGCGCATACCTTACGATGCGGACGGCAATCTCGTCACCGACCGGAAGCAGATCGACGATACGCCGCTGGGCGGCCGCGCTTATTATTTCGGCCGGGCCGAGCTGGAGATCCCGCTGAGCTCGAGCTTCCGCGAGATGGGGCTGCGGCCGTCGGTGTTCATCGACGTCGGCGCGCTGTGGGGCCTCAGGGACCCGCAAACCAACCCCGTCGCCCCGGGCAGCGCCCTCACCAAGGACCGCTGCTTCGACACTTCGGGCAATTCCACCGAACGGCCCGACGCCAGCACCTGCCCGTCCGGAACTCAATTGATTCCGGGCATCGCTCCGTTCGACGAGCAATTCCTCGGCGACACCCCCAAACCCCGCGTTTCGGTCGGCTTCGGAGTCAACTGGAACTCGCCCTTCGGGCCGTTCAGGATCGATATAGCCAAGGCCCTTACAAAGGCGCCCGGGGATGACGCCAAGCTTATCACTTTCAACGTAGGAACCGCATTCTGATGAACAAACTCGCTTTTGGAGCGGCGATCGCCGCCCTTTCGCTGGCGCTTCCGGGCGTTGCCCAGGCGCAGCGCACCCCCGGCGCCGTCATCGTCGTCGTCGACACCGATCGGATCTACCGTGAATGCACGGCCTGCAGGGCCGCCCAGACCACGCTCCAGGGCCAGGTCACTTCGGCGCGCACCCGGGCGACCCAGCTCGGCCAGCCGCTGCAGACCGAGGCTCAGTCGATCGAGCAGGCCGCGGCCGCGGCCCGCAACCAGTCCGGCGCCGCCCGGACCGCCGCGGAGACCGCGCTCCAGACCCGCCTGCAGCAGTTCCAGCAGCGCCAGACGGCGGCCCAGCAGGAAGTCGCCCGGCTCGAACAGAACATCCAGTCGACCCAGGCCAACGTTCTTCGCCAGATCAACGCTCGGCTCAACCCGATCATCACCCAGGTGATGAACGCTCGCAACGCCAACGTCGCCCTCGACGTCGGCGCGACTCTGGCGCGGTCGAACACGATCGACGTCACCAACGAGGTCATGACCGCGCTCAACGCGGCTCTGCCTTCGGTCAGCGTCACTCCGCTGCCGCAGGCGCAGCAGCCGGCTCAGCCGCAGCCCCAGGGCCGGTGAGCTCCGACCCGGCAGACGCCGCCACCCCGGCTTCCACCGGGGCCCCGCTCGATATCCGGCGGGTGATGGCGGCGCTGCCGCATCGCTATCCTTTCCTGCTCATCGACCGGGTCGAGGAGCTGGTCCCGAAGAAAAGGATCGTCGCCATCAAGGCGGTGACGATCAACGAGCCCTTCTTCCAGGGCCATTTTCCCGGCCGGCCGATCATGCCCGGGGTGCTTCTCGTCGAGGCGATGGCGCAGGCCTCGGGCGTGCTCGCGGTCGAGTCGCTCGGCCTCGCCGGCACCGGCAAGCTCGTCTATTTCATGGCGATCGACAGCGCCAAGTTCCGCCGCCCGGTGGAGCCGGGCGTGCTGCTCCGCATCGAGGTCGAGCTGGTCCAGGACCGCGGCAGCGTCTGCAAGTTCGCCGGCAAGGTGCTGATCGACGGCAAGGTCGCCGCCGAGACCAACTTCACGGCGATGATCGCGGACCCGCCGACGGAGTGAGATCCTCCCCTTGCCGAGCATGTGGAGGGGGACCATGCGAAGCATGGTGGAGGGTAAAAGCCTCGGGTTCAGCTAGTTAGCGGTCGAGCCTCCCATTCCGCGCCGTTTACCCCTCCACCATTCTTCGGGTGGTGCCCTTCCCCATCTGCGATGGGGAGGATAGCGGCCGCCACTCCCCGTCGACTCGCCGGATCCCGAACGCCTGCTCCAGCCTGGAGGAGGCCAGCACCGCGCCCGGCTCGCCTTGCGCGGCGACGGCGCCGCCTTCCATCAGCACCAGCCGGTCCGACCAGCGTGCCGCGAGGTCGAGGTCGTGCATCGCCACGATCGCGCCTTGCCCCCGCCCGACGGCGTCGCGAAGCCGCTCCATCAGCTTCAGCTGCCAGAGCGGGTCGAGATTGGCAACCGGCTCGTCGAGGAGCAGAAGGCGAGGCCTCGGCGCCAGGGCCCGGGCGATGAGCACCCGGCTTCGCTCGCCGGTCGACAGCCGGTCGACCCGCCGCTCGGCGAAGCCGGCAAGGTCGAGGTCGGCCATCGCCTCGTCCGCTTCGCAATCCCCGCAGCCCAGCCTGACGAGGTCGCGGGCGGCCAGCGGCCAGGCGACCTCGCGGGAGGCCGGAAGGAAGGAGAGCAGGCGCCGCCGCCTGGCCGGCCCCAGCCGGTCAGGGCTGATCCCGTCGATCCTCACCTCGCCCGTCGCCCCGCCGACCCGGGCGAGCGCGTGGAGGAGGCTGGTCTTGCCGCTGCCGTTGGGCCCGATCAGGCAGACCAGCTCCGGCCCCTCCATTCTCAGATCGGTCGGCCTCAGCCGGCCGGCGAGGGCCGCTCCGGCGGCCTCGAGCAGCGCCGTCATCGCTCCAGCCTCCAGCGCATATGGGCGACCAGCCAGAGGAAGAAGGGGGCGCCCAGAAGCGCCGTCACGACCCCGATCGGCAGGGTCCGCCCGAGCGGCGCGTTGCGGACGGCAAGGTCCGCGGCGAGCAGGAGCAGGCCGCCGATCAGGGCGGCGGGCCCGATCGCCCGGCCGGGATGGCCGCCGGTGAGCCGCCGGGCGAAGATCGGTGCGACCAGGCCGACGAAGCCGATCGCGCCGCAAATCGCCACGCAGGCCCCGACCCCCAGGGCCGAGAGGCAGACAATCTCGATCCGGAGCCGGCGAACGTCGTGTCCGAAGGACTGGGCCACTTCCTCGCCCAGGGCCAGGCTGTCGAGCGGGGCCGTGAGCCGAAGCAGCAGCGCGATGACCGCGAGCGCCGGCACCGCGGCGAAGGCGGCCTGCTCGAGGCTCCGGTCGACGAGCGAGCCCATCAGCCATTCATAGGCGTCGTAAAAGGCGAAGGGGGAGGGGGCGAGGGCCAGAGCGAGCGTGGTGAGCGCCCCGGCGAGGGCGCTGATCGCAAGGCCGGCAAGGAGCAGCGTCGCCGTCTCCGCCCGCGGCCCGGCAAGGGCGAGCAGCAGGACGAGCGCTCCAAGCGCCCCGCCGACGGCGCCGAGCGCGAGCGCGAGCGGTGCCGAGAAGCCGAGCAGATAGGCGGTGACCACCGCCCCGAGCGCCGCCCCGCTGGTCGTCCCGGTCAGGTCGGGCGAGGCCAGCGGGTTGGCGAACAGCCCCTGGATCGCCGCTCCCGAGGCGCCGAGCATCGCCCCGTAGGCCAGCGCCAGCAGCGCCCGGGGCAGCCTCAGCTCCCACAGCAGCGCCAAAGCGAGCGGCCGGTCCTGCTCAAGCAGGGCGAGGATCGGGGTCCAGGGAAGGGCAAGCGACACCGCAAAGGCCAAAGCGGCGGCCAGGACCATCAGGATGAGGGCGATTTTGTTCATCGCCCCGCCGCCGCTCGAAGCCGCTCGATCTCGTCGACCATCGCCGGGCCGAGGCAGGTCCAGGGCCGGCCGTCGGTGACGAGGTTGCGGCCGCCTCGGGCGCGGCGGGCGAGCGGATGGGACAGCCAGCGCTGCTCGCCCGAATATTGGCCCTGGCGATAGTCGCTTCGAAGAAGCACCGCCGGCGGGCGCACGAGCAATTGCTCCAGGCTCACCCGGTCGCCGGCCACCGGCCGCTGGCGAAGGCCGGCCAGCGCCATCCATTGGGCCGCAAGGCTAGCAGCTGCGACCGTCCGCCCGCCGCCGCCGAGCCAGATCGCGTCGGCGGAGCGTGGCGGGCGGCCCGCCTTCAGCCGAGCGATCCGCGCCAGCAGGGCCGCTCCGGCCCGCCCGCGCCCGAGCGCGCCCGCGACTTTTCGAACCGCGGCCTCGATATCCTCCAGCGACTGCGGGTAGGGAAGGTCGAGGATCGGGATTCCGAGCCGCTGGGCGATCCTGCCCCGATCACGGGCGCCGCCGCCCATCGTCAGGACGAGGTCCGGCCGGAAACCGGCGACGGCGACGAGGCTGCCGTCGTTGCGCCGGTAGCGCCGCCCCTCGCGCCACAGCCGGGTCTCGGCGGGCTGCTGGGCGAGGTGGGTGACGGAGACGATCTGCCTCGGGTCGCCCAGCATGAGCAGAAGCTCGTCCGTGCACAGGTTGAGCGAGGCGACCCGCCTCGGCGCCGCCTCGGCCGCTCCGGCCAGGGCCAGGCTAAGGATCGAAGCGAAGACGAAGCCCCGCATGGACCGTCCTTCCCTGAGTTCGATAGCCGAGCACGTCCTGATAGCGCGAGTCGAAGGCATTTTCCGCCCGGGCGAACATCTCCATCCCCTCGGCGAACCGCCAGCCTAGCTGGAGCGAGCCCAGGACGTAATCGCCCAGCCGCACGGTCCGGGCCGGGAAGCTCTCGAAGTCGGTATCGCGCCGGGCGCCGGCATAAGCGAGCGTGACGCCCCACGAGACCTTGCCCAGCTCGCCCTGAGCTCCGAAACCCGCGCTATGTCTCGGCCGGCGGATCTCGCGAACGGCGAGGGCCCCCGGCACCTGCTGCTCACCCGCGTCGAGATAGGTGTAGGTGGCGAACAGCCTCTGCGCCCACCGCCCGCGCGGAGTCACCTCGAGAAGGGCCTGGATCCCCTTGCGCCGGCTGGTGCCGCTCGCATTGGCGGTGGTCGAGCGGAAGGTCGCAGGGTCGAAGACGTCGACGATCTCGTCGCGAAGCCGGGCCTCGAAATAGTCGAGCGAGAACGTCGTCCGGTGCCAGCGGCCGAGCCGGGCTCCGGCATTCCATCCCTCGGACCGCTCCGCCTTCAGCGCCGGATTGCCGGCGAACGAGCCCGGGAAGAAGCCGTAGAGGTCGTAGAAGGTCGGCTGGGCGATGCCCTCGCCATAGCCGGCGACGAGCTGGACCCGGCGCACCGGCTCGAAAGTGACTCCGGCGCGCACCGTCGTCGCGTCGGCGAAGGCGCTGAAGCGGTCGTGCCGGAGGGCGATCTCGGTGGTCAGCTTCGAGCTCCACTTCGCCTCCCAGGCGCCGACCAAGGCGCTGAGCTCGCGCGAGCGGTCCTGCCTCGTGGCTCCGAAATAGACCTCGTCGCGAGCGCGGAACCGCTCCGACTGATGCTCGGCGGCGGCGGTGACCTCATGGCCTCCGACTTTCTTCTCGAGGCGGGCCGAAGCGGTGAAGCGCCGGCCGAACGTCCGGTTGAGCGGCGCTCCGGCCAGGAGGTTGCGGTTGGCGCTGGCCAGGAAGCTGCCGTCGAGCGTCAGGGTCCAGCCCTTGGCCTCGCCATTCACCCAGCCGCGAACCGCGCCGATCCGGTTGCGGGTCGAGTCGAGCGTGTCGGCCCGGCGGAAGGTGACCGGATCGAAGCCGTCATATTCGCTCGTGCCTTCGATCCAGTGGCCGACGACCCCGATCTCGAAAGGCGTCACCCGGGCATAAGGATCGCCGGGAATGTAGACGAGCCTGAGGCTTGCCGAGCGGTTCTCGAAGCCGTCGCGGTCGCCGCCGCCCGCGAAGGAATCGATTCCGTCGCTCCTCATCCAGGAGCCGGTGGCGGTCGACCTGAGGCTGCCGGCGGCCGCCGTCACCCGAGCGGAGCCTCGGGCGCTGTCCAGGCTGCCATATTCGCCGCGGACCTGGATGCTCGAAAGGGCGGGATCGGCCGTGTCCGCGACGACGACACCGCCGATAGCCTCCGAACCCCAAAGCGCCGACCGTGGCCCGAGGATCAGGCCGATCCGTTCGGCGAAATCCACTCCGAGCAGCTCGAAGCGGGCCTCGTTGCCGGCGGCCGGGTCGTTGAAGCGGATGCCGTCCACGACGAGGAGGGTGTGGTTGGCCTCGGCGCCGCGAAGCCGGACCTGGGTCTGGCTGCCGCGCGGGCCCGACGTGGCGACGGACGTCCCGGGGTAGAGGCGCAGATAGTCGGTCACCATCGGAAGCCCGGCCACCTCCGAGAGGGCGGGGATCACCTGGACGCGCGAAGGCGCTTCGTAATGCGCCTGTTCGTCCCGCTCTCCGGTGACGACGATCTCCTCCGAGTCGGCGGGCGCCTCCGGTGCAAGCGGAGCCGCGGCGGCGGCAAGGCTGATCAGGATCGGGTGCATTGGGAACCTCCTTTGGCAACGACACGAATGTCGTCTCGGAGGAACCGCGGGCGGATGTCGTCCCCGGCGCCACGCACGTACGGCTGGTCCCGGCCGGGTGCGGACGACGGCGAAGGCAGGTTCCTGACTCTCGGCTCGGGCCGATCACAGTTGCGGGCACAGCGCCGGAATCTCGCCGGCTTCCCATTTCACCCTTCCCCCGCCGCGTGTACGGCGTGAAGGGCACCTTCGCTGGGCGGGAGCGGTAGTCGGCGGCGCCGTCCCTTGTCAAATTCCGGCCCATTGGCTACAGGGCCGCTCGACCTTTCGCGAGGCTGGTCGGAACCAGCCACATCCCAAGGAAATCGACGCCATGAAGACCGACGCCCATCCCGACTACCACATGATCAAGGTGCAGATGACCGACGGCACCTCGTTCGAGACCCGCTCCACCTGGGGCAAGGAGGGCGACGTCATGACCCTCGACATCGATCCCAAGTCGCACCCGGCCTGGACCGGCGGCCATGGCAAGATGGTGGATTCCGGCGGCCAGGTCGCGCGTTTCAACAAGCGCTTCGGCGGCCTCACCCTCGGCAAGAAATAGGCCGTCGCCCCAGCGCAGGCTGGGGCCCCAGCGGGTGAAAGGCGCCTGTGCTCTTCGCTCCCCGGGATACCAGCCTTCGCTGGCATGACGGTTGAGGGCGGAGACCTTCGTGACATCTTCGATCGCCCCCGTCCTCGAGACTGCGCGCCTTCGCCTTCGCCCCTTCCGAGCGAGCGATCTCGACGCCCAATGGGCTTCGATGAGGGACCCGGGAGTCGTCCGCTTTCTCGGCGGAGTTCCGGCCACTCGCGAGGAGACCTGGCGCAAGATCCTCGCCTCGCCGGGGCTGTGGGTCCTTCTCGGCTACGGCTATTGGGTGGCGGAGCGCCGCGAGGACGGCGCCTATCTCGGCCAGATCGGCTTCGCCGACTTCAAGCGCGAGATGACGCCGAGCATCGAGGGCATTCCGGAGATGGGCTGGATCCTGGCGCCCCGGGCTCAGGGCCAGGGCTATGCCACCGAAGCCGTGCACGCCGCTTTGGCCTGGGCCGACGAGACGCTGGGCGGCGGCGAGATCGTCGCCATCATCAGCCACGAGAATTCCGCCTCGATCCGGGTCGCCGAAAAAGCCGGCTTCGGCGTGCGCGAGGACGCCGATTACAAGGGCGAGCCGATCCTTCTGTTCCGGCGCCGGGCGCGCTGATCTGTCCGATCCCGGACGCCGCTGTGCGGCACCGGACGCTTTTCCGCTCATCCGCTATTCACGAAAACACTTGTAATCGAGTGAAAACGGTCACGTTCAAGGAGTTGGCACAACTCCTGCTACGCCCGTGGCAGGCCGGCCGGGGAGCCACAGGGGGGATGTAATGAAATTCGGCGCTCGCCGGCCGCGTTCGCGGCTTCTGCTTATCGGATGTTCCGCTTTCGCGCTCGCCGCCGCTCCGGCGCTCGCCCAGGAGACGGGGGACGCGCCTCCGCCCGAGCCGACCCTTCCGGCGGCCGTCGAGGGCGCCAAGACCTTCCTCCCCGCCGACTTCACCCGCTTCGCCCCGCGAAACGCACTCGACATGCTCCGCAACGTCCCCGGCTTCACGATCCGAGAGGCGACCCAGGAGAGGGGGCTCGGAACCGCCACCGGCAACGTTCTGATCAACGGCCAGCGGATCTCGGGCAAGTCGAACGACGTCATCACCGAACTGGGGCAGATACCCGCGTCGAACGTGGTCCGGATCGAGATCCGCGACGCGGCGACGCTCGACGTGCCCGGCCTCTCCGGCCAGGTCGCCAACGTCGTCGCCAAAGCGGGCGGAATGCAGGGCCAGTTCGCCTGGCGCCCCGAGTTCCGCCAGCGCAACACCGACCCGCTGCTGACCCGAGGCGAGGTGTCGGTCAGCGGCAAGAAGGGCAGGATCGACTATACGATCGGGCTCCAGAACCAGTCGTTTCGCTCGGGCGCCAACGGCCGGACCAACATCTTCAACGAAGCCGGCCACCGCACCGAGGCCCGCAACGACGTCTTCACCGGAAGCGGCGAGAACCCGAAGGCCAGCGTGAAGCTGACCTGGGACGGCCCGGGAAGCTCGGTCGCCAACTTCAACGGCTCGATCCAGGGCTTCTATTACGACTATCGGGAAAGGGGCGAGCGGGTCGGCCCCGGCCTCGCCGACCGGATCCGCCTCGTCGCCAACGACGAGGACAGCTGGTCCTACGAGCTCGGCGGCGATTACGAATTCGCCCTGCTCGGCGGGCGACTGAAGCTGATCGGCCTCGAGCAGGGCGGGCACACGCCTTTCGCTCAGGACGTCCTTACCAGCTTCGCCGACGCAAGCCCCGACACGGGCAGCCGCTTCGTCGAGATCGCCGACACGCACGAGCGGATCGGCCGCGCCGAATATCGCTGGAAATGGGGCAAGTCCGATCTCCAGCTTTCCGCCGAGGCCGCCTTCAACACCCTCGACAATGTCAGCCACTTCTTCAGCCTGAACAGCGCCGGCGAATATGACGAGATCCCTCTTCCCGGCGGCACCGCCACGGTGAAGGAGGACCGCTACGAGGTGATGGCGAGCTTCGGCCGGCCGCTGTCGTCCAGGCTCAGCGTGCAGATTGCCGCGGGCGGCGAATATTCGAACCTCCGGCAGACCGGCCCCGGCGGCCTCAGCCGCACCTTCTGGCGCCCCAAGGGCCTGTTCTCCGCCGCCTGGAAGGCGACGCCCCGGCTCGACGTCAACCTGAAGCTCCAGCGCCGGGTCGGCCAGCTCAACTTCAGCGACTTCCTTGCCCGGGTGAACCTCAACAACGAAAGCACCAACGCCGGCAACGTGGAGCTCGTCCCGCAGCAGAGCTGGGAGGCCGACCTCGAGGCGACCCGCAACCTCGGCCGCTACGGCACGACAACGTTGCGCCTCTACGGCCGCCTCTACGAGGACGTGGTGGACTTCATCCCGATCGGGGCGACCGGCGAGTCCGTCGGCAACATCGACAGCGCGCACGCTTACGGCGCCGAATGGAAGACCACCTTCAACTTCGATCCGCTGGGCTGGAAGGGCGCCAAGCTCGACGCACGGGCCCAGATCCAGGAGACGAGCGTCGAGGATCCTCTGACCGGGGAGAAAAGGCGAATCTCGAGCAGCCTGATGCACTTCTTCGACATCACGCTTCGCCACGACATTCCGGACAGCGACTGGGCCTATGGAATGAACCTCAACCACCAGCTCAATGCGCTCAGCTACCGGCTGACGGAAGTCGGGCGGGCCTGGGAAGGCCCCTATTGGGGAAGCCTCTACGCCGAGCACAAGGACGTGTTCGGACTCACGGTGCGGGCCACCATCTCCAACGTGCTCGCGGCGCGAAGCATGTGGGACCGGACCGTCTATGCGGGCCGGCGCACCGACCCGATCAGCTTCATCGAGCGCCGCGACCGCCTGATCGGCCCGATCTTCTCCTTCCAGGTGCGAGGCAAGTTCTGACCTCTAATTCCTCCCCTGCGTTCGCAGGGGAGGGGGGACCAGGCGAAGCCTGGTGGAGGGGCCTTGCTGAGTCCGAAGAACCCCTCCACCATGCTTCGCATGGTCCCCCCTCCCCGCGAAAACGCGGGGAGGAATTTTTAAAACAAAGTCGTCAGCCAGTAGAAGATCGCGCCCACCGTCGCCGAGGCGGGGATGGTGACGATCCAGGCCGTCACCACATTGCGGGCGACCCCCCAGCGCACCGCGGAAGCCCGCCTCGCCACACCCGCGCCGATGATGCAGCCGGTGATCGTGTGGGTGGTCGAGACCGGTATGCCGAGCCAGGAAGCGGTGAACAGCATCACCGATCCGCCGGCCGACGCGCTGAAGCCCTGGTGCTGCGAGAGCTTGGTGATGCCGGTGCCCATCGTCTTGATGATCCGCCAGCCGCCGCTCAACGTGCCCAGACCGATGGCGATATAGCAACTGATCGCGACCCAATGGGGCACGTGGAACTCGCCCGTGAGATAGCCGGTGGAGTATAGGAGGACGGTGATGATCCCCATCGTCTTCTGGGCGTCGTTGAGGCCGTGGCCGACAGAATAAGCGGCCGAGGAGACGAGATGGAGGGCCCGGAACTTGCCCTCCGCGCCGCGAGCGCTCGCCCGGAACGCAAGCCAGCTCGTCAGGAGCATGATCAGCATCGCCAGCATCATTCCAAGCATCGGCGACAGGACGATCGCGACCAGGGTCTTGTTGAGCCCCGTCCACTGGACTCCCGTGAGGCCGGCATGGGCGACTCCCGAGCCGACCAGGCCGCCGACCAGCGCATGGCTCGACGAGGAGGGGATGCCCTTCAGCCAAGTCACGACGTTCCAGAACATCGCTCCGATCAGGGCCCCGAAGACGACCGCGGGCGTGATCAGGTCCTTGTCGATGAGGCCCTTGCCGATCGTGTCGGCGACCTTGTGGAGGCTCGGCACGGCGAGGGCGAGGAAGTAAGCGGCGAAGTTGAAGAAGGCGGCGAAGACGACCGCCTGCCCGGGGCTGAGCAGCCGGGTCGCGACCACGGTCGCGATCGAGTTGGCGGCGTCGTGGAGCCCGTTCAGGAAGTCGAACGCCAAGGCGATGGCGATGAGGCCGATGAGTAAAGGCAGGGCCAGCTCGTGCATGGTCTGTCCTTCAGGCGTGATCGATGACGACGCCGGAAATCTCGTTCGCCACGTCCTCGAACCGGTCGAGGACCCTTTCCAGGTGGCTGTAGATCTCGCGCCCGACGATATAGCCCATCGCATTGCCGTCGCGATGCCTCAGGAAAAGCGCCTTCAGGCCCGCGTCGTGAAGATGGTCGGCCTCCTCCTCGAGATGGACGATCTGCTCGGTGATCTTGTCGAGGGCGAGGTGGTTGGCGCCGATCTTGCGCATCAGCGGCATCGCCTCGTTCACCAGCCTCGCGCCCTGCTCGGCGAGCGCGGCCATGTCGCGCATCTGCGGCTCGAAATGGGCGACCTCGAACTGGGTGATCGCCTTGGCCGTCTTCTGCATCTCGTCGATCGCGTCGTCCATCGAGGAGATCAGGTCGGTGATCGCGCTCCGGTCGAACGGGGTGATGAAGGTGCGCCGAACGGCGGAGAGCACCTCGCGTGTGACGTCGTCGGCCTGATGCTCGAACTTCGAGATCTGGCGGCAGGCCTCCTCGATCCCCTCCTCCTTGGCGAACATCCGGCTCATCACCTCGGCGCCGCCGACCAGAGTGACGGCATGGCGCTCGAACATGTCGAAGAAGCCTTCTTCCTTCGGCATCATTCGACGGAACAGGCTCAGCATCTCTTTCCCCCTGAACGGATGCGGCCCCCTAGCACGGGCCGTGGGGAATTTGTTTCACTTTTGTGACATGTCGAGGGACAGGCTCCGGATCAGCTGCGCAAGCTCGGCTTCATGCACCGCGCCCGCCGCTTCCTCGGCTGGGAACCAGCGCCGCTCGCGCTGCCCTTTCTCGGGCCATTCGTCCTGTTCCCGATCGACGCTCATCCGGAACAGGTGGACCACGGCCGGGACCAGGGCTCCGAGGCGGCGGCGCTTCTCGTAGGAATAGCTGCCCAGGGCCTCGGTCTCGACCGGCCCGACGATCCCGGCCTCCTCGAAGGCCTCCTGCGCCGCCGATTCGGCGGGGCTCTTGCCGGCGATGGGGTTGCCGCGCGGGACGACCCAGCGCCCGGTGTCGCGCGAGGTGATGAGCAGCACCTCGATTGCGCCGTCGTCCGAGCGGCGGACCGGGATGACCCCATATTGCGTCAGCACGGCTACGGACCGCCCAGGGGAGGGGCGGGGCGCCGGGCCACCTGCCGTTTTCCGTCGATGACGATGGGGGAGGCCAGGCCGGGCGTCGCACCGTCGATCCGGAGCCCGCGATGCACGACCTGCGGGTCGGCGAACACCGCATCGACGGCGTTGATCGGCCCGGCCGGGATTCCCGCGGCCTCGAGCGCTTCCGACAATTCCCGCAGCCCTCGCCGGCCGATCGACGCTTCCAATATCGGGATCAGCGCCTCGCGGTTCACCACCCGCGCCGGATTGGTGCGGAAGCGCTCGTCCGCCGCCAGCTCGCCGAGGCCCAGCAGACCGCACAGCCTCTCGAATTGCGCATCGTTGCCGACCGCCACGATCAGCTCGCCGTCGGCGGCCCGGAAGGCCTGATAGGGGACCAGATTGGCGTGGCCGTTTCCCATTCGGGAGGGAACGACTCCGGAGACCATCCAGTTCAGCGCCTGGTTGGCGAGCACGGCGACCTGAGTGTCGAGCAGGGCCATGTCGACATGAGCGCCCTTGCCGCTCCGGTCTCGCTCCCTCAGCGCGGCGAGGATGGCGACGCCGGCGTAGAGCCCGGTGAACAGGTCCGCATAGGCGATTCCCGATTTCTGCGGCGCCCCGTCGGGTTCGCCGGTCAGCGACATCGCGCCGCCCATGCCCTGGATGATGAAGTCGTAGCCCGCCCGGCCGGCATAGGGGCCGGTCTGGCCGAAGCCGGTGATCGAGCAATAGACGAGGCGCGGGTTGATCGCGGAGAGGGAAGGGTGGTCGAGCCCGTATCTCGCCAGCCCGCCCACCTTGAAATTCTCGATCAGGACGTCGGCCTCGGCGGCGAGGGCTCGCACCTGCGCCTGGCCCTCCGCAGTCTCGAGGTCGATCGCCACCGAGCTTTTGCCCCGGTTGCAGCTGTGGAAATAGGCCGAGGCGCCGTCGGGTGCGAAGGGCGGGCCCCAGTGGCGCGTATCGTCGCCCGTTTCGGGACGCTCGACCTTGACGACCTCGGCGCCGAGATCGGCGAGCAGCTGCCCGGCCCAGGGCCCGGCGAGGATCCGGGCGAGCTCGACCACCTTGAGGCCGGCGAGGGGCTTATCCACCAGCCGTCGCCCCAGCGCAGGCTGGGGCCCCGGTGGGTGAAAGGTGCGGGCGGTCTTCACCCCTCGGGACCCCAGCCTTCGCTGGGGTGACGGTGCGGTTCGCGCCGGCGGCCCGCATCGTCAAAAGGCCGAGATCCCCGTGATCGCCCGCCCCAGGATCAGTCCGTGGACGTCATGGGTCCCCTCGTAGGTGTTGACGGTCTCGAGGTTGGCGGCATGCCGCATGACCTGGAACTCGGCCGAGATGCCGTTGCCGCCGTGCATGTCGCGGGCGACCCGGGCGATATCGAGCGCCTTGCCGACATTGTTGCGCTTGATGAGGCTGATCGTCTCGGGGATCAGCTCGCCCTCGTCCATCCGCCGGCCGACCCGAAGCGCCGCCTGGAGGCCGAGCGTGATCTCGGTGATCATGTTGGCGAGCTTCATCTGGACGAGCTGGGTGGCGGCGAGCGGCCGGCCGAACTGCTTGCGGTCGAGCGTGTAGGTCCGGGCGGCGTGGTAGCAGGCCTCGGCCGCACCCATCGAGCCCCAGGCGATGCCGTAGCGGGCCCGGTTGAGGCAGCCGAACGGCCCCTTGAGACCGGAGACGTTGGGAAGCAGCGCCTCCTCCGGCACCTCCACCTCGTCCATGACGATCTCGCCGGTGATCGAGGCTCGAAGGCTCAGCTTCATTCCGATCTTGGGGGCGGAGAGGCCCTTCATCCCCTTCTCGAGCAGGAAGCCGCGGATCTTGCCGTCATGCGCGTCCGACTTCGCCCAGACGACGAAGACGTCGGCGATCGGCGAGTTGGTGATCCACATCTTGGAGCCCGAAAGGCGATAGCCGCCGTCCACCTTCTGCGCCCGGGTCCGCATCCCGCCCGGATCCGAGCCGGCGTCGGGCTCGGTGAGTCCGAAGCAGCCGATCAGCTCGCCCGTCGCGAGGCCGGGAAGCCATTTGCGCTTCTGCGCCTCGGATCCGTAGGCGTTGATCGGGTGCATGACGAGCGACGACTGCACGCTCATCGCGGACCGATAGCCGCTGTCGACCCGCTCCACTTCCCGCGCGACCAGACCGTAGCTGACGTAATTGAGCCCGGCCCCGCCATATTCGGGCGAGATGGTGGCCCCGAGCAGCCCGAGCTCGCCCATCTCCGACATGATATCGCGGTCGAATTCCTCGTCGAGGAAGGCCTCGGTCACCCGCGGCTGGAGCTTCTCCTGGGCATAGGCCCGGGCCGTGTCGCGAACGAGCCTTTCCTCGTCCGACAGCTGGGCCTCGAGCGCGAACGCATCCTCCCAGTCGAACCTGCCAATCGCCGCCTCGGCCATCACTTTCCCTTCGCATGGTACGGACAGGGTGGGATTCGAACCCACGGTGGGCTTGCACCCACGGCGGTTTTCAAGACCGCTGCCTTAAACCACTCGGCCACCTGTCCAAGATGGCGGCCGCTCTAGCCGAAGATGGTTTCGGCTGAACAGCCTTCTCGTCATGCCGGGCTCGGCCCGGCATCCATGAACACGGACCCTGAGAGAAATCTCCGAGCGGCGGTGTTCATGGATTCCGGCTTTCGCCGGAATGACGGCTCCGCGGGGCCGCTCGTGCAGCCCGCGCGGCGAGCCGAGTATCGGCGCCTTCGCCCCTGTGGCATCAGGGGCGCCGAGTGGGAGACGAATGTATGCGTATGTTGAGGGGGATGGCGGCCCTGGCCCTGGCGGCGTCACTGCTGCCTCTGTCGAGCTCCGCGCCGGCCCAGTCCGGGCTCAGCCAGCCCGGCTTCGTCGCCTACCTGCCGCAGCTCGAGGCGCAGGCGCGGCGGGCGGGCGTGAGCCAGGCGACGATCGCGAGCGTCTTCCCGAACCTCGTCTTCAGCTCCCGCACCGTCGAGCTCGACCAGGCCCAGCCCGGCGGCCGGCCGGGAAGCAACGCCAATCCGCCCTTCGCGCCCTATCGCGCCCGCCACGTCTCCCCGGCGCTGATCGCGGCCGGCCAGCGCCGCTATGCCGCCAACCTGTCGCGGCTCCAGGCGATCGGCCGGCGCTACGGGGTCGCTCCGTCGGTCCTCGTCGCGATCTGGGGCCATGAGACGAGCTACGGCGCCGTTACCGGCAATTTCGACCTGCTCAACTCGCTCGCCTCGCTCGCTTATGACGGCCGCCGCCGCCAGCTCTTCTCCGACGAGTTCGTCGCCGCCTTGAAGATGATCGACCGCGGAGTGCCGAGATACCGCCTGAAGGGCAGCTGGGCCGGCGCCACCGGCCACCCGCAATTCCTCCCGTCGGTCTGGCTTCGGCTGGGCGTGGACGGCGACGGCGACGGCCGCTCCGACATCTGGCGAAGCGAGCCCGACGCGCTGGCCTCGATCGCCAATTACCTCAACAACGCCGGCTGGCGGTCGGGGGTGCCCTGGGGAGTCGCGGTTCGGGTTCCGCCGGGGCTCGACCGCGCCCGGCTTCGCAACCCGATGCGGGCGCCGCGCTGCCCGCGGGTCTTCGAACGCCACAGCCGCTGGCAGACGATCGGCGAATGGCGCCGCCTCGGCCTCGTGGCTCAGAGCGGGGTCTGGCCCCGCGAGACGGAGATGGCGTCGCTGATCGAGCCCGACGGGCCGGGGGCGACCGCCTATCTGCTCACCACCAACTACCGAAGCATCCTCGATTACAATTGCTCCAACTTCTATGCCTTGTCGGTCGGTCTGCTCGCCGACGCGATCGCGCGCTGATCCGTCTGGCGCCGCGCTCCGGCAGGGGTTAAGCAGGGGCCGAACGCTCGGCCGAAGCGTCCTATCGTCAGAGGAATTGTCTCAGCCATGATCCGCAACAGCCTGTTCGTAATCGCTTTTGCCACCGCCTCGGCGCTCCCCGCCACGGCTGCCGCGCCGCCTTTCGAAACGGCCGCCCCGGTCGCCTACATGGTCGACCTGAGCTCGGGCGCGGTCCTCTACACCAAGGATCCGGACCGGCGCATCCCGCCCGCCTCGATGGCCAAGATGATGACGACCCATCTCGCCTTCCACATGATCAAGCGGGGCGAGGCGAAGCTGGACAAGATGTGCCAGGTCCGTCCCGAGACCTGGCGCCAGTGGCACGGGCCGCAGGCCGGCTCGACCATGTTCCTGTCGCCCGGCGAGACGGTCAGCGTCGAGAACCTCCTCCACGGCATCGTCACCCTCTCCGGCAACGACGCCACCGTCGTCCTCGCCGAATGCCTCGCCGGCACCGAGCCTGCTTATGCGGCGCTGATGAACGCCGAGGCCAAAAGGCTGGGGATGACCAACTCCAATTTCGGCAACACCAACGGCTGGCCGGACGCGGGCGTCACCTTCACCACCGCCCGCGACCTGGCCAAACTGGCCGCCGCGACCATCCAGGAGACACCGGAGCTCTACAAGGCCTTCTACCAGAAGAAGGAATTCACCTGGGGCAAGACCCTGGGCGCCGGAGCCCCGATCACCCAGGGCAACCGCAACCCGCTGCTCGGGCGGGTGCAGGGCGCCGACGGCCTGAAGACCGGCCACACCGCGGAAGCCGGCTACGGCTTCACCGGCTCGGCCGAGCAGGGCGGGCGGCGGATCATCATGGTCGTCGCAGGCCTGGGAAGCTTCAACCAGCGGATCGAGGAATCGGTCAAGTTCATGGACTGGGGCTTCCGAGCCTGGAAGTCTCAGCCTCTGTTCAAGCAGAACGAGAAGGTGGCCGACGCCCAGGTCCAGGGCGGCGGCGACGATCTCGTCCCGCTGGTGGCGCCGCGAAGCATCGCCGTCACCCTTCCGGCGGGCGCCGCGGGAAGCATCCGGGCCAAGGTGGTCTATAACGGCCCGATCAAGGCTCCGATCGCCAAGGGCCAGCATGTCGCCGACCTCGTCGTCACGACCGCCGACACCCCGCCCCAGACCATGCCCCTGGTCGCCTCGAACGCGGTGGGCGAGGCGGGCTTCTTCGGCCGCATGTGGAACGGCCTGACGTCGCTGTTCGGCTAGAGGTGCCCGGCCGCTTCATCAGCCTCGAAGGCGGGGAGGGGGCGGGCAAGTCGACCCAGCTCAAGGCCCTGGCCGCGGCGCTTCGCGGCCACGGCCTGGAGGTCGTCGAGACAAGGGAGCCCGGCGGCAGCCCCGGCGCCGAGGCGATCCGGAAGCTGCTGCTGGAGGGCGGAGACGACCGCTGGACTCCGCAAGCGGAGGCGCTGCTCTTTGCCGCCGCCCGAGCCGACCATGTCGCAAAGACGATCCGTCCCGCCGTCGAGCGCGGCGCCTGGGTGCTCAGCGACCGCTTCCTGGACAGCTCGCTCGCTTATCAGGGCGGAGCGGCGGGGGTCGGCATCGAGACGGTCCGGCGGCTTCACGAGATCGGCAGCGGCGGCTTCCTTCCCGACAGGACCCTGCTGCTGGAGCTTCCGCCCGACGCTGCGGCGGAAAGGCTCAGCGTCCGCGACGCCGCAGGATCGGACCGGATCGGGGGCAGGGGAGGCGGGTTCCACGAGCGGGTGGCCCGGGCATTTTCGGAGCTTGCGAAGAACGAGCCGGAACGCTTCCGCCGGGTGGATGCGGGTGGATCGGCCGGGGATGTGACGGCAAGGCTGCTCGCCGCCGTGGAGGATCTCGTCCCCTCGCTGGAAGGGAGGGGCTAGGGGTGGGTAGGCGAGCGCAGCGAGACTTTCTGCTGAATCCGAGTTTCGGCCGCCTTCGGCGGACCCACCCCCGGCCCCTCCCTTCCAGGGAGGGGAGGCCATGAGCCCCCTCTTCGGCCACGACCCCGCCGTTGCCGCCTTTCGCGACGCGCTCGGTTCGGGTCGGCTCCACCATGCCTGGCTGATCTCGGGGCCGCAGGGCGTCGGCAAGGCGCTGTTCGCCGCGAAAGCCGCCTTGCGGGTCCTGGCGCAGGGGCAAGGGCCGGTCGATTCGCCAGGGCTCGACGTTCCCGACGATCATCCCGCCGCCCGCCTCGCCGCCGCCGGAAGCCATCCCGACCTGATGCGTCTCGAGCGGCTCGCTCGCGAGAGCAGCTCGACCGGCGAGCTCGCCCGCAACATCAACGTCGACCAGGTGCGATCGCTGCAGCGCCTGTTCAACACGACGGCCTCGCTTTCCCCCTGGCGGGCGGTGATCGTCGATTCGATCGACGATCTCGAGCGCAACGCCGCCAACGCCCTGCTCAAGAACCTCGAGGAGCCGCCGCCCAGCAGCGTCTTCTTCCTGGTCAGCCATGCCCCCGAGCGGCTCCTCCCCACGATCCGCTCCCGGTGCCGCCTGCTTCGCCTCGCCCCCCTCGAGGGCGACGCCATGACGTCCGCCCTGCGCGCCGCGCTCCCGGACGCGGAAGAGAGGGAGATCGGGGACCTGGTCGCGGCGGGCAACGGCTCGCCGGGACGGGCGCTGGCCTGGCGGGGCCTCGATATCGCCGGTCTCGACAAGGTCATGGCCGAGCTGATCCGCGAGGGCGATCCCGCCAACGCCCGCCGCTCCGCCCTCGCCCAGAGCCTCGCCCTCAAATCCGCCCAGCCCCGCTACGAAGCCTTCCTGGCCCGCGCGCCATCCGTCATCGCCGCCGAGGCGAAGTCCCGTCGAGGCCCCGCCCTCGCCCATGCGCTCGGCACCTGGGAGAAGGCCCAGGGCCTCGCCTCGAGCGCCCGCGGCCTCTCGCTCGAGCCCGAGAGCGTCGTGTTCGAGCTCGCCGGCATGCTCGCATCGCTGGCTTCGAGCCGCTAAGGGCTCCGAATGGCCGAGCCTTTCTACATCACCACAGCGATCAACTATCCCAACGGGCCGCCCCATATCGGCCATGCCTACGAGGCGGTCGCGACCGACGTCATCGCCCGCTTCCAGCGCGCCATGGGCCGCGACGTCTTCTTCCAGACGGGCACCGACGAGCACGGCCTCAAAATGGCTCAGGCGGCGCGCGAGCGGGGCATTAAGCCGGCGGCTCTGGCCGATGAAATGTCGTCCATCTTCAGGGATATGGACGAGCGGCTTGATATCTCGTTCGATCGCTTCATCCGGACCACCGAGCCTGCCCACCACCGCGCCAGCCAGGCGATCTGGGAGGCGATGGCCGAGCGCGGCGACCTCTATCTGGGCCGCTACGAAGGCTGGTACTCGGTCCGCGACGAGGCTTATTACGACGAGGGCGAGCTCAGCCCGGGCGAGGATGGCGAGAAGCTCTCGCCGCAGGGCACCCCGGTCGAGTGGACGGTGGAGGAGAGCTGGTTCTTCCGGCTCTCCGCCTATCAGGACCGGCTGCTCGCTCATTATGCCGGGAACCCGGGCTTCATCCGCCCGGAGAGCCGGCGCAACGAGGTGCTCCGTTTCGTCGAGGGCGGCCTCTCCGACCTGTCCGTCTCGCGCACCAGCTTCGACTGGGGGGTCAAGGTCCCGGGCGACGAGCGGCACGTCATGTACGTCTGGCTCGACGCGCTCACCAACTATATTACCGGGGTCGGATATCCCGACACGGAATCAGAGGCTTACAAGCGGTTCTGGCCAGCCGATATCCACGTCATCGGCAAGGACGTGGTGCGCTTCCACGCCGTCTACTGGCCCGCTTTCCTGATGTCGGCGGGCCTCGAGCTTCCACGCCAGGTGTTCGGCCACGGCCATGTCCTGCTCCGCGGCGAGAAGATGTCCAAGTCCGCCGGCAACGTCGTCGCTCCGGCGGAGCTGATCGACCGCTTCGGCGCCGACGCGGTCCGCTATTTCCTGATGCGCGACGTCACCTTCGGCCAGGATGGAAGCTACAGCCCTGAGGCGATCGTGGCCCGGGTCAATGCCGATCTCGCCAACAGCTTCGGCAACCTCGCCCAGCGGACCTTGTCGTTCATCTTCAAGAATTGCGGCGGCGCCCTGCCTTCCGGCGGGCGAGGGGAGGGGGCGGACGAGGAGCTGCTCTCGCTGGTTCGCCGGACGACCGCGCTTGACCTTCCGACCCTCTTCGCCGACCTTCAGCTGAGCCAGGGGATCGAGGCCTGGATCCGCGCCGTCTTCGCCTGCAACCAATATATCGACGCCCAGGCGCCCTGGGCCCAGCGCAAGACCGATCCGGAGCGGATGACCGCGGTGCTCGCCACCTTGTGCGAGGCGATCGTCGACCTCGCCATCGCCATCGCCCCCGTCGTTCCCGAATCCGCGACCAGGCTTCTCGACCAGATGGGGGTTCCGGCGCAGGCGCGCGACTTCACGGCCCTCGCCGACACGGGCCGCTACGCCAGGCTCGCCGCCGCCGGCCTCGCCTTGTCGGCGCCTACGCCTATTTTCCCGCGGCTGGAGCTGCCGGAAGAGGCGTAGCGGGGGCTGGGGCGGGGGCGGGGAGCGCGTCGGTCCGCCTGATCCGGGTCAGCCGCTGGCCTCGCCGAAGCACCAGCTGGCAGGTCCGGTTCCCCTCGCAGGCGATGATCGTCCCGGTTCGCCCGTCCACCCGGACGATTCGGTCGCCGAAGGCGAAGGCGTCGTAGCGCGGCGGCCCCGGCCGCGAATAGATTGCGAGGCCGACGATCGCGCCGGCGATGACGATCCCGGTCGTGATCTTGCGAACCGCCCCGTCTATGGCCTCGCCGAGCATCGTCCCGTGCGGGCCGCTGTCGGTCTGATCGAAACGATTGTCGGTCATGGCACCCTCCCCAAGGCTCCTTCCGGCCTGCATAGCCGATGGTCGCGCGGCGGCAACCCGGCCAAGTTCAATAGGCGTCGAAGTCGAGTGCCTGGAAGACCAGCCGGCCCGCCTCGGGAACGAAGCCGCCGCCGGTCAGGTCGCGGAAGAACAGGTTGAGCGGCGAGGGCCGAAGCCGCTCCGGGATCGGCAGGAAGGCCGAGCGGCCCCAGGCGATCCCCGGGTCGCGGCCGAGCCAGACGCCGAGCGGCCGCGGCCCCGCGCTCTCGGCGGGCGGAGCACGGCCGGGCCCCTGGTAGAGGAGGGCGGCGATTCCCGGCAGGCCGGTCTCCGCGCTGACCGAAATCCCGTCGCCAAGGCGCCGGATCGAATAAAGCCGCTCGGGATTGGCCAGGCGCCAGCTCAGCGCCTGCTCGCTCCAGAGCCGCTCGAAGCTTGGCGAGGCGGCGGAATCGCCGCGCCGGGGCCAGCCGATTCCGATCCTGGCCTCGAGCAGGCCCACGGGCTGGTAGCGGGTGAGGAGCGGCTTGCTGCTGTAGCGGTTCCCGGTCGAGATGGAGAAGCTGAAGCCGCGCCTGGCACCCTCGGCGAAGATGGCCTCGCTGAGCCGGCTCATCAGGCTGCGCCGCCGGTGATCGGCATGGACGGCGCTGTTGAGCAGGAGCAAACCGCGCCGGACCTCGCCCTCGATCCGGGCGGTCAGAGCCATTCCGCCGAGATGCCCGACCAGGGAATCGTCGGCAAAGGCGCTGAAGGCGACTGCCTCTCCGTCCGGGTTTTGCGCATAGAGCCAGGCCAGGTAGCGGGGCGTCAGGTGGCGAGCCCTCGGGAAGACACGCAGCATAAGCGCCGAGAGAGCCCCGAATTCCTCCCCGCTCATGGTCAGCGGCACCAGCCGGTAGGGATCCTCGAGCGTCATCCTTCTCCCTTCCCCCAGGTCTCGCGCAGCCCGGCGGCGTAGGCGCCGTAGGGGCCGAAGGCGAAGCCGAGCCTGCGCACCATCTCGAGCCTCGGCAGGACGTCGCCCCGGTTGGCCCGCATCAGCAGGTCGAACGGGCTCCAGCGGCGGAACCCGGCATGGGTGAAATCCTGCTCGGTGTCGGCGTCATAGGGATGATGGTAGCTGGCCACGGGCTCGCCCCCGCGCATCCGGCTCGCAAGGGCGAGACGGAGCAGCGGGCGCGGAAGCACCCGGAAATAGAGGCCCCCGAACGGCACCGGCAGCCAGCCGTAGGGCAGGAGGGTGACGGGCAGCTCCAGGACGTCGTCGATCAGGCGCGGCTCGGCGCCGAAACCGGGCCGGCCATATTTCGGGTTGCGCGCCGGGAGAACGGAGCTCGAATAAGCGAAGCCGAGCCCGGACAGCGCCTCGTACATCCACCCCGTCTCCGCGGTCGCCGAGAAGCAGGGCGCTCGATAGCCGAGGATCGGGCCTGCCCCGGCGGAGTGGAGCGAGTCGAGATTGCGGCGCAGATCCTCGCGGAAGCGCGCCTGGCCCAGCCGGTCGAGCGGTATGTGCGTGTCCGAATGGCAGCCAAGCTCATGGCCGAGGACGGCGATCCGGCCGATCACCTCCGGATGGCGGCGCGCGACCTCGCCGACGACGAAGAACGTGCCTTTGGCCGAGCTTCGGTCGAGGAACTGGAGGAAGAGGTCGACCATCTCGGGCACTCGCGGCGGCAGCGATTCGCCTCCGCTGACGCCGGTCCGGGGATCCTCGACATCGACGCTGAACAGATAGAGGCCCCGGCCGGTCATCGCGCCCGCTCCGGCCGGACGAGGCCCGCGATTCCGCCGGCGGCGAGCAGGATGAGGTGGGGGAGGATCGGCCCTCGATAGCGCCAGTCGAAATCCACCTGCACCAGAGCGTGGAACAGAGCGTAGGAAAGCACGGCCCCGAAGGCCGCCAGGAAGACCTTGCGCTCGGTCTCCCCGAACGGGGTCCGGCCGAGCCACAGGGCGACGGCGAGCCAGCCGGCCAGCCCGTAGACGGGGAGGAAGAAGGCCAGCTGGACGAGCCAGTGGGCGACGCTGAAATCCGCCGCTCCGATCGCGAAGAAGTGAATGAAGCGGTCGGCGGAGATCAGGAGATAGTCGGTCAGTGCGGCGGGCGGGCCATGGTAGGTTTCGGGCCGCGCGCTCACCACCTCGCCGAGGGCATATTCGCCGGCGACGGTGCGGAAGGCGCCCGACAGCGCCTCCAGCGGCCATCGCGAGGGGTCCTGCATGAACCAGGCGAAGACCAGCGCCGTAGCCAGGCCCGCCGCCGCCAGCGCCGCCAGGAGCGGACCCGGCCGGACCGTCCTCCCTGACCTGGACAGGTACGCCGCCCAGAGAAGATCCGGGATCAGGACCATGCCCGTGGGCCGGTAGAAGACCCCGAGCGCGGCCGGCCCGAGCACGGGCAGCCAGCGCCTCGCCTCGACGAGGATCCGGCGCGCGGCGAGGGTGAAGACGGCGAAGGCGAGGAAGACGAAGGTCGGATCGGAAAGAACGTAGGGGATCCAGGCGACGAGGTCGAAGCAGCCGAGGAAGAGCAGCAGCGCCCCCCATCCGGCCGGAGCGCTGCCCGTCAGCCGCACCGCCAGCCGGACGAGCAGCGTGCCCAGGCCGACATGCGCCGCAAGGTTGAGCAGGACGAGCGCGGCCGCCCAGCCTTCGCCGAAGACCAGGCGAAGGAGGGCGAGAAGGGTCCCGAACAGGACGTAGAGCAGTGGCGGGAAGGTCGTCTTCGCCTCCGCGAGGAGCGCGGGATAGTCGAACCCGAGCTCGATCATCCGTCCCGACCAATAAGCGTAAGTGACGCTGTCGGGGGACATCACGATTCCCGCCGCCGCCGTATAGGCGCCGTGGGCGAGGGCGATCAGCAGGGCCGCCAGCCACAGGCTCGGCGGCCGGGTGCCGGCGAGGCGCTCCAGCATGGCCCTCACCACGGCCATTCAGCAGGCCGGGCCTCGGCGCGAAAGCGGCACCCGCGAGGCCTTGCTCGCATCGTAGAGCGCGGCGGCGGCGAGCAGGGCGAGGCCGATCAGCAGGCAGGCCAGCTCGGCTCCGCCGGGCCGGCCGGCGAGGGAGGAGGGGCCGAGCCACCGCCAACCGGCGAGACCCGCCGCCAGGGAAATCATCGCCAGAGCCGAAGCGAGCTTGAGGGAGCCGAGATCCCAGTCGCCCCGGAAGTATTTGAGCGGGAGGCGGCGAAGGCAGCGGTTGGCGGTCATCCAGGCGAACCGGGGCGCCACCCGGCACAGGCTGAGGTTGCTTCCCGATCCCGGATAGCAGGCGGGGAGGGGGACGTCGGCGACGACGGCGTCGACCAGGTTCAGCCGGAACAGCATGTCGGTCTCGAAGTAGTAGCAGTCGGCCAGGGCCTCGACTCCGATCCGCTCGAGCGCGCGGGCGTGGATGGCGGTGTAGCCGTTGGCCGGATCGCCGATCCGCCAATAGCCGGTCGCGGCCCGGTGAAGGGCGGAGAGCAGGACGTTGCCGGCCAGCCGGGCCCAGGGCATGGCCGAGAGCGCGCGCGGCGGGCTGCCCGCCGGCATCCTCTCCCGCGGCGCGAATCGGTTGCCCTTCGAATAGTCGGCGGCGCCCGCCAGAAGCGGCGCGACCAGTCGGGATATGTGGCCCGGGTCCATCTGCCCGTCCGCATCCAGCTTGACGACGATGTCGGCGCCGTCGGCCAGCGCCCGGCGGTAGCCATGCTTCATCGCTCCGCCGACCCCGAGGTTTCGGCCGTTGCGAAGCACCGTCAGGCGGGAATCGCCATGCTCGCGAAGCGCCCGCTCGCCGGTCGAGTCGGGGCATCCGTCGTCGACGACATAGATACGCCCCACCTCTGGGCCGATGCCTCGAAGCACTCCGCCGATCGTCGCCGCCGCCCGGAAGGAGGGGATGACCACCGCGAGGCGCGGACCGGGGGTGGAAGCGCGGGCGGACCCGACGGCCTCAGCCCGATGCAACTCTTCATGCCAGTACAATCTCGTCCCCCGCCCGCACCCCCATGCGGGTAAGCATTAACCTGCATCAACTCGCCGAGCCGCTCCCTAGCAGAAGCCGGTCCTCGCGCCACACTCATGATCGTCGCGAGCGACGAAATTGCGACGAGCCGCCGGATCGCCGGGCCCCGGGCGTGGCCGAGGGGTCGAGACGGCGCTTGCGCGAAGGGGAGGGGATGGGGCTAAGGAGCCTCATGTTCACGGACAGCCATTGCCACCTCAACTACAAGGGCCTGGTCGAGGAGCAGCAGGCGGTGCTCGACCGCGCCCGGGCGGCCGGGGTCGGCACCATGCTCAACATCTCGACCCGGCAGTCGGAATGGGACGAGGTGATCGGCCTCGCCGAGCGGGAGCCGGACGTCTGGGCCTCGGTCGGGATCCATCCCCACGAGGCCGACGCCCATCCCGACGTTCAGACGGCGACCCTGGTGGAGCGGGCCGGGCATCCCCGGGTGATCGGGATCGGCGAGAGCGGACTCGATTATTATTACGACCATTCGGACCGCGACCGGCAGCGGGCCAGCTTCCGGGCCCATATCGCCGCGGCTAGGGAGACCGGGCTTCCCATCATCGTCCATACGAGGGAAGCGGAGGCGGACACCTACGCCATTCTCTCCGACGAGATGGGGAAGGGGGCTTATCCGGGAGTCATCCACTGCTTCACCGCAAGCCAGGATTTCGCCGACAAGGCGCTCGATCTCGGCCTCTACGTGTCGATCTCGGGCATCGTGACCTTTAAAAATGCCAAAGAGTTGCAATCTTCGGCGAAGATGATCCCTTCCGACCGACTTCTCATCGAGACCGATTCTCCCTTCCTCGCCCCGGTGCCCCACCGCGGGCGCCCCTGCGAGCCGGCCTTCGTCGCCGACACCGCCCGCTTCCTGGCCGGGCTTCGGGGGGAGGAGATGGAATCCCTCGCGGAGCGCACCAGCCTCAACTTCCGCAATCTCTTCAGCAAGGCGGCCTGATGGAGGTCACCATCCTCGGCTCCGGGACGTCGAGCGGAGTGCCGCGGGTCGGCAACGACTGGGGCCTTTGCGATCCCTCCAACCCGAGGAACCGCCGCCGCCGGGTCTCGATCCTGGTCAGCCACAACAACGCCCGGATCCTGGTCGACACCGGGCCGGACCTTCGCGAGCAGCTGCTCGACGCCAACGTCACCGGCGTCGACGGGGTCATCTGGACCCACGACCATGCCGATCATTGCCACGGCATCGACGACCTGCGCCAGCTCTACCACGCCCGCGGCCGGCCCGTCGCCGGCTATGCCCGCCTCGAGACCCTCGAGAGCCTGAAGCATCGCTTCGCCTACGCCTTCGACGGCAAGAGCGGCTATCCGGCCGTGGCCGAGGGCAATCTGCTCCCCGACCATATGAATCTGAACGGTATTTCGGTGCAGGTGGTCGACCAGCCGCACGGCGACATCACAACCGCCGGGCTGCGTTTCGACGCAGGGGGCTGCTCGGTGGTATATTCTACCGATTTCAACGAGTTGACACCGGAGATGGAGATCCGGTTCCAAGGCATCGACCTGTGGATCGTCGACAGCCTGCGGCGCCGGCCGCACCCGACCCATCCTCATCTCGACCTCGCGCTGGAGTGGATCGCCCGGCTTCGGCCCAGGCGCGCGCTTCTCACCCACCTCGATAATTCAATGGATTACCAGACCCTGGTGGACGAGCTGCCGCCGGGGGTCGAGCCCGCCTATGACGGCATGGAGATCCGGTTTTGAGCGACGGCGATCAGGCGGTCAGCTTCCTCTATTTGCTGGGAGTCCTGGTGCTGGTCGTCAGCGCGCTGATGGTGCGCCGGATCCCGATCGGGCAGGGGCTCAAGATGTTCGCCGGCTGGGTCCTGATCTTCCTCGCCGCCTTCGTCGCCTTCACCCTGAAGGACGATTTCATGGCGCTCGGCAAAAGGGTCATGGCCGAGGGACGCGGCGAGGGGCAGGTCGTCGAGGCCGGGAGGGAGCTTCGGATCCGCAAGTCGATGGACGGGCATTTCTGGGTCAACGGCGAGCTGAATGGTAAGAAGGTGCGCTTCCTGGTCGACAGCGGCGCGACGACGACCAGCATCTCCAGCGACATCGCGGCCGCGGCCGACATCGTTCCGAGCGGTCTGCCCGCCGTCGTCCAGACGGCGAACGGAACGGTCCAGGTCGGGCGCGCCCGCGCCGATCGGCTCAAGGTCGGGACGATCGAGCGGCGCAACCTGGCCGTCCACGTCTCGGAGGCCTTCGGGCCGATGAACGTGCTCGGCATGAACTTCCTGTCGTCGCTGTCCGGCTGGGGGGTCGAGGGCGATTGGCTGGTCCTGAAGCCGTGAGAGTATTTTACATAATGTATATTATCGCACTTAAGGATTGAGCCGCGTCCATGTCGTCCGCTTCCCTGTCCGACCTGGTCGAGATCATGCGCCGGCTGCGCGATCCGGCCCGCGGCTGCGAGTGGGACAAGGCACAGAGCTTCGAGACGATCGCACCTTACACGATCGAGGAAGCCTATGAGGTGGCCGACGCGATCGAGCGCAAGGATCTCAAGGCGCTGAAGGACGAGCTCGGCGATCTCCAGCTCCAGGTCGTCTACCACGCCCGGATGGCCGAGGAGATCGGCGCCTTCGCCCTGGATGACGTCATGGCGGCGATCTGCGCCAAGATGATCCGCCGCCACCCGCACATCTTCGGCGAGGAAGCGGCGAGCCCGGGCTGGGAGGCGCTCAAGGCGGCCGAGCGACAGCAAGGCGAGGACCCCAGCGCCCTGGCGGGGGTGGCGCTCGCGCTTCCCGCCCTGAAGCGCGCCGAGAAGCTGCAGCGCCGGGCCGCTAGGATCGGCTTCGACTGGCCCGACCCGACCGGTCCACGCGCCAAGATCGACGAGGAGCTGGGCGAGCTGGACGATGCCGCCACCGCCGGGGAGCGTTCCGCGGAGCTTGGCGACCTTCTCTTCAGTGTCGTCAATTACGCCCGTCACCTCGATATCGACCCGGAGGCGGCGCTGCGGGAGGCTTCCGCGAGGTTCGAGCAGCGCTTCCGCAAGGTGGAAGAAATTGCCGGCACGCCCTTGAAGGATATGGATATTGACGCCTTGGAGGCGCTTTGGCAGCGGGCGAAGACTCTTTGCCTCCCTGTCGCCGAAGGCGATGGGGAGGGGGACCATGCGAAACATGTTGGAGGGGTAAAAGGCGCCTAGAGCATCGTGCTTAAATCCGCATCAGGTCGTCATGCCGGACTCGATCCGGCATCCACCTTTTTTTGGGCGGAGCGTAAGAAGGTGGATCCCGGATCAAGTCCGGGATGACGATTCAGATATCACGCCCGACGCTCTAGAGCACCGTGCCTGAAAAGTGAATCGGGGGGATTCCCCTGAGGACCGCTTTGTGATTCACCGTGTGTGGAGGTGGATCATGGGCAAGCCTTATTCGGGTGATCTTCGCGAGCGTATTTACGGCGAGATATCGGGCGG